>CAZJVJ010000009.1:0-53627 GCA_964549635.1 uncultured Dehalococcoidales bacterium
TTCTTTGAGTAGCACGGCTATTTTATCCTTCCCCCAGTGCCGATATTCCTCTCTCCTCTTTAGCACGGCCTCTACCAGCTCCGGTGGTGATCGTGCCTTTTCTACAGGTCTGGGGCAACGGGAACGGTTTTCCAAGCTCTCCAAATGGCCGGGGGGTCAGGACAGTTTCCGAACTCTTATTCGAGAAAAAGCAGCTTATTCCAGCCTTGCAACAGCTGCTTGTGTCCTATCCCAGCCCCATAGCTCAACGGTAGCTTAATATTGGTCGTTTCTCGTCAAAAAGAAGAAGCAGTTGTAAGCGACACAATGCAGTGTAAAGTGCAGGCGCCGTTTCTATAGCTGTGGGCTGTAGTTCTATGATCCGACAGATGAGGTCAGGAGAAGCTGACGGTGTGGAGATGCTTCCTTTTCTGTACCGCCCATAATGATAGCTTCGCGGTTTATCAATTAACTGTGTGTCGCAAGCAAAAGTGACACAGCCGGGGCTCCAGAATTAGCAGACACTTTAAGAGCCGTACCCCGAATGAACTACCAAATAAATTGTTCCATTCCTCACCCCCGGCTCACAACTTTTTTAAGACCAGCGTGCCGGCTATGATATCGTGCAGGCCTTGTTTCCTTTCTGTAAACCCTATCATTATGAAACCAATCCCCAAGGTGAGTGCAGAAATTATCTTGCTCCAATATCTACCATTGGCACGAGCAAAAGAAATACGGGTGCCCTCGAGGTCCGTTACGATAATCCCCAATGCCATTTTCCCGGGTGTTGCTTGTTTTGATGAAGCTTCAAACGCTGTAAAATAGAGCCACATCAGAATTATTCCTATCACGCTTGATAGTATGTATAGTGTAATGAATAAAATGGGTAATGTTTCTTCAGGCATTTCAAGTATATCTGTTCCTCCGAACGGTAATGAAATAAAAACAAAAAATCCTGTAATAAATAAAACAATGAATGATAGAATGCTCAAAATTATCGTATCAATGAGCGCGGCTGCAAAGCGCATCTAGAAGCCCGCACAATAAGGACGAATTGCCTCTAACCGACTGGGGGGAATGACTCGTAATTTAGAACGAAATTGCGGTTGCTGCTGATAGATAGGCGGAGGCTGCTGAGTTTGCTGGGTAGGCCAGAACAGCTGTGTTCCACAATTGCTGCAAAACCTCACCCCAAAAGCAACCTGGGCACTGCATCTAGGACACTGATACCGCGGCTGCACTTTGCCGCCCCTCATCGATATTCCCAAGCCGGATTATAGGTAATTCTCATCAGCCAGTCAATAGCATGAAAAAAAGTAATTCAAGCTGATGACCTACCCCCAACGATTATACCACTTGTTAAGTTAGTCCCATAAGAATAATGGCCTCAGGAGCAGGCGGTCTATGGTTGAGCGCGCTATATGGTCGTTCCTGATTATATTTTCTTGGCTACCCCCCATTCTATGTACTACGACAAAAGTGTGTTTACAGAAACCTATGCCTTCCTTCAGGAGTCTCAATGGTGGAGTAAGGAAAAACTGGAGGAATATCAGATTCAGCAATTCCACGAGCTTATTAACCATGCCTATGCGAATGTCCCCTATTATCGAAGGGTTTTTGATGAAAGGGGATTAAAGCCGAGGGATATACATAACCTAGAGGACCTGAGGAAGTTGCTCTATTTGACCAAAGACATAATCCGGAAGCACCTAAAGGATTTGATGGCAACAAACTATCCTGTATCAAAGTCTCACTATGCAACTACTGGTGGTTCTACCGGTATTCCACTAGGACTCTATTCCGAGAGGGGTGTAACTGAAGCCAAGGACAGGGCTTTTATGCCAACTCACTTGAATATGGTGGGCGATAGTGGACTTGAACCACTGACCTCCTGTGTGTAAGACAGGCGCTCTAACCGCTGAGCTAATCGCCCGTGATGGTACGCCTGGTGAGATTTGAACCCACGACCTCAGCCTCCGCAGGGCTGCGCTCTATCCGCTGAGCTACAGGCGCACGGTGGTGCCGAAGGTGGGAGTTGAACCCACATGTCCTTACGGACACTACGCCCTGAACGTAGCGCGTCTGCCATTCCGCCACTTCGGCATGGGCAGTACTGGATTTGAACCAGTGACCTCTTGCGTGTGAAGCAAGCGCTCTAACCGCTGAGCTAACCGCCCAAAATCACATCTATTTTAGCCCTAAAAGCCAGCTTTGTAAACAAACACCTCTTGCTTCATCAACTTCTTTCAGGCTCACCGCCAAGGGTTGTGTAATCGGTTAGCCCATAGTATGAGCTTCAACAAAGGCACTTTACTCTCAATGAAGCCACACAGGGTAACTGGGGCACTTATTCAGCGTTTTTCGTAGAAACTACAACTCAAGTCAGACTACCAAGGAAATTGTGCCATAGCTTTCTGTAATGTTGAGCGGGCCTTGGAGTTAATACGGATACATGGTGCATAACCACAGTCTTGCCGGGGCTGACGGTGGTGTAGTATGAAATTGTGTAAAGCTGGTGGAACTAAAGAAAATACCTCCTGGTGGACAGACAGTAAGTACAGGAGGCTGAGTCACGAAGAAAGAAGTAGAAGAAGTATGTATTCCGGCAAAGGAAGAGGAGAAAGGGGAACTTCTTGGAGAGGTCACCAAAGCTGAGCTTGGAAGCACGGTTAAGGAGTTACCGGAAGAGAGGTAGCGCTGGTAGAGCGGGGGGCATTCTGCCAAAGCACATGGAAGTCTAAAAAGGTCCCTAACCGCGGGATTTCGAAGGCTTCTTCGGATAAGTGGAGGACATCAAAATCCCCCCGAACAAGAGAAGGGGGCTTTCAGCCGTTCTTTATCCGGCCGTATCATAGGCATCCTATGATATTGAGGACTGGGTATCGCCATGTATCCAAAGCCTCTCCTGTTCATTGGCGATGGTCTTAAGCGTCTCGTGCAGGGCAGTGAAAAAGTATATCCTGTGGCTGATTTTCAGAGCTGCATCCTCCACAAGGTACGGAACTCTCTAAGCAAGGTGAGGGAAAAGCACCGGGAAATAGTAGCCGAGGATGTACAGCAGGTCACCGACAGCGCTACGAGGCAGGATTTAAAGCAGCGCCAGCTGCCCTCTGCGAGGGGTGGAGAGGGCTTTATCCTGAAGTGACCAGATCATGGGAACGTGAGGCCCCCTATCTTGTCACTTATCTCAGCTATCCCGAGAAGCTTAGACCGTCCACTTATACCGCCAATATCCGGAACGGTTCATCAAGGAAGTGAAGAGACGAACCAAGGTGATTGAAGTCTGCCCACACCCCGATGCCACCGGCAAAGTCATGTACCCGGTTGCTTCCCAGATGAACGAGCGCTACAAAAGGAGAACCAATTCAGAAATCGGCACAGAATTAAAAAGCTACAGTCCATCAGCATGGCTAAATACGGGTATAAGGCAATGCTCAATGCCTTCTGTCCTGCACACAACAGTTGATACTATGATTATCTGCGCTTTTAAAGATCGTATTTATGTACTATTAAGAGTGTAGTATACTTAAGTTGTGAAAGCTGACGATTGCAATGGGGTCATCGGAATTACAGCTGGGAATGGTAGCAACATCTTGTGGAAGGTGCCGGTAAAGTTAGCGAAGTCGGCCTCAGCTCAGAGCGAGGTGTTTGAGCAGTCCTGCGATGACAGCATACGTTCACTGCGCACAGCTTCGATAAATATTGCGCCTCGGTGGAGGCTGGCTGGGCTGTGCGCCTTACCGGTGGCAGGAATGGTGCTAGATTCCGATGATAAAAAATTGGCCGGGGGCACCGTCAAAGGCCACTGGCTTTTGAGTGTTCTGTCCCGCCTCAATGCACCGCTTGTAGCCGGTGGAACATGAAGCCTATGTCTAGCATCAAGAACATACCAGCGCATGTGGCCATAATTATGGATGGCAATGGCAGATGGGCGAAACTCCGCGGTCTGCCCCGGCTCGAGGGTCACCGGGCTGGTGTAGATAATATCCGCCGGGTGGTGGAGGTCTTCGCCGAATATGGTATACGGTACCTCACACTCTTCGCCTTCTCCACCGAGAACTGGGAAAGGCCCCGTGACGAGGTTCGGGGACTGACGCGCATGGCACAGCAGAGGTTTGATGAGGCGATGAAGGTGCTGCACGAGAACAATATCCGGGTCCGACATATCGGCAGGCTCAACAGGCTGTCCCCCGTGCTGCAGCGCAAGATCAGGAAAGCCACTGAGCTCACCAAAAGCAATACCAGGATGACGCTATGCGTTGCCTTTGACTACGGCGGCAGGGCTGAGATAGTGGACGCGGCACGCCAGCTCCTTTTAGACGGGGCCTCACCCCAGGAGCTGGACGAGGCCACCCTGCGCAAATACCTCTACGCTCCTGACATACCCGACCCTGATTTGCTGATACGCACCGGTGGCGAAATGCGTATCAGTAATTTCCTTTTGTGGCAGTCCGCCTACACGGAACTCTACTTCACGGAGGTGCTCTGGCCAGATTTTGACAGGGCAGAGATTGAAAAAGCGCTGAGCGTCTATGGCCAGCGGCAGAGACGGTTCGGCAGGGTCTAGTGCGAAGGCACTGTTGCCTACTCCAGTATCCCTGATGGGGAAATCATGGCTATTGAAGTCACTGGAGAGGATGTGATAAAGTGCACTGGGGCTTGCCTTATGAAGGCAGTTTTTCTCTGTGGCGGCATCGGCAGAAGGATGTTCCCCATCAGTGAGGACAAGTTCCTGCTGAGTTTCCTGGGGAAGCCGTTGTTGCTGCACCAAATAGAGCTTGCCGAAGCTGCAGGAATTGACTGGTTCGTCATAGTGGGGAACCGGGGAAACATCGCAGCAATAGAGCGAGTAATCAGAGACATTCCCCGTATCCGGACTGAGCTAGTCATCCAGGAGAAGCCCTTGGGCATCGCCGATGCCCTGAAATGTGCTCACCACCATCTTCGGGGGCAGGTGCTGTTGGTCAATCCCAACGATGTCTTCACCATTACGGCGTACCGCAGTATAATTAAGGAGTCAGCTAAATCTTCCGCCTTTGCATATATACTTGGCTACGAGGTCAATGACTACTTCCCCGGCGGATATCTGGAGGTAGACTCAGCAAACAGGCTAAAGCACATTGTGGAAAAGCCGGGACAAGGCAAAGAACCCAGCAAACTGGTGAACATAGTAGTCCACCTCCACAATGAGCCGGAGAGGCTGCTTGCTGCCATCGAACACGTTCAGACCTCCAGGGACGATGTCTATGAAACTGCCCTTAATACCCTAGTGAGGGAGGGCTGTGAAATCAAAATTGTACCGTACGCGGACTTTTGGGCGCCGATAAAGTACCCCTGGCACATCTTCAAGGTCATGGAACATTTTCTCGACAGCACCCAGCCCTTTATCTCACCCACAGCCAAAATCTCAGACCGGGCCATTATCGAGGGCAAAGTCATACTTGGGCATAACGTCAGGGTGCTGGAAAATGCGGTCATAAGGGGCCCGGTGTATGTAGGTGACGGCTCTGTTATTGGCAACAACGCTCTTATCAGGGACTACTGTCACATCGGCAGCGGTTCAATTATAGGCTACTGCACTGAGGTCAAACATTCCTACATCGGCGATAACTGTTGGTTCCATAGCAATTACATTGGCGACTCCATAATCGGTGACGACTGTTCCTTCGGCGCCGGTGCCGTCACAGCCAACTTACGGCTGGATAAAGGAACGGTGCGAATAAAGGTAGGGCATGATGTGGTGGACACCGGCTATGATAAACTGGGGGCGTTCACGGGCAGGGGTTGCCGCATCGGCATAAATGCCAGCCTCATGCCCGGAGTACGGTTGGGTGCCGGCACATTCGTCGGCCCCGGGATATGCCTGAAAGAGGATGTTGAGGTAAACAAAATAGTACTGTCGGAGTGTAAATACCGGGTGCGGGAAAACAGGACAGGGCTATCCCAAAACAAAAGTTAGGAACTCCTGAGGAGACTGCAAGATGTGTGGCATCATCGGTTACTGTGGCAGAGAGTCGGCCGGCTCTATAGTACTTGATGCGCTCAAGCGGCTGGAATACCGTGGCTACGACTCGGTGGGTGTTGCCAGCATTCACAATGGAAAGCTGTTCATAAAAAAGGACGCCGGTGAGATTGAAAAAGTCCACCAGAAGCTGAACCTTTCCGATTTGCCTGGCACCACAGCCCTGGGTCATACCCGCTGGGCCACCCACGGTAAAGTCTGTCAGCTGAATACCCATCCTCACACCGACTGCCACGGCCGTATAGCCGTCGTGCACAACGGCATAATTGAGAACTTTGATGAACTGCGCCGGGAACTCATCAGCAGCGGACACCGCTTCATTTCAGAGACAGATACCGAGGTCATTCCGCACCTCATCGAAGAAGAAATCAAAAACGGGTGCTCCTTGGAGGAAGCCATACGCAATATTGCCCCTAAACTCGCCGGCTCCTATGCCTTTGTCGCCATCTCTGTCGACGAGCCGGGTAAGGTTGTTGGCACAAGAAAGGGCTGTCCTCTGGTCATTGGCATTGATGACAGGGGCTGCTACATAGCCAGCGACGTCCTGGCTTTCTCCACCTACACCCGTCGCAGCCTGAACCTACAAGACGGCGAGATAGCGGTGCTCAGACCGGAAAAGGTGGACCTCTACGATGCCCGGGGGGCATGCCTGACTAGGCAGTTCCGTGAGATTGAAGCAAGCTGGGCAGAGGGTGACACGAATGGCTACCCTCATTTTATGCTCAAAGAGATAATGGAGCAGCCAGCAGCACTGGAGAGGTGCGCCTCTCAGGACAAAGAGCAATTCGCCAAGATTGCCCTGGACATCCTCAGGGCAAGGCACGTGGTGATGACCGCCTGTGGCAGCTCTCGCTACGCTGCGCTGGTGGGCAGGTACCTGTTCTCCAGAGTGGGCAGAAAGTTTTCCGATGTGGTGATGGCTTCTGAGTTCGGCTATTTCTGCGATTCCATAGACAAAGGCACGCTGGTGCTGGCTATTTCCCAGAGCGGCGAGACCGCTGATGTTATAGAGGGGGTAAAACTGGCAAGGGAGGCTGGAGCTCAGATAATCTCAATCGTAAATCGCCCCAGTTCACTGCTTTCCGAGCTCAGCCATCAGGTCATCAACCTAAACTGCGGCCCGGAGATAGGCGTGGCAGCCACCAAGACCTTCCTCTGTCAGCTTGCGGTGTTCTATCTCCTTGCCTTTGCCATGGTAAATTCCTTCGATGATGCCTCTCACAGACTTATGGGGATGAAAAGCAAGGTGCTTGAGACGCTTGACAGCACCAGCGGTCAGCTCAGCCGGCTCGCCTCCAGGCTAAAGGACAGCAAGGACTTCTACTATATCGCACGAGGCATCAACTTTGCCATAGCCTCCGAAGGTGCTTTAAAGCTAAAGGAAATCGCCTATGTCCATGCTGAGGGCATGCCCGCCGGTGAGCTCAAGCACGGCACGCTTGCCCTTATAGAGGAAGGCACACCTGTGCTGGCTATCTGCCCCGCGGACTACACTTACCGGGAGACCCTGAGCAATGCCATTGAAGCCAAATCGCGCGGCGCATTCATCATCGGCGTGTCTGACAGACACAGTCACGCCTACGATTTCTGGGTCAGGGTGCCACAGGTGGAAGAAATCCTATATCCTCTGGTGACGGTGGTGCCGCTGCAACTATTGGCTTATCACACTGCTGTTGCCAAAGGGTTGAACCCTGACAAACCGCGCAACCTGGCGAAATCGGTGACTGTGAAATAAGTCACTGTGTATCAAAGCTAATCACCGACCAACACCGCATCATCCTGAGTGCCCTTTTGCCTGACCTCACTTAAAAGCCCCCTGCGGTTTTGCCCTTCACTGTAACAGGTCAATCCCTCGCACCTCACTCTTTCTGCCGGTGAAAGCCAGCCCCAATTGCTGTCTTTTTCCATCGGCGCTGACATAAACCTGATATTTGACACCAAGTGGCGGGGGATGTAGGCACAGTTTTGGCCCTTCACGGCTGGCACCTCCCGTCAGCCTCCCGGACATTGATTTTGGGGTATTCTTCAACGCACCTCTTGCTGACCTATCGGTTTACATCTCTGGGGCAATCGGTGTTGTCATGCTGCTTTTGCTTGTAGCCATGATGGTCCGGCGGCGAAAGATCAGTCAATTTGCTATACAACCAGTACACGGGAATATAATCGAAAATAACCGTGGTCTAGAGGATCAAAGACTTGAGGCAAACGGTGATGAACAAGAAATAGTGTACGATTAGTCCTCACAAATCCAGTACCACTATCGATTGCGCCAGAACATAACAAGCCCGAAGGCTACACACCAGGCGTTTATGAAGGCATTTAGCACGAGATCAACAGCCGAGGCAGCGTACACACCATTTTGAACGTTAAAGCTGAAGTCCAGCAGTCCGAGGAAGATGAGGGCACCTGCACCTACTAGGGAAAGACTTCTCCCGAATTGATTCTTTCTGAGCAAAAGTATACCCGAGGTCAGAAGCAGGAGAGCCAGACAAATATCGGGAAAAGTAAAGGCATGTTCATAGGCAAAGTAGCACTGAGGGGGGTTTTTCGGAGCCAGTCCGACGGTGAAAAACGCTATCCAGAAAAGAATGAGCCCCGCTGCGGTGGCTATCTCCAGTATCGGTATTATCCTGTCCTTCTTGTCCACTTTACTCCTCCTTAAGCCTTTTCGCCTGCACCTTCCTTATAGTGCTATCCATCACAAACTCAATCAGATCGGGGAACAGCCGCTTCAACAGGAAAATCATATTACTATCAAAGCCGGGGATGATATACCTTTCCCCTTTCCTCATACCTTTAAGCAGGGCATGGGCTACTTCTTCTGGCTGTCTTAGCTTGGCACTGGCAGAGATGGCTCTCGTCTCCTCCGGCTTTGTCTTGTTCTCCTCGTGAAAACCCGGGGTATCCGTATCCGGCGGGCACAGCACAGACACCATAATATTATATGGTTTAAGTTCACTTCGCAGGGCTTCAGAAAGACCGATAATGGCGAACTTCGAAGCGCTGTAATCAGTGTAGCCGAATAGCCCGATGAAGCCGGCAATGGAAGAGACGTTAACAATGTAGCCACCACGCTGCTTCATATAAGGCACGAGCACAGAAGTGGTGTGCCATATCCCATAGAGGTTTATCTTCATGGTCTCATCGAACTGCTCGTAGGTGACCTTTTCAAAAACACGGGGGTAGGCGCGCCCGGCACAGTTGATAAGCACATCAGGCACGCCGAAATCAGCTAAAGCTTCAGATATGACCGCCTTTACCACATCCCATCTGGAAACATCCATCTGCCGGCAAGTAAACCGCTGAGAGCTGGAAACCCTCATAGACTGTATTTCCTCAAGAGCTTGCTCCAGTCGGTCCTTCCTCCGGGCAAAGATGATGATGTGGGCACCCTCGGCGGCCAGTGCTTTCGCTGTAGCAAGGCCTATACCGCTGGAGCCACCGGTGATGTAGACTACCTTATTACTAAAGTCTTTCATGTCACTTTTGTTTCAGTGTCCTATGGTCAAGGGTTTTCAACCATTCCATCGTCCGCCTGAAACCTTCGCTGTAAGGAATCTTTGGCTTCCAGCCGAGCTCGCGTTCAGCCTTGGCAATGGAAAATTTAAGCCTTGAGCCAAGATTTTTCACAGTGTAGGTGGTGAGAAGTGGTCTCGTCTTCTTCCGCAACAGCCTCCAGACAAATTCCATCACCATCGCTGTCCCGTAAGCCAGAGAATACGGGATATACCTATTGGGAGGAGGTATGCCTAAGGCTTTGGCAATTCCGGCAGAGAACTCCTCCAGTGTGGTATATTCGCCATCATGGACCAGATAGCCGTTGCCCACAGCACGCTTATCCTCGGCGATCAGCATCAGCAGGTCTACCAGATTCTCTATATACGTAGGCCACACGATGACATCCTTGCGCCAGAAGATAAGTTCGCGCTTTAATATGGCATCGGCGAGAAGTGGCACGAAGGTCTTATCACCCTCACCAAATACCCAGCAAGGGTAGACCATGGTCACCGGCAGCCCTTGCTGCCTGTGGTACCGCCAGCAAATCTTCTCGGCTTCGATTTTGGAATCAGGATAGGGCTCATGCCAGGGCCGAAGTGGAAAAGTTTCGTCAATCACCTGAGACTCATCCAGCCCGAAGACATCGTTGGTGCTCATATACACCAGTAGCGAGACACCGGCCTCCAGACCGGCCTTGCACACGTTTTCTGTACCACCTACGGTGACCTCCTGGAAGAGTTTCTTCGGTGCCCAGTCTGTGACCACTGCGGCACAATGGAAAATCACATCCGCGCCGGCAGTAGCCTTTCGCACCGCCTGATAATCGCGGATATCGCCGGTCACTATCTCCACACCTTTAGAGCGGAGAACCTGAGCTTCTAGGTCATTTGGAAGCACCAGAGCACGGACATGGTGCCCTCTAGAAAGATTGGCTTTAACCAAGTGGCCACCGATGAACCCCGTAGCCCCGGTAATTAGTACCTCTTTCACCCTTGCCCTGAAACCATTATCCACTATTCTTTCTTAGCTGGCAATCGGCGCACGCTGTTGGACTTACATTTTGGGCAGACCCTTTCCTGGAGACCTTTCTTGGGGTCGAGGGTTACCCTGTATTCAAAGCCGCAGCGGAGGCATTTTAGCCGCTCTTCCATAATCGCTCACACCCTTGCTGTACCACCGAGTTCATCTTCAGTCTCTGACTCCTCGGCTGTCTGCTTTCGTTTAGCCAGCACATTTCGAGCATAGGCTATCTCTTCAGGCGTTACTTTTTGCCGGAGTTCCTCAAGCTGGTGCATTGTCTGGGCAAAACGAGGACCTTCAGCAGCGCTTATCCACTCAAGTTGTAGACGCTCAGGACGTATGCCCAGCTTTTCCAGCTTATCCCAGAGCCTATCGACCCGGCGCATCGTCCAGTGGTTGGCATTGATATAATGGCAGTCACCCAAATGGCAGCCGGAGAGCAACACGATCGGCGCCCCTTTCTCAAAGGCACGGAGAATGAAGCTTTCATCTACCCGTCCGCTGCACATAGTGCGGATAAAGCGGTTATTCGGCGGGTATTGCATCCTTGATACGCCGGCCAGGTCGCTGGCAGCATAGCTACACCAATTACAGAGGAAGGTGATGATCTTCTGTTCCGGGTCTGCCTCAAGGGCGGCATCTATCTGGGCAACTATCGAATCATCAGTGAAGTGCTGCATTATTATAGCGCTAAAGCGGCACTCGGCAGCACAGGTACCACAACCGGCACAGGCAGCAGCTATTACCTGTGCCCCGGACTTAGCCTTGACATCAACCTTTATCGCCCCGTAAGGACAGCGCCTGGCACAGACCCCACACGAATTACACTTGCTCAGGTCCACCACAGCCTTGATAGCTTCGCCTTTGAGGCTGCGGGCACTCAGAATAATAGAGCTACGGGCGGCAGCAGCTCCTGCCTGAGTGACACTGTCCTTTATATCCTTGGGTGCCTCCACACAGCCAGCAAAGAAGATACCGGGCGTAGGCGCGTCCACTGGCTTAAGCTTGGGATGTGACTCCATTAAGAAGCCGTCGCTGGTTTGGGTCAGGTTCAGGATACTGGTGAGACGTTTGAGGTCAGGTCTGGCCTGCAGGCCCACGGATAGTATCACCATATCAAGCTCATGCTCTTCCACCCGCGCTGTAGTGGTATTCTCCACCCTAATACGAAGATTCTTGGTGGCCCCGTCTTCTGTAATCTCGCCTGGTAGACCACGGATATAACGGACACCCGCTTCTCTAGAACGGCGCACCAGGTCTTCAAATCCTTTTCCAAAGGCACGGATATCCATATAGAAGACTAATATTTCGGCGTCCGGATAATGTTCCTTGATGAGCAGACTATCCTTAACAGTGTTCATACAACATACGTTAGAGCAGTAGGGAGCACCACGATTCTCCGTGCGTGAACCCACGCACTGGACAAAGCCAATGCGTTTAGGTGTTTTTCGGTCAGAAGGACGCACCAGATGACCTTCAGTCGGGCCACCGCCACATATCAGCCTTTCGAACTCCATACTGGTGATGACGTTCTCAAAACGGCCGTAGCCATACTCATCTAACTGAGACGGGTCATATATATCCATGCCGCTAGCCACAATAATGGCACCGACTTCAATTTCAAATATCTCGTCCTGCATATGCAAATCAATACACTTCTTCTCGCAAGCATCCACGCATCTAACACAGGCTACGGGATTGTTTCCCAGACAATGTTCCATATCAATGAGGAAGGCTGAAGGTACTGCTTGCGGGAAGGGTATATAGGCGGCCTTGCGAGAAGAGAAGCCCTGCTGAAATTCGTCAGGCACGACCACAGGGCAGACCTCAGCACATTTGCCACAAGCGCTGCAAACCGTCTCGTCCACATAGCGGGCCCTTTTACGGATGCGAACTGTAAAATTGCCCACGTATCCTGAGACCTCTTCCACCGTGCTGTAGGCGAAGAGCTTGATTTTGGGATGGCGACCCACTTCCATCATTTTCGGGCCGAGCACACATATCGAGCAATCCATCGTGGGGAAAGTCTTGTCCAGCTGCGCCATAATGCCGCCTATTGAAGGCTTCTCCTCCACCAGATACACTTGATGTCCGGCTTCAGCCAGGTCAAGTGCCGCCTGAATGCCGGCCACCCCACCTCCAATGACCAGAGCAGCATCGGTCACGGGAATTTCCATCTCCTGCTGCGGCTGCAGCAGTCGGGCCCGGGCAACTGCCATCCTGACGATGTCCTTCGCTTTATTAGTGGCTGATTCACGGTCATAAAGGTGCACCCAGCTGCAGTGTTCCCTGATATTAGCCATCTCAAAAAGATAAGGGTTAAGTCCAGCTTCAGCAACACATTGACGAAATGTGGACTCATGAAGCCGCGGAGTACACGAGGCTACGACCACACGGTTAAGACGGTGCTCTTTAATGTGTCTCCTTATCTCCAGCTGACCGGGGTCGGCACAGGTATAACGATTTCTCACCGCGACCACCACGCCAGGAAGCTCCTCAGCAAACCGCCGGACCTCCTCGGTGTCTACCGACCCGGCGATGTTAAGCCCACAATCACAAACAAATACGCCTATCCTTAGTTCCTGTTCAGCCAACTGAACCTCCTAGTCCAGCGACCTGGCTACCAGGCCGGCTAGATCCTCTATTTCAATTTTCGGCACCTTGCCGTAGCGGCTTTGTTGTGCACACTTCAAATGTATCTGACACTTCGGGCATGAGGTTACCATCACCCTAGCTCCGGTAGCTTCTGCCTGAGCCAATCGCTCGTCCTGTATCTTGCGGTTTGTGGTCCCACAATGTACCCAGGCGCTTGTCCCACAACATAATGCCCTCTCTCGAGACTGTTCCATCTCCACCAGTTCCAGACCATTTATTGCACACAGTACCTGACGCGGTGTCTCGAAAATCCTTAAACCCCTTCCAAGGATACAGGGGTCGTGGTAAGTAGCCCTTTCCATCATTACGCCAAGTCTTAGTTCACCGGATTGTAACAGCGGGGCCATGATTTCAGTCCAGTACACTACCTCACCAACTGTTTTACCCAGCAATCTGGGATAGTCTAATTTAAGCGTGTAGTAGCACTCGGGACAGGTAGTTATGATTTTCTTAACACCGAGCCGGGCAAATTCAGCAGCATTTCGCTTAGCCAAAGCTATAAAACCTTCCTTATCACCTTGAAGGAGCAAATCGCGCCCACAGCAACGCTCATTAGCCATAAGGTCGAAGGGTATATGGGCGAGGTTTAATAATTTAAGTGCCCCTTTTACCCCCCACAACGTATTGACATTGATGTCACTGAACAAAACATCGAAATAGGGCGCGCAGCCCACAAAAAATACTGCGCCACATTGCTGTGACAGCTCGATATCTGAAGGCAACCAGTCCAGTCGCTTCTGGTATAGCTTTTCGTCTGCCATGAGTTTCATCAATGACTGCAATGCACCACCATGAGTGCACTGTGTCCGTACACCTGCGTTAAACGCCTCTGTTCGCAAAATGCGGATAAATTCAGGAAACTCCACGCGGTAGTTGCAACGCTCCAGACACATATAGCAATTAAGACAGGCCCAGATCGTCTCATCCTTCGGATTTGCGCCGTTCAGCCCCAGATTTCGCTGGACTATGAGCCGCGGATTGAACTCCAGGTCATAGCGGGCAACCGGACAGACTACCGTACATTTGCCACAATCCAAGCAAAGATGTGCTCGAGTATTTTTAATTTCCTGCCTGCTGTAAAACATTCATTTAAGCCGGTTCTATTTCTCTCATAAATTTTTTTACTTCCTTTACAAAGCTGACCCCATCACCGCGAGGTAGCCGCGCCAACTTCAGCCTGTTTTCGCCCACACCTAACAACCCTAACACCCCACGCGTCTTTTCGTATTCTCTGAAACTGAGTTCATCATCTTTGCCAAAGTAACAACTGCCCGATTCACACCCTAAAAGCATCACTCCTTCGGCACCTAATTCGAATGCTCTCAAAATTAGGCCCGAATGCACCCTGCAGATACAGTTCACCCTGATAACTTTGACCGAGGCAGGATAACTGGCACGGCTGTGTGCTACTGCTTCGACACAGCTCAAGCCATCCCAGTTACAAGTAAACACTACTATGTCGCCGTTAGTCTTCATACAGCCACACCAACCTTCCCAGCTTTCCCTAAAAGGGCTTCAAGCGTAGAAACTATGTTCGCATCGTCACAAGCAAGTTGTGCTATAGCCCCGGTAGGGCAGCAGGTAATACAAGCTCCACAGCCCAAGCAAAGAAGCTGGTCAATTTGAGCAAAGGAGGTACCGGTCTCATCAACCCTCATCTCTATATAAGGGCAGACCAGCGCACAATCACCACAGCCACGGCACAAACGGCGGCTAATATTAACTACCGAGACTCGCGGCCTTATCACTCCCTGACTTAGATAACACGAAACTCCAGCCGCCATAGCCTGCCCCCTTAGCCGCTGTTTTTCAGGAGGCTCTTCCAAGTCCCCTATGATAAATATACCAGCTATGTCACCGATGGATGGCCCTTGGAGGACGGAATTTGAAGCTATATGACTTCTTTGACGTCTGTTCCAGTCCAGAATGCGACGGAACAGGCCTGTTTTGAAAGCGCTATTAGCTTGCGCAAATATGTGAGTAATGGCCCCAGAATCCACTACCACTGCACCAGCTTTGATACTAACTATGCCTGAAGAGTATCCAAACAAAGCCTCGTAATCTCCAGGCCCACCTTGAAACTCAAACGATTCAGGCCATGCCATGACCGATGCTTTATACCTCTTAATTTGCCTTCGCAAGCTGGCTTCCACGTCCGCAATTTCCAAACGCTGCGCCTTGCTTCTCTTAGGAGGCTTCGTTCTGTGGACGATAGTCACCGGATAACCTAGAGAAAGCAGGGCTGCTGACGCCGCCAAGCTGGAAACTCCGGTGCCGATCACCAATGCGTTTTGGTTAATGAATCGTTCCTCAACCACAGGCAAAGCATTTTGAACACACGCCACCCCGGAACCGATGATACCTACGGCCTTAGTAGTAGCCTCAACAGGAGCGTCGCCGTGCACCCAGGCACATTGCTCTCGAATGTTCACAAATTCCACGCGTAAATTTCCATTCGATTTCAGATTACTGTATATATACTGTTGACACCTCACCCGCTGTTCTGTACAACTAAAACAAATCTGGTTTAAATTGCAGCACCGGCAGGCAGCTACGACCAATCCACACAACCCTGCTTCTTTAGCCATGGCTCCAATCCGGCCCGCGCCCTCTTCAGTACATACCTGAGGTAGCTGCCAGACACTAAATACACCTGGAAGGCGCTCTATTTCTCGCATTACACTATTAAAGTCTATAACTGAATCGATGCCGCCACCACAACTGCAGAGAACAACGCCCACCCGTCCTCCACCCACACTAGCAGTACCCAACTTTGTTGTCTCATCATCAAAATTGCCGTCTTGCTTGGTGGCAGCCACACTACTAGCTAAGGACACCCTTTTCGGTAATTTCAACTTCCTGGCAACCTTCAGGGCTACTGCCGAGCCCTTTATCATCTCGCCCCACAAATCTTCATCAGCCTGCGCTTCTACGACAAAGACACCAGGCATGGGATGTTGAAGAGGCTCCTCTTCTTGAGAGTCAAAACTAACTACAGCTCCAGCCTGTATCTTAACTGACTTGAAAACATCTTTGTGGGATACCGCATTTACCTGACAAATCCGTTCACATTCCAGACAACTGCTGCAAAGAGCACAGTTTAGACAACGCTCTGCCTCAGGAGCTACCGCATCTTCAGATAATCCCAGGCTAGTTTCTTCAAAACTGCCCATTCTAGCAGCGCGGGATAAAACTGGCATCCTGGCCCGCTTCTGGGGCGAGATGTATCTTGCTTCTACGTCTATTTCAGCCGGTTGAGGCCTTTCCAGACTGCGGCCTTCCCGCAGGTCATGTCCCCTAAGATACCTATCTATTGACTCCGCAGCTCGAAGGCCAGCAGCCATAGCTTCAACAACAGTACTGGGGCCAGTGACACAGTCACCGCCAGCAAAAATGTCAGGTATACTGGTCTGTAGCGTCAATGGGTCAACAATTATAGTCCCATCTTCCTTTATCTTGAGGTCTTTCAATCTGAGCAATGATGTGCTTGGTCGCTGGCCAATAGCCACTATAACGTGGTCAGCCTCTATATCAAATTCCGAGCCCTCGATAGGCACAGGCTGGCGTCTACCAGTAGCATCCACCGTATCCCCAAGCTTCATCCGCCGGCAGCGTATCCCGGTGACTTTAGTGCCATCACCGAGGATTTCAATAGGTGCGGTCAAATACTCGATCAGCACACCTTCCAGTATAGCTTCCTCAATATGTTCCTTTATGGCAGTCATTTCATCCGCTGTACGGCGGTAAAGTATGCGCACTGTGCCCCTGCTACGTCTTTTCACCGCCCTCGCTGAATCCACAGCGCTGTTGCCACCACCAATGACCACAACGTTGGAGCCAACGGTAGTACCCACCTTCAAATTCAGTGCAAAAAGCATTGAAATAACATCAACTACACCTTCAAGGTCTTCGCCCGGTATGTTCAATTTATTGTTAAGTCCGGCACCTATCGCCAGGTAAAAGGCTCGATAACCCTGCTCCCTGAGGTCAAGAAGTGTTATGTCTCGACCTACAATTACACCCGTCTTTATATCTACCCCCATAGCTCTAATTGCCTCCACTTCCCTTTCTCGCACCTCGCGGGGGAGTCGAAACCGCGGTATACCGGTAGCTAGCATGCCACCGATGACGGCGTGTGACTCGAAAACCGTAGGCGTGTATCCTCGTCTGGCCAGTTCCCAGGCGGCTGCCAGCCCCGACGGTCCACTGCCAACAATAGCTATTTTCTCCTTCCTCGGCTTGATAAAACCTGCGCTTCTATATATTAGGCTACTAGAGGCAGCATCCGCGGCATAACGGTGTAAAGCCTGAATAAACACAGGACTGTCAACTTTGGCCCTCTGGCAGCTATTCTCGCAAGGGTGTGTGCATACTCTACCAAGTACGCCGGCCAGCGGTGCAGCTTCATTTATAAGGTTCAGCGCTTCGTCCACCTTACCTTTTAACAAAAGACAAATGAAACCCGGCACATTAATGCCTAAAGGGCAGGCTGCCTGACAAGGGGAAACACCATTTTTATCTATAGTATATGCCGCTGGTACTGAGCGAATGCCGATTAAGGGTGCATGGATAGCGCTGTGTGTATCCTTACGACGGCCAGTAGTGAAGGGCACTTTTACCGGACATGCTTTCTGGCACAAACCACAGCTGGTACACAATGTCTCACTGACATAGCGGGGCCACGTTTTCACAGTTAAAGCAAAACGTCCACGTTCCCTGTTTACAGCTTCCACTTCAGATTTAACGTAGAGCTTGACATTGCGGTGAGCCGCTGTCCGTAATAATAATGGCCAGATGCGCAGGTAGTCTTCGGCAGCAATAGATAATGACTTGCCAACCAAGCTTTTATCCAGGCCCAGTACAGCAGCTTTGGTAATCAGGTTAACCTTGGCACCCATCTGGGCTAATGTTAGGGCACACTGCGCCGCGCCAATCCCACTGCCGATTACGGCAACGCTCTTTGCCATCGATTACCCCCCACTTTTCTTCCCCTGTTCCAGCCCGTACTTGTATCCTGCCTCAAAAGCTCTGAGGTTGAAATCCCCTGTGCCCTCAGGCACGGTTGCCAAAATGGATTTCTTAAGAGCTTCAGGAGAAACCAAGTCACTGACTGCTGCCAGAAACCCCAGAATTATGATATTGGCTACTACTGCACGCCCCATCTCACGAGCCATACTAGTGGCCGGTACTGAAAGTATCTTTAAGGCGCCGGACTTGTCTGGTTTTACCAGGTCCTTATCTATAATCACCAGCGTTCCTGGTTCAAGACCTGCTGTAAATTTGTTGTAAGCCTCTTGAGACATAATAACCATTACCTCTGGGCTTATTACATAAGGATAGCCTACGGGCTCGTCAGAAATCACCACTTCGGCGCTGCAGGAACCGCCCCGAGCCTCAGGACCATAGCTCTGCGTTAGAGTGGCAAACTTTCCGTCATATAATGCAACTGCCTGACCAAAAATCTGACCGGCCAGAACAATGCCCTGTCCGCCAGCGCCACTGAATCTGACTTCTGTTCTGCCCAATTCGGCTTCTCCCTGACCTCACTTTTTCGGAAACCGACAAAAGCTTCGCCAGCTTACAGCTTTTTCTGCTTACGTGCTCTTTCAAGCATTTGCTGGTAGCAGTCCCATAAGGTGGGACCCTCTATATCAACAAACTTGCCAACTACAATACAACCATCCAGAGATAACTCAACGTCCTTGGGGTCGGCCCCATTCCTGATGACGCTTCTTGCCTGATAAATTCGCATTTCATCCAGACCGCTGGGCAACTTATTGAGCCGCCCGTACAAGGCGGGACAGGGAGAAAGTACCTCTATAAAGCTGAATCCTGGTTTGACAAGGGCTTCAGCAATCGACCTTTCCAGCTCACGCACATGCAAAACTGTCCACCTTGCGACATATGTAGCACCACTGGCAGCCGCTAGGTAAGGTAGATTGAACGGATATTCAAAACTGCCATAAGGTGTAGTAGTGCTTCTCGCACAAAAAGGCGTCGTTGCACCCATTTGACCACCAGTCATACCATAGTTAAAGTTGTTTATACAGATAACAGTCATGTCAATATTGCGACGGGCAGCATGGATAAGGTGATTCCCACCTATAGCTACGAGGTCTCCATCTCCGGAAAAGACTACCACATTCAACTCTGGATTTCCCAGTTTCAGGCCGGTAGCGAAGGGAATAGCGCGGCCATGTGTGGTATGAAACGAATCAAGCTTGACGTAGCCTGCCACCCGGCCGGTACAGCCTATTCCTGAAACTATGGCAGTCTTATCCGGATTCACCCTAGCACGGTCAATAGCCCGGATAAAACACCCGGTCGCCAGCCCAATGCCACACCCGGCACACCAGATGTGGGGCATCCTATCCACTCTAAGATACCGGTCTATGGGATTCGTATCTACAGTTAACGTTTTTGTCATCGGACTTCTTCCTTTATAGCTTCCAGAATTGTCTCCGGCAGATGTACACCACCACCCATATGGGGAACCAGTCTGGTTTTAGCCCTGCCCGCAGCACACCGTTCTACTTCCCTCACTATCTGACCATAGTTTATCTCAGGAACTATGAAGGACTTGACTCTAGATGCCAGTTCCCTGATACGCGCCTCGGCAAAGGGCCAGACTGTTATCAGTCGCAGAAAGCCCACTTTTATGCCCTCACCCCTCGCCCGTAGCACGGCATAACGGGCAATACGGGCCGAGATGCCATAGCTGACCACGACGACTTCAGCATCATCAACCTCCATCTCTTCATATCTTACTATGTCTTTCGCGTTAAGCCTTATCTTGTCCACGAGCCGGCGCACCAGTTTATCCTGTGCTTCGGCAGTCATTGACGGGTAACCTCTATCATCATGCGTGAGGCCAGTGACATGGAAACGATAACCCTCACCTGCTATAGCCATCGGGGGCACAAGCCCTTCTCTGGAATCATAGGGCAAATATTTTTCAGCAGATACCGTAGGTCGTGGCCGACTGACCAGTTTTTCAGGCAGCACTTTAGGAATAACGACCTTCTCACTCATATGCCCTACCGCCTCATCAGCCATGAGCAGAACTGGAACCCTGTATTTTTCAGATAGATTAAAAGCGGTGATGGTTAGATTAAACATTTCCTGTGGCGAATCCGGAACAAGAGCAATGATTTCGTAGTGCCCATGCGAGCCCCATCTGGCCTGCATCATGTCGCCCTGAGCAACAAGCGTGGGTAATCCGGTAGAAGGCCCCGCCCGCTGCACATTGACCACAACGCAAGGGGTTTCCAGCATCACCCCTAGCCCTATGTTTTCCATCATCAAACTGAACCCGGGACCAGATGTAGCAGTCATCGCCTTTAACCCCGCCCAAGAAGCGCCCAGCACTGCGTTCATAGAAGCCATCTCATCTTCCATCTGAATAAAGACTCCGCCTACCTGAGGAAGTCGCTCAGCCATTCTCTCAGCCACCTCGGTTGACGGAGTGATGGGATAACCAGCAAAGAAACGGCATCCGGCGCTTATAGCTCCTTCGGCGCACGCCGTATCACCGTTCATGAAAAATTCACCGTAGAGTATATTCTCTTCAGCCATGACTTAATTGCTCTGAGTTTTCCTTCTTGTCATCGCTAACGACGCAAATCCCGAACTCAGGACATAGAGCCTCGCATAGACCACAGCCCAGACACTTGCTTTCGTCTGTTATCTCCACAGCCTCATATCCTCTGGGACCAAGTTTACCGCTCATCTTCAGAACTCCACGGGGGCAAAATTCCGCACAAAAACCACAGCCCTTACACCTTCCTTCGTCAATGTGCACCTTAACTGGCTCGGGAGCCTTTTCGGCAATATCAAAAGGCTTTCTCCACAGTTTCATCTCAGCACTAACTCAAAAAATTCTATTCTTGATTAAAGCACGAGGCCTTGTCATAATGCAAAGGTTGAATGACGCTGGCACCCAAAGTCCAAATTGTGTTTACCTTGCCTTTGTCCTGCTAGCTTCACCCTGGCGGCAGTAACTGACCAGCCCGTAATTGAGGAGTGAGTATAGCAAATCTATATCTTATTAACAAATCTTATACACATTTGAAACCCGAATTACGCCACCGACGGCGGACTTCACTGCCAGTCCGGAAAAAGGCAAAGCATCAGCAACCGTCACCTTCGCTGATTTGTCCAAAGGCGATATAAACCGCTGGCACTGAAAGTCCGGCAACAGCCGGTTCCATAGCACCTGTCAGATTAGCCACAATTACACCTCAGCCGGTGAGTACATTATTTCCTCGGCCGTAGTGGGGCCAGGCGATAACATTGTGAAAAGCAAAATCATTGAAACCCATCGTGCCCCGAATACAAAAGGTGAACAAAACTTTCTCGACCTTCACAAGCCCCATTGAGGCTATCTGAAATGTATAATCCGGAGCGGTGATGGTGGAGGTTTGTGCAAGAGTCCCCGCTAAACTTAGAAACTTAGCTCCTGAATAAGCGCGACCAAAATACGGGGTAATCCGCGCGCACTCTAAAGGCTCAGGTGTCCCCGAGTGATTTTGATGAACTCAGCTCATATTAAGGTTAGAGAACAGTAATGGCTATTCATTTTTTGCTCATCTGATGTATAATCTCAACCAAGATATAATGCGTTCGATTCGGGAGGTGTAAGATGTGGAAAGGACGCATTTTGTGTTTCATGCTGGCAGGCGTTACAGTGCTGGTCAGCGGCTGCTACAGTCCCGGGGGCTCATTCTCACAAGAACCGCTACCTCCAGCACCGCGGGTGACCATTCCCCAAAAAGTAATAGTGGAGCAGGAACGGATCTATTCGCCAGCCCCCCGAGACAACGGCACGCCACCGGAATTCTGTGATTTCATTCAATTCGTGCGTTACAGGCCGGCAACACCCGATGGGCAACCAAAGCCAGTGGATGCAATCCTGATTCTGATGCCCGGGTATATGGGCGGTGCCAATGAGTTCGAATATATAGGTAGACAACTTGTGTCCATGGCAGAGGTAGAAGGTAAGGGAAGCCTCGAAGTATGGGCCATTGACCGCAGACCAAACTGCTTGGAAGACCTTATCGGGATGAACGCCGCCGAAAATGCTGGGCAACTGCCTGACCCCAAAATAGCCGTAAACTACTATTACTTTGGCGCCACAATAAATGGCAATAAATTCAAGGGCTTTCTCACCGAAGAAGATGTGCCATTCCTTTCAGAGTTTGGCCTGAAGCTGGTCATGGAAGATGTTTACAAAATAATAACCACCATGCTCCCAAACCCGGAGGACCGAAGAAAAGCGGTATTTGTCGGGGGACATTCTCTGGGCACCCCGCTCACTGGACTATTTGCTGGCTGGGACTTCGACGGTGACCCAAACACGCTTGAAGACGCGGGATTTCGGAACTGCGCCGGCCTTATACTGCTGGATGGCCCAGTCTTCTATGACGACCTTAAGAAATTCAGCAACATCTCCCACAAAGACTATCAGCAACGATTGGAGGCTATACGAATTGGCAAAGAGCCTCGCCTTGACCTTTACCAGGGCGTAACTCCCGAGGCTATGGCTTTACTGGAGATCCTCGGTATGTACGCAGTGGCAATGCCGGATAAAGAGTCCACACTCTTCCGTGATATCCCCTACTCAAAGGAAGTCGGTACGCTACTGCAGCTGCTTCACTCGAAGGATCTGGTTCATTTCATATCCGGAGTCCCCACTGTCTCGGACTTCCGTTACACCAACGAAGCACTGCTTGGAGTGCTCATGGACGATAATTTCCAGCCGGTAACTATGCTTCAAGCCAGCTTAGGGTTTCTCCACGGTGGACCCATCGTTAAAAAGACCTTTCCAGGCCCATTAGCTAGACTCCTCGGCATAAAGAAAATCGACCTGGACGGACTTTTTATCCCCTGGGACGCGGGACCACCAGACCGGTTAGGAACAGGGCCACTCTATTCCTGGGTAAATTTTGATGAAGTGGGCAATATCCAAAATCCGGAATACCGAAGCCGCGATGGGAAAATTGTTTACACGACCATGATAGAGGAGACAAGCGATATACAAGATTTTGCACGACTTCTATATGGGGGGCCTTCCAACTTTACTGAATGGTACTTCCCCTCACGACTCAGGCTTGATATGGGCGCAGCTGGTGCGCCTTTCAACGCTGAGGTAGGCCTGAACTTTTTCCACAATGCCAAGGTGGATGTACCAGTAATCGCCTTTGGTGCTCCTCATGGTGACGTACCGAAAATCTCGGCTTGGGACGAATACAAAAACAGCATCGCCTCAGCCGAATTCATAACCATAATGGCACCCGGCTATAATCATCTCGACATCCTATGCGCCGCTGTCGACCGGCCAAGTCACCGGGAGAATCTAGTCTTTAAACCTCTGATAGACTTCGTCCTTCAGCGAAGTAGAGGTAAAGTGCTCGTGCCTTGAAATAGTGCATCTCATATTCCAAAGTCGGAATATCGTCAACATTCCTGATTTTTTGTGTCGCCATTACATTCTGCCTTTTTACCGGCTTTCTGATTCGGTTCTGACGCCTTTACAGTCAAATTGCGAAGCTAAAACCTTCTGGCCAACTGTTTTGCAATGACAGGATTCGAGTCTTCCAGCACGCTGGCAACCTTTTTTTCCAAACTTGACTATTGCTTTCCTTGAATAATCAGATGTATAATCAACCTAACAGTAGCAATTAAATAGGCAACTTAGGACATAGGGAGCCAGACAAGAATAGCAGGAGAATCAATGATATGCAGCAAAGATGCCCTAATTGTGGTTCACCAATAGTGCCGGGACAGCGGTTTTGTGGGGCTTGCGGTACCCAAATAAGTCTTTCTTGCCCGCAGTGCCGTATTACAGTAAGCCCGGGAACCAGGTTCTGTCCCAGTTGCGGCACTGCACTAGTTGGTGGACCACCACAACAGCAACCGGGGTTGGGACAGCAGCAGGGATGGGCACCCCAACCGGGGGGGACGCCTCAACAACCAGGGTGGGGACAGCAGCAACCATGGGGACAGCAACAACCATGGGGACAACAGCCAGGCGGAATGCCTCAACAACCAGGGTGGGGACAGCAACCTGCCTGGGCTCCGCCAGCACCCAGCGTACAACCATCATCTGCCAGGCCATTCCTAGTAGGCCTGCTGATTTTCCTTCTGATCGGCCTTGGCGGACTTGTTTACTGGCAATTTGGTGATAGTATAATGGCTTTACTCAAAACTTTTACCGGCGGCACCACTGCACCAGTTGCAGATACCAAACCACCTGAACTTTCGGACATTACGCACTTTGTCGGCCCGACCAGTGCACGCATCGACTGGAAAACAAATGAGCCTGCCAGCAGCCAGGTTGAATACGGGAAAACTCAAAATTACGGCTCATTTGCACCACCACAACCACAGAACGACCCTACAGCCATCGGCCCGGATGGGAAACCACTATCAGCAGGTGTTGTTACGCATTCTGTAGTTTTGACTGGACTTGAACCCAACACTACTTATCACTACAGAGTTAAGTCAAAGGATAAAGCTGGGAACGAGGCAATCTCACAGGACAAAACATTCAAAACTACAGTCCCAGAAGAGTAAAACCACAACTGCCCAAGTCAGCATCGGTGGATAACAGTCATCATGAGTCCCTTGCTTAATGCCAAGGACGTTTCAACTGCTTCGGTTAAGGTGTTCCAGTTATGACTTCACTACCGCCCCCACCCGGTTCATAGCAACGTGAACAGTTTACAACTAAACTACATCACTAACTCAAAAAAGTTGTATAATAAAGATATCTGAGCGTCAATCGTGAAAAAATGCGGAGGCAATTGTGAAGTATATATATTTACTGGTCATGACTACTGTTCTGCTCCTACAAGGTGGCTGCACTTTAATAAACGATGTACCCCGTCACACGGCAGATGAACTCATAACCATAGCTAAGAGCTTCAGCTCTGAATGCCGTGTGCAAATAGGTACATCGGAGCCCTGTGGCTGAAAGCCAGGCGCTCCTCTGTACGAGGAAGCTAACCCCATCTATACAACCGAATATGTGGGCAATGGTATATGGAGTATAAGAAAGACCTGTCCAATAAATCCCGAATATGACCGTTCATGGTATTTTTATGACAGCACCAATGAACTGGTATGGAGACATGACTAGAACCCAAACGATGCGATCAGGCCTAGGGTTTTATGAGCGATATTCTCGATGAAGCACAGGCACTTATTCAGTGCAAGACTTGTCCCTGGTATAAACAATGTGTGCTTCCGATGCGGCTGACAGAGGAAGAGATAAGAAGACAGTTAGAGTCAGCCATGCCCGGAGCCACCTCTCCGGGGCAGTACGGTATGCAACAATTGTTGTCCAGCCTGGCAGCCGCGGTGGAGAACTCACTCCTTGAAGGCTGCCCCACATTCATCAGCAGGCTTCGGGCAAGCCCTAAGCTTGCCGAGCAAATAAAGAAGCTTATGCAAGAGTGTGCATAATCACCGTGTTCTGGGTGCTCTAAGTTTATTCTGACTGATCACCACCATAGCGACTAGAGCTTTGTAGCTTGACTATGGTTGCTCCACCACCCTCTTCACTTGCAGTCCTAAACGACTTTACCAACGGATGCCCCTTCACAAAATCGTGGACTATCTGCCGCACCGTACCGGTGCCGAAACCGTGTATGATGCGCACCTGGCTTAAACCTGAGAGAAAGGCATCGTTGAGATAGAGGTCCAGCATCGGCTCTATTTCGTCAGCACGCTTGCCGCGAAGGTCAAGCTCGAGTGAGCTACGTCTTCGCCCGCGGCCTGCTTCTAATACTGGTAATGAATAGGCCTCTGAGGCGGGCAGCGAGGAGACCTTCTCCACGCCTGCCACACCCATTCTTAGCTTCATGTCACCTGCTTGCACTTCAAGCTCACGTTTATTAGCACTGACAGAAAGAACAACACCCTCCAAGCCAGTTTCTATAACCCGCACCCGGTCGCCAGGAGCGATAGCCGGGGCTTCCTCCACCATATGGCTACTCTCTTGAACTTGCCACGCCTGGGTTTCCAGATTCTTCCAAACTCCAGCCAGGACCTTTTTTGCCCGCTCAATATTTGCCTTCGTTTTTGCTCTCTGAATTTCCTTGGCGGCCTGACGCATGTCTTTTTCTAGCAAGGCAGCTTGCCGCAGGAGGTTGTCCTTGATTTGCCGGAGTATGTTCCGCTCTTCTGTCTTAAGCTTCTCAAGCTCTCTTTCAAGTTCTTTCCGTAACAAATCGACCGTTTTTTTGTCCCTCTCCAAGCTACGGCGTAGCTCTTCAACTCTCCTCTTTTCATCCCCAAGGTCTGAAAGCAGTCGCTCCGTCTCCAAGTAGCCCTCAGGCATAAATTTTTTGGCAGTCTCAATAATCTCAGGATCCATGCCCAACTGTGCGGCTATAGATAAGGCGTTGCTGCCTCCCGGCATGCCAAGGGTGAGATGATAAGTAGGCCTCAAGGTAACTGGATCAAAATCAAGCGAAGCATTTTTCAGCCCTGGGGTCTGGTGGGCAAAAACCTTAAGTCCAGAATAGTGAGTCGTCGCTACTACCAGACACCCCTTCGATAATAAATTAAGCAGGATTGACTGGGCCAAGGCAACCCCCTCAACCGGGTCCGTGCTCGTTCCCAGCTCGTCCAACAACACCAGGCTGTTTTTGGTAGAATCGCGCATTATCCGTATGATATTGCCCATGTGCCAACTAAAGGTGGACAGCATTTGCTCAATGCTCTGCTCATCACCGATGTCAGCAAAAATGCCATCAAAGACAGGGAGATAACTTTCAGCCGCTGCCGGAATGGGCATTCCCGCCTGCGCCATCAAAGCTAACAGACCGATGGTCTTCAAGGCTACGGTCTTACCTCCGGCATTTGGGCCACTGATGACGAGTGCAGGGAAGTCACCGCCTATCTCCACAGAAAGGGGTACTGCCTTTTCCCCAAGTAAGGGATGACGAGCACCAACCAGCCGCAACCGGTTCTTTTGGAACGACGTACCGTCAGGTGCATTTTCATTTTGACCCACGACAGGCTCTGTAGCATTGACTTTTTGGGCATACCTCGCCTTAGCCAGTGCCAGGTCGATCTCAGCGACCAGGGCCACATTCCGCGAGATTTCGGCACTATGGGCACCAACTCGTGCACTTAACTCTCTGAGAATCCGCTCCACCTCCTGCTCCTCAGCCAGCAACAGTTCCCTCAATTGGTTACCTAACTCAACAGTTGCCAATGGCTCGATAAATACCGTAGCACCGGTATTGGAAATATCGTGTACAATGCCTTTGATTTCCTTCCGCATCTCCGCCTTTACCGGAATAACGTAGCGGTCGTGACGGGTTGTAATTAGAGGTTCCTGCAGAAATTTCTGGCTGTTCGGGGACTTGATTATTGCTTCCAACCGGCTTAAAAGCTCCTCACGCGTCCTCCTAAGTTGCTGCCTCAGGATGAGTAGCCTCTCCGAAGCCGAATCCAACATCTCGCCTGACGGCGTAACGCACCGTCCTATTTCAGCTTCCAGAACAGATAAGTCCTTAATGTTGCTGGCCAGATTCCACAAACAGGGAAACTTATCTTTCACCTCGCCTATAGCTGTACGAAGAGAACGGGCAGCTTGTAGGCTATTCTTCATGGCTACTAACGTGGAAGGTAACAAAATTTTCCCCCGGCACGCCATTTCTACTTCATTCCGAACGTCGACAATGTTTCCAATGGAAAAGCCTGGATTTAAAGCCAGAAATCGTCGGGCTTCGGCTGATTGCCTCAAAAGGAGAGAGACAACATCGGGTTCCGCCGATGGTTCTAAATCAAGGGCAAGTTTCTGGCTTGCAGAGAATGAAGTGAAGCTAGCCAGAATTTCCCTTACCTTGGAAAATTCCAGAAGCTCAAGGCTGGTTTGATCCATCGCTGTCTCCCCTTTCGATGGTATTAGTCTATCATTAAACTACCGAACCTGAAAAATAAAGCAAACGCATCAACGAGGTTAGCGGCAGGTAGTACATAACCTCAGGCCTGCTTTTGCTCAAGAGAGGCTAAAGCCTTGCACTGTGTCAACTATTATCCTGGAACAGGCTGGGGCCGATTTGGAAAAAAATGGGCAACTCACAAACAGCACCGCTTTTACTTGCAGCCCGGGGATGCTGACCAAAAACGTGAATTGCAAAAACTATTTGAGGGCAGCAAAGGTCCATAAGCAAGACTAATCCTTAAAGCAGATGCCAGGCAAAAAATAACAAAGCCAGACAAATAACCAGAAAGCTGCCAACTATAGCTACAAGCTCTCTATTCATTAGCGTACTCAAGACCTCTGGTGGCTCTCAAACCATATAACGAGGGAAAAAGGTTTTTTGTTTATGCCCGCCGCTTCATTCAATTGACAACTCGACTCCGCCATATCAAAATACGCGTTGTTAAAGGCGAGCATATCAGCAATGATTGTCTGCCCTTCGAACAAAAAACTCACGGTCATTTGACACTAAGAAGGTGAAAACGTGAAGCCCAGAGTCATAATCTGGATTATTATAGGCACTGTGCTTGCCTATATCGTTATTTCAAACTACGTGTGGGGTTGAAATTCAAACGAAGGTTTTATGAAAGCGTGGCACAGACTTACAGACAGCTTAAGGAACATTTCTGTTTGCAAAGCAGGTTTTAAGAGTAAACACAGACTATTTAAGAGCTTTTTCAAGAAGCGCCCTTACGCCTTCACCACCCCTGCTCTGAACAAACGAAAGAATTATGGGGATAAACTTACCAATCATCCCGCTATCCAGCCCCAGCTTCGAAAATCCCCCGGCCAGACTGGCTAGAGTTCCTAACTGGCCCGGTGTGCCTCCAAGACCTGACGCCATCTTGCCGAGGGTTCCCAGCATACCACCACCAGTCTCTGGAGCAGCATCTAATATACTATTTATGTCGGGGATCTGTTTAGATATCTGGGCAAACTCCACCTCTCCCAATTTCTGCTTCGCCAGTCCCAGAATAAGTCCGGCACCACCCTTAGCCACATCCTCCTTCACTCCCAGCGCACTTGTCAGCATCTCTACTAGTTCCATCGGTCCACCTCTCTGTCGATACAGATATTTTCGCTCCTCACCACATCCACAACAGCGATGCTGTGTTGATGCCTGTAACTAATCGGGCATGTCAATCACATAAGCGCTAACACATGCAATGTGACATCAACCGATACTGATTGTAAATGCTCTCAGCGGCGCAAATTTATACGGTTGAATTGGCAGGGCAAAGTTTTATGTTCTGCCCTTTTCAGCCACCATCAGCCACTCACTTCTTCAACTGCAGCACCTGGAGCATTTTTCTTAACAGACTCGATCCCGTTCTTGGCGCTGTCTTTGGACTTGTAGCCCTCGCCAGAATTGGCGATCACCTGGCCGTTCGGCGCGATAAGTCTCCAGCGGAACTCACCTTTCTTATCCTTGTACAGTTCAAACTTTGCCGGCATTTTGCCCCTCCTTTACAAATTTGCCTCATTGTAAACATGTTTTCTACGATTGTCAATAAAGATTTTGACGACCAAGGCAAATTTAACAAAAAACAACCGCATCACACTCCCCATAACCAAGCGATGCCGAATTGATTACTCGCGTGTAGATTAACAGCAACAAAGGTGCTATTTTACAGCTATCACCAGGGGAAGAAGCCCTATACCAATAAGCATCAGCGCCTGTGCCCAGTCCCAATTCCTGCCGAAAAACACCGCTAGCCCGGCAACTACAAAGACTATTAGGAACACCAAGGGCCAGAGTCCGATTTTTACATCCTTGCCTCTCATTTCCTCCATACCTCCTTCAGTCTGCAAGCTTTCAGTGCCAGCCACTGACCGCTAAGAACGTACATTCGTGGCCCTCAATAAAACATACACCAATGTTTTAACAAGCGCAATGTCCAGAGCAAAACTTTGCTTTGGAAACCCAGCCCTGCTTATAATAGTCCGAGACAAACGAAACCGAAAGCTAATTGATCGCCGCTGGTGAATATTTGTGTGGCGCACTGTAGAACGGCTATACCAGCCCCCGCCTGGCCTGCGCAGGCGCGTTACAGAGTTATCCTTAGCTACCACGGAATAGTGGTATAAAACAAAATTGTGAAGTGGAGGTGCATTATGAGGGAGATGGCAGTTGCATTACTTACATTGATTTTATCTTTCGCTGGTTGTACATGTATCACTGAAGAAATGCCTGAAGTAGGACTACTCCCTAAAATATCATGAGTTCGGCGCGCCACCTCCCGTAATAGGCCAAAGGGAGATAACATAACTACGATGGAGTGTATCAAACGCAGACACTGTTTTCATTGACAACGGATTTGGAAATGTTGGCCTAAGAGGTACAATGCCCGTATTTCCAAACAACACTGCTTTCTACACCCTTACTGCCAGAAACTTTGCTGCAGAGGCAGCAGCACGGACTCAAATTATGGTGAGAAGCACCCAAACCTCTCATCTGCCGCTCCCGCCGGTAACGCAGCCCACAATAGTTTCTTTCTATGCTCACCGTCTCATAATAACACCGGGTGATACGGTTACATTGAGCTGGGATGTGCTGGGAGCATCGGAGGTGACCCTTTTACCCATCGGCCGGGTTAATACCAGAGACACCATCACATTAAGCCCGGCTACTACCACCACTTACGTTCTGACTGCAACCAACCCTGCTGGAAAATCTGAAGCTGGTATCACCATTACCGTCCAGACGTCGCTGCCTCCGGCGCCAAAAGGCGACGGAGTGATAATACTGACCGCTATACCACAAGAATCAGGGGCTTTGGTAAGGGGCACCGGATACATGGACTATACTAGATATGATAGTGCCTGCGCTGGCGATACAGCACTATTCTTTACAACCACCAATTGGGACTCAGTCATGGACATGCTATGCTTCGATAAGCCACCTTAATCGTGAGATATCTAATTTCACAGTAATTATTGATAAGTAACGCCATGCAGCCAAATTCCACAAATCAACGATATGCCGCTCCTTACAGAAACACATCAGGGCAAGGTTCTTCAACCACCGTACCACCTGAAATTAAGGGGTGGAACTGGGGGGCTTTTTTTCTAACCTGGATATGGGGCATAGGCAACAAAGTGTGGTTGGCACTTATCGCTCTAGTACCCATTCCTCTGGTGGGACTGGTGATGATGGTCATTTTGGGAATTAAGGGCAATGAATGGGCGTGGCAGGGTAAAAGATGGCACAGTATAGAACATTTTCGACGCAGACAGCGAGTCTGGATGTACTGGGGCATCGCCGCCTTCCTAGCCCCGTTCGTCTATATAATCGGAATAATACTGCTTCTTGCAGGACTACTCGGTTACTATGGCTACATCCGATAGCTGAAACAATAACGATGTCTACCTTCCCCAGTAATGGAGCCCTCTTAATGCATAGCATTTACGCTATTTACGGTTTCAGCTCCACCTCCAAATGACAACAGGCAAAACTAGCCTCGGGCAATACCTATTTCCTCCTGTACCTTCGGTATAACTCAATAAAACAGATATTCAACAAAATCGCTAGAGTAACAGGTACGAGAAGTACCCAGAACTGTCTGTATATATCTATTTCGTAATGCTGGCAGATAAAGACAACAACAAAAGCTAATACTATCCCTAATATTGCGGAGCCTGCTGCCAAGTAGATGAGTTCCCAGATGAAATCATCGATTTTTCCCATCACAAAATATAACCCCGCCAACCAAGAGCTATAGCTTCACTATTTACCGCCAAAGCACCTAATAGCCACTGATAAACTGGCCTTGCCTTTACACTATCAAGAGGTCACCAACCGCCCCCGAATTAGCTCCATTGCTCGGATTGATATTAAAGGCGTCGACTTTGAGAAATTCCCCAGCAAAATTGCCTTCATCGGTGGCAGCGGCTGGATTTGAACCAGCGACCAAGGGCTTATGAGTCCCCTGCTCTTCCGCTGAGCTACGCTGCCCCGACTTAAAAGTTAGCACACTCTGCTCCGAGTGTCAATTCTAACTGCTAGGTGAAAGCATGTTTCTTAATACTGTCTATTACCCTGCCCTGAAGCGCTGGGCCAGAGATGCCTGGGCTCGGTAGGCTTCAACCTGTTGCCGCCGTTCATCTGTGCTCCATTTTAGTAACCGCCCCATCTCCTGCGCCACTGTCTCAACAGCATCCAGCCCCTGGCAGGAATGCAAGCCAACAGCACTTCGGCGCAGCAGAAAGTCGCTCACGGTGACAGCGCCCTCCTCCCTCACGCTATGTTCAACCTGCGCCAGTATATCCGGGCAATGGGGACAGATAGGCTGCGCACACCGCCTGTCACGCTTCGCCAAATCCAAGACCTGCGAAAAGCGGGAACCGTAAAGCCCGGCAAGGTGTGTCACCGTCTCTACAGGGAGTCCATTTTCCTTAGCCGCCCCAGTTACTATTTCTTTCGCCACAGCCGGTGCCCCAGGCAACGGGACTTCCGCAGTGGTGCAGGGTGCTTGCAATCGAAGTTTGCGGCAAACTACATCAACCACGTCTTTGGCCACAGCGCGGTAGGCAGTGATCTTGCCACCAAGCACTGAGACCAGGCCTTCTATCCCGTCTTTAGACTTGTGGTCAAGCACCCTGTGCTCCCGCGTTACATCAGAAGGCTTTTCACCACCGCTGTATGCTAGGGAACGCAGACCGGCGGTGGTATAAAAAACATCCTCGCCACTCAACTTGGGAAAGACCTGGCGCGCGCCTTCGAGCAAATAAGCCACATCTTTTCCGTCAGCATATACAGTATCCAGATCCCCAGAATAATCGGTATCGGTGGTTCCAATAAGAGTATAGTCCAGCCAGGGCATTACGAAGAAGAGACGACCGTCTGACGGAGAAAAGAGAACCAAAGCCCTCTTCGTCAGCCTGGGCGTGAGCAAGTGTACTCCCTTGGTCCGCCGGACTGTCCTCGATGAACCAGCACGCACCAGGTCTCTGACACAGTCCAGCCAGTGGCCAGCGGCATTCACCACAAGACGTGCTCGTATCCTGTAAACCTCACCGCTAAAAGTGTCCTGTACTTCCACGCCACACACATCATTACCACTTCTCAAAAAACCTATAACACGAGCGTGGTTGACGACGGAAGCGCCCCGTTCCACAGCGGACAGCACATTTTCTATACACAGCCGCTCCGTGAACGGTGCCTGACAATCATAGTATAGATATGAGCCCATCAGACCGGACAGCTCGGCAAGTTCTGGCTCTAAATCCAACGTCTCACGGCGAGAGAGGTACCGGTGTGAGGGTACTGACTTATGGCCGGACATAATGTCATAAAGGGGCACGCCCACACCCAGAGCCACGCGGTAGAAAAGGCTGGTTATGGGAATGATGAAGGGAAAGGGATGCACCAGGTGGGGGGCAATCCTCAGTAACACTTCCCTCTCCCGCAAGTCCTGCTGCACCAAATGAAACTCAAACATCCTCAGGTAACGCAAACCACCGTGAATCAAACGAGAGGAGCGCGCGGTGGTGCCATAGGCAAAGTCCTCCTTTTCTACAAGCAAGGTTCTAATGCCACGAAGGGCTGCATCCCGAGCAATACCCGTGCCAATAATACCTCCGCCGATTACAATCAAATCAAATTTCTCGCCGGCAATGGCACTGATATCCCTTTTCATATTTTTCTCCAATCCTAAGGGCAACCACCCTGTCCTTGTAAACCGCGTCCGGCATCAACTTTCGACCCAGGCGCAAGCACGTTCAACAGCCCGCTTCCAACCTGCGTAAAGAGCCTCGCGCTGGTCAGCAGACATCTTCGGCTCGTAAGTTTCGGCAACTCGCCACTGTCGAGCCAATTCGCCAGTATCCCGCCACAGGCCCACCGCCAGACCCGCAAGGTAGGCCACCCCCAACGCTGTTGTCTCAGCTACCGCCGCCCGCTGAATCGGCACACCCAGAATATCAGCCTGGAACTGCATCAGCAAAGAGTTTGCAGTGCCTCCACCATCTACTCGAAGTAAAGACACTTGAAGGCCAGCTTCAGCCCCCATAACCTCCACCACGTCACGAACTTGATAGGCTATAGCTTCAAGTGTAGCCCTTGCCAGATGTCCCCGGGTAGTGCCTCGGGTGAGACCAACGATGGTGCCACGAGCATACATGTCCCAGTAGGGAGCACCCAGCCCAACGAGCGCAGGGACGAAGTAAACACCACCATTATCGGGCACGGAACGGGCAAGCGTCTCGCTCTCGGCAGCACTCTTTATCAGTCCTAACCCATCCCGTAACCACTGGACAGCGGCACCGGTGATAAATATGCTACCCTCCATAGCGTACGCAACATCGCCGCCAAGCCCCCAGGCCACAGTTGTCACCAAGCCTTTCCGGGACAGGACTGGTCTGGCACCGGTGTTGAGCAAAATAAAAGAGCCAGTCCCGTAGGTATTTTTAGCCATGCCAGCATAGTAGCAGGCTTGACCAAAAAGGGCTGCTTGCTGGTCACCGGCTATGCCGCTCAGGGGCACGCTTGAACCCCCAAAAATTCCATCAGCCGTCTCACCATAAACTTGGCTAGACGGCATAACCCGAGGAAGCATAGCTTCAGGTATGTCCAGGGCAGTAAGGAGTTCCTTGTCCCACTGGAGACTGTGGATATTGAACAACATGGTACGCGAGGCATTGCTATAATCGGTAACATGAACAGCGCCGCTGGTAAGTTTCCACACAAGCCAGCTATCTATGGTACCAAACAGAAGGTCACCCTGCTGGGCACGCTGCTGACCATCAGGTATATTGTCCAAAATCCAACGGAGTTTGGTAGCAGAAAAATAGGCATCAACGACCAGCCCGGTCTTCTCCTTAATAGGTTGGCTCATGCCTCTTTCTTTGAGCTCCTCACACAAAGGGGCAGTGCGCCGGCATTGCCACACCACAGCATTGCTCACGGGCTCACCGGTGCGCCTATCCCAGACCACGGTAGTCTCACGCTGGTTGGTGATGCCCATGCCGCTCACGTGAGCAGCAGTGACCCCAGCCTTTTGTAGAGCCTCCCGAGCTACGGCTAGAGAAGTGTTAAAGACCTCCTGCGGGTCATGCTCCACCCAGCCAGGACGAGGATAAATCTGCCGGATTTCACAATCAGCGCTGGAGACTATTTGACCCTCTTCATCAAAAATAAAAGCAGCGCTGCCTGTAGTGCCCTGGTCAATGACCAGAATATACCTCTTACCGGACATGAGCGAAAAGTTTAAAAATTCTCAGTGACGTTCAGACGTCGGCCAAGCATACCACAGCGGCCAGCATACAGACAAACTATTTGCAGACCTCAATTCGAAGGAAAACATTGCTTCAAATAGGCTTCAAGCATGCTAATCGGAACCACCTTTACACACCAAACAAGCTCCGGCAGGCAAAACAGGAGCAAGATACGGCGGAAAATTCCTGCCTAACTGTACTTACCTAAGTTAGAGGTGTCTAAGCAGCCAGTCTTCTACATCCGCCATTACCTGCTGGTGCTCCGGCTCATTGAAAATTTCGTGGTAAAGGCCATCATATAGCTTCAGCGTCTTGTCCTTTGAGCCTGCTCGCTCGTAAAGCAGTTTGCTACCTTCCGGCGCTGCCAGCCGGTCGGCACTACCATGCATAATCAGCAAAGGCAGCTTTATATCAGGCATCCGGTCTGGGAGTTTCTTCCACATCTTGACTAGTTCCGCACCCATGCGCGAAGGTATTTTGCCCCGGAAAACGAGCGGGTCGTTTACATAGGCGTCAACAACAGCCTTGTCTCGACTGATGGCAGAAGCATCAAGTGGGGTAACACCTAACTTCGGCGCCAGCGCCGCCACTATCCCGGCCATAGCCAGGAGCGCCGGCGACACACTGGGGCTTGCTGTGAGGCTTGCACCCGAAAGTACCAGCCCTGCCAGCTCGTCTTGATGCTCCAAGGCATAGGCAGTGCCAATTGTCGCTCCCATGCTATGCCCAATCAGGAAAATTCTAGTGTCTTTATGCTCCCGACGCACCATATCAAAAAAGGTCTTCAAATCAAGAAGGTAATCATCAAACCGGTCAACATAACAGCGTATGCCCTCTGACTTACCATGCCCTCGATGGTCGAGCGCATAGACAGCATAGCCTTTAGGCACAAAGTAATTGACCAGATTCTTGTAGCGCCCGCTGTGCTCAGCCAGACCATGCGCCACCAGCAATACCGCCTTAGGCGCCCCATCCGCCAACCAGCACTGATAATAAAGTTTAAGGTCCTTGTGCCCCGCGAAATTACCTTCTCTGTGCTTCATTGTCTAACCCCTTTCCTAGCGAGGCTGAAGCCTCGCAGCGTTCGAAAGTACTTCGTTAGTCACAACTGCTTCAAAATGCCACTACGCCCAACACTCCTGCTGGCCAGTTCTCCGACCTTCTACCCAGTAAAGCTCGTAGGTGGCACGGCCTTGTTCTTTAGCCCAGTACATGGCAGCATCGGCATGCTTCAGCAGGGTTTCAACGTCTTTCCCGTCCTCGGGATACACTGCAATCCCGATGCTGGTGGTAATATAGAGCTTATGACCATTAATTAAAAATGGCTTCAGAAAGGAGTCTAAAATCTTCTGAGCCACCTTGACCGCATTGTCCACCCGGGAAATCTGTGATAACACCACTACAAACTCGTCCCCACCGACACGGGCAACGGTATCACTCTTACGGACAATACCTACCAGCCGCTCGCCAGCTGCTTTTAGCAACCGGTCACCAACACTGTGTCCAAATTCATCGTTGATATTCTTAAATCGGTCCAAATCCAGCATCATCACAGCCAGCTTGCTATTGTTCCGTAGTGCCTGAGCTAATCCAACAGTAATACGGTCATTCAATAGTATCCTGTTAGGCAGGCCAGTCAGTGGGTCATGCATAGCCATATCAGCAAGCTTTTGCTCCAACAGCTTCCGCTCGGTAACATCTCGACCAATACCACGGAATCCAATAGCCCTGCCCTTTTCATCTCTCAAAAGGGAAACAGAGATCTCAGCATATCCTGTGCCTCCATCCTTCCGTATAACTTTATAACCAAAGCCCCTGTTCGGCTCGCCTGTACGGTAAACCTGATTAAACGCCTGATACACAGCCTCAACATCCTCCTTGGCGATGAAAACCCGATAGCTCATTCCCATAAGCTCTTCTCTGGAGTACCCCAAATGACGGCAACATGAATCATTAACAAAGGTAAAATTACCGGCAAGGTCTACTTCAAAATAAGCATCTTGTACCTCGTCAAGGACAGTCCGGTATCTTTCTTCAGATTTTTCTAAAGCCGCCTCCAACCGCTTGTAATCAGTGATGTCCATGAAACTGCCGACGGTGGCACGTTTCCCCCTGTAGTCTGTAGAGACAACCCTTTCCAACACCCAGATCTCCTCGCCGTCCTTTCTTATGAACCTGTATTCATAAGGACGTGCGTGATGGCCCTTTAGACTTTCCACAGCCATTGTCCTGACTTTTTCCCTGTCCTCGGGGTGAACAAGGTCGAGAGAGTACATGCCCAACAGTTCCTGCTCTGAATAGCCCGTTAGTTCCTGAAACAGCTGATTGACATATTGAAATTTCCCGTCCTGAATGATGTAAATCCCTGTTCCAGCACAGCGCAGCAGAGCTTGAGCCAGTTCCCCTGAACCATTTGAACCGTTCGTCTCAACCTTATTCTCCTCAACCCCTTTCATCAAACCAGACCCTCCACTATGACAGTCCCTTTCGAAGAAGGCGTATTCGAGCTTAAAATATACACCCATCTACGGCCAAAGTAAATAGGTCACCCAGCATTTTCGTCAAAAGAAAAGACAGCAGGGCAAACAGACCCGGGGCTTAATGGTTAAAAACCCATGACATCAGCCACCCTCATCTAAAAATAACATCAAAACATGGTGTCCGGCTTTAGCCGCGCCTTTACAAGATGTCAATAGCTTCGCCTGCTGGCATACCCTAAACAACCGCATTAACGGTCACCCAGACCCTGTCATAACCGAGACTAGCACTACAGCTTTACCAGTTTAGCAGTATATACGTCAGGAAGGGCCAAAATTTCCTGTATTTGAGCCTCCTGCAGTGGTTCATCCAGCGCCAGGATCATCAGGGCCTGGCCCCTGGGCTGGAGACGTGCCAGTTGCATGGAACTGATGTTGATGTCGGCTTTACCGGTTATAGTGCCCACAGCTCCAATAAGGCCAGGGCGGTCACGGTGGTCGCTGAACAAGAAATAACCGCCGGTCGGTATGATATCCGGCCAGAAATCGTTCACCCTGACAATATGTGTTTCACCACGGAGCACAGTGCCGGCAACAGTGGTAGTTCCGACATTGGTGACAACCTCCAGGGTGATCAAACTGGCGTAGTTTTCACAGATGGTTTCCTTCTGCTCGGCTATCTTTATGCCGCGCTGGGCAGCAATAATGGTCGCATTCACCAGATTCACCCTTTCCTCGCTTATCCCTTCGAGTAACCCGCCGATGATCGCTGCCTTTACAGCGCTGGTATCATAGTTTGCGATCTCACCGCTGTACCTGATCTGGATGCGGTTAATCTGGCCCTCCATTAATTGCCTAGCCAGGCTGCCCAGGGTGGAAGCCACCTGCAAGAACGGAGCCAGCACAGCCAACAGCTCAGCCGGAATCTGCGGGGCATTCACGGCATACCTGGCTGGCTGGCCTTTCAAGACAGCCAGCACTTGCTCAGCCACCTCAATAGCAACACTTGCCTGTGCCTCGGTAGTGGAAGCACCCAGGTGCGGAGTGACGACGATTCTATTGCTTTTAAAAAGTATGCTATCGGTTACCGGCTCCTTAGCGAAAACATCAAGGGCAGCACCAGCTATTTTCCCCCCTTCAACCGCCTTGAACAGGGCCTCTTCATCAATAAGTTCACCGCGGGCACAGTTGATAATGCGTGCCGTCGGCTTCATCTTATTCAGCTCTTTGGGACCAATCAGCCGTTTGGTCTCAGAGGTCAAGGGTAAATGGAGGGTGATAAAATCTGCTTCTTTAAGCAGTTGCTCAAAGGGGACAAGCTCTACACCCAGATTGCGTGCATAATCAGGTGAGACAAAAGGGTCATAACCTATAAGACGCATGGCAAAGGCCTGAGCCCTCCGGGCAACTTCTGAACCAACATTGCCTAGCCCCACAATACCTAGGGTCTTGTTTTTCAGCTCGACGCCTATATAATCGCTCCGTTTCCAGACGCCAGATTTGAGCATAGTATTGGCCTGTGGAATATGGCGGGCTAAGGCCAGCATCAAAGCCATGGTATGCTCAGCAGCAGCTATAGTATTGCCGGTAGGTGCATTGACCACCACTATACCTCGCCTGGTAGCAGCATCAACATCTATGTTGTCCAGGCCAACTCCGGCCCGGGCGATTACCTGAAGCTTTGCCCCTGCCTCGATAATGTCTGCAGTCACCCTAGTCTCACTGCGCACTATCAGTGCCTCGTAATCGCTGACGATGTTCTTGAGCTCCTCAGGCTTGAGCCCCGGTTTAACGTCCACTTCAGCTTCAGACTTTAATGCCTCTATTCCTTCTTTAGCTATCGGGTCTGCAATAAGAACTTTCATAACTCATTCACTCAGATAAGACTAAGCTTTGTCCCAGTAAAAATCCGGCTCAAGAACTCGCCTTGGGAACGGCCTTACCTATGGCTTCCAGTACCTTTTTAATATCTTTCTCCTCAATCCAGCCCAGATGACCTATACGGAAGATTTTTCCAGCCAGACTGCCCTGACCTCCGGCCAGGGTTACACCGTGCTCACTCTCAAGTATTTGAAGCAATTTAGACACATTAAGGTTATCCGACGCTTTGATTGCTGTTATGGTATTGGAAGCATATCTCTCTTCGGGAAACAGGGATAACCCCATTGACTTGGCTCCGTCTCTGGCCAGGGTAGCTATCTTGGCATGGCGGGTGAAGATGTTCTGCAACCCCTCAGCCAGCATTATATCTAGGGCAACAGCCAGGCCGAAGAATACAGAAACTGCCGGAGTCGTTGGTGTCTGCCCTTTCTCCAGAAAGTTCTTCGCCATGGTGAAGTCCCAGTAATAACGTGGCATTTTAGCCCGGCTATGAGCCTGCCAGGCTTTCTCACTGACACTTACCATGGCTAATCCCGGAGGCACCATCCAGCCTTTCTGTGAAGCAGTGACCACTACGTCACAGTGCCAGGCGTCAACTGGCAAATCAATAGACCCCAGGCCGCTTATAGCATCCACCAGTATGAGCTTATCGAACTCCTTAGTGATAGCAGCTATGGCTTTCAGGTCATTGGTGACGCCGGTGGACGTCTCATTATGTGTTACCAGCACCGCCTTAATTTCAGAGTCGGCCTTCAAAGCCTGGCGCACAGCATCTGGGTCAACCGGCTTGCCCCATTCAAAGTTCAGGCGTTTTACCTCAGCACCATATGCTTCAGCAATCTCGCTAAAGCGGTCGCCGAAAAAACCACAAGAAACAGCCAGTACTTTGTCGCCTGGAGATAAAGTATTGACCACAGCCGCCTCCATACCACCGGTACCTGAGCCGGTCAATATAAAAACGTCGTTCTTGGTCTGAAACACTTTCTTCAGTTTGGCTGTGACATCACGGATAATTTCGGCAAATTCACGGCCCCGGTGATTTATCATCTGCCGACCTACAGCTTTCAAAACCTCCGGGGGACAAGGAGTAGGACCGGGTATTCTTAATTGCTGCATATCACACCTCTCTATCTATCAGTTTCCCAATTGCCTAATTCTGGCAAAGCGACGCTTGCCCACCTTGATAACACTACCTGGTTTAAGCACCGATACATCTATATCTTCCGTTACCGGCTGTCCATTTACTTCAATAGCCCCTTGTGCCAGCAGACGCCTTGCCTCGGAACGGCTTTTTGCCAGACCGGCCTTAGCCAGCGCTGCTGTTAGCGTGCTTCTGGTATTAACGGGAAATTCCAAAAGCATTGCCTCATCCGGCACCTCCCTCTTCTGGAACACCCGGGCAAAATAGTCCTCAGCTTCACAAGCAGCTTGAGCCCCGTGGAACTGGGCTACTATTTCATAAGCCAACCGCTTTTTCACCACCATCGGGTTTATCTTCTGCTCCATCATCCGCTCCCTGAACTCAGCAATTTCCTCGTCCGGAACGTCGGTCACCAGTTCGAGATAATCGAGGATGAGACTATCAGGAATTGACATGATTTTACCATAAATTTCATTGGGCGGCTCAGCAATGCCTATGTAGTTATCCAGGCTCTTGCTCATCTTCTGACTGCCATCAGTGCCGATGAGCAAAGGAACAAGCAACACTTGCTGAGGCCGTTGCCCGAGCATCTGCTGCAATTCCCTGCCAACAAGGCAGTTAAATTTCTGGTCAGTACCACCAAATTCAACGTCAGCCTCTATAGCTACCGAATCATAAGCCTGGAGCAACGGATAAAGCAGCTCGGTGATGGCTATAGGGCGACCTGAACTGTACCGCTTCTCAAAGTCCTCCCTGGCCAAGAACTGGGCAACTGTAAATTTGCTGGTGAGCTTAATCACATCATCAAGACCAAACTTGTTAAACCATTCGCTCTGCCACCTCACCTCCGTTTTTTCTTTGTCAACCACCTTGAAGAACTGCTCCATATAAGTTTGGGCATTGGTCTGCACCTCTTGTGCAGAGAGCATTGGACGCGTAGTTGACTGGCCACTGGGGTCACCGATCTGAGCCGTCCAGTCGCCAACAATAAGTATAACTCTATGGCCTAGCTGCTGAAATTGACGCAGCTTCCTCAAACCAACTACATGCCCCAGATGTATATCAGGGCAACTCGGGTCGAAACCCTGCTTTAGCTTCAGAGGTCTCCCCAATTCGAGCAGTTTTATCAGCTCAGACTCAACTATAGTCTCAGCTACCCCCCGTTTTAGCAACCATTTAATGTCAGGTTTGACCACTTTATGTCGACCCCTGCTTCATCAGTTTAGCTAAAATCCGCCTCGCCTGTCCCACATCCCCGCTAATTTGAGACTTCAGTTCATCCACGCTCCCAAAACGCTTTTCTTCTCTAAGCCTGTCTACAAGGTCAATCGTTAGCCTTTGCCCCAGTAGCTCCCCCTTGAAACCAATCAGATACGTTTCCACTAGACGCTTATCGCCGCTGAAAGTGGGGCGAAAGCCGACGTTGGTAACAGAAGGAAAAAGCTTCTGGCCAACATGTGCGATGGTAGCATAAACTCCGTCACTAGGCAATGCCTGCTCCGGATTCACATCGATATTTGCGGTAGGAAACCCCAAAGTCCTGCCTCGGCCATCACCACTTACAACGCGCCCGCTCAAACTAAAATACCTTCCAAACATCTCCTTCACCTTTTTCATGTCGCCGCGGGCTAAAGCTTGACGGATGGAACTGCTGCTTACTACTTCGCCATTAATAATCACCGCCGGCACAACATCAACACTGAAGCCCATCTCCTGTCCCAGAAGCCGGAGCTTTTCAATATTACCCTCCCTGTCTCTGCCTAGCGCAAAGTCAGGGCCCACTACCAGGCCACGCATTTTGATATATTCCACCAGCAGCTTGACAAATTCCTGTGCACTGAGCTGTGCTAGCTCATGAGTAAAAGACAGGGCAATAACCATATCAACACCAAAGTCCTGAAGCAAGCTGATCCTGGTATCCAGGTCGGTTAGCCACGGAATTTTGTTCTCTGCAGACAGCACGGCACGGGGGTGGGATTTGAAAGTTACCACACCACTAAGCCGGTTGCTGGTACCAGCCTTGTTTTTTAAATAGGTCAACAGATGCTTATGTCCTAGATGGACCCCATCAAAGACACCTACCGTAAGCAATGTCTCTTTTTCCAGTCTTACACGGGCTAGCTCTTTTTCAACCTGCATGGCTGGCTTTTCCCATATTCTTGGACAAATAACTGTTCCTCTAGTGCGGGCTGGCTAGGCACCTACCAATGGCCTGAGCCACAGGTTTTAGCTGAGACATAAGAAGCTGAAAATTCTCAAATGTAAGCGACTGAGCGCCATCTTTAAGCGCAGAGTCCGGGTGAGGATGAACTTCAACCATTATCCCGTCAGCCCCGGCAGCCAGAGCAGCCAGAGCCATAGGAATGACCAGATACCACTTGCCAGTACCATGACTCGGGTCAGCAATGATCGGCAGGTGGCTAACTTTCTCAATAACAGGGATTGCGCTTATGTCCATGGTATTGCGAGTATAGGTTTCAAATGTCCTGATGCCTCGCTCGCAGAGCATGAGCCGTGAATTGCCCTGAGCCAGTATGTATTCCGCTGCCAGCAACCACTCCTGAATGGTCGCAGACAGACCCCGTTTCAGCATCACCGGTTTATCCGTCCTGCCCACTTCCACAAGCAAATCAAAGTTTTGCATGTTTCTAGCACCTATCTGCAGAATGTCTGCGTATTGAGCCACCAGCTCAACATCTCCCGGCGTCATAACCTCGGTTATGACCGGCAACCCAACTTCCTGCCTGACCTTAGCCAGAAGCTTAAGCCCGGGCTCACCCAAGCCACGGAACTGATAAGGCGAGGTACTCGGCTTAAAAGCTCCGCCGCGTAAAATGGTGGCACCAGCCGCCTTAACTGCCCTAGCCGTTTCCAAAAGCTGCTGCTCACTTTCCACAGCACAGGGCCCTGCCATCACCACTATCTCTTTACCACCTATCATTAACCCACCAACCTCAACCGTCGTATCCTGAGGATAAAACTCACGACTGCAAAGTTTGTAAGGCTTGCTGACCGGCATAACCTCTACAACCCCGGGCAGCATTTCAAGCATATCGCGGACCTCAGGATACTCGTGACCGATAAGCCCAATTATGGTACGCTCAACACCCCGGGACACGTGCGCTTTAAAGCCGGCAGCTTCAATACGCGCCACAACCTCGGCGATCTCTTTGTCAGTTGCACCTATTCTCATTACTACAATCATTCTATCCCAGCCCGCTACGAAGGACTTCTCTCCTCTCCCCTGAGCACTTCCGCACCTCTTAAATAGACGTGCACTATTTCCTCGTTCCTCTTGTCAGTATTAAACAACATTAACACTCTGAGACAGCGATGTAAACTGCCTGGGACATCCATCTCATGCCCGCATAGCAAGGGAACTTGTGACCAGCCTAGTTCTCGGGCAGCCACTGCCGGGAAGGCAGCATTAAGGTCCGATGTGGTAGTAAACAGGATGCAGGCTATATCATCAATATCCACCCCATTAGCTTCCACCATACTCTGCAGCAACTCTTTGCAGGCAGCTACAATAGCCTCGCTGGTATTTTCTGGCACGGCAATGGCGCCCCTTATACCACGGCATAACAAGCTTTGTTCACCTCTACTCTCAATTTAGCCGAACGGCCCAAAATCGTAAAATTGTCTTACAGTAATAATGAGTGTTAAGTTTAGCTTATTATCCTACCTTATTTACCTTCATATCGTCAAAAAACTTCCACCACGCTGTATTTGTCCACCAGGTAACCATTGCGGTTCGACCCGACCATCACTAAATCACCCATCAGACGAACACCGAAACCTTGCCAGACAGGCTGACAAAGAGGTAAACTAGCCACCGCCAAAAATGTGAACACCTTTGTGACCTTAAGCGGGGGTGAATTATGGACTGCAGCCAGAAAATAGCTATCGGCCTGGGCATATTTTTGGCGCTTATCATGCTCTGTGGTGGCGCCGGGTTCCTCGGCTATATACACGGCTATCAAAGTGGAAATGAAGCTAGCTATAGTCAAGGAAAGGAAGAGGGCTATCAGGCCGGATACAGAGCAGGTTACGAGGCCGGCTATAAACCTGAGCCTGAACCAAAAAGACCGACAGGCTACACGCTTAAAAACCCCTCATATCAGGAGATGAAAGAGTTTTTAGCCCAGGACCTTACCAATACAAAAAAATACATTCAAGATGAATACGTCTGTGTTGACTTCGCCGCTGAGGTTAACAATAATGCCGAAGCTCTGGGTTTCCGTTGCGCCATAGTCGACATCTTTTACCCCGAAGGTTATGGGCATACCATAGTGGCCTTCGAAACTACAGATAGAGGCCTGGTCTTTATCGAGCCGCAGTTTGACCTTGAGGTAAAACTGGTCATCGGCAAGAGCTATTCCAGAATAAACAATTTCACACCACCACCCCGCGATGACACAATCAAGCGATTTTTGATCATCTGGTAAATTGGATCACCAGCCACATTCGCAGAGACGAAACAAAAGACCGCCGGCTACCTACAGGCAAACGATGATAACTGCTTCAGTGTCAGAAAGCTGCTCGCCCCTGAGAGGCTTCCCTGGCATGGTTAGCAGATACCGCTGGCCCCCGTCCTTGCCATAAATTTGGACGTTGTAGTCATCAGTAACAGACAAAGACATAGCTCCACTATCTGTCCACTCACCTACCAGCCGGTTGGGCATAGCTATGCTGATCCCATGAGTACCATCACGAATAGTAGCTACTTTAACCGTTATACTGACCTCACGCCCCTGTCTCATTATGCTTCAATTCCCACGGAAGTATTTTAGCACATTGCAAAGCCACCTGACACCAAGTGTATACGCCACTCAGACTTTGGGTACTTGGCAGCCCGCGTCTTTTGATATGCCTCACACCTGGGGCATTTTGTCAATATCACTATTGCCCGGCTGTATCACAGTATCGGTAAACAGCCTTTTACCGCTCTACTACTTCCACGGAATAGCCTTTGCCTTTCAGGTCGTTGATAATCCGGCTTGCATCCTCGGTATCAAGATGCAGGCACAGGTCCGCTTCCTTGCCCTCTAATGGCGGCATGCTATGGAGAGAAATTATTTTCATCCCGTGCTTCTTAACAATCTCCAGAACCTCTGGCAGGTTCTTGATATCGGAGCCCTTAGAAACAACAAGGCGAGTGCCAGGCTTACCTATGCCCAGCACCGGGTTTAAGATTTTATAGAAGAAATCGTTCGTCGTGACGATTCCTACAACATTGTGGTCTTCTACTACCGGCAGTGCGCCCACTCCCTTGCTCTGGGCTAAAGCTATAGCAGCTTCCACTGATGTATCCGGCTGAACCGTGACCAAATCCTTCCTCATTATTTCTTTGACTGTCATCTTTGCCAGAAGGTAGTTAATCTCCCAGACACTCAGGCTGGTAGCCGGTGACGGACCCGTACGGGCAATTCGCTCTTTGCTCACCATTCCCACAAGCTTACCCCTGTCAATTACGGGTAAACGGCGGATGTTGTGGGCCTCCATAATCTTTCTGGCTTCCATTATCGGTGTGTCACTCGACACAGAAACCACATTCCAGGTCATGACATCTCGAACTTTCATATTCCACCTCCATGAGATTTGATAATTAATTATTCTATCATACACGGACAGCGCCTGAAAGTATCTAACCCTAAATATCGATATAGTTTTTAGTTTTCGGGCAAGTTACAATTTGATCTGTTGACAATGCAGATACAACGTGCTAACCTAGCCTAGTTGTCCGAGGTATGAAAGAGGGGAAAATTTAATGGGCAGGGTTGCCATAGTCACTGATAGCGCCAGTTGCTTACCTGAAGAGATAAAAATTGAGTATGGGATTGAAGCAGTACCCGCGTATATTCACCACAGAGATAGGACTTATCAGGACAACATCGACATTATCCCCCAGCAGGTCTATAATCTGTTAAAAGCAGGCGAACTTCTGACAACTTCAGCACCACCGCCCGGTACATTTCTGGAGGTCTTCCACCGTCTGGCAGAGAAGACAAAGGAAATCCTATGCCTCACGGTCGCCTCCACCTACAGCGCCACTTTCTCTTCAATACAGTCAGCCATAGAGGCTGCCAAAAAACAATTGCCCAAGCTGCGGATTGAGCTGCTTGACTGCTACACCGCATCCGCAGCCCAGGCTTTAATAGTTCTGACCGCAGCCCGTGCCGTCAGGTTAGGTGACAATTTGCACCAAGTTGTTGCCAAAGTTAAACAGGTCATCCCCAAAGCCGAAATCATCATGGTGCTGGATACACTAAAATATTTGGAAAGAGGGGGCAGAGCCCCAAAAGCAGGGGCCTGGGCAACCTCCTTACTTAAGATAAAGCCGTTGGTAACCAACCGAATGGGACAGGCCCATTTTTTAGGAATGGTTAGAAGCCGCGCCCAGGGAGTTGAACTGATGATTAAGGCTATAAGAGGAAAGATAGGGGGCAAGAAGGTGAGTTCCGTAATCGTCCATACAAACCTCAAAAATGAAGCCACTGAACTGGAGCAGCGTTTGCGCGCTGAATTCAACTGCTACGAGACCTATATCACCGAGGCGACAGCAGTAGTTGCTGTCTACCTGGGCCCGGGTTCCATAGGCGCTGCCTTCTTGCCACAAGACTAAAACCTCCATCACAATCTCGCCCCAGAGAGACTGACACAAAAAGCTGGCTTTCCAAATCCCGGTTTCCCTGATAAACTTTATAGGCGACAGGAGGACTGAATGCTATTAGCTGACATCGCTCTGGTTATCGGTGCCTACCTTCTTGGTTCGCTACCTTACATGCTCCTTATAGCTCGTGTTCGGGGTGTTGACCTTTCCCAGGAAAACGATTTGCACATGGCGCTGTGGCATAAAGTAGGTCGCCTCGAGGGTTTTTCCGGAGTGCTGGTTGACATCCTAAAGGGAGTTATTCCAATTGTCCTTGGCTTCGTCTTTCGCCTCCACCTGGCCGCCATAGCCGCCTCTGGAGTCGCCGCCGTAGCCGGCCAGATGTGGCCTGTATTCCGCAAGTTCGATGGCGAGAAGGGGAACACACCGGGTATTGGGGTAATTATCGCTTTGACCACCGGCCTCAGTATGACCACATCCCCCAGCGCTTATCTGGTCTTCATTATATTTGCCATACCCGTACTCATCGGCGTTGGCATCAGAACAATCCCCCGCCTTATGGCACCCGGGCAAACGCTCAGCGAACGCTTCAGCTTCGGTGGCCCGGCAAGCAACAGCATGCCACTGGGGATGTTCACCGGATTTTTGGCAGCACCAATAGCCTCCTGGGGCTTGAAACAGCCACTGGAGATGACATTAGCCTTTGCAGCCATATTTGTCATCATCGTTATCCGCCGCCTCACCGCAGACCTCAGCGCTGACCTCAGGACAGCTACCAGCATCAAAAGCATACTGATAAACCGTCTGCTTTACGACCGCAGCTATCTATAAGAAGTCAAGTCTCAGCCGCGGGGACATAAATCAGACCTTCTTGACCATCACCCACCGCCTCAGTCCTACCTTCGGCATAGAGAAAGCCGGTATAGGCTGCAATGGCCGCATCACACAGGTCATGGCTCCATCGCTCGAGGAGAGGCTGCTGACTTTTCAAGAGCTCACCTGTCCTTTCCCTGAGCCATCTCTCACCTTCAGCGGTGGTCTTGCGCGGCACAGGTTTGCCGAAAAGACGCACCTTGCTGGCATAGGGATAGACCTCAATGACCTCACAGTTTTGGTGGGCCAGTCTTTGCTTTAGTGCCATGCCTCGGTACGCCATCCGCTTAATTAGCGACTTCTTGTTAGTGAAGTAGCACGGAGTTGCTCGCCGCGCCAGCTCCTGCTCACACCATCGCGCCGGCCACCGATTCATCGGCTGGCAACCGCAGCCCTGCTCCAGACAGCAAAGACCAAGAGGCAGGCTCAGTGGCGCATCGATAGCCGCCACACAGGGCAGGTTTAACCGCACTGCTCCTACAATATCTTCGTCCGCCTTCAAAAAGCCGCGGTAAACAACCTCAAGCCTGTCATTCAGACAAAGGCAGGCACTCGGTTTCGTCTCACTTGAAGTCAAATCGATGCCGAAGAACATGCTCATCTGTAATTCGGAGCACCAGTGGTACGACACTGCAGGGTCGTTAAGTGGCGGGCTTTGTCAGCACTGGAAGCCTCCCACCACATGTCTGGCACTACACTCGAACAATGTAGTGCGACCTTTTAGCGTACTCCCGGCCTGAGGCTTTAACACAACTCCCTACTTGCTCAGCCTCCGCAGTATCTCCCGGGCAATCACCACGCCACAGGCTGAAGCCTGGACCAGCCCACGGCTGACACCAGCACCGTCACCAGCCGCAAACATGTTACCCACCTCGGTCTCCAGGCACGGGCTCAGCTCCAGCTGGCTGGAATAGAATTTCACCTCAACGCCATAAAGTAGCGTATGCCTAGAGGCCACCCCCGGTGCCAGTCTGTCCATCGCCTGGAGCATCTCGACTATGCCCTTTAGATGCCGGAATGGCAGGGCAAAGCTTAAATCACCGGGTGTCGCTGCCTTCAGTGTGGGCTCGACTATGCTTTGCTTGATGCGCTCCGGTGTCGAACGATGTCCCTCCAATAAATCGCCAAGGCGCTGCACCAGCACCCCGCCGCTAAGCAGGTTAGCCAGACGCGCCAGATATTTCCCGTAGGCAATGGGCTCACGAAACGGCTCTGTAAAGGTGGTGCTCACCAAAATAGCAAAGTTGGTATTACCTGTTTTGCGCTCCGCGTAGCTGTTGCCGTTAACCGTAATCACCGGGTCGGCACCGCCGGTAGCCTCCATAATCACCTCGCCGCCGGGGCACATGCAGAACGTCCTTATCCGGTCATCGAAGGTCTTGGAGAAAAATTCCAGCTTCGATTCATAAAGCACGGATGTCAGCTCTTCGAGAACCGGAGCCGGTACCTCCACCCTGACACCGACATCTATTGGATTGGACTTCAAGCTTAGCTTGAGCCGTCCAGCCTCCCTCGTCAGCCAATCGGCACCTTCCCTGCCGGGTGCCAAAACCAGATAGCGGCACTCCAGGCGCTCCCCCCCGTCCGTCTCAACCCCCATCACCACCCCATTGTCCACCATAATCTTTGTCGCCATCTCCTCCAGCCTCACCTCGACTTTCCGAATAATGAAATCGCGCATCGCCTTAAGCACCTGACGCGACCGCTCCGTGCCTATGTGGCGCAGCTTCACCGGTATCAGCCTCAATTCAGCCAGCGTTGCCCGCCTTTTCAGCTCGCCCACCTCCTCACCAACTCCGTAAATCCGGTCGGTGGCACCGAACCTAAGATACAGGCTGTCCACGTAATCGATAAGTTCGCCCATTCGGTCAGGCCCCAGCAACTCCCCCAACCTCCCACCCACCTCCGGAGACAGGGTCAATTTGCCATCGCTGAAGGCTCCCGCACCACCGAGACCACTAACCAGATGGCAGGGCAAGCAAGACACGCAATTCTTGTTCGTTTCCTGAAGAGTACACTTTCGGGCATCGATGTCCTTACCCTTTTCCAGCAGCAATACTTTGGCGTCGCCTGCCTGGCACAGCTCCAGCGCAGTAAAGAGCCCGGCCGGACCACCGCCAACGATAATAACGTCGTATTTACGCGTCGTCCCTGAACGGGTTGATTTTGTGTGACTTTGCTGGGAATTGCAGTCGCGTGAAAATCCAGACCTTTGCGAAGGCTCGCTATTCATTTTAGCCACCTCTACCCTGCCCTAACCTGCAGACTCTCGCTTGGCCAGTTGCCGTGACCAGCTGGCCATCAAAGTCCCCGGCCGTAGTACCTCATCGGCTGCCGAATACGGGTCAATCTCACCCGCCTCGACCATTGCCATATAACGGCCCAGCTCCTCATCGTGCTCAATCAGCCGGAAAAGCTCGTTTGCCACCCTGCGCTCGACTATCTCCACAAATTCACGCCGCCGCTGCTCCTGACGCCGCTGCACCAGCCGGCTCGTCTCCTCCAGCGTCTGGCGGTGTTTTTCAATCTGCCGGTAAAGTTCCTCAATGCCTACATTGTTGATGGCTTCAGTAGCCAGCACCGGCACCTGCCACCAGGTCTCCTCAGACCGAAGATGTAGCATCGTCTGAAGTTCGGCGACCAGATTATCCGCCCCGGGACGGTCCGCCTTGTTTACCACAAAAATGTCGGCAATCTCAAACAGTCCGGCCTTCATCGTCTGAATGGTATCGCCTGCCTCAGGCACCAGCACCACGACAATGGTATCCACATTCTCCATAATATCGAGCTCGGTCTGTCCCACCCCCACCGTCTCCACCAGAATGAAGTCCTTGCCAAAGGCACTCAAGAGCTTAATTACACCGCCGGTAGTCCGTGGCAGGCCACCGTGACTGCCACGTGTCGCCATGCTCCTTATGAACACCCCCTCATCCAGATAATGCTGCTGCATCCTTATCCTGTCCCCCAGCACCGCACCGCCGCTGAACGGACTGGTAGGGTCGGCCGCAATTATGCCCACGGTCAAGCCCCGCTGCCGCATCACCGCCGTAAGCCTATCAACCACGGTGCTCTTGCCGGCGCCCGGCGGCCCGGTTATACCCACGCAATAAGCCCTGCCCAGGTGCGGATGAATCGCCTTCATTATCTGTGGCACATCGGCCCCATCTCTCTCAACCCGGGTGATCAGCTTCGCCAGGGAGAGCACATCCCCACGCAACATTCCATCAATTAAGTCCATAACAAAACTCCTTACCGGCAAAATCCACGCCGAATACCATTCTATGCAATTGTTCCACACCCCGTCAAGGCAATGAAAGCAGTCCACCAACCGATGCCGTGCGACCCTTCAGGGGCGCCATGGGGGCGGGCCAGCACCTGCCAAATTTTTCTGAAATCTTTGCCAAAAGGTATTGACATCACCACCTATCTTATATATTATTTCATAAACGATTTTTGCAGAAAAACAAAGTGAAAAAGCTATCACCAAAAGGCACCGCATTCAACTCTCATCATGCTAATATCAGGTGAGTATTCTGTTCAGTCACGGAGGTGGAAGATCAAAGGCAGGCATTCTATTGCTTTTAGTCTCTTAGCCACGGTCATGCTCATATCCAGCCTGGTACTGCCATTTAGCCCAAATCGCCCGGCAGAAGCAGCCTCCAACATGTTGAAATGGAGCACAATCGATACGCCGGGCTCTTACGGTGACAGGGCTGACATCGTGCTCAGGTCTGAGGTGAACAAAATAGCCGTCGGTCCCAGAGGTCAAATTCTACTTGCCATCGTCACCCGAGGCACGGTAGTCCCACCGTTGCAACTATACTCGTCAGGGACTCGTGGTAGAACATGGGGCGGGGTTTCCGGTCTGAGAGACTCCATGCTGGAAGAATGGGGCTTATTTGTCAACGTCTGGGACGCAGCCATCGCTCCAGACGACCAACGATTCTGGGCAGTAGCCACCTCATCGCCGACCCTTGACGGCCCGGTTGAAGTATGGGTGACAGAGGACGGCGGCATCACCTGGGAAGACACAGGCCTTGAGCTTCCCAGCGGCGACTTCATCAGTTGCATTGACATCTCCCCACGCTATGGTGCACAGCGGGATATACTAGTAGGCACGCGAGACGGCACCGGGCTGGGCATGGGAAAGGTCTGGGTGCGCAACAGCTCACCCTTCGGTTCCTGGCGGGACCAGACCGGCGCCGGCAGCAACTGGTCTAACCCCGGCGGCGACGTCGTTGCCGCCAAATTTTCACCGACCTACGCCTCCGACGGCTCAATAGTTGTTGTCTATTCCGCTGCACCTGCAGCTACTCCACCCGGCACCTTCCTCACCTACGGCTCCCATGATTTAGACAACAATACCACCATCTGGTCTCCGCCCATCGAAATTAAAAACCCGGCATCTCCTCCAGGCGCTTCCCCTGATGCCTCCACCATCATCGTCGCCGATTTGGAGCTGCCCTCGGACTTCTCCGGGCAGGCAGCCTCCTTGCGCCGGGCCTATGTCTCCTTCTACTCCGACCCTAAAGACCCCACGAACCAGAACGGCATCTACAGAATTGATGATACTGTCGTATACGTCCTGATGGACACCACCGTTGAGAGGGGAAAGGACATTTCCAGCATCGCCTATCTGGGCACATATGCCTCGGGCAAACTTTTGGTTGGCGAGCGATACGGCTGGCCATGCACTGCCACAGTCCCCACCTGGTTTACCGACGCGCCCACCGTCTGTCCTATCCCCTGCTGGTACCCGGCGGTCAAGCCGACCACCGGCGCCGCTAACCAGGGCACCTGTAGCCCGGGTAGCAAAGACGGCTACGGAAATGCCCAGGTCGCCTGGTCGCCGGATGGCGACCTCGCCTTTGTCGGCACCAGCTCAGCCTGCCTTGGCCCATTTTCAACGCCAAACGGTTCAATCAACTGCATATCCCCTGAATGGCCAGACGGCTATCTCAATTGGGTGAGGTGGGACGAGTCGGCTTTCGGCATCAGCCGCAACAACGGCGAGACCTGGAACCAGACAGGGCTTATAGACACTGAAATCGTTAAGTTCACCGATGTCGCCGTGTCGCCCGACTGCAAGACCATTTATTTGGCCTCAGTCAACGTCAACTGGTTTGACCAGACTGGCTGCGATGAGTTCGACAGCGTATGGCGCTCAAGCAGTAACCGCGAGGTCGAGTCCCCCTACACAGCCATGCCTCCTGGCACCTACTGGGAGAGGGTGCTCACCCGCGTCACTGCGCTGG
>CAZJVJ010000009.1:53637-58778 GCA_964549635.1 uncultured Dehalococcoidales bacterium
ACTGCACCCAGAAGCAGACCGACTTAGCGCTTTTGAGACTCGTGCCCTACTGCGCTGACCCACCGGGAGAGCTCATCGCCTGGGCAGCCTGGAACACCAGGGCACAGGCGTGGTCGCCTGACTACGGCGATTACTGGGCGACCATCACGGCCAGAGACCCCATACAGGACTTCTGCTTCGAGTCAAAGACGGTAATGTACAACCTGTCCCCCGGAGGGCTTGTCCAGAAGCTGCTCCACACCGGCACCGCCTGGGCAACAACCCTGCCGAGCGTTGACACCAACATTTCCAGTGCCCACACCATCGCCGCCTACCCTGAAGGCAAGGTGCTGGTAGGTGCAGCATCTAACTACCACCAAATAGCCTACGCAGTCGCCTATTCCTCCAACTTCAACACCGATAACCCGTCATTTACCGTCCAGACAACCGCCGGACGGACGATGCACATGGGCAACGTGCACGTCGCCTTCCACCCTAAGTTCAACGACAATAACCTGTACTACATTGGCGATGACTTTAGAAACTATGGCTCCATATACCGCAACGCCCCAAATGCCCAGATTCGCTGGGCTGACACCAACATGATGGATCCGATGAATGGCGCCGTTGGCTGCCCGCCGCCAGATGAGCCCGGCATCTACGGCCTTTGGGTGTCCTATACCGGCGAGGCGCTGTACTCCGCCGGCTGGGGTCCAATGGGCTGGGACCCGATAAAGGGACCCTGTGAAAGAGAAAGAGGGCAATGCCAGCGTGATTGGCACAGTGACACATTCGGCGTCTGGCGTACGCTCGACCTGTTCCAGGGTATGCCCAAGCCGGGCATCGCCTGGGACTTCCTGTGGGTAGGACTCCAGATAGCCGATGACTGGCCAAGGTTCACCTTAGAGCCATCATCGCTCAAAGCCTGCGGCTGCTGCACGACGGCAACCGATACCATTCTTTATGCCATCGACAACGTCATATACCCTAGAGTCTACGACCCGGATGAACGGGCTGGAATGCTCTGGGCATACACCGACTGCCTGGCCAAGAGAGGCCCAAGGCTGATAACGCCGGACAAGGCGCTCATCGGCTGCGACCCCGTCTCGGGCAGAGCATCTGAGGTAAACCTGTGCTGGGAGCAACTGTGTCTGGCTGATGTCTACGATATCGAGATAGCCAAGGATAAGGGCTTCAGCATACTGGTTATCGACTGGACGGACGATTCTTCCTGCGGCGGCTTTGGGCCGGCAGATGTCACCAGACCCTGTGCCTACTTCCCGGCAGGCGGTCTAACGCCGGCCTCCGTCAGCATGCCGACGGGCAGTTACGGTACAGCCAGCGGCAAAAACCGCTCTGGCGGCTCAATAGACCTCTCCGGTTCTGGCAGAGTGACGATGTCTTCGGGCTCAGCGCTGGCACTATTCGGTAACCTTGAGTGCGGCAAGACCTACTACTGGCGAGTCAAGGTGCGCCACGCCGCCACCGGCCAAGACATCCGCAGCCCGTGGTCAGAGGTGAGGAGCTTCAGCGTCAAGGCGGGAGTGCCGGTGGTCGGCACCAGCATCGGGATACAACCGCTATCACCGGCCAACGGCGCCATGGGAGTGCCGGCCAGCAGGCCGTCCTTCTCCTGGGCACCATTAGCCGGCACCACAAAATACAGGTTCCTCCTTACCAGGGATGCGGCGATGACGCAGATAGTTAAAGAGGCCGAGGTGACCACCACCGCCTACCAGTATGACGGCACCCTTGACTACGACAGCAACTACTTCTGGCGAGTGATGGCGCTGGAGCCAGCACCGAGCGAACCTTCCATCACCTTCGGCTTCCGGACTGAGGCAGCACCGCCGACGATGGCACCGCCGGCGCCGAAAGCTGGGCTTCTGGAGCAGATAGCCCTGCCCTTAAAAGCCATGCTCAACTGGCTGGCCTCTTCCAACCTCAAACTAATACCGGCGCTACGGCTCCAGCCTTGGGCATCGGTGCTCATCATCGTCGGCATCGTCCTGTTCGTTTTGTGGCTTTTGGTGATGATCGCCATATCAAAGGTTATAAAAATGCCCGGCCGCAAATAGTCCAAAAGGCGGTACCACTTCTCAGGGCGCCATATCAGCCAGGCTAAAGCCTCGCACTACATAGAAGGAGGGGCAGGCTCTGACGAGCCTGCCCCTCCTTATTTCTCCCATTTTATAATCGGGGCTACTGCACTATCACATGTTCCCGGCGCACATTACCACTGCAAGGCCTGCAGCCATGGCTGGCCAGGAACTCGGCGATGCTCTCTTTGCTGAAGCGGCGGTCGCCCCGTGGACCGATGCGATAAGCCTTTAGCAACCCCCTGTCGCTCCACCGCCTCACCGTGTTGATATGCACATTCAGCAGCCGGGCAAGCTCCCTCGCCGTCAGATAATATTCTGTCCTATACATCTGTGCCATCGTCTTTTCTCCTCACAAAACGTATTCCAACCTTCCTGAAACTACTCTAACATACCTAAACTCACCACACATCACACAAAGGTCAAGCTTTGCCCTGAGAAACTGGTACCAGTGAGGAATAGGAAAAAAGTCCTACGATTGTGAGGTAAAGTGAGGATAAGATACTTGACAACCTCAGTGCGACGGAGTAAACTTCATATAGGAAGTTGCACAGCATACGCTGTGCTATCCGGTTAGCCTGGGGTAGCGATGAGCCACCACCGGTAACGTGGTCACTTAGGTGGTGCGGAGCCAGTAGTGAAACCGACCCTAAAAAACGGGGCGGTTTTGCTTTTTTAAAAATGTAGTACAGAAGAGTTGAAAAATCTAGCTGCGGGGCTTTCGAGCTCCGCCATAGTAAACCAGAGAGAAGATTACCAAAAGGAGGGCATGAAATATGACACAAATAAAAGGAAGGAAACTATTCTGGCTTAAAGCCATAACGGCGCTGGCTGTCCTGGCATTGTGCCTCGGCACGGCGCTCACCGGCGCCACAGTCTTCGCCAACGACAGCCGCGACATCAAGCTAGGCGGGGCTAGTGGAAAGCCTCCCCAAACTGAGATGCAGCTTTATGGCTGGGCTAACATATCAGGAATTTGGGTATTTTCCAGCCTCAACCCGGGCAATTCATCATATAACGAGGGCGACTCGATACCCTTTTATCTCCACATAACAAACCCGGGCGGTAACCCCATAACCGCCACCATCACTTACGATTACGCATACAAAGAGACCGGTCATCCTGGGTCTCCAATCATCTGCTATGGGTATGACTATCTGACCACCTTCAACACTACCTACAACCCGTCTGTCCCAGGTGTATCCGGCATTCCCACAGATACTACAGCCATTCCCGGTGGTACAGGCTACTTCTGGCTTTACAACGCTTCATTTACTGGCTCTGAGGCGACGGGCCCTACGCAGTACGAAATGGGTCGTAATGTCTACCGATACATCGACACCTATTTGCAGCCCTCAGGCCAGACCACTCCCATCTACCTACTGTGGGCAGGGCATCTTGCTACACCCTCAGGTTCGATCAAGGGTGCCGGAGACTGGCCCGGCGGCTCAATGTTCATGACAGTAGAACTTAGTTCAGTAAAATACCTAAGGACTATTGGGGTCAATCTTCAAGAAACACCTCCCACAAATGAACCGCCACTGTTGGAGAAAGAAATTAGTGGAACAACAGGCACCAATGGCTGGTATATCTCTCCAGTCCAGGTCACGCTCCGGGCTACGGATACGGATTCCGGCATCGCTTATACCGAATACTCGTATAGCACCGACGATGGGCCTACGACATCTGTAAGGGTATACCCCGCCGGAACCCCATACCAGCAGATAGTTGTCTTCGTGCTTGGCGCAGGCGCCAGCGACCAAGGGGTCAACGAACTGTACCACGTTGCCTGGGATCTTGGAAACCCGGCGCTAAGCTCTGACCTCAATCCAGGCTCCGCCCAAAGCCCGCAATACATCAAGATAGATACCGTGCCACCAACCCTGACCAAAAGCCTCGATGGCACCCTGGGCAAAAACGGCTGGTACGTTTCACCGGTTACAGTAACTCTCACTGCTGAAGACGCTACCTCGGGTGTCTACCAAATAAAATACACCGTTAACGGCGATGAGACCGTCGTCAATGGCTACCCTGAACGCACCACAACCGCCCAGACAGATTTCAGACTCGAAAATGACGGCGGCTACGACCTGACCCACCAGACAAGCGACTATGCCGGTCACACCACCGTGTTACAGGCACAAAAGGTCAAAGTAGACCAGACTCCGCCTTCATTGACCAAGAATGCCGCACGCACCGGCGCCACCGAGGTCACGGTCACGCTCACCGGCACTGATGCCACCTCTGGCGTGGACTACATCAGGTACAGCGTCGACGGCGGCATGACCTGGGCTCAAGCCCCGGTGGTCAACGGCTACGGTCCCAATACATTTCAGACCGCCTTCGTCATAAACGGCATTGGCGAGCATGCGCTCAGCCACCTGGTCTTTGATGTGGCCGGGAACCAGTTTGTGCTTGGAGACCAGATAATTACGATTGAGGGCACAACACCGGGGGGCACGATGCTGTACATGCCCAGGCTGGTCATCACCCTCGACATACTGGGCACCGCCGCCGAGTACCCGGTGACACCTGAAGGCAGGCTGATAAACGCTGTCCGCGTCACCAGCCCCGATGGCACTGTCACGCTGGAGATACCCGCCGGCACGCTCGTGCTCAATGCCGACGGCACACCAACCTACCTGAACGAGGACTACGACATCGTGTTCATAAATGCCGCACCGCCAGCAGCACCACCAGGCTACCAGCTAATCGCCGCATATCAGGCTTTCCCAGGAGGCCTGACCTTCTCCAAAGATGCCAGGCTCATCATCACCTACGATGAAAACAAGCTGCCGGCAGGTAGTACAGCGGTAATCGCCTATTACGACGAGGCTAAGAAGGTATGGACGCCTCTGGAGACAGCAGGTTACGTTGCCAGCGGCGGCATCGAAATACCTAACACCGTCGTCAGCCGCGTTGGGCACTTCACCTACTTCGCCGTGCTGGCAAAGTTGCCAGCTAAGTGATGTGATGCGGCCCTTTAGGCTCGCCAGTAGCGAAGACGAAAGTCCCCCTCACTCTAACTCTCTCCCACCAGGGGAGAGAGGGCTCCCTTCCTCT
>CAZJVJ010000010.1:0-54122 GCA_964549635.1 uncultured Dehalococcoidales bacterium
GAACTTCACGCCGAGCTTCTTCAACTGAAATAAAAGCTGTGGCTATTGAGCCAAGACCGCCTGCATTGGATACAGATGCAGCTAACTTGCCAGTGGAGATACCTCCCATTGCACCCAAAATGATGGGGTACTCGATTTTCAGAAATTCGCACAGTTCAGTTTTTTTAATCTTTGTCCTCCTAATCTTTTTGAGCCACCTAGTCTTTTAAGCTAGTCTCCATCTTGCTGCTTGCTTGTCTCCCCTAAGGCCCTAAGAACTCTCTCAAAAGTTGCCATATCCTTTCTGGAAAATGGCCGCTTTAAGGTTGCGTCTAGCTCGTCAGCGAATTTCAAGATGCGAGGGCCAAGTTTTTTTGCCTTGTCGGTCAGAAATACTAATGCAGACCTTCTATCATCGGGATTTGGCTTGCGTTCTACATAACCGTTTTTTTCCATCCTGTCGATGATGCCGGTGAGTGTGGAACTATCCAGAGAGACTCTCTCGCCTAGCTCACCGATGGTGATACCATCGCCCATCCATAGGGCATTGAACACAAAGTACTGTGGTGGAGTTAAACCAAAAGGTGATAAACGTTTGTCATAGTACTCGTATACACGACGCATAACTCTGCCCAAGTTAAAGCAGATGTGCTTTGTAGCGTCGTACATGGCTGGCTTCCTATAATTTGTACGCAAAATAATTGCACACATTCTAAAATGGTCAGCCTTATTTGTCAAGCAGATCACATTTGACATTATCCATCTGACTGGTCTATCATTATTTTTGCACTGAAACCAGGACAATGGCCTTGAAGAACACGCCAAGTTTACCTCACGATAATCGCAGTCTAGGACAGGTTGCCACAGAGTTCATTATAACGCTACCTTCAGAGGAAAGATTAAGGGCCCAACAAGAAATTCACAAATTTGTACGCTGGTATGGAGAAAAACGTTCTATCAGCGGACTTAGTGCACCAGAAGTCGCGAATTATGCGGAGCAGGTCGCTTCGTCGACCAGTGAGGTAGCTGAAAAGCTCGGGATAATAAAAACTTTCCTTGCCTATGCGTATAAACAGGGTCTAACAAAAACAAACTTGTCCACTCATCTTAAAATTAAGAAGACCGCAGCCAAATCACTTTCTCATCCAAAACCATACCACCATAGGAAAGTCTTGCTAACTAGCCAAGGCTATGCAGCCTTGCAGGCTGAGCTTAACTCTCTCAAGAACGAGCGTCTGCGCGTAACTGAGGAATTACAAAAAGCAGCCGCCGATAAGGATTTCCGTGAAAATGCGCCTCTAGATGCTGCCCGAGAATACCAAGGTCAGTTGGAAGCGCGTATTAGAGAGCTGGAATCAACTCTAAAAATGGCCACGCTTGTGACTACTAAACAAGAAACTAGCGACCAAAAAATAACCTTCGGTGATACTGTGGTATTGAGAGACATGGCTTCTGGCGAACGATTAAACTACACATTGGTCGATCCGCGCGAAGCTAACCCACTGAAGGGTATGATCTCCGTTGCTTCGCCTATGGGGCAAGCTTTACTAGGCCGGACGAAGGGACAAAGAATTGAAGTTAAGGCACCCGCTGGAATTCTGCACTACCATATAGAGGACGTTAAACACCGCTAAAAAATAACCTCTTCCAAAGTTTGCAATAACAAGAGGAATGCCGAATATAAAAATTGGTTTAAAGTTCCTTTAAAAGAAGCCAATGCAACTTCATCAAATAGAGTAGAATACAAGGGAGGTTTAAATGGATTTCGAGCTTACTGCTGAACAAAAAGCACGCAGAAAGGAGTTTTTCGACGTCTGTAGAGAGCTGGAGAAGAAGAAACCCCCTAGCTTTGTGGGAGTGGAATCCGTCTTTGCCGATGATGAAGGCTGGGAGTATCATCTCCACTGTGCTAAGGAATTTGCCAAGAAAGGTTGGCTTGCCCTTGCCTGGCCCGCCGAATATGGCGGTATGGGTGATATGATGGACCGAGTCCTTTTTGCTGAAGCCAGAGGATATCATGGAATTCCAGGCGTAGATATATTTGGAGTGCAGATGCTTGCTCCTACGCTTTTGCAGGTAGCAAGAGAAGAGATTAAGAAAGAGTTTCTGCCACCCATTGCCAAGGCGCAAGTCATGTGGTGCGAACTCTGGAGCGAACCGAATGCGGGCTCAGATCTGGCTGCCTTGTCCACCACAGCAATAAGGAAAGGTGACGAATATATCATTAACGGTCAAAAAACCTGGAATACTGGCGCTCATCGTGCTGATTGGGGCTTTGGGGTGTTCAAGACAGACCCAAATGCCCGGAAGCATCACAATCTTTCTTTCCTTTTGCTTGACATGAAAACCCCGGGGATCACGGTTAGGCCAATCCCGTATATGGACAGGGGTACGCCATACTGTGAGGTCTATTTTGATGATGTCCATGTGCCAGCAAAAAACATTGTGGGGGCGGAAAACGAGGGCTGGGCGGTAGTAAACACTCTCGCTGGTTTTGAAAGGTCTAGCATTAGTGAAATCATGAGCCTCGTTCGTGCATTAGAAGATTTAGTGAAATTTTGTAATGAAACGACACGAAATGGTCAACCTTTGGCTAAAGACCCGATTATACGCAACCGTGTTGCTGAATTAGCCTGCGAACTAGAGGCAGCACGGGCTTTAGCGTACAGGGTAGCCGATTTACAGAACAGAAATGAGATGGCTTTGATGGATGCAGCAGCTGTAAAAATATTCTCCAGCGAGCTAGGAGAGCGTTTCGCCTTCACAGTTACGGATATACTAGGTCCCTACGGTCAGGTGAGTTTTTCACGTTGGGCTCCTATGCAAGGGGTATGGGAAAAAATGTACCAGGAGTGTTTTGTCACCACCATCTCTATGGGTACGAACGAAATACAAAGAAATATTATTGCCTGGTACGGTTTGGGTTTACCTAGAATGAAATGAAGGCTGAGTGTCAACTAAGGGGGAAAACATGGATCTAAGATTTACTGAAGCACAAGAGATACTTAGGAAAATGGCACGCGATTTCTTGGCCACAGAATGTCCTAAGAGTCTGGTAAGGGAGCTTGAACAGAGCGACAAGGGATATTCTCCGGCACTATGGAAGAAGATGGCTGAATTGGGGTGGATGGGATTAATCATTCCTGAGGAGTACGATGGCATGGGCTATACCTTCCAAGACTTGACAGTTCTAATGGAAGAGATGGGCAGGAATATTGTGCCCGGTCCATTCATCGCCACTGTAACGAGCACCTTCCCAATTCTCGAAGCAGGCACTGAAGCGCAAAAGAAGGAGTTTCTACCCAGAATAGCCCGGGGCGACATAATTCTCACTACAGCTATTCTTGAAGCAGAGGGTACATTCAATGCTTCAGGAATTAATGTTAAGGCAACACCTCAGGGAGATGATTTCCTAATTAACGGTACGAAGCTCTTCGTGGAAATGGCCCATGTTGCCGATTACATTATCTGTGCTACTAGGACAAAAATCGAGGCACCTCCTGAAAAAGGAATTACCCTCTTCATAGTTAATTCTAAATCGCCAGGGGTCTATTGTGAAGTGATACCTACAATGGCCGCAGATAAACAATGTGAGGTCAAATTTGAAAATGTGCATGTAGGCCACAAAGACATGTTGGGAAGATTAAACGAAGGATGGCCTATTATTGAAACCTTATTGCGGAAGGGTTCAATTATCAAATGTGCCGAATCCATCGGGGCTATACAAACTTGTGTAGATATGACTGTAGCTTACTCCAAGGAACGAGTACAATACGACCGGCCGATTGGGGCATTTCAGGCACTTCAGCACATAATGGCTAATATGTGGACGGCAATGGAGACGAGCCGTTACCTAGTCTACGAAGTCGCCTGGATGGAGTCCGAAGGGCTTCCCTGTGCTAAAGAAGCTTCCATGGCAAAGGCTTATGTGAATGAAGTCTACAAAAATGTAAGCAAATGGGCCGTAAGATTACACGGCGCAATTGCCACTAGTTATGACCACGATATACCACTTTACTATCGCAGGTCTAAAGCTGCAGATATTGCTTTCGGCGGCACTGACTTCCACAGGGAGTTGGTCGCTCAAAAGATTGGGCTTGTCTAAACTAATCCAAATAAGACGTAATAGCAAGCCCCCCTTTGCAAAAGGGGGGCTTTTTTAAACTTATATTACGCTTATGCAGTTAATGCTTACATAGACAGTTGTCTTTTGGAGCACGTGTCAAGTAATTTGAGTAGGTAACCCAACTTTAGATTGTTGAAGTCAGAGATTGTGTCTGTTACACTAGTTGAGCTTGCTCACCGCCAAGGACAGTGCATTGACTCCACCGTCGCATCTATAATGCAAGGAGGCAAACATGGATTTCGCATTCACTGCGGAAGAGGAAAAGATCAGGCAGGAGGTGCGTGATTTTCTCAAAAAAGAAGTTACGCCTGAACTTATTGCTGAGGTGGTGGAATACAGTGGAGGGGCTGGCCCTATACACGGACGCCGACTGATTCAGAAAATGGGAGCCCGAGGCTGGCTGTGCCCTACTTGGCCAAAAGAATACGGGGGTATGAACAGTTCGGAGATGGTGGGGTTTATCATTCGCGATGAGATGACTTATGCTGGAGCACCTGTATCGCTTGTAGGTGCCACCATGGCTGGCCCAACTATCCTAAGATTTGGCAGCGATGAGTTGAAAAAGGAGTATTTACCCCGCATCGCTAAAGGCGAGATAGAGATGGCTCTTGGCTATACCGAACCTCAGGCAGGGTCAGACCTGGCAGCACTTGAGATGCGGGCCGAAGATATGGCAGAGATACAAGCTGCATCAAAGGGAGAGGTAAAGGCTGAAGAGAAAGGGGATTATTTTTTGCTAAATGGTCAGAAGATGTTCAATACCCATGCCCACTTCGCCGATTATCATTGGTTAGGAGTACGAACAGATACAACAACGCCTAAACGTCACCGTGGTATTTCACTCTTGATTGTAGATTTGAAGAGCCCGGGGATCACCATACGCAATATGACAACAATAGCCGGTTGGAAAACAAATGAAGTTTTCTATGATAATGTCAAAGTTCCAAAGAAGAACCTCGTCGGTGAAAAGAACAAGGGATTCTACTACATAATGACCGCCCTGGATTTTGAACGGATGTTTCCTGTCGGCAGTTTCAGACGCATATTTGACGAGCTTGTTCAATATACTAAAGAGACAAAACGCGACGGAAAGCTACTTAGCCGAGACCCAGTCATCCGGCAAAAACTGGCTGAAACGGCCATTGAACTGGAGTTGTCCAGCCTGCTCTACTATCAGCTTGCCTTCATTCTTGATAAAGGTGAAGTGCCCAACTATCAATCAGCTATGCAAAAAATGTTTGCTACAGAAGCAGCCTATCGCCTAGCTGACGTCGCGACGCAAATAATAGGCCCAAGGGGACAATTGCAAACAGGCTCCAAGTGGACCCCGCTTCGCGGTGAAGCAGAACTCCATTATCGTTGGGGATTTATTGAAACGGTTTACGCCGGTACTTCTGAGATCATGCGAAACATTATCGCTCTTAGAGGGTTGGGATTACCTTTAGGTTGACTTGATTTATAAAATCATGGCAAGCTCATTTGATAAAGGAGAAACAAGGCAGATGAATTTCGGTCTAAGCGAACAACAAGAAATGCTGAAAAGGATGGCCCGCGATTTTCTCACTACGGAATGTCCCAAAAGCTTGGTGAGACAAATGACGGGTGATGAAAGAGGTTATTCACTGGAACTGTGGGAAAAAATGGCGAACTTGGGATGGATGGGGCTGGTGTTTCCCGAGAAATATGGTGGCAGCGGCGGCAGTTTCCTTGACCTAGCTGTTCTTCTTGAGGAAATGGGGCGAGCCTGTCTGCCAGGTCCTTTCTTCAGCACTGTGGTTTTAGCAGGCATGACCATACTTGAAATGGGGAATGAGACCCAGAAACAAGAATTGTTACCGCGGATCGTTCAGGGAAACCTGATTGTCACGCTAGCGCTTACGGAGCCTGGCGGAGGCTACAATGTCGGAAAAGTAACTACAAAGGCAATGGCGGAGGGCAAGAATTACATAATTAGCGGCACAAAGCTTTTTGTGCCTTACGCTCATGTTGCAGGATACATTATATGTGTCGCTAGAACCTCAAACGGAGTTACCTTATTTCTTGTAGACACCAAAAGCCAAGGTATCAGCCACACGCTGCTCAAAACCACTGATGGTGATAAGCAGTTCGAAGTGATTTTCAACAAAGTAAAGGTACCTAAGGATAACGTCATCGGAAAGGAAGGACAGGGAAATATAGAACTGGACAAGGTATTACGTAAGGCTGCAGTAGCTAAATGTATTGAAATGGTAGGCGGTGCTCAGCAAGTTTTAGAAATGACTGTAAATTATGTGAAAGAACGTAAACAGTTTGGAGTACCCGTAGGTTCCTTCCAAGCTATTCAGCACCATTGCGCCAATATGTTAACTGATATTGATACGTCAAGGTTCATTAGCTATAAAGCGGCCTGGAAAATCAGCGAAGGGCTGCCTTATACCATAGAAGCTGCCATGGCAAAGGCTTGGGTGAGCGAAGCTTATAAGCGAGTTACTAAACTAGGACATCAAAGTATAGGCGGCGTGAGCTTGATGGAAGACCATGATATGCCCTTATACTCAAAGCGGGCAAAAGCCGCAGAACTCACATTGGGTGATGCTGATTATCATCGAGAATTACTAGCCCAAGAAATGGGACTGTAGCATCTAAGTAAAAAGCTCCGGCGGTTTCAACTTGGGAGCCAACAGTTCGTGGTAACCGTATCGAACACAGTTATATTCTTAATACAGCCTCTCCTCCGGTTTAATTCCCTTCCACAAGCAAATTGCCTATTAAAGCACCCTTATGCTATACTTTGAGAAAATTTAGCTTGATAGTCACATCTATATTCGGAGGTCTAAGTTTGCCTGAATCTATTTCTGTAAAACAGCTACTAGAGGCTGGTGCCCATTTTGGACACCTAACTGGCCACTGGCATCCACGTATGAAATCCTATATTTTCACCCAGCGCAATGGTATTCATATCATTGACTTAGAACAAACTGTAGCTTTACTCGATAGAGCATGCGCTTATGTCCGCGATTTGGTCAGTAACGGGCAAAGCTTGCTTTTCGTGGGCACAAAGAAGCAAGCCCAGGAAATAGTAGAAGAAGAGGCTAAACGGTGTGGTATGTACTACGTCAATCAGAGATGGCTGGGTGGAATGCTAACGAATTTCGCTACCATTCAGGCAAGGATAGATTACTTAGTTCGCCTAGAAGATAAAAGGGACAAAGGTGAATTAGATTACCTGTCTAAGAAAGACAAACTAAAGATCGAAAAACAAATAGCTCGCCTTAACAAATTGCTAGGTGGCTTTAAGGAAATGACTACACTTCCCGGAGCTCTCTTCATTACCGACCCTACGAAGGAAAAAATAGCCCTTGCTGAAGCTAAAAAGGTCGGTATACCACTAGTAGCCATTGTAGATACAAATTGCGACCCTACAAGTATCGATTACCCGATCCCAGCAAACGATGATGCTATAAAAGCGATAAAGCTCATATGCAGCAAAATAGCTGATGCAGTTATCGAAGGCAAAATGATAAAGGAGACCGGTGGTGAAGTGAGAACCGCTGAACTATCCGCAGCAATGAAAGATTCTAAAGAATCGTTAGAGTCCCACCTTTTTGTACCTGATGAAAGCCAATAATAACAGGGCATTCTAACTTATGTAAAAAGGAGATAAGGTGCAAATCTTGACTTCGACCATAAAAGAACTTAGAGCCAAGACCGGTGCCGGTGTAATAGATTGTAAGAAGGCTCTAATCGAGGCGGAGGGTGATGTAGAGAAGGCAATTGAAATACTAAGCAAGCGTGGATTAGCTATAGCTCGTAAAAAAGCCGACCGGCTTACAAACCAAGGAATAATTGAAGCTTATGTCCACCCAGGAGGGCAGATTGCAGTACTGGTTGAAGTTAACTGTGAGTCAGACTTTGTCGCTCGTACTGAAGAATTTAAGGAACTAGCCCATAATCTGGCTCTGCAAATAGCTGCCATGTCCCCCCAATTCATCGCTCCAGACGACATACCAGAAGAACAAAAACTAGACGTTAAACTAGAGGAAATATGCCTTCTATCCCAGCCATTCATCAAAGACCAAAATAAGACAGTCCAAGACATCATCGCTGAAACAATAGCCAAGGTTGGCGAAAACATCAAAGTACGCAGGTTCGTCAGATTTGAGCTAGGTTACTAGAGGTGACAGCAAAAAAGCCCAAATACAAGCGTGTCCTTCTCAAATTGAGCGGCGAGGCACTTATGGGGAAAAAAAGATTTGGCGTCGATCGTGGCGTTCTTATGCGAGTAGCGAAACAAATAAAACGGGTAAACGAGCTGGGTGTTGAGGTTGCTATAGTCGTCGGCGGAGGAAACTTCTGGCGTGGTACAGGAAACGAAGCTAAAGGGATGGATCGAGCTACAGCTGACTATGCTGGCATGTTAGCAACAGTAATTAATGCCTTGGCGCTCCAGGACGCGTTGGAGAGCGAAGGGATTACCACTAGGACCCAGTCGGCTATTACAATGCAAGCTGTTGCCGAGCCTTATATACGACGGCGGGCCATGCGACACCTTGAAAAGAAAAGAGTGGTCATTTTTGCCGGTGGTACCGGTAATCCCTATATGACAACCGATACTGCTGCTGCCTTACGGGCTATTGAAATTGGGGCGGAAGTTCTTCTTGTGGCCAAAAATAGAGTCGACGGGGTCTACAATGCTGATCCACTCAAAAACCCTAAGGCAAGAAAGTTCGAGCGTTTGACACATAGGGACGCCTTGAATTTGCAACTCCAAGTCATGGACAGTACCGCCTTCTCCCTGTGCCAAGAAAACAAATTACCCATAATAGTGTTTGACCTCCAAGGGGAAAAAAGCATCGAGCGTGCTATCTATGGCGAACATGTTGGCACAGTTGTGACGAGTGAGGAGTAAAATGGTCGAACAAGTGTTGACTGAAATCGACGGCAAAATGCAGAAGGCTATTGATGCCTTAGCTCGAGACCTAGCAGCCATACGCACAGGCCGGGCATCACCAGCATTAGTTGAACACATCAAGGTTAACTATCACGGCGTTCTTACTCCTCTTAACCGCATCGCCTCTATCACGATACCGGAGGCCAAAATGATACTTATCCAACCGTGGGATCGCAACTCTATCCGGGCCATTGAGAAGGCCATTCTTACATCCGACTTGAGTCTCAACCCGACCAGCAATGGCACATTTATACGCATCCCCATCCCAGCCCTCACTGAAGAACGGCGGAAGGAACTGATCAAGGTAGTACATAAAAGATTGGAAGAAGCGAGAGTAGAGTTGCGCAATTTTAGACGCGATGGCATTGAAAAACTGAGGCAAGCGGAGAAAAATAAGGAAATATCGCAGGATCAATACACGCGAGCTGCTGACCAGCTCCAGAAGCTCCTCGATAATTTTATCTACAGGGTCAATAGTATAGGGCAAGAGAAGGAAAAAGAGATAATGGAGGTCTAAGGGCCAACTCAAGTTGTCAGCCGTTATCTCTCCTAAACTCAAATCGACTGAAGACCAAACTATATCATTGGTCAGCCAAGCTCTATACTTGTTGTCACTCATGACATTTACTGCCAATTACATTTACCGCATTTCAGACATTTAGACACCTAGAACCTAAGAGGATTCAACTAAAATTAAATGATTAGACAAAGAATTATTACTGCTGCAATCGGCTTACCAATTCTTATCGCCATAATCTGGTTTGGGGAACCATGGTTCACAATCCTCATAGCTGCTATGGCTGGAATTGGTAGCTTTGAATTCTACCGGATGATTAATGCCCTGAAAATACAACCATTCACCTATTTAGGCTTGCTTTTTGTAATACTGCTTGTCTTAAGTCCTCACTGTCCCTATTCCGTCACAGCACCATTTCTTGTCACAGCGATCATTGCTGTATCGGCGGTATGGATGCTTTTCATGAGACAAAAAAATCAGGCTTTCAATAACTGGGTATGGACGTTGGCTGGAGTACTTTATATAGGCTGGATGCTCAAACATTGGGTCAATCTGAGAAGCCTGGAAATTGGTAAGGAGCTGGTATTCTGGGCCATGTTCACCACCTTCGCCAGCGACACCAGTGCTTTTTTTGTGGGCAAAACCTGGGGTAAACGCCCCTTAGCACCAGCCATAAGTCCTAGCAAAACTTGGGAGGGTGCCTTAGGTGGGTTTCTGGCAAGTGTGACAGCTTCTTTAATACTCAAGAAAATGCTTACGCTACCTTTTAATTACTGGCAAACAGCTCTCCTAGGCGGTGTAATTAGCGCGTTCGCTCAGCTTGGCGACTTGGTCGAGTCGCTGCTCAAGCGGCATGCAGGCTATAAAGACGCAAGCAGGCTAATACCAGGCCATGGCGGCATGCTTGACCGCCTTGACAGCCTCATATTCACCGGTGTTGTAGTATACTATTGCACAATGCTTATTATGTTAGTGACTTCATGAAAAACATTGCTATTTTGGGTTCAACTGGCTCAATAGGGCAGCAAACTCTGGACATAGTCAGCACTTTTCCAGACCAATTCAGGGTTGTGGGATTGGCTGGCGGGGAAAAAACTGACTTATTAGCCAGACAAATCGAGGAATTTCAGCCCTGGCTAGCATACTCACCTTTTACGCTAGCCCTGCCTAGTAAGACAAAATTATGTTCTATGGAAGAGATAGCGAGCCATCCAGAAGTCGACATTCTTGTAGTAGCAACCACCGGCAAGATAGGATTGTTGCCAACTCTAGCAGCTATAAAAGCTGGCAAGAGAATAGCTCTGGCTAATAAAGAAATATTAGTTATGGCAGGGCAAATCATTATGGCAGAAGCAAGGAAACATGGCGCCAAAATCATCCCAATCGATAGCGAACATAGTGCTATATGGCAATGTCTGCGTGGAGAAAGAGCTGGAATATCTAAGCTCATATTAACCGCTTCAGGAGGCCCATTCCATCATTATAGCCCGTCTCAACTCGCCGAGATTACCATTCAAGAGGCTTTACAGCATCCTACTTGGAAAATGGGCAGGAAGGTCACTATTGACTCAGCAACCCTGATGAACAAAGGACTAGAGGTAATTGAAGCCCATTGGCTTTTCAATATCCCCTTTGAAAAAATTGCAATTATAGTGCATCCTCAAAGTATCATTCACTCCTTGGTAGAATTTGTCGATGGTTCGCTTAAGGCACAACTGAGTTTTCCCGATATGCGTATACCTATCCAGTATGCCTTAGCCTACCCTAAGCGGTTATCAAACTACAAGTTACCTCGTATCGACCTGACCGGAGTAAAATCATTGACCTTTGAACCATTAAACTATGCCAAGTTCCCTTGCTTTCGGCTTGCGCTAGAGGCGGGCAAAAGGGCAGGGACATACCCTGCTGTGCTCAGCGCTGCCGATGAAATAGCCGTAAAATTGTTCCTTGATTGCCAGATAAGGTTTTCTGACATTCCCACAATAATAGGAGAAACTGTCAGCTTACATCGGGTTGTAGCCAATCCAACACTCGATGATATTTTAGACGCCGATCATTGGGCAAGAGAAACCGCACTCAGGTTAGCCAAGAGAGGTAGCTTATGTTAGAAACAATAGCACTGACCGTTATCAGCTTCCTGGCTATGCTGGTAGTACTCATTTTTGTTCATGAGTTCGGGCATTTTATAACAGCTAAACTAACACATGTAAAGGTGGAGGAGTTCGGCATTGGTTTTCCCCCGAGGCTTTTTAGCTTCAAACGGGGCGAGACGATATACTCATTAAATGCCATACCTCTTGGCGGCTTTACCAAGATGTTAGGCGAAGAAGACCCAACTTTACCGGGTAGCTTAGCTGGCAAAAGCATTCCAGTCCGATTGCTAGTTCTAAGCGCCGGCTCAATAATGAACATTTTACTCCCCGTACTATTGTTCTCCATCAGTTTCATGTTTCCACACAGCATAACGCTGGAAAAGGTACAGGTTAAAGAAGTAGCCTCAGGGTCACCCGCTGAAATCGCCGGCATTAAGCCAGGGGACACCATACTAGCAATAAATAACCGTACCGTCAAAAACCGTGCTGATGTCAGCTACCTTATACAGTTAAATCGTGGCAAGGAAGTCAAAATCTTGCTCTATAGTGATGAGTTTGGTCAAAAGGAGGTTCGTGTGATACCTAGGTGGAATCCACCGGAAGGACAAGGAGCCACCGGTATCACAATCACCGGAGTAGACAGTATTCTGACCCGCCAATCCTATCCTTTCTGGCAAGCGATACCCTTAAGCGTAACAAATTGCTGGGAAATCTTAGTCCTGTTCCGCAATGAAATGATAAGCTGGTTCGTGAGAGGAACACCTCCCCAATTAACCGGACCTATAGGTATAGCTGGACTCACTGGAGAGGTGGTTAAAGCCGGCCTTAGCCCATTTCTTCAATTAGTGGCTCTAATCAGCATAAATCTCGCTGTAATTAACCTGTTTCCCTTCCCAGGCCTAGATGGAGGTAGGCTCATCTTTGTAATTCTAGAATGGCTTCGGAGAGGAAAGAGGATATCACCTAAACGAGAAGGTCTGGTTCATCTCATAGGTATTATAGTTCTACTGATGCTGATCATAGTTGTAAGCTATCAAGATATAACCCGGATTATTCAAGGAGGGAGTCTGTTACCTTGATAGCGAGAAGGCCATCAAAACCACTAAGGGTGGGAACAGTAACAATAGGCGGTGATGCACCCATCGCGGTGCAATCGATGACTAAGACTGACACCAGAGACATACCTGCAACTATAGCTCAAATCAAAGAACTTACCGAGTGTGGATGCGATATTGTTCGATTAGCCGTGCCAGATATGGAAGCTGCTCAGGCCATTTCAACCATTAAGCGGAACACCTCGATTCCTATCATAGCCGATATCCATTTTGACTTTCGTCTTGCTTTAGCAGCATTAGAGGCTGGCGTTGATGGACTCCGCCTAAACCCAGGTAATATCTGCGACCGCGAACAAATTGCTAAAGTGGTGCTTGCAGCCAAAGAAAGACGAATACCTATTCGAATAGGTATTAATGCTGGCAGCCTACCACCAGCCACAAAACCATACCATTCTATAGCTGAGTATATGGTCAGCGCAGCACTGGAGCAAATTTGCTTGTTTGAAAGCCTAGGCTTTGACTTGATTAAAATTTCTCTAAAAGCCTTTAATGTGCCCACTACTATAGAAGCTTACAGAACGATAGCTCCGCGAATACCTTACCCGTTACATCTGGGCATAACTGAGGCAGGTCTTCCCAAGTCCGGTATTGTTCGTAGCGCAATAGGTATTGGCATACTGCTGTACGAAGGTATCGGTGATACTATTCGCGTTTCGCTCAGTGCTCACCCTGTTGAAGAAGTAAAAGTTGCCTATGAAATTTTGAAGAGTCTTGAGATTCGTCAACATGGCCCCACGTTGATAACCTGTCCTTCATGCGGTCGGGCTGAAGTAGATATAATTAGCTTAGCTGAAGCTGTAGACAGAGGTCTAAAAGGGATAACCAAACCTATCAAAGTAGCTGTTATGGGTTGTGTCGTTAATGGTCCAGGCGAGGCAAAAGATGCCGATGTAGGTATCGCCTGCGGCAAGGGTAAAGGCGCTATATTCAAAAAAGGCAAGGTGGTAAATATCGTAGCTGAAAAAGACTTTTTGAATGCATTGATGGATGAAATTAAGTCTATCTCGGACCAGTAACTGCTATTTTTAGGCCGTCCAAATTTAGAAAATCAAGTATTTTGAAAACATAACAAATGCAAAGGAGGTTGCCATGGATTATCCAGTAACCGTCACCATAGAATACCGTGAACCGTTATCAAGACTTACAACTTTCTTCAGATGGTTTATGGTCATACCCCACTGGATTGTTCTGTGGGGACTTGGTATAGCTGCCTGTGTTCTCGCTTTTGTTGCTTGGTGGGCCATTTTGTTCACCGGCAAGTATCCTCAGTGGGCTTTCGCCCTTGTTGCAGGCTATGTTCGTTGGTACACGAGGGTAACTGGATATTATCTGCTTTTAACTGACAAGTATCCGCCCTTTAGTATAGAATAGCAGGAGGCAAAGAGCCCATTTTTATCGAGGCAAAACAAATTTCTGAACAAACCATGCGTCTTTCCAAACTTTTCAGCAGGACGTTAAGAGAAATACCTGCAGAAGCCGACACCCTCAGTCATCAGCTGTTAATCAGGGCTGGAATGATTCAACAGATAGCTGCCGGCATTTACTCTTATTTACCCTTAGGCTGGCGTGTGCTCAAGAAAATTGAGCAAATCATCCGGGAGGAAATGGACAAGGCTGGCGGACAGGAATTGATGCTACCTACTCTCCAGCCACTTGAACTATGGGAGGAGTCCGGAAGATATCATTCCTTTGGCAAGACATTGTTCATTTTAGCCGACCGAAAGGAACACAGATTAGTCTTGGGACCAACTCATGAAGAAGTTATAACAGAGCTTGTTCGCCGCTACGTTCAAAGCTATCGCGACTTACCTCTGCTCCTTTATCAAATACAAAACAAGTTCCGGGATGAACCTCGACCACGCGGCGGGCTACTACGCGTACGGGAATTCATTATGAAAGATCTTTACAGCTTCGACATCGATGAGGATGGGCTAAATTCCAGCTATGAAAAGATGATTCAGGCCTACAAAAACATTTACTCTCGGTGCGGTCTATCAGCAGTGATGGTGGAGGCTGATAGCGGCGCTATAGGTGGCAAAGAGTCTCACGAGTTTATGCTTATTGCTGAGACTGGCGAAGATGAAATTATTCACTGTTCGCGCTGTGACTATGCTGCTAACATAGAAAAAGCTCAGGGTATTAAGTCTGAACTCGAAAGAGAAATGGCTTTATCGATGGAGGAAATATCAACCCCCAACATCAGAACCATTGAAGAAGTAGCTGCGTTTGTTGGCGTGCCTACAAGCCGTACCTTGAAAGCGGTCTTTTATTCAGCAGATGGCAAGCTAGTCTTTGCGGTGATACGGGGAGATATAGCAGTCAACGAAACGAAGCTTAAAAACCTGCTAAAATGCTTGGAACTGCGTTTGGCTACAGAAAATGAAGTGCAAGAAGCGGGCTTGATAGCTGGCTCAGCCTCGCCAATTGGCATAAAAGGCGTCAAGACCATAGGAGACACCTCAATAACTTTAGGTTCTAACTTCATCGCTGGCGCTAACAAGCCCGATACTCATTTTAAAAATGTAAATTACCCACGTGACTTTCAGGTTGACCTTATTGCTGACATTGCTATGGCTCGTCCCGGGGATAGCTGCATAAAATGCGGTGGCGTTCTCCTTTCCAGCCGTGGTATCGAGGTAGGTCATGTTTTTAAGCTAGGCACTTTCCTCAGTGAAAAGTTGAGGGCTTACTTTCTGGACAAAGACGGTAACTCCAAGCCAATTATTATGGGGTGTTATGGGATAGGACTTGGAAGGTTACTTGCAGCCGCAGTTGAGCAAAACCATGACGACAAAGGTATTATTTGGCCGATTGCAATTGCACCATATCATATCTACCTTTGCCCGTTACGTATGGAAAACCCTGAAGTCGCCAGCGTCGCAGAGAAACTATACCAAGACTTCATGGCTGCCAAATTAGAAGTTCTCTACGACGACCGGCATGAATCTCCAGGAGTTAAATTCAATGATGCAGACCTGCTAGGAATACCTTTACGCCTGACCGTAAGTCCACGCACCTTAGAAAAAGAAAGTGTAGAGCTAAAGTGGCGCAATGATGATAAGGTGCGACTGGTATCTATCAGAGAAACAACTGCAATAGTAAAAGAAATGTTACAAACTTATAGCCAACTGACTAGTTGATTTTTGACTGACGTTTTGATATAATCACGTTAAAAATTGAATAGTGTAGTTGGGGTGTCCTTGGGTGACCGAGGACTTAATTGGATAGCAATCCGGTGAAATTCCGGAACAGTGCCGCCTGCTGTAAAAGTCAGAACGCCGGCCCCAAAGATTCACTGCCTCCGCGGAGAAAGGGGGCGGGATTTTCTTATTAATTAGAAGTTCACCCCTGCTCCGTGTGGAAGCAGGGGTTTTTGCTATAGAAATTCTTAAGGAGGCACTCTCCATGATGAAGCATATAAAAATACAACTGTTATCAAGGATATTGGCAGTTCTCGGTCTGGTTTTGTCAACCGCTTGTGGTTGTGCCGCTCCAATACCTCCTCCTCCGCCTACGCCAGCATTACCACCCACACCAACCGAAGAAACACCAGTGGTCGATACTAAGCCCGAGGAAATGCCGAGCTTCCCATTTACCGTCACTGATGATCTGGGGCGAACAATAAAAATAGAAAAATTACCACAAAGGATTGTCTCCCTGGCACCAAGCAATACTGAAATCATTTACGCGCTGGGACTCGAAGACAGATTAGTTGGTACCACCGACTATTGTGATTACCCGGAGGGAGCTAAAACAAAACCACGCGTAGCCAGCTACATAGCGCCTGATATGGAAAAACTGGTCCGCATACAGCCGGACCTAATAATAGCCGAAGCCGTCCATGAAAAGACAGTTCTTCCTGCACTAGAAAAACTGGGCTTCACTGTTATTGTCACATCAGCAAAATCCCTGGACACTATATTGCACGATATCACCTTGATAGGACAGATAAATGGCAAAAGCAAGGCAGCTTCCCATTTAGTAGCTAACATGACTCGCAGGATCGAGGCAGTGGTTTCCAAAACGCAAAATTTGACTACAGAACAGCGCCCCAGAGTCCTCTATGTTGTCTGGCATAATCCAATATGGACTATGGGACGTAACACGTTCACAGACGATCTGATTCACAAAGCGGGTGGGGTCAACGTTTTTGCTAATGACTTTGAGAAATCTCGAGTCGTTTCATTAGAGGCGGTAGTTGCTAAAAATCCCCAAATAATTATTGTCAGCGGTATGGGCACCACCGGTGACTTAATTTATAACTCCATTATAAGCGAACAAAGACTTGGAAGCGTGGATGCCTTCGTTAATAATCGTATCTATAAGATAAGCGATGCCAATATCATTGAGCGACCCGGGCCGAGAATAGTAGACGGCCTGGAGGCGGTAGCAAAGCTGATTCATCCTGAGATTTTCGGCAGACAGAAGTGAACGTCACCCGTGAGGAACTACTTATTGATGATAACAGCTTCCAATTTTTGAAAGGCTTGAAAAAGAGGAGGTGTTCTTATCCATACTTAATTTAGATATTTAACAACCAGGGTGTCCTTGGGCGACTGAGGACTTAATTGGAGAGCAAGTCGGTGAAATTCCGGCACAGTCCCGCCTGCTGTAAAAGTCAGAACGCCTGCCCTGGAAACATATCGCCTCCGCGGAGAAGGGGGGAAAAGCTCATTATAAAAAGTCCCCTGCTCCTGGGAGAGGGGACTTTTTATTGCCTTACAACTATGATGGAGGTGTAATATGAAAATCAAAAGAGATGTTATCCTCAGGTTTCTACTTACCCTGGTAGTAGCGATTGCTACTGCGTCAGATATTTTCACCAAACCAGCTTTGGCAAACCCAAGCGTACTGAAGTGGACACGTACAGATACGCCAGGGTCAGTAACTGGTAGGAACGATATAGTCAGTCCGTGTGAAGTGAACGTGATTAAGATAGGTGTAGACGGAACGACCTTATACGCCATCAACATCGCTAGCCCTGATAATACTACTGGAAGCAAAGCCATCTACAAATCAACAGATGGAGGTATATCATGGAGCGACACAATTGGCAGAAATCTTTTTCATGCGATGTCCCCTTCTGAAAGAACCAACTTCCGTGTCTGGAATGTGGCCATAGCACCCGATAATGTTAAATTCGTAGCCGTGGTTACCAACGACAGCGCCACTACTTTACCACGAAATGTCTGGATATCAACCGACGGTGGCAACATTTGGGAGAATACCCATTGTTCTGCAGGTGACCACATAAGCGTAATAGATATCTCTATGCACGGACACGACGTTGCTATAGGCACCCGAACAGGCGTTGGCAATGGTGACATCTACATATTCAAAACATCTGGCCAGAGTCACTGGGTAGCCCAGAGTTTTGGAAGCGACGTGCTGGCGATGAGATTTTCGCCCAACTATGCCAGCGACTCAACTTTGGCAGTTGTTTCATCAAACAACTCTGGTACCTACATTAACATCGGTATTCACGATAAAACTGCCAACGTTACAAACTGGGATACATGGGGCCCGGTTGAGGTGACCACCGCTGGTGCTAACACGTCTCCCAAAGTAGCACAAATCATAACTGCCGACCTTGAATTACCCTCCGATTTTTCTGGACAGGCTGTATCTTTGCGCCGTTTCTACATCAGTCTCGATGATGGCGGAACCACTGGTAATGCCGGCATATATCGCTTTGACGATACCGTGGGCTACAAACTTATGGCAGCAACTTTAACTAAAAGAATTTCCAGCATTGCCTACTACGGCACATATGCTTCGGGAAAGCTACTGGCTGGCGAAGTGCTGGGCAATCCTTGCACAGCTACGGTAACGACTTGGTTCACTGATGTCCCCACCACTTGCCCTATCCCCTGCTGGTATCCAGCGATGAAACCACCCACTGGGGCTGCTGGAGCTAACGCTTTGGGTTATGGCAATGCTCAAGTGGCCTGGTCACGAGATGGCACTACTGCCTACGCTGGCACAGCAACCACTGCAGCCCTCGTACCTGGGACTGATTGGCCCATCCCCTACCTCACGGGCAAGGACCTGGACGAGTCAGCTTTTTCCATAAGTCGAAACAATGGCGAGACTTGGAACCAGCTAGCTTTGATTGACACCAAAATAGACCAGCTTGTCGACATCGCCCCATCCCCCGACTGCTCAACTGTTTACCTCGCATCAGTTAATAGGAATGCTGGCATTGCGGGATTTGACAGTGTCTGGCGTTTGAGTAAGAACGCCACCGTTATCGCACCTTTGTTAGCGTCACAGATAATGACATTCTGGGAGAGGATATTATGTCAACCTACCACATTCCAAGTCTGCGCCACAAATCAGACTGATAACGCCATCATTATGCTCTCTGGCGATAGCAATGATGGGCAGTTTGTTTTCTGGGCAGCGGTTGGCACTAGAAAGCTAATGTGGTCACCCGACTTCGGAGACTACTGGACTCATATTGGTTCTGGAGTAACTATCCAGGATATAGCTCCCGAAAATAGCCGAACACTGTATGTTCTCAGCCCCGATGGTTGGGTACAAAAGCTTACCTGCAGTGGCACAGCCTGGGTAACTGCAAATGCTGTATCCACTGGGCTGGATAGCGGATACAGCGTCGCTACAGCCTACACTGGCCTAACACCGGACAATGACAAGGGACATATAATTGTAGGTGCTATGGGCAATGGTAACTATGACGTAGCTTATTCCACGGATGGAGGGCACAGTTTCACCCCCATAACTACACCACTTCCCACCCGTGGCAATACTCTAGTAATGGCGCACTCTTCGTACAAAAGCGGCGGAAATATCTTCGCCATCAATCTTGGCGGAATGTATGAATGGTCAATTTACTACGGAGGTGGAACCTGGGCCTGGCCCTTACCGGAGCCAGGTCAATGGTCGACACAATGGGGCGGACCAGCCTGGCCAACCTCTGTGACCAGCTTATCCATATCCAGAAATGGTAGCTTTTATTTTTGTGATGCTTGGGGGGCATACATACGCTGGTCTTTGGCAGCCGCTGGCCTGCCTTTCATAAGCTTTGGGACAGAACCAACCAGGAAATTGAGAATTTGCGGTGGCTTGGAGCTCGGCCAGCCAGTTACCGTCTGGGTTATTGACCAGCAACCTTATAGTCCACCACAGGGTGGTGTCTGGTGCTACACCGATTGCTTGTTGTGGAATGGTCCCACACCAGTAGCACCGGTAGGCAAAGTAAATATAGATTATGACCCGGCATCAGGACGATCTGGACAGATAAATCTTAGATGGGAACCAGTGTGCCTTTCACAAGGTTATCGAATTGAAATAGCTAAAGATGAAGATTTTGCCCTAAAAATTGCTGAGATCGGTGGCTATGCGGAGATGGAGCCATTCTATGCCCCTTCAAGTTTGACAACAAGAGTGACTGCTAGCTGGCGAGGCTCGCCTTATTACCCACCGGACCCAAATGCTCCAGCTTTGAGCATACCAGCGGGAGGTGGAATTGTCAGAGATAGCAAGGGTAACAGCTGGAACATTCCAGCCCTCGAAGCTGGTCATACCTACTACTGGAGGGTCTCTGTGCGGGATGTGGCTACAGGAGATGCCATTTCAAGTCCCCTATCCTGGCGAGAAATGTTCTCTGTAAAAACGGGGGTTCCAGTAGCCAATCCTTACCATGGGCCACGGTTGCTAGCACCGGATAACGGTTGTCTCGGCTGTCCGGTTAATTCACTTTCATTTTCCTGGTCACCTTTCAAAGAAACAACAAAGTACAAATTTGTTCTGGCCAAAGATGCGGCAATGCAAGACATTGTTTTGGAAGCCGATGTACCTACAACTGCTTACAAATATGCAGGGTTTCTCCACCATGGCACAGATTATTTCTGGCGAGTGAGAGCACTGGAGCCAATCCAGAGCGATTGGAGTGATATCTTTGTCTTCCGCACCGAAGATCACCCAACTCCTTTACCTACTCCATCAGAACAAGTCAATGGGCTGGGCTGGGTAATCATCGCTATAGGCGTGTTACTAAACATTAGCTTGCTCATATTAATCATGCGACGGCGGACAAGCTGAAATAAAGCTAGCAAACCTGACAAATTTCCAGTGCTAGAATAGGTTCTAGACCGCTTTGGTACGTCTCTGAAGCCAGGCGGCTAAAAATATCAACACACCACCTAAAACTATGGACACGATTATTTTGAGTACTTTTGGCAAATCCATACTCATAAAAAAGGTGAGGGTAAAGGCTCCTGCGATACAAGAAAGAAAGTAACTTACCAAGTAAGCTTTAATCGGTTTTCTTTTAACTGCACGCCAAATTAACCAGCCAATAAAAGCCAATGTAGCAATTATTGCTATTGCCTCCATGGTCTACCAACCTCTCGCATCGAAATATCGCCCCAGCAGAGCAAACATAGCTGTGGTTAGAGCCAGACATGCCAATTTACCCGGCTCTGAGAGGTATTTAATGTATTCCGCAGCCAGATAGCTAACTCCTGAAATGCAGAGCAAAATACCAAAACCGTACAGTATATAAACTATCATATACCTGATACCTCGTTACTTAGTCGGTACCGGAGCCGATGGCATTCCTCTCTCAGGCTGCAAAGGTGCCTCGCGGTGATAACTCACGATTATCCTCCGTTCTATCCCATCCAAGCTTACCCTTATGGTGTATTCCCTGTACCCTCCTATTTCCAATTCGCTTTCGCCCAAGTCATCCGCTCTCAACCTCCAATCCACCACCACATCATTAAATGGCGCCACTGAAATATATTTATCTTGCAGCTGTTTTACTTTTACACCGCTTCTCCAAATTGAAACCTCGACCTTAGCCTCGTAAACTGAAAAGGTACGGTTCTCAATCCTGTACTTAAAATAAGAGGGCTCTCCCCACGATGTTCCCAGTCTATAGCCTTGTTCCTGTGCCCAAGGCTGCTGCCAGTAATCAGGCTCTATTTTCTGCTCATACTCGTGAGCTGATATTAAGAACGTGTCGTAAATACCAAAATATCCGTCAATTATGAATATAGCCAGTATGCCGGCAAAACAGGTTAAAGCCAGATATAGATAAAGATTCGTAGCTTTCTGACGTTTCATGTCCTTGCTAAACTAATTTCTAATCGTTGCTCCCATTTCATGCACTAATTTCTCGATAATCTGCTGCTGTACACTATCTACCTCCTCATCAGTAAGGGTGCGTATGGCGGACTGGTATACAATGCGGAAGGTAAGCGATTTTTTACCCGGCGGTATTTGCCCCCCGGTATACAGGTCAAAAAGAGTTACAGACTTGACCAAGGGAAAATCAACCATGGCATTATGAATTTGCTGGTAGGTTATCCATTCATCTACCACAATTGAAAGATCTCTGAATGTGCTCGGATATCGAGGAACGGGTTCATACTTTCTAGCGCTTATTGGAAAGGACGAGATCTTATCCAGGTCGAGTTCAATAAGATAAGCGGCCTCCGAAAGCCCAAAGGCCTCCACTACTCTGGGGTGAAATTCACCTATAACGCCTATCATCTCACTATCGAGAATTATTCTAGCACTCCGACCAGGGCACAGACTTTCATCTTCAACTGGTTCAAAGTTCGCCTGCAAACCTAATCGTGACAAAATGGTTTCCCCTACTCCTTTAGCCACAAAGAAATCGATAGGCTCTTCTTTGCCTCTCCAAAACAATCTACGCTGTAGACCACCTAACACAGCGCACAGCATTTCTTTTTCTTGGGGCAAGTCCTTATTCCGTGCCAAAAACACTCTGCCAATTTCAAAAAGCCTGATCGTACCCTCCTGATGTCTTTCATTACGAGCCAAAACAGAAAGAAGACCACACCTAAGGGTAGTACGCAGGAATTCTTGCTCATTCGACATGGGGTTAGCTATTTTGATTGGAGTCGGGCCTACTGGGCGAAGCATCGGTGAAAGTTTCTTCAGCATCTCCAGGCTTATCAAGGAATAAGTCAGCACCTCCTGAAAACCGCAGCTAACAAGAACATCACGTAACTGCCGCCTTAAAGACAACATTGGCATCGGTTGATGTGCTGGTAAAGACGCACTTAGCATAGTTGTCGGTATCTTGTCATAACCAACGACACGGGCTATCTCTTCTGCTAGATCAGCAACCAAATTCACATCGGTACGCCACCATGGAACCACTACCGACACTTTTGAGGATGACTCAGTTTTTTCACAACTAAAACCTAAGGATTCTAAGGGCTTCACTATTTCGTCAATACTTAACTCCATACCAAGCAGTCGCCTTATATCGGGCGCAGACAATAAAATAGTCTTCCTCTGCATTTTGCCTGGATAAACATCAACAATTCCCTTGGCCACCTCACCCCCAGCTAATTTTGTTATCAATTGCGTGGCACGCTTTAATGCTACAAGTGGTAGCTCGCGACTAAGCCCCCTCTCAAAACGTAATGAGGCTTCACTCCTTAACCTTAGAGCCAGGCTGCCCCTACGAATAACTGTTCGTTCGAAATTTGCTGACTCGATCAGAACAGTGGTGGTCTCAGTTGTAACCTCTGTGTCCCTTCCCCCCATAATGCCAGCAATGGCAATAGCGCGCTCTTTATCGGCAATTGCCAGTATATCAGCACTGAGAGTCCTCTCAACTCCGTCCAAACTAGTTATAACCTCGCCATCACGCCCTCTACGCACTATAATCTGTTTCCCGCGGAGTTGGTCATAGTCAAAGGCATGAAGGGGCTGACCATATTCGAGCATCACATAATTAGTGGTATCAACGATATTGTTAATAGGCCGCATTCCACAAGCCATCAAGCGCTCCTGTAACCATTGAGGAGATGGTGTCACCTTAATACCTGCAACAAGACTGGCGCAGTAGCGCGGACACAGTGCAGGTTCAACAATTTCCACCGAAATGAATTCATCTATCGCTTTTTCTGATTCACAGTAAGAAATTTCAGGCATGAGCACCTTGTTTCCCGAAAGAGCGGCTATTTCCCTAGCAATACCTATTACCGATAGGCAATCAGGCCGGTTTGGTGTTATTTCTAAATCAAGAATAGTATCCCCCATATACTCAGCCAAGGGGACGCCAACAGGTGCTTCGTGAGGCAACACCATAATTTGTTCGTGGTTGTCAGAAATACCTAATTCCTTTTCAGAGCAAATCATGCCCTCAGAAACAACTCCGCGAATCTTGGCTGGCTTCAATTGCACAACTTTACCACTGTTACCGTCTATGAGTTGTGCTCCCACTAGCGCAAAAGCTATCTTGTCTCCAACCACAAGATTCGGTGCCCCACAAACAACGGTATATTGCTGGTTACCCAAATCTACGGAAACCAGCCGCAAACGGTCAGCATTAGGATGAGCATTAACTCCGATTATTCTACCAACTATTATATTTTGCCAGTTTCGACCGATAGTCTCTGTACGCTTAACTTCCAACCCGGCCATAGTGAGCCTCTCGCATAATTGTTCCAATGGTACAGAGATTTCGACGTAATTTTTTATCCAGCGGAGCGAAACTTTCATACCCAAGCCTGCATTAGAACTGTCTTAAAAATCTTAGATCATTACCATAAAAAAGGCGGATATCGTCTATGCCATAACGCAGGATGGGGATACGTTCCACACCCATGCCGAAGGCGAAGCCAGAATAGATTTCTGGATCAATATCGACACGCCGAAGAACTTCAGGGTGAACCATTCCTGCACCTAAAATTTCAATCCAACCGCTATTGCCGCACAAACGGCAACCGGATCCTTGACACATTGAGCAATCAATGGCTACCTCAACACCAGGTTCAACAAATGGAAAATAATCACAACGAAAGCGACACTTCCTCTCTTTTCCAAAAAGACGACGAGCAAATTCAAAAAGTGTACCTTTTAAGTCAGCCATGCTAATATTTGTATCTACCGCCAAACCCTCCACTTGGTAAAACATCCATTCATGTGTAGCGTCTGTGGCTTCATATCTAAATACTCGCCCCGGTGCTATCACTCTTATTGGTGGCCGTAATTTTTCCATAATCCTAATCTGTACCGGGGAGGTGTGAGTGCGCAGAAGCATTGCCCTTCCACCAGCCTGAGTGTCTAAGTCCACCCACAGCGTTGCAAACATGTCGCGGGCTGGGTGTTCTGCAGGCATATTCAACGCCTCGAAATTGTAATATTCCCACTCCACTTCTGGCCCTTCGACAACTTGAAAGCCCATGTTACTAAAAATTTCGCAGATTTCATCAAGAGTTTGAGTGGTTGGATGGAGACGCCCCAAGATAACTCGTTGACCTGGGAGTGTGATATCCAAGGGCTTTTGTTCTAATAAAAGAGCCAGGCTCTGTTCCAACTCTATCTTTTTTTCAGAGAAAGCGGTTTCCAGGGCTCTCCTAAGCTCATTAGCTCGAGCTCCTACAACTCGCCTCTCCTCAAGTGGCAATGTTGACAACGTCCGTAAAATTTGGGTTAGGGTACTCTTTCTGCCTAAATAACGGATTCGCCAAGCATCAAGTTCATTAACATCTTTGACCTTTACCAATTCATCAAAGGCTTTAGAGGCGAGGCTTTCAACTTGATTCAGTATCATTTTGCCCTGCAATAGGGGTGAGGACTAGCTCCTGAGTTTGGCGCAAGCTAAAGCTAACAATTTAGAAAAACTAGGGCTGTCGTTTACCGCCATATCTGCGAGTGATTTGCGGTCGATTTTCACGTCAGCTTTCTTTAAACCATTAATAAACTGGCTATAAGAAAGTCCTTCAGCCCGAGCGGCAGCATTTATCCGAACAATCCAGAGTCGTCGCATGTCGCCTTTGCGCTCCCGACGGTGGCAATACGCATAATATAAGGCATGAATCATAGACTCATGGGCACGGCGATACAACGCGTGTCTAGTACCCTTGTGCCCTTTAGTAAGCTTCAGTACCTTTTTATGTCTTCTGTGTGTAACTATACCTCCCTTGACTCGTGACATCTCTTCTCCTTGGTTTATCACAGACCGTAAGGCAAAAGTCTCTTCAACCTAGCCTTATCCGAAGGTTGAACTTCAATCTTGTTATCGTAAAGCCTCTTCGTTCTGGCTGGCTTTTTTCGCCTTAGATGGCTTTTACCGCCTTTAACACGCATAATCTTCCCTGTACCAGTTATATGGAAACGGCTTTTAGCTCCCTTGTGGGTTTTAAGCTTTGGCATCTAAACCCTCTCCTCTAAAGCTGCTTTTTTAACATGTTTGCCCGAGATTGGAGAAAATACCAGACTCATATGACGCTCTTCAGATGATGGTGCGCCATCCAACACAGCAATATCCTTCAAACTATCTGCTACTTTCTGTAGTAACTTTAAACCTATTTCTGGATGAGTCATTTCACGTCCCCGGAAGAATATGAAAACCTTTACCTTATCACCTTCCTCCAATAATTTCCTTGCCACTTTTATCTTGGTTTCCAAGTCATGTTCCTTTACCCTAGGCCTGATTCGAATCTCCTTGAGTACAGCGCTTCTTTGACTCTTTCGCACCTTGCGCTCCTTTTTAATCTGCTCATATCTGAATCTTCCATAGTCAAGAAGGCGACAAACTGGAGGAACAGATGTAGGAGCTACCTCTACTAAATCGAGACCACGCTCATTTGCAATCTGCAATGCCTTTTCCAGTGGGAAAACCCCTATTTGCTGTCCGGTCTCCCCTATAAGCCGAACCTCCTTTGCTTGAATCTCTCGATTTACACGTAATTCCTTAACTATGTTTTTCCTCAGCTCCCTATTACATGTAAATTTTTGTGAAATATACCATATTTACATGAGGAAATCAAAGTTTGTCTGCAGACTTAGACTCGATAATCAGTTTCACCCTATCGATGAACTGTATGAGCGGGATTAATCCCACATTCTCACCCTTTCTCAACCGAAGAGAAATCTTTGATTCAGCCATTTCCTTATCGCCAATGATAACCAAATAGGGTATTTTATTTAACTGGGCTTCCCGTATTTTTAAATTCATCCTTTCTGAGCGCTCATCAACTTGCACACGAATTCCATGCTCTTCAAGCTCACGAGCAACCTGAAAGGCATATTGTAAGTGTCGGTCCGCTATGGGAATCACAACTACCTGAACCGGAGACAGCCACACTGGAAAAGCACCAGCATAGTGTTCAATCAGGCAAGCCATGAACCTTTCCATGCTACCCAGCACGGTTCGATGTATCATTACCACCCTATGCTCTGAACCATCTTCTCCAATGTAATTCACGTCAAAACGATGTGGTAAATTGAAATCAACCTGAATGGTTGGCCCCTGCCATAATCGTCCTAATGCATCCCGAAGCTTTACATCAATCTTAGGCCCATAGAACACACCCTCACCCGGGTCTATGGTGTAGCTCAGTTCCAGGCGGTCTAGCACTTTTTTCAATGCTTCAGTAGCACTTTCCCAAATCTCGACAGTTCCGGCGTACTTTTCAGGACGTGTAGACAGGAGAAGCTGGTAATCAGTAAAGCCAAACGTATCTAACATAAAACGAGCCAACTGTACAACCTCAGTTACCTCATCCTCGAGTTGTTCATGGCGACAAAAGATATGAGCATCATCCTGAGTGAAACCTCTGACCCTAGCTAACCCGTGCAACACCCCTGAACGTTCATAACGGTAAACCGTGCCTAGTTCTGCAAACCGTATTGGTAGGTGTCTATAACTGCGCAATTGTGTCTTATACATCAGTATGTGTCCGATGCAGTTCATTGGCTTAACAACATACTCAATGCCATCTATATCCATAGGTGAATACATATTCTCTCGATAGAAGTCCCAATGCCCACTGATTTTCCAAAGATCTACCTTTGAGATGTGTGGCGTAAACACGATATCATAGCCTCGTCTCCTGTGTTCCTGCCTCCAGAAGTCCTCAATTAGCTGACGCACCAACGCTCCCTTAGGATGCCAATGAACTAACCCGGGGCCAGCCTCTTCATGAAGACTGAATAGGTCAAGCTCCTTGCCCAGCCTTCTGTGATCTCGCTTACTAGCTTCGGTCAAGCGGGTCAGATAATTATTGAGCTCTATTTCGCTATCAAAGGCAACACCGTAAATTCTCTGCAACATAGGGCGTTTTTCATCGCCCCGCCAGTAAGCTCCGGCAATACTGATAAGCTTGAAAGCTTTGATCTCACCAGTTCGTTCAACATGTGGTCCGCGACACAAATCGACGAAGGAGCCCTGTCGGTAAATAGTAACCTTCTCGTCCGGCAACTCATTGATGAGTTCCAACTTGTAAGGCTGATTAGCAAAAATTTGTAAAGCTTCTGCCTTACCTATCTCTTGTCTGATGAAAGGAAGATTTGCCCCGATTATCTCTCTCATCTTCGTTTCAATCATTATCAAATCATCAGGGACAAGAGTCCGAGCTAATTGAAAATCATAATAAAAACCCTCCTCAGTAGCAGGCCCAATGCCAAATTTAGCTTCAGAAAAAATAGACTGGACAGCCTCAGCCATTACGTGAGCAGCCGAGTGCCGTATTCTTTCCAACCTAGTCTCTTTTGCATTACAAGCTGCTTTCAAACAATGCACCTCAAAAATAAAAACCTCACTGCATCGTGAGCGAAGCGCATTTTAGCAACGCCGCAACCTAGAGTCAAGCTGTTCTTGTGCGGTTTCCAAAACATAACATAACAGTTTTCAAGCCATTAGGGTAATTCTCGCGCCTGAACACAAAATCGAACACCCGAAGTTAGAAGTATTTCGAAAATCCTACGGCGTCATAAAGATAACGAAAAATAGAGTGAACCTGAGAGAAGTTATTTACAGGATATTCCAAGCTGTATCGCCGCTCGATTGTCTTCAGCCAAATGTATTACCTCGGGCATGGTTGTATCCAGTAAACAACCGACCACCGTGCTGTCCTCCTCCGAGCTCGCTGGCCGATTTTTTTGTAGAGTAGTCAAAAACTTCGGGCTTTAAGCTGGCATCACATCAAAAAGCTGGTCAAATCATTTTTCGTCTGCGTCGATAGCGATTCCCAAAATTGAGTCAAATATTTTTCCAACAAGGCTCTGCTCTGTTGTGATGTAGGCAACGCTTTCTTTTCATAAAACTTTATCAAAATTCTATGGCAGTTAGCGCAGACATCTATATTTTCAGTACCTAATACGGGATAGTTAGACCATGCCCCTAAATCATGCTCTTCCAACAGGTCAGGGTTTGCACAGTTGCATAGGCTGCATCTCTCACCCACATTAGCCGTGCCGGGTTTAGCGCTGTTCATCATTAAATGTTGACGTTTCACATTTTCCTTTGCGGAAAGAAGCTCCTCTTTTAGTAATGGAAATAATGAAGGTGGTAGAATGGTTTCTAATTGTGCCAGATATCTGCCTATAACGACCTCGCTATCTTTAGATATTAACGCCCAGAAGCAACGATGGACAATCCGATGGCAGTTGACGCAAAGGTACAGAATTACCGAGGGACCTGAGTAACCATATTCACCAGAGAAAGCTACCAAATGACTCTCAAGGACATCAAAATTATTTTGTCCACACACAAAACATTCGGTCCCTGCGGTCATAATGAATCCTCAATACTTATTGATACCTGCTTTACCTATTTCGTGAAGCACCACCCGCATAGATAGTCCTGAACACAGCTTAGTTCTGGTGCTGGATTACGCAATTCCAACAATCTCAGTTTGACAACCTGACTGTTCCGAGTATACTCTTTCAGAAAAAGTTAAGCAAATAATGCAGGGGTGCTGTAAATGAGTAAGCTTGAAACTGTGAAGCAGATCATTATGGCGAGCGGCTTGAACTACGTAGAAGAAGCCACGCAATTACTTCGACTACGACATGGTTCGACTTACTATAGCTCTTTCGGATTTCGCGTAGCGCCAACAAAACCGGTGTTAACGGCCCAAAGTCTGCGTAAATTATCAGACGAAATGGTTCGGCAGCTAATTCCGGCAGGTCCAAGCAGCATAAGCTGGTGCTCCATATTTGCCAGTAAACGAGAGTCGGTACGGATGGCTGCTCTGTATTTTTCTGATACGGAGGTATCTGGGAGTGTAGAAATGAGGATAAAAGTGTCCATTTTCCCCTGCCGGGTAATGGCACAGAATGTCGGCTATCGCGCGATGATTGAAATAGGAGGCTATGAATGCCCGGAGCCTTGCGAGTTCGCCTCAAAGTGCACTTTCAAAGTCTCTAGGTGGAGAACGCTAAAGAAACTGCTCTAAAGGCAATCCATAGCCCCTATTGTCTTCTTCCTAAATAGTTTTGCCTCCTGCTTTTACTAACTATTTCGGGAATATGTCAGAAAAGGTGGATTTAACGTTGCCTTGAGGACTAAAAAAGTCCGCATCACCGGTCACGCGGATTTTGTACTTGAAATCCGTGATTTCTGTCCACCACTTCTTGATCATATCGTCCCTTGAAATCCCGAGTTCCTTCAATGGTACTGCATTGGCAAGAGCCAAATTCAAAAAGGCTAAACGGGTGGTAAAGAGCGCCGTTAACCGCACCTGATTAGTCTCCTTGGCAGGGATCCACTGATATGCGTGTGACGCAGCCGCATTTATATTATTGAGCCATTTACCTGGCGCACCCTCAAAATCAATGGCAGTAACCCGCATGGCTTCCAGTTTGACCGGGTAGTCGTTTGGGTTGGTGATATCGAAAATCAATGCCAGTTCGAAGAACCCTACACGGGAAGCATCATATCCGGTAGGGTAATCTTTATGTAATGCTTCGTATGCTGCAATCTCGATGCGGTTAAGCTTAACCTCTGGAGATAGTGGTGGACCTGCCGGAGCACAGCCGCTCCAAGCAGCTAAACCACAAACCATTACCAACAGCATAACAAACACGACCGAATACCGTATCATTTCCCCTCCTTTCCAGTTTTTTCTGCTAATCCACTACAAAACCTTAAATCGAAGTTATGCCAACCAACGCTTTTTACGCTTGTAGTGCTTTATGGTACGAAAGCTTTTTCGGCCACCGGCTTCGGTTAACCCCAGGTAAAACTCTCTGATATCAGGATTATCCCTGAGTTTCTCTGAGGGTCCCTCCATCACTATCCGTCCTAGTTCTAAAACATAGGCATAGGGAGCTACACTTAAGGCTAGTTTGACGTTCTGTTCCACCAGCAAGATTGACAATTTTTGCTCCTCGTGCAGAACTTTAATGATATCGAAAATTTCTTTGATTAGCATTGGGGCTAGCCCCATAGAGGGCTCATCTAAAAGGACTAGTCTCGGCCCTGCCATCAAAGCCCTGCCGACTACAGTCATCTGCTGTTCGCCTCCGCTGATGAAGCCAGCGGCAACATTACGACGTTCACGAAGGCGGGGGAAGTAATGGTAAACCAGTTCGAGACGTTGCTTTATGTTAGCTCCATCCTTGACGCAATGGGCTCCGACTATCAGGTTCTGCTCCACGGTCAGGTGCTCGAAAACCCTTCTCCCCTCCATCACCTGGAATATGCCTTTTCTCACCAGCTCATCAGCAGGCTTTTTATGGATTATTTCTCCCATATATTCGATGGAACCATCGGTCACCTCTCCATCCTCATGTTTCAAAAGCCCGGAGATAGCCCTCAGCGTGGTGGTCTTTCCAGCGCCGTTAGCTCCCAATAAGGCGACGATACCACCTTCCGGTACTGTTAGCGACAAACCTTTGAGGACCAGTATGACCTCGTGGTACATCACCTCCACATTATGAAGCTGTAAAATAGGCCTGCTTTCAACTTGTACCATAAAGTCACTCCCCTGAGGCTTTCAATAGAAAGCCTCTGAAATCATGTAGTCCATGTTAATAGCCAAGCCATTTGGGCCACAAATCGGGATAGCGTGCCTTCATATCTACAAGCCCGCGATTGACAATTTTGCCACCTTCTATCTGGGCTATCAACACCTTAGGTGTTGGACGATGATCCGTTGGGGTATAAACCCGCGCTGGAACCCCCAGATTTTCCGCAGCTGTAATAGGTGATGCCTTTTCTAAATAATCTTTCACCAGTGCTCTAGTAGAAGCAAGTGCCTCAGGCCTCAGGTCAAGCTTCCCGTCTGCAGCCATGGCTTTCAATCCCTCAACCATGATGGTGACTTTTAACCAACCTTGTACAGTACGGATAAGGCGGGCATCCAACGGCACTCCCGGACTCACCTTCTGACAGTACTCTACCACCTTGCTCTTCCAAGGATAGTCCCAGACAAAATAGGCACAGGCGCTGGGTGCAATTGTTTCTTCAGCAGCTGGACCGGCTAGCTTAGGTAGATTCTCATCAAATCCCCAGTTGTTTATAATATGCATGGTTGGTTTACCGGGCCCACTGAGCCCAAGTGCGTAAAAGTCCTTCAACGCGGTCGAAACTGACATCGTGGTGTTGCCATGCCATACTAAATGAGGATATGGCTCTTTAACTGCTAAAACCTGGCTCTTGGTATCGAGTGCAAAGAGTGAGACGTCCTGGTCTTTCATGCGCTCAAAGCCTAGCAGAGCAGCGTGCTCATCAAGTGCTGCCATTGGCGCAGTAGCATAAGGTACACCGAAAGCACGGAAGGCAACAAGTCTCGGTTTCTTTCCTGCTTCACGGTCAGCCTTATATCTGGGGTCTTTCATCCAGTAATTATCGTACCAGTATTGAAGAGCTGCACGAGCATTTGTTGAATAGTCGCTCCCGTAAACAAAGTTATAGGGTGTCTTGGCTGGATCGCAAAGATGACCAGAAAAGGACGACGACAGAAACACTATTTTGTCTTTGTTGATAGTCGGACTCAGGGCTTCGGTATCGCCAGTACCCCACCCAAGCACAGCAATTACTTTGTCATAATCTCGAAATCTTTTATATGTGGTGACTGCTTCAGGAACCCGGTATCCATAGTCATACTGAAACAATGTTATGGGATGTCCAGCAATGCCACCTTGGTCATTCCAGTATGCAGTAGCTTCAAGCACTCCCAGTGCCTCATCTTTACCCACGTCTGATGTTCCACCAGTTAAGTCTTGAAGCGCACCAAGCCTAACTGCTTCGGCTACTGGCTTTTCCGGGGCCGGCGCACATCCAATCAGTGCCAGAAATACAACCGCCACTAAGCTTACTACCAGTACCATCCAATTTCCTCTCATACTTTCTTCTTACCTCCCTTCTTAATTTAAGTCGCTTGCAATGTTTATTTGCACGCCGTTTATTGTTCGAAGGCTAACCACCTCCTTTCTGTCCTCTTCAATTTGGCCACTCTTACATTGAAGTTTATTTCTATACTTTGCCACTTGAGGTGCTTTTTATCTAATAAGAGAACGGCCATAAATGTACGTAGTTTTTAATTTGCCACCAGCGATAAGCCAGCCCGTTTGGTTCGTAGATAAGAAACAGGATAATTGCCAGCCCAAAGACAAGGTCTTTCACATTAAGAAATTGTGCTGAGGCTCCCGGCCAAATGGTGGTCAATGGTACTAGAGCAAATTTCGTTAGTTCCAGAACTCCGGTCATGAACAGGGCACCGAAAACAATACCGTATAGACTACCAATCCCTCCAATGAGAATCACGCCTACCAGCCAAAGGCTCCAGCCAAACATGAAATGCTCGGGGCTGACAATAGAAAGATTTGTTAGCCAGTAGCAACCTGCCAGCCCACCAAGGGCACCGGCAATGAAAAATGCCAGCAACTTATAATAAACAATATTGACCCCCAGCGCCTCAGCGGCAATATCATTATCGCGGATAGCCATCCAGGCTCTGCCCACTCGCGTACGCATCAAATTGCCCATGAAAACAAGGACTATAATCACCAGAATAATCATCCAGATATAAGCATCTCTAGTATGATAAATCACCCATGGTCCAATCTTAAACATCTCTGGCTCTATGGCCACAACACCGCCACGTCCCTTACCTGCCAGTGGGCCTAAATATTGTGTAAGCAGTATCTCAGTAGTAATGAATTGCATGGCCATGGTGGTCATAATCAGATAAAAGCCCTTGACCCGAGCGGAGGGAAGGCCGAAAATAAGCGAGAGCACACCGCCGGCAACCACACCCAGTACGAGCGCTGGTAAATATGGTACATTGAATAGGTACATAAAAAGCGCACAAGTGAAAGCCCCAAGTCCAATAGTGGCAGCGTGTCCCAGGGTAACAAGCCCTGTATATCCGATTAAAAGTTGTACACCTGCGGCTGCAAGAATGGTGTAACCCACCATATTTAAAAAGGAAAGCCAATAATCCCCAACAAACAAAGGTATTACCACCAGTAAGATAATACCCAGCAAGACCATCCTGAACCAGACAAACTTTGTCTTCCACCACGCATGGTCGGCGATATAGTTATCGAAGTGAATACCTGTAGGTAATCTCATCTGTACTCCCTCTGTCTACATTCTCTCTATTTTGACCCAGCCCCATAGCCCGTAAGGCTTCCACAACATGACAATAAGCATAACAATGAAGGGAAAAGTTGTTTTCACGCCACCCGGGAAAAACCTGGAGATATAGGCATCCCCCAAGTTCTCCAGCACCCCAATGATAAGGCCACCGGCCACTGCGCCAGGTATGGAGTTCATGCCACCGATAACCACCGCTGGCAATACCAGTAATCCCAGGTAGCCTATGGAAATATTTAAGCCGTTGATATTACCTAACAAAGCGCCAGCTATGCCACAGGACATGAAGGCAATTACCCATGTCCAGCGATAGACCGAGCTTGACGGTATTCCCATAGAACGAGCGGCCATCTCATCATCTGCCGTAGCTTGCATTGCCAGTCCTATGCGCGTACGCTGGAAAAAGTAAACTAGTATCGCCATCATTATCCCCGCCACAATGAAGCTGTACAAAAACACCTGACTAACATGTATTGGCCCTAGCTTTAGCGGTTCAAGTGGAAACACTGGTGGGGTAAACACCCGGGTATCAGCACCCCAGATGAGGGCTATTATGGCTTTGTAAGCGAAGGAAATACCCACCGTGACCATAATCACCGACAGCACAGGCTCGCCAATCATAGGACGGAGCCACAGGCGTTCTGTCAGAATACCTAAACCGATGGCAAAACCCAGCATCCCTAGCACAGCTACGGGAAAGGGTAACTTGAGTGTCGCATAAAGGGCAAAACAAATATAGCCTCCGAACATGGTGAGCTCGCCAGTAGCGAGATTAACCACACCCGAGGTCTTGAAAATAATTGCCCAGCCGAGGGCGATGCACGCATATATCCCTCCAACAAGCAGGCCTGTAATGAGAACCTCAGTGAAATGTATCATCAGCCCTCCTCGGTAACAAAGTTCACTTTCATTTTGTACTTCACTCGAGCCACTCTGCCATCCTCGTAGGTGATCGTGGTATCCAGGTCAATGAAGTCTATATCTGCATAAAGTCCATCAACGACTGCTTTGTACCTTTCTTCCATAAACCTTCGTCTCAGCTTGCGTGTTCTGGTGAGCTCATCATCATCCGCCTCAAACGTCTTGTAGAAATTGACGAATTTTCTAATGCGCTGGGCTTTAGGAAGCCGCATGTTTACCTTTTTCACTATTTCCATGATTAAATTATTTACCTCAGGCTCCTGAGAAAGCTCTGGATAGCTCGTGTAAGGAATACCTCTCTCGTCAGCCCATCGCCCTACTGTACCGTAGTCTATACACACAACGGCCACAACGTATGGACGTTTGTCACCAATAACCCAGACGTCCTGCACGTAGGGGCTAAACTTAAGCCGGTTTTCCAGAATCTGAGGAGCTGACAGCGAGCCATCAGCAAGCGTCATAACATCTTTCGAACGGTCAAAGCAGATAAGGTGTCCATCTTCATCTACAAAGCCGGTATCAGCAGAATAAAGCCAACCGCCCGGTAGGAGTGTCCTTTTGGTTTCGTCTTCCATCTTGTAGTAACCCCTGAACACACAAGGGCTACGGGATAATATTTCGTTAGAATCGCTGATTCTAATTTCTGTCTCAGGGATAGGGAAACCAACAGTGTCAAACTTGATATCATCATCTCGGTGAATGACCGAAATCCCTGATATCTCGGTTTGACCATATATTTGCTTCAGATTAAGCCCCAGCGCATGGAAAAACCGGAACTGTTCATCCCCGAGAGGTGCGCCACCAGTATAAGCATACTTAAGCTTTCTAAGCCCTAGGGTGTCCAGCACCTGACGGTGATTTATCCAGTAAGAAAGCCACCATATTGCCTTCCAGTACCAGGGGATGGTCTTTTTTTCGAACTTCATGTCGGCCACCTTATAACCGATCCGCATGCACAAATCCCAAATCTTTCTTTTGATCCAAGTGGTATCGGCATATTTCACCATACAACTGCGCACCATCGCTTCGTAGTTACGCGGAGCCGAAAACATCACCTGTGGACCTATCTCCCTGAGGTTTTCAAGAAAGACTTCAGGCTCTTCCGGAAAGTTCAGGGTAAAGCCAGCGATTATGCCCTCGCTCACTGACATCATCTGCTCACCTATCCAGGCCATGGGTAAGAAAGACAGAAACTCAGCATCCTCAGATATAGGGTCGACCCATAGCAAATTCTTACCCATGCTTAACATATTGCGGTGAGTGAGGACTGCACCTTTGGGTAGAGCCGTGGTTCCTGAAGTGTAGAAAATAAGACAGGTATCTTCAGTCTTGCCTTCAGATATCATTTGTTCAAACAGCCCTGGGTTTTGCTCGTCAAGCCTCCGTCCCATTTCTTGGACTTCCCTATAGCTTATCAGGGCGGGGTCACTATAATACCGCATGCCTTTTGGGTCTTCCCAGATTATCTTTTCGAGCGTAGGGCACTTGTCCTTTATCCAGAGTCCCTTATCTACCTCTTCTTGGCCTTCACCAATATAAAACCGAGCCCCTGAATGACGGACAATATACTCAACTTCGTCGAGGAGTGAATCCTGAAAGAGCCAAGTCGCGATAGCACCAGCACAAAGCACAGCCATTTCAGCCCAAAGCGAATGGGGGCGGTTGTCACCAATGAATGCGACTACATCTCCCTTTTGTAATCCCAGAGCTTTCAGCCCCAAGCAGAATAACTTGACGTTATCGTAATAATCCTGCCACGTGTACGATTGCCAGATGCCATATTCTTTTTCACGCATGGCAACCTTTTTACCACCGTAATGACGGCACTTTTCCAGCCAGACTTTAGGTAAAGTAATGTCAAATTTGATTTCCAACGGTGGTTCAGATTTGGCCCCATCGCTCTTACGTTTTGCCATGACACATCACCTACGACTAACATATGTTTCTTCAATTTCACCCAAGTAGGCCCTAATCACTCTAGGATCACGTTGCACCTCTTCCGGAGGCCCATCGGCTATCTTTGCCCCCCAGTCGAAAACGATTACCCGGTCAGAGATGTCCATAACTACCCCCATATCATGTTCCACCAAGATAATGGTACAACTCCATTCTTTCTCCTCGTTTGCATCCAAAATGAACCGGGTCATATCTTCAACCTCTTCCAGATTAAGACCGGCCATCGGTTCATCTAACAACAAGAGCTTTGGTCCCATGGCCAAAGCTCTAGCTAATTCAATGCGTTTCTGCACACCGTAAGGGAGCATACCCGTTATACGGTTACGGTAGATCTCTATCTCGCAGGTCTCAAATACCTTTTCCTCAATCCACTTCCGATGCTCTGCCTCCTCCTTCGCAGCCTTTCCCCAGTAAAAACCACCATCCAGCCAGCCCGTATTCATTTTTATATGCCGTCCCAGCTTCACGTTGTCCAGAACAGTCATACCTCCAAACAGCTCGATTTTCTGGAATGTGCGGGCAATGCCAGCCCGCGCTCGCTTATGTGGCGGCCAGTCTGTTATGTCTTGGCCATCAAAGATTATCCTGCCCGAGTCCGGTCTGTACCCCGGCAAACCATTTATGCAGTTGAGCATGACGCTTTTACCAGCCCCGTTTGGCCCGATGATAGAGAGAATTTCGTTTTCGCGTACCTCAAAGCTAACACCATTTAATGCCTGGAGACCACCGAATGCCTTCTTTATGTTTTCAACAACGAGAAGTGGTTTACCGATGCTTTTTTCAAACCTTAACTCTTCCCTTCGCCATTCCATATTGCTTCCCCTTAATTGAGAGAACTTGCTGTAGGTATAAATACCTAAGCATTTGTGCTTAATTATACCAAATAATTTTCCGCCGTCAATAGGTTGTGCAAAAAAATTAACGATAGTGTTTGAAGGAACTCCATGCTGCAGCTATACTATAGCATGACTTGGCGTGCTTTTCGTGACTAATTAGCTTTCTCGCTCTCTCGCTAGTGCAGTCATTTTTTGACATATTGACATGATTGAAAAAGGAGTAAATCTGGTATAGGAATATGAAGACAGAAATAAGTAAAGAATTTGATTACATTTTCTATCCCAAATCTGTGGCTGTAATAGGAGCATCCTACGATGATGGTTTCTCACAGTCCTTGATGCGCACAAAAATGAGGGACAAACTGTTTTTGGTTAACCCAAAATACGAAAAATTATTCGGCAGGAAATGCTACACCAGCATTTCGGATATAAGCGACAAAATCGACTACGCCGTCATAGCTGTGCCAGCGCCATTAACTCCGGCAGTGTTAAATGAGTGTATACAAAAGGGCGTGAAGGTAGCCCATATTTTTTCCGCCGGATTCAGTGAAACAGGTATAGAGGAGAGAATAAGGCTAGAAAACGAGATAAGACAGTTAACAAAAGAGAAAATCAGAGTTATTGGCCCAAATTGCATGGGCATCCATTGTCCTAAATCGGGACTTGCTTTTATTCCCGATGCTTCGATGGAAGAGGGGACAGTTGCAGTCGTCTCACAGAGTGGAACCGTTGCTGAGCAGTTTCTGACCCTCGGGAAAATCAGAAACATCAAGTTTAGCAAGGTAATAAGCTATGGAAATGCAATAGACTTGGATTGTCCTGACTTTCTAGAATATCTGGCAGATGACCCAGAAACAAGAGTTATAGCTCTATACATTGAAGGAACCAGAGATGGAAAACGCCTCAAATCGGTTCTGCGGGCAGCTGCTAGCAAAAAACCGATTTTTGCATTAAAAGGTGGAGTGACAGAACATGGCAGCCGAGTGGCATACTCTCACACTGGTTCTCTAGCCGGTTCGCCAGAAATCTGGAATTCACTTTTCCAGCAGACCGGAGCAGTCCAAGTAGCTAGCTTCGACGAGTTACTCGATGCTGTCCTGGCACTTTCCTGTTCACCACCTCCCTCAGGGAGAAATGTGTCCATAATCACCAATTCAGGCGGCTTTAGCGTTATTGAAACTGACTCATGTGTAAAAGCAGGTTTGGAAGTTCCCCAATTTGATGAAGAAACAACCAAAGAGTTAAGAAAACTAGTGCCTGTTGCAGGCACTAGTATAGGAAATCCCTTAGACGCATGGCCAATATACTATAAAATGCCTGGACAGTCGGGCACTCTCGCCGACGCTATAGAAATCGTGGTTAACGACAAAAATATACATTCACTAATCCTGCATTTTGACGAAATAAGTTACCTGAGGCGGTTTTTGGGTGACGCATTTGAAAATCACCTGAAGGAGCTTGTTAAACTTATGATTAGCGGCTGCCGATATGCCAGGGATAAAGTGGGCAAAGCTGTAATAGTCTGCGTTGCGTTGGATGCTTATTCAGAGGACGAAGAAGACAGGAAATATCACCTCCTGGTCAAGAAGGCATTTGAACACGAGCGATTTCCTGTATATCCCACTCTTGGCGCCTCGATCAAGGCCCTGCTTAACCTTTACAGGTATTCACAGCTAATGACGTGAAGAAAAGCACTATTACATCAGGTAAGGTTAATCTTGTTGCCGACTACCATTTGTGCAGGCTTACCGCGTCGGGTACTTTGATTGCCTCTGGCGTAAGACGCACCAGCTTGCTATTGATAACCTTGTATATAAAGACATGCTCATAGTTCTGTCTTGAAGTCTCGCTATAGGCGCAAGGGAAGGGGGACGTTGGATTTTCTGGAATCCATCCCGTAAGACTTTTATAAGCCCTAAACATTGCATCTCCATCTAGCTTCTCATAGCTAACTTCTTTTAACGCTCTCCTCAGTGCCTCTAAAAATGGGTCCATTATCCAGCCTGAGGCTGCTACATAGCTATCATCCATCTCCTCAAGCGGCTTACGCTGATATTTCGTCCACAGTTTGCTCCTAGGATTCGCTTTAATTTCATCTCCCATATAGCTATGGGAAACAAGAATTGCACCTTCTACAGCTGCCGGATGCAGCTTAATACCAATAGCCTCATGAGGTCCATAAAAATCGCTTACCATTTGAATCGTTTTGGTTAAACCAAGGGCATGGGCATCTCGAATAACATTCGTGGGTGTCGGGTCAATACCACCAACCCAAATGTAATTAGCCCCACTGTTTGCCAGCCTCATCAGATAGACGTCATGCTTTACCGCTCCTGTCGGGAACAGTTCAGGCTGGAGCAAGGTCACTCCTATCTTGCTTGCATACTCCTTACCACCCAGCAAAAATTCCACGCCGTAAGGGCTGTCCCAGGATATATAGCCGACTACCGGCATGCCTGGCCTTCCCTTTTCTTTCCAGTCTTTCACCATCCAATCAAGTCCAGCAGCAAAGACGTTCTGATAAGCCACTGACCACATAAAGATCCGGCCAGGCTTTGCTTGAAACTCTCCAGCAGCCGAAATAACAGCTACAAGCTTGTCATTTTCAAAAAATGGAGCCAGAGCTTTAGCTGCGCCAGTTGAAACAGCAAGAACCATCAAAAGCTGAGGCTGCGTGCAGTATCTTTTATAAGCTGATACAGCTCGAGCTGTATCGTATCGTGTGTCAACCACAACATGGTTTATCTTGACACCATCAACACCACCCCTTTCATTCGTATCTTTAATGTAGTCGTCACCACCCGTTGCACCAGGCACATTTATACCGCCTAGTGGTCCTGTCAGGTCAGACAAATTAAGAATCGTAACAAACTTTTCAGCCGCTGGTTGCTGGGCAGTACAGCCGAAAAATAAAAACACGAGTACCGGGAAGAAGGCTAAAACACCTAAAATAGACAGCACGTAATTATTCCGCATAATTCTTTACTCCACTCCATGATATTTGGTACCACACTATTAAAATGAACAGCAACAGTGAAAAGGACCAAACTATACAAGCGGGTAAAATTTTTCATACTGCTTGCTACAGTCCGCTAAGCCGCCAGTTCAAACTTAGAAAGGCCCGCTTGGTGTCTCGGGAAATAAACTTTTAAAAGTGACCTGCCGACTTATGACTCCACTTCTTTGAAGTTGTATTGTATCAGGTAGACACCCTGAGCGCAACTAACTGCAGCGAACCGGTTACATAAGCTTGACTATAGAATCAGCCAAGGTATAATAATGCAGGCGAGGGATTTATTATGCGTATTACAGGTGGTACCGCCAGAGGACGGCAGTTGAAGGTACCTAAAACACGGGTGGTTCGCCCAACAACAGACAGGGTAAGAGAGGCTATTTTTTCCATCTTGACCTCACTAGTTGGCCAGCTGTCCTATGCTCTTGACTTATACGCCGGTAGCGGAGCCCTAGGCATTGAAGCTTTGAGCCGCAATGCAAAGTGGGTTGATTTCGTTGACCAAGAACCTAAATGCTGCGCTACCATCAAACAAAACCTAGAGAGGTTCGGATTTTCACAGAAAGCCCATGTATACTGTTGCACCGTGGCCAAAGCCCTTAATTTTCTCGATAATAAATACGAGGTAATATTTGTTGACCCGCCTTACTTTGGCAAATCCATAGATACTCTATTAAATCAGCTGGCGGGGTCAAGTGTCATCAATGACAATTCTGTAGTGGTAATCTCTCATACTTCACGCATCCGATTACAGCAACGGTATGATGGATTGGCATTAATTAAAGAAAGACGCTATGGCGACACTTGTATTTCAATATATGGAAAACATTCCACAGAAAAGCCACAATGCTTTTATGTGAAAAAGGAGGTTAAACATTGACTACCGCTTTTTATCCTGGTAGCTTTGACCCCATAACCCATGGACATCTTGACATCATCAAGCGGGCTTCCTCAATATTCGACAAATTAGTTATCGGCATCTACGACAGACCTGAGAAACGTCTTCTTTTCACTACAGAAGAAAGAGTCCAGCTCGCAAAGCAAGCAGTGGCGAACTTGAGAAATGTCGAAGCTTTGCCCTATACCGGCCTTACCGTGGCCTTTGCTAAGAAGATAGGTGCCAAAGTAATGGTACGGGGGCTGAGAATGAGCTCAGATTTTGAGCGAGAGTTTGAAATGGCAATGATGAACAAGAAACTGGCACCTGATATCGAACTGGTTTGCTTCATGGCCAGTCTGGAATTCCAGTTTCTCAGTTCCAGTTTGCTTAAGGAAGTAGCCCAGCTTGGGGGATGCCTCGAGAACATGGTGCCAGATCATGTCGCTGACGCCCTAAGAAAAAAGTTCGCCATAGAAATTAAGCAGCCTGCAACAAGTTGAGCAACACTAGCACAAGATGGAAAAAATCACTAGCATTATACAAATACAAAAAGACTAAGGAGGTTCAACAAAAATGGCGTATAAAATCACCGATGAATGTATTAGCTGCGGTGCCTGCGAGCCAGAATGCAAGAACCAAGCCATCAAGGAAGGGGAATCAATCTATGTAATCGATGCCGATAAGTGCACTGAATGTATCGGTTGGTTTGCGGCGCCCAAGTGTGTTGAGGTATGTCCCGTAGATTGCTGCGTTCCAGACCCAGCGCACAAAGAGAGCAGGGAGCAATTGCTGGAAAAATGGAAGAGGCTCAATCCCGGAAAAACACCAGAGGCTACCTAACCAGAACATAATCACCCGAATTAGTTTAAGCTACAAAGGCAGCAATGTGCCCTCTTTTGTATTTTGCCGGCATGAGCTGACCGGGCACAGTCTGACTGGTTTCCCTGTCACCTAGTTTTTACGACACCTTAACGGAAGATAACAAGCGACGACAAAGAGCACTTTAGATAAGTTTTCCTTGTCTTTCCAGCGGTTCGCTCTCGATAGATAGTTACATTACGGATTATTGGCATAGCGAAGTAAAAGTATTCGAAATGGAGTGTAAATGCTCACTATCAACTATGACCTGATAGGAATTAAAAAAGATGAGCGGATTCTGGATGTTGGCTGCGGTGAAGGTAGGCATAGCTGGGAAGCGTGCAAACGCAACGACTGCCTAGTTTGCGCCCTAGATGTAGATGAAACAAGCCTGAAAAAAGCGTATTATGCATTTTATCTTCTGGATAGACAGGGCGAAACTAAAGGGAAATGGCTTATCCTTAAGGGAAATATTTTAGAGCTTCCTTTTAAAGATGCTTCCTTTGATAAAGTCATCTGCTCCGAAGTACTGGAACATGTTCAAGATGATGTACAAGGTATTAGAGAGTTAGTAAGAGTTTTAAAGGAGGAAGGGACGCTTGCAATTAGTGTGCCTTCCTACATACCCGAAGCCATTTGCTGGAAGCTATCCGAGAGGTATCACAATAAGCCCGGAGGGCATATCAGAATATATAAGGCTAGAGAACTAATATCCAAATTACAGCAGAACAAATTGTATGTCTACGCTATCCGGCGAGAGCACTCGCTTCACTCATTCTATTGGATACTCCGTTGTCTCTTTGGAATAGATAATGAAAAAGCTCTGCTCCCTTCGCTCTACCACAAATTTCTGGTATGGGACATTTACCACGGTAGTAAGCCTGTTCGACTTCTGGACCGCCTCCTGAACAAATTTTTCGCCAAAAGCCTTGTCATTTATGCGCGCAAATACAGAACTGGCTCAAAAACCTGTCATTCTATTGCCTGAACTCTTTGGTCTGCAGGTAATCACAATAACATCACTAATTGAAGGTAGGCGCCGGGCTATTTTATCAAGAAAATTCAATACAGTGAACGATATTTTTCTGGGGCACATAGCCAGCAACATGCCCCACCAGGGGAGGCCAAAAAACAATGAGATTCCCGACGCCTGCTCTACCTGAAGGTAGTCGCCCACCAGACGTTTAAGTGCCGAATAATCAAACTTATAGGTGTGGTCCGCTGGTACTTCCCATGGCATTCGTCCTCCCCAGGGCCTGTACCTAAGTTTATTCCTCAATCTCCACATCATCCTTCCTAATTTAAAGCCGAGGCTCTCAAAATTAGCGATGGCTATTATTGCCTTCCCCCGTGGGTTCAACACTCGAGCAATCTGCTGTACGACCACAGTCGGCTCATAAAAATGGTCCAAAGCACCCTTGCACACAACTTTATCCACAGACTGATCTCGAAACGGCAAATATTCCCCCACGCCACGAACAAGAGCCATAGTTGCCCCATTTTGGGAAATATAATCTTTAGCATATTCAATCATTATGTTCGAAGGCTCAAGCCCGATAACTTTCGCCCCCTTTTTTGCTAGCTCCACACCATCAAAGCCTCGACCACAGCCTATGTCCAAAATTCTTTCGCCTATTGATGGGCTCACCTTTTTCAAGGTAACCTTATTCATTTGTTGAAACAAAAACTCTACATCTGGATTAACTACCTCGGGGATTAAGTCTTTATCGTTCCATCCGAGATCGAACCGAGAATGTCTCTCGCCATTAGCAAAAGCTCCAGGGGCAACTACACTTCCAAAAAAGTCAGCTATCACTTAACACCTAGAGACTTAGCTTTGTTATAAGCAGCAATTACTGCTTTAAGGAACAAAGAACGCAACCCTCCTGCTTCCAGTTGAAGTAGCCCCTCTGCAGTAGTCCCTCCTGGCGATGTTACCATATTCTTTAACTCAGCAGGATGTTTACCTGTCACCTCGACAACACGAGCTGACCCCAACACTGTCTGTATCACCAGTTTTTCCGCCACATCACGCGGAAAGCCTATATGCACACCCGCATCAACTAGCGCCTCAATAACAAGAAAAATGTATGCTGGGCCACTACCACTCAATGCTGTAGCCATATCTATATATTTCTCGCTATCAACATAGATTTCTTTACCTAAAGCAGCAAGAATAGACTGCGCCGCCTCTTTTTGCTTCTGGCTGACCTCAGCCGTCGCTGTCCATACTGTCATGCCTTCACCGACCTGTGCTGGCATGTTTGGCATTGCCCGTACCACGTAAGAATAATCTAACCCAAGACACAAGCTTTCCACAGTAGCTCCAGCCACGATGGACAGTACAAGCTGTTCAGACAGCAGCCCTTTCAACTTACCCAACACACTACCCAGTTCTTGTGGTTTAACGGCAAGAACAACGACCTCAGCCCCATTTATTGCCTTCCTATTATCACCGGTAACTCTAACGCCATACAACTTTTTGAGAATATCCTGCCTTGACCGGCTGATATCACTAACAACAATATCACTTGGTTCAGCCACATCGTTGGCCAGCAAGCTCTTAATAATGGCTTCACCCATGACCCCACCTCCAATAAAACTTATCTTCATCAATACCTCCTATCACCAAAAATTGCTCGGCCTATTCTCACCATAGTCGCCCCCTCCTCAATTGCCACCTGAAAATCATCGGTCATCCCCATAGAAAGATGCTTTAGCCCCATGCTATCTCGAAGTTCCCTCAACTTTCGAAACACAGGGCGGACTTCCTCAGGGTCAACTGCTATAGGTGCAATTGTCATAAGCCCGATCACCTTCAGATTAGACAAACGTTTTATCTCCGCAACTGCTTTTACAACCTCATCAACAGCAAACCCACTCTTTGTCACTTCTCCAGACACATTTACTTCAATTAAGATAGGCAACGGCGCTTCTGCACACCGGTTTAGTATTTCAGCCAATCTCAATGAATCAACGCTGTGAATTATGTCAAATAAATTTGCTGCCTTTTTAGCTTTATTCGTTTGCAGGTGACCTACCATATGCCATATGACACTTCCCCTCAGGTCCGAGAGTTGCCCTATTTTGTCCTCTGCCTCCTGGACACGGTTCTCTCCAAAATTTCTGATACCGCAGTCATAGGCTGCCCTTATGGCTGCAGCTTCAACCCCCTTGGTAACCGCCACGAGTATTACGTCGCTTGGCAACCTGTGGCTTCGTTCACAAGCCTCACCAATACGCCTTTGAACATCTCGCACATTCGCCGCTATATCCACACCTTTATTCTAGCATGCCCAGAAACGACTGTGCGACATAATCCAGAGTGGATACAAAGTTCTACTCTACCGGATTAATCCGCCAGCTTTCATCCACCCATAGCCCCACAACTTGAACATTCAATCCCCAAGCCTTGACTACTCCAATCGCTGAAAGGATATGCGCTACTTGTGTATCTCTATCAGCAGGATTTCCAGCGCAGTCATGATGTCCCACTACAGCAATGATTTTCGAGTTGTGACATTCCACAGAAATTTTAACCCTTCTTTTAATGGATTCGATAATAACCGCATCCCTATTCTCCGCCAATACTTTATTTGGGCCTGGTTCAGTCACCAAGTCAACATAATCAACACCATACGCACTCTTTAAGTATTCGATTACCGGTATCTGGGTCCGGCCATCCATACAATTAATAGCGGTGCCAAATCTATTACTCATATTTTTACCTCCGTTGTACAAACAGTCTATTGCAAAGTAATAAAATTCCACGCACTGTAGTACCTTATAGCCATTGCAACTTATTTATTCTGTTATCAAATTTCACTTTAAAGTTTCCCGATTTCCGTTTTGAACGGAGCTACCAATCTCCACTCTCTAAATTCCTGTACTTCCGACATAATAAGTTTTGATCCCAAACCCAAGATGTAAGCTCAAACGGTAAACCTTCCGGTTAGCTCGAAAGGCTCATTGCGGGGGAGCGACTCCTTCAGAAAGGTGCCCCCTTTGCCGCTTTCCTAAATCTTACCGCGTAATTAAAAAATTTCTCGAAACCTTATCCAATACAAGCCCAGCATCGGTGCTCAGCTTCACCGTACTAGATTTCCACGCATAATCAAAGTCGTGAAACAGTTCCGAAACTGCAAGTAATCCACCGGGCTTCAACACCCTCATTACCTCACGCAAAGCCCGGTTCCTATCAGGTATCTCCTGGCGAACAGTCACCATTACTACTACGTCCAGATAGCTATCTTCGAACGGCAGTCCATAAGCGCTACTTCGAACAGCCTAGCATTCTTAATATCCCTATTCTCAGGCATGGATAGCTTCCTCTCAAGCTGCCACACCATATAGGCAATAAGAGCAATAAACGCTCCACTGTTACAGCCCGGTTCCAAAACTTCCATACCTCCCTTTATCCAACTTCGCTCTATGAATTGTGACGGCGGCTGTATTCTTCACCTGTAATCACTATCCCGCAGCCGCCAAAAAATGCTTGTGCCGGGAAACGCCACATATTTCTAGTCAGCTTAACTAGACTCAGCCACAGGATAGGAAACGCCATGATACATAGTATGACTATTAGTGCAACTTTTAATGCTACGTCACTAATTTCATTGAACTCAACAAATATTATGCAATTATGTGTGCTTGCATCGTTACTCTATTCCGATTCTATTAGCCAAATTAGCCTTGCACACAGAAGTTGACATCATTTACGACCTTAGATTAGTTGCCCTTAGAATAAGGAATGATGTGGTCAAAATGCAGATCGTCCCTGCTACCGCAAATCGCGCACCCCCCTCTATCTCTATTCCAGAGTTCCAACTTTATTGATACAGGAATAAGCCTCGTATGGTCGATTTTTTATGTTCATTAGCGCCACTTCCTAAATTATCACTAGCTTCTAACTGGAAATTAGAAACTCACCAACCGCAACTTTTGTCTAGCCAAGTATCAACTGGTTTAAACAGACCATTGTAAACCAAAATACCTGAGCGAATTTTTCGCAAACTTTCGCCAGCCCTGCATGTCCTGACCCTTTCTTGTTTTTCATCGCTGCTTGGTAGAACAGACCAATCCATGTCAGCATTCTGCACGATTTCTCATAGGTTGATCAAATATCTAGGGATTCCGCGTTCCGTTTTGCCTAAGAATATCATGTCCTTCATAGATTAAAATTCTTCTATCATCCCCTACTTTATCAGCATGAAAAGCATCTCTTTGTCGACTTATAAGTATCACACTGCCCCCTCATGCAGGGGAAATTCATCCCTCTTTGTAAATTTACCCCTTCCTGTCTTGCACACTTCTAAAAAATTACATTACCAGACTGAATCATTTGTAAATTTATTCCAGACACACAACCGCATATCAGCAAAATTGAACAAAAACTAGCTTACCAATCACCCCACTACTATATTCACCAACCGCTGTGGAACATAGATAATCCGGGCAACCTTGTTATCTTTAATGTATGCTTTTATCCGGTCACGGTTTAACGCTAACTTCTTGGCTTCATCCTCAGTAATAGACACCGGTACGATAACCTTGTCCCTTATCTTGCCATTAACCTGTATGACCAGCGTTACCTCTTCCTCCTTAGCCAGTTCCTCATCCCACCTTGGCCATGGCTGATTGTGAATACTATAATGACGACCAATTCTCTCCCATAGTTCTTCTGTAATATGTGGTGCTGTTGGAGCCAGCAGTAACAGTAACTTGGCAACCGCCTCATCCCACAGAGACTTGGAAACGGTGCCACACTCCTGCACCCTGTTCAGATAATTGGTGAACTCCATAAGAGCGGCCAGCATGGTATTGAAGCGGAATCTCTCAATATCGTTGGTCACCCTCTTGATAGTCTTATGAATCAGGTGACTAAGCTGCTTCTCTACAGCATCTTTGACATTTTTCTCCTCATAGCCTGCCGTTACTAGGTTCCAGACACGGTTCACCCACCGGCTCATACCTACAATACCCTGGTCACTCCATTCACCACCGAGTTCCCACGGACCTATGAACATGAGATAAGCTCTAACAGCATCAGCACCAATTTCAGAGACATATGAATCCGGCGTGACCACATTGCCCTTTGATTTGCTCATTTTGTCACCCTGATAAATAATCGTCCCCTGATTAAAAAGCTTGATGAATGGCTCGTCGAAATCAACTATCCCTATGTCTCTGATCGCCTTAATGAAAAAGCGGGAATAAAGCAAGTGCATCACAGCATGCTCAGCACCTCCCGTGTACAAGTCCACCGGCATCCAAAACTTCAGCTTCTTTTTATCAAACGGATAATCATCAACACCTGGGCTGGTATAACGCAGAAAATACCAAGAGGAGCACATAAAAGTGTCCATAGTATCAGTCTCCCTCTTTGCTGGAAGAGAACATCGTGGACAAACGGTATTTACAAATGATTCGCAGTATTTTAACGGGGATTCTCCAGTGGGCTTGAACTCGGCATCTGGCGGTAACAGTACAGGCAAATCTTTCTCCGGCACAGGCACAATGCCACATTTATCGCAGTATACTATAGGGATCGGTGCCCCCCAGTAGCGTTGCCGCGAGATAAGCCAGTCTCGAAGTCGATAGGCTACAGCTCGCCTACCCAAACCTCTTTCCTCTAAGTAATCGCAGATAGCCTCAAACCCTTGCTCACTGGAAAGACCATCGAACTGGCCTGAGTTTACCATTGTGCCCGATTCGGTATAAGCACACACAAACTCCTCTCCCGACCAGCCTGGAGGCGCAATAACTACCCGTATAGGCAGCCCGTATTTTCTGGCAAACTCAAAATCACGCTGGTCATGCCCTGGCACTCCCATCACTGCCCCAGTCCCATAACTCAGCAATACGTAATCAGCAATCCAAATGGGCACTGGTTCACCGTTAAGCCTGTTAATGACATAGCTCCCTAGAAAGACCCCCGTCTTTTCCCTCTCCACAGCCATTCTCTCTATCTCGGTTCGCCTTTGCGTCTCCAAAATGTACGCCTCTACTTCAGCTTTATGCTCAGGAGTGGTGAGCAGAGGCACCAGAGGGTGCTCCGGGGCTAGAACAAAAAAGGTCACACCAAATATGGTGTCAGGCCGTGTGGTAAATACCCTTATCTCCTTAGCTTCAATATTTTCATATTCCAGTCCAAAAGAGACCTCCGCCCCAATACTTCTGCCAATCCAGTTCGTTTGCATTATCTTTATGCGCTCAGGCCAGTCTATTTGACTGAAGTCCAAAAGCTCATCAGCGTATTTAGTGATACGCAAGAACCACTGCTCTAGCATCTTTCTCAGCACCCCTGTGCCGCAGCGCTCACAAGAGCCATCCCCAAGCACCTGCTCATTAGCCAGTACCGTCTGGCACCTGGGACACCAATTTACCGGTGCCTTAGCCCGATAAGCCAGACCAAACTCGTAAAGCTTGAGGAACAACCACTGTGTCCACTTGTAATACTCAGGCAGGCAGGTGATGACCTCGCGGTTCCAATCATATATAGCCCCTATGCTTTTAAGCTGACGGCGCATGTTCTCAATATTCTGCATCGTCCATGTATAGGGGTGAATTCCATGATTAATTGCAGCGTTCTCTGCCGGTAGTCCGAATGCATCAAAGCCCATAGGGTGGAGTACATTATAGCCCTGCATCCGCTTGAACCGAGCATAGACATCAGAAGGCGCCATGGCATACCAATGCCCAATGTGGAGGTCACCTGAGGTATAGGGAAACATCGTTAGAGCATAAAATTTAGGACGGCTATCATCTTCGTTGACCTCGTAAAGGCAATCAGATGCCCACTTTTCCTGCCATTTCTTTTCAATTTCACTCGGGTTATACTTAGAAACTCTCATAACAGGCTGATTTTATCCCGTTAAGGCTATTCCGTCAACCTTAGTTGGCAAGCTAACATACCTACGATCTTTGCTACTTGCTGAAACCCAGCCACTATATATTAAGCTTTCAAAAGCTGCAGCGAATTGTGCTGGTAACATTTGATAGAATAAAACAAAGCACTAGAAGGCACATGAAAATGGAAAGTGACAAATTTCAAGCGCTTGTAGAAAAAGGCATCGAGGCACTACCAAATGAGTTTCGAAGCAGGCTGGAAAATGTCGAGATAGTAATCGAGGACTGGCCCAGCCCACAACAACTCAGGCAGCTAAGACTTAAAGATAAAACACAACTCCTGGGCCTTTATGAGGGAGTGCCAAGAACCAATAGAGATAGGGGCTATAATCTGGTTTTACCAGATAAGATAACCATCTTCCAAAAACCCATCGAGACAAAATGTCACACTAGTAGGGAAATCGAAGAAGAGATAGGAAAAGTAGTGAGACATGAGATCGCCCACCACTTTGGTATCAGTGACACTACTCTACGTAAAATTGAAAGGCAAAAAACCAGGAGAAAAAGCTAGCTACCATCTGGCCACATCAGTTTATTGTGTAACCTCGTGTTAGCTCTACTTTCCCACATAATTGGGAGGCCGTTTCTCTAAGAAAGCCTTTGCCCCTTCCTTTTGGTCCTGGGTGCCAAAACACAAAGCAAACAAGTCTGCCTCACACTCAATGCCAACTGACAGTGGTGTTTCTAGCGCTTTGTTTACTGCAAGCTTGGCAAATTTCAAGATAGCCGGGCTTTTGCTTTTAAGCTTCTTTATAATCTCTTCAACAGCGTCTCTAAGCTTATCTGCTGGGACAACCTTATTTACCAGTCCGAGCCGCAAGGCTTCCTCAGACGAAATGGGGTCACCGGTAAAAATCATCTCTCTAGCTTTCTTATCGCCTACCAGCCTGGGTAACACTTGTGTGCCTGCACCACCTGGTATAACCCCGACATTTATCTCTGGTTGCCCAAACCGAGCGTTTTCGGAAGCTATTATAATGTCGCAAGCCATCGCTAACTCACAGCCACCACCCAAAGCCAACCCATTCACCATAGCTATTACCGGCTTCGGTATCTCCCTTATAAATGTATATGGTCTCTTTGTCCCTTTGGTCCAACTGATAACACTAAGGGGTGTCCATTCGGTAAACATATTTATATCGGCACCAGCGCTGAAAGCCCTGTCCCCTGCCCCGGTAAAGACGATCACTTGTACCTCGTCATCGTCTTTGGTCTGTTCCAGAGCTGCAGTGACCTCGTTTAGCAGGGTCTGATTTTGGGCATTGAGTTTATCAGGGCGATTGAAGGTTATCCAGGCAACATTTTCCTTCTTTTCATAGATAATCGTTTCAAACTTCATACGTCCTCCTTTTGTTAAGTTTTTTGTCGTGACATAAGCTCTGCCTTTCTTCTGAGATCTATATCCCTTTGGGTGTCACTCCCAATCTGTCGAACGAGTACTTCTCTTGAACGGGAATGCCTGCCAGACGTTTGGCAATATTCTTCGTCTTCTCGACATCATAACTGCCAATAATGGCTATCTGCTCCATCCTTGGTGAGCCACCACCGTGAACGCCAGCATACTGCATGACACCGGCGAGCTCTGAACATGATATAGCCTGTACCCAGCGAAAAGCACGGTGTATGTCTTCAATAGACACGTTGGGGTTCCTTTTCATGTACTTCTCAAGAAATGGGCGGGTCTCTGGATTAAGCCAGTCCTCCTCGCGGGGCAAAGTTGCCGGCATACCACCAGCAATATCTGACAAAATGTCATATTCGTGGTAGATATTCATCCCAGCATGCCTGCGGCTGACATTACAATAAAGGACATCTGGAACATACGCCCCTGAGCTTGATCGCTGGGCATTAATGGCAGCAGCGATGCCCGTTCCATAGCAGAGCTCGGACGTACAAATCAATTCAACCAGCTTTTCCCTTACATGCGGTTCCCGTTCTATCCCGTTACACTCAGCCATTAAGGCAGTGGCGCCAGTGAGCACATCTGTCATGGCCGGCTTACATCCCGTATAGCTATGGCGATGATATAAAGCGAACATAAGGGCCAGGTGGCCACCAAACTCGTATTCACCATTCAAAAACACCCTCTCCCAGGGGACAAACACGTTATCGAAAACCGTCATAGAGTCTGCTGAGCCATAAGGACCGGGCATACCGAGCTTTTTAGAAGTCTCATAAACTGCAGCGCTGACAATCTGCTTCACTCCATCTTCATCAGCAGGAATGGCACAACAGACTGCCCAAGGACCTTCCTCCTTGGTCAATCGCCTCGTTGGTAAGACTAAAATCCATTCCACAACAGGAGCAACTGAATTGTGTACCTTAGCACCTCTGATAACAATACCATCGCTCTTAGTTTCCACTACACGAACGTAGAGGTCAGGGTCTAATTGCTCATGCGGCCTCCACGGTCGGTTACCTTTTACATCTGTCTGAGCAGCACAACCAGTGCAGTCATTTTCCTGAAAATCTTTGAGCCAATTAAGAAAGCGCTTGTGGTACTCAGTCCCGAATGCCTTGTCGACCTCATAGGAAATTACATAAATAGCATTTATGGTGTCACAGCCCATACACCTGGCAATACACCCGCCTACCTGGTGACAGGTTAACCTAGTCATACGCTGCTTCGCCAGCAAATCAGCGACGCTCTGGTGTATATGGCAAAATCGGTTAATTTTCTTACCTGTCAGATGAGAGGTTGCTGTAATTATATCTTCGTACTCTGCAAATTCCGGGGTGTACACCATATCGTAGGTTTTGGCCAGCACATTGATTGCGCCCTCCAGCCGGGGATGGTCACGGTCTATAAGCTTACCACCCATATACACGTTCCGCTTCATCCTGCTCAGCCTTTTCCGATACTCGCTCGATGTAATCATCTCTTCTCCTTCATAACCTTTCTCAAACTTGCACCATTTTATATGGTAGCACCACCATCTATAGCCAAAACTTGACCCGTCACATAGCTGGAAGCATCAGAAGCAAAGTAGATAGCAGCTCCCACCATTTCATCAGGCTCAGCAATGCGCTTCATCGGCGTTAACATTATAGCGCCCTGGAGTATATCAGGGTTACCCCATAGTGCTTCACTGAAGCGTGTCCTTGTGAGCCCAGGAGCTATGCAGTTCACCCTTATATTATATTGAGCCCACTGCTGTGCCATAACCTTGGTCGCCATGATGACACCGGCTTTACTTATAGAGTAGACTGGCAATATATCCGGGGTAATGCCAGCCGTGGAAGCAATGTTGATAATTCTACCACCTCCCTGCTCCCGCATCACCCTGGCCACTGCCTGGCTGAGAAAAAATAGTCCCTTTAGATTAAGGTTCATTATGGCATCCCAGGCACGCTCTTCTATATCAATCGCTGCATCCATAGTAGGGTTAGTAGCGGCGTTGTTCACCAAGATATCTATCCTGCCAAATTCATCTTTAACCCTATCAACCAGATTCTTTATTTCCTCCATTCTTCCTACATGAGCCGCTACTGGTAGTACCTTTCTGCCCAATTGCTTGATTTCATCAGCCACAGCCTCAAGATCAGGCAATTTCCTGCTGGCTAACGCAACATCAGCGCCAGCCTTAGCTAATCCAACTGCAATCGCCTTACCAATGCCTCGGCTGCCACCCGTTACCAGAGCCAGCCTG
>CAZJVJ010000011.1:0-39266 GCA_964549635.1 uncultured Dehalococcoidales bacterium
AGGAGGTATTTTCTATAATTCTGTTAGACTTACACAATTTCATACTACACTACCGTTAAGCTTTTTGCCGTCTTCCATTACAATTCTGAAGTATCGTTACTGGCACTGAACCTTCCTGCCTCTCTAGTTGACATAGATTCCAAGAAATTATAGTTTCAGCAGCAAATTTAGTTCAATCGGGTATTTCTTTATAATTCGCATTCCTGTCGTAGTTCTTAACACCATTTTATTGCAATTGACGGTAGGAACAGGTAATAGGTACAATGCTGACAATAGCAGATGTTTGAAGCTTTAACTCGGAAATTAGGTAAGTTATTCAGTAGCTTGGGCAATAAAGGGAGGCTCAGTGAGAAAGACGTTGACGATGCCCTGAGAGAGATTCGGTTAGCCCTCTTGGAGGCTGACGTCAATTACAAAGTTGTGAAGAGTTTTGTAGCTAATGTAAGGGGCCGTGCCTTGACTGCTAAGGTGCTGGAAAGCCTCACTCCGGCTCAGCAGATTATAAAAATTGTCAACGAGGAACTTATATCTCTTTTGGGCAGGGAACCCGGACACCTTATAGCGAGTACGAGATTGCCTTCGGTTATTATGCTCGTTGGTTTGCAGGGGTCAGGGAAAACTACTACAGCAGCGAAGCTGGCTTTGCATATCAAAAAATCGGGGCAGCGTCCTCTGTTGGTAGCTGCTGATAACCGCCGTCCTGCAGCTATTGAACAACTTGTGACGTTGGCCCGAAATGTGGATATACCTGTTTACAGTGAAGATGTCACGGTAGAGCCATTAACCATTTGTCGGAAAGCATTAAAACAGGCCGAATGCTTAGGAGTCACCTGGGTAATTGTTGATACACAGGGACGGCTTCATATTGACAAAGCGATGATGGATGAACTTGCTCGACTGAAGTCAGAAATCAAACCTACAGAGGTCTTACTGGTAGTAGATGCCATGACTGGCCAGGATGCCGTGCATACGGCTGAGGAGTTTAATAATAATGTTGGGTTGACAGGGCTTATCTTAACTAAAATGGATGGGGATGCTCGAGGTGGTGCTGCACTTTCTATTAGATTTGTCACTGGAGTGCCGGTGAAATTCATTGGCACTGGTGAGAAAATAAGCGACCTGGAAACTTTTTATCCAGACCGCTTAGCCTCCCGCATCTTAGGTATGGGAGATATATTAACCCTGATCGAGAAGACAGAAGAAGCGATCGACAAAGAGCGTGCAAAACAGATAGAAAGAAAGATGCGCACGGCAACATTCGATTTTGAAGACCTACTGTGGCAGTTACGAGAGATTAAGAAAATGGGAGCGCTAAGTAAATTGGTTGAATTGTTACCTGGTTTTGCTAAGATTGCGCCTAGCCTCAGCCATGGCGATCAAGAAGACCGTCTGCGAAAGGTCGAGGCCATAATTCTGTCTATGACTCCGGAAGAACGTCGTAATCCGTCTATTATCGGTGGCAGTCGGCGTCGTCGTATCGCAAGGGGCAGCGGAACCACACCAAACGATGTGAATCAATTGCTGAATCAGTTCTACCAGATGCAAAAATTAACTAGAATGGCAACAAAGGGAAAGCTACCCAAGGGGCTTATGGGTATAATTAGGCAATAGGGGGCTGTTATTTTCCACCTTTGGTTACTCCATTGATGGTAATTTGACGGTTTTTGATTTGAACGCTGGTTATATTCAGAGGTATGTTTGCCAGTTGTGGTCTCAACATGATGTTTAGTAATTGTTCAACTCTTTTATTTACAAATTTGGGTAGAGGCAATTTACCCAAGTTGAAATCTGTCAGTATAATTTTTGGAATACCATTAACAGCTTCTATCTGTCCTATCGCTCCTATTTTTGCATTGACTCCAGGGGTATCCACTACAGCGTAGGTTAGAAAATAGCCGTCAACAAAATTAATTGCTAGTTCCCGTACCGGCAATTCACCCTTGGCTTTAATCTGTGTCACCTTGGAGTTGATTTCCTTATCTGTAATGGTCAATGTTATCTCCCTTTTTTGCCCAGCGTTTATTGCAGCCTCAATTTCAGCTTTGACATTTCCGAGTTTCTGGTCAAAACTTTGGGCTGCTTCAGCACTTACTGCAACCGGTATTAACCTTGCATGGATCCAGGGGGAAAGCGAATAAAGATAGTAGCCTATGAGAAGACCGAAGGTGGCCATAATTGTAATCACGCCGATAGTCATAACTAGAATTCTAATCACTTTCATTTAGATTACCCCCAATGAAATTAGACACAATGTGCCGTCATTCTAGATAGTCCTTGAGTTTCCGGCTTCGGCTGGGGTGACGTAGCTTACGCAGTGCCTTAGCCTCGATTTGTCGAATTCGTTCTCTGGTGACGTTAAACTCCTTGCCCACCTCTTCCAGGGTTCTAGCTCGACCGTCTTCCAGGCCAAATCTAAGCATGATGACCCGTCTCTCCCTATCGGTGAGCTCGGAAAGTATCTTGTTTAACTGTGCCTTAAGCAATTCCTGAGAGGCAACCTCAGCCGGTGGTAAAGTGGCTCGGTCCTCAATGAAATCGCCGAGGTGACTATCTTCTTCCTCTCCAATGGGCATCTCCAGCGAGATAGGCATTTGAGATAGTTTCAAGATCTCTCTCACCCTGTCCGAGGATATTTCCATACCTTTGCCTATTTCTTCGTAGCTCGGTTCACGCCCATACTCTTGAGCAAGGCGACGGTTGACCTTGAGCAGCCTATTAATGGTTTCTACCATGTGCACCGGAATGCGAATGGTACGCGCTTGGTCAGCTATAGCTCGAGTGATAGCCTGTCTAATCCACCAGGTGGCGTAAGTGCTGAATTTGTAGCCCTTCCTGTATTCAAACTTTTCCACAGCCCGCACAAGGCCGATATTCCCCTCTTGAATGAGGTCAAGCAGTGGCATACCGTGACCGACATATTTTTTAGCAACACTGACAACCAAACGTAGATTAGCCTCTGTAAGGTGTTTTTCCGATTTTTTTGCTGCCTTTTTTACCTTGTTGAAATAAGCCTTGAAATGCTGATTATGAGACTGAAGCTGCGAAAGGAATTCAGGATCGATAGGTTCAGAAACCCACGATTCTAACTGTCTGCAGGTAGTCTTCTCTCCTAAGATTGTCAGTATTTCTGGAGGCAAAAGCCGACTGTCTACAGACAGGTCTATTAAGCTTTGTTCGGCCTCGGCAATACCTTTGTCGCTCTCCTTTGCAAGAATCTCTACCAGCTCTTGGTCTATCATGCCGTCAATGGCAGACCGTAGCTTTGGGTCACGGATTCTTTTGATAAAACTTTCCGTTTCATTAAGCCCCAGTCGCTTACTAAGGATATCGATTAAAGATTGAGCTGCCAATAAATGGCGAAGTAGATAAATTACAATATCTACCGCCGATGGGTATTCACCGTGGCGTTGAAAATAAAGCTCCTCTATCTTTTCTAAATATTTGGCCTCCTCAATTTTGCTGGCAAGTGCCTTCTCATCCTCCGCAGTAAGGAGTGGAACCTTTCCGATTTCATGGAGATACATGCGAACTGGATCATCGATTGCCTCATGTTCAACGTGCTCTATTTCGAGCTCTAAAGGAGAACTTGCTTCTTTTTCTGTTTTACTTACCCACTCATCTTCCAGCCCGGCTGACTCTTCGCTTTCCCACGGGAAATTCAGTTGAGTGACGTCTTCACCTGGTTCATATTTATCAAAGCTATCCCAGGAGCTGTCTGGGGGTATAAGAAGTTCGTCCTCCAAGCTAAAGATGTCTGTATGGTCTGGTTGCCTCCCCCTTTTTACTTCAGGGAAGAATGACAGAAGCTCGTCATCACGTTTTGACCTCATTGCATATTGCTCCTCGCTAATCGTTGACGACGGTAGTTCTGCTTGATAAAGATTTCTTTAAGTTGTTTGGTAATTTCAATGCCTTGTTCTTCCAATCTGGCTAGCTGTGCTTCTACGCCTCCTAATTCTGCTTCTATGGCCAGAAGTTCTTGCTTTTTTATCTCCAGGTTTCTTAGTCTCTTCTCTTGCAACCGAACAATGCAATCATTGAAAGTTTCATATAATGCTGTATCGTTTTCTCTGAGGGTAGGAGGCAAAGTTTTAGCCAGAAGGCTGTCTAAGTATTCATAAAGAACGCTGTCGAGATTTTCCTTGAGAGAAGGGATGTTATCACTTTCTTGCCATTTTTGGAACAATATCCGGTTTTCGGAACATTCGAAACAATCAGATGATAGCTCTACAGTTTTCGATTTAAGTTCAGGGTGCTGAAGTAGCAGAGCTAGAAAAAACTGCTCGAGGGGACTGGATGTATAAGAGTTTAGGGGTAGCAACTTGGGGTAATTTAGATGTTTGTCCCTTGTCTTTTTTTGCTCATCGATTTTGTATTTTCTCAGAGTATCCGCGAGGACGCGTTGTTCAACATTAAGTAACCTGGCAAGTCTTTCCACGTAATGAGCCTGTCTTAATGGGTCCTTCATCTCGCTTAACAACGGTAAAAGCTTATCAATAACCGATGTCTTATCTCGGGCGCTTGTTAAATCAACTTTATTTGTCACCGCCTCAAAAATGAAGTCGACCATAGGTTTGGCATTAGTTATCAATCTTTGCCATAATGAAATGTCCTCTTTGATTACCTCATCTGGGTCTTTGCCGTATGGTAAGACGGCTATTTTCACCTCGGCATTTCGAGCGTCTTCATATTTGACCCATCCGTAAAACAAAGCTGGTACATTTAGAGCCTTGTCTATCACCTCACCACTCCTGGTAATGGCTTCTACTCCCGCAATGTCAGCATCAAGAGCTAATATTAAATTCGTGGTTAAGCTCTTGAGAATTGCCAGTTGTTTGTCAGTTATAGCTGTACCCATAGAAGCGACCACATTCTCCCACCCATATTGATGGGCTGTTATTACGTCCATATATCCTTCCGTTATTATAGCTAAATCGTTTTGGCGGATAGCTGTCTTAGCACGGTCAATCCCATAAAGAATGCTGCTCTTATCGAAAATTGCTGTTTGCGGGGAATTGATATATTTAGGCAAGGACTCGTCTAGTGCTCTAGCACCGAAACCCAGAACTTTACCTTGAACATTTTTAATGGGAAATATCAGCCGATTACGAAATCGGTCATAATTAGTACCCTCTTCTTTTTCCACTAATAAACCAGCGGCAAGTATCTCGGTTTCTTTGTAACCTCTGTCTTTCAAATAGTTTTTCAGGTTCTCCCATCCTTCCGGGCTATAGCCCAGTTGAAATTTCTTGATAGTTTCAGATACTATTTCACGCTTCTTTAAGTATTTTGACGCTATTTCTCCAGATGCGGCGTCCAGCAGTACGTGATGGTAGTATTCAGCTGCCGCTTCGTTGATTTCAAATAATCTTTCCTTCTCTTTGCTCTCAGTCTGCTTCTTATGACCAAGGGTAGTAGTTAGGCTAATACCAGTCTTACTGGCTAAGAGACGCAGGGCTTGTCCGAAATCAAGGCCTTCTCTTTTCATGATGAAGGAAAAGACGTCACCACCGGTACCACAAGCTCCAAAGCAATGCCAACTCTGCCTTTCCGGAAATACGAAAAAAGAAGGATTTTTTTCCGCGTGAAACGGACATAAGGCTTTATAGTTTCGCCCTGATTTCTGTAGTTTAGTGTATTCAGAGATAATTTGAACGATGTCCGTTTTTTGTTTTATATCGTCTATTATACCCATAGTAGCAACTCAACAGGTTTTGAAAACGTGGCTAATCGAACTGCTACATTTTGGACAAAATTTCATTAGCCATCCTTAACGCATATTGATCTGTCATACCTGCGATGTAATCAGTAATCTTCCGTTCTACGCTATCTTGACGCGAGGCATATTCCCCCGGTAGTTTCTCATCGTGTCTTAAGAAGTACTGATAAAGCAGGTATAATGCTTTCCTTGCCCTTTCTGTATCTGTAGTGTTTAAACTGGGATTATACACTTTGTCGAAAAGAAATTCACGCAAGGTGTTAGTCACTTGTAAAATCTCATTGCTCATACCTATGAGGGGTTTTTGTAAATCAGGTTTGTTCATGGCTGTTAAAGAGTAATCAATGATATCACAGACTAGTGTGTTAATTCGTTGGGAAGAGGACTTGCCCAGGCGCCTAACCACAGAGGCCGGCAGCTCTTTTTCAGTTATTACGCCAGCTCTTATAGCATCAGCAACATCGTGGTTAACGTAGGCTACAATATCAGCCAGCTTGACTACTTGTCCCTCAATCGTGCCGACTTCTGTCCATCCTTCGCCGAGTATTTCTATCCTGCTTTTTGAGTGGTTCAGTATACCATCTCTTACTTCCCATGTAAGGTTTAATCCTCGCCCGTCGTTTTCCAAAAGGTCAACTACCCTCAGGCTTTGCTCATTATGTTTGAACCCGCCTGGACAGAATTCGTTTAGAACTTGCTCACCAATGTGGCCAAAAGGTGTATGTCCCAAATCATGGCCTAAAGCGATAGCTTCAGTTAGGTCCTCATTGAGATTTAATGCTCTGGATATCGTGCGGGCAATTTGAGACACTTCTAAGGTATGTGTAAGCCTCGTCACATAATGGTCCCCTAGAGGTGTTATAAAGACCTGAGTTTTATGCTTTAAACGACGGAATGCATTGGAGTGAATGATGCGGTCACGGTCGCGTTGAAAATCTGTACGTATTGGGCAGGGCGCCTCCCATCTGAGCCTGCCTCGACTGAGCTTGCTCTTCGCTGCATAGCGGGAAAGATTAGTTTCAGACTCTTCAATACGTTGTCTAATATTAAAGTCGGCCATAAAAGCTCTGTTTTTACCTTCAAGGTTCGGTCACCCTCAGCTAGTGGTTCTACTACAACTGGCTGAGTTTCGCCTCTACATCAGCTATTATGCGCCTTGTTTCATCAATCATATCAGGACTAACTGAAACAGACGTGATGCCCCACTTAACTAGCTTTTCGGTGAGCTCTGGATAGACTGAAGGTGCTTGACCGCAAATAGAAGATGTGATGTTCTTTTCTCGTGCTGCCTTGACAACTCTTTCTATTGCCATAAGCACCGCTTCATCTCGTTCATCAAACACTGGTGCCAGTTTTGGATTATCTCTGTCTATGCCTAAAATCAGTTGGGTCAAGTCGTTGGAACCGATCGAAATACCGTCTATGCCAGCATCTATGAATTTGTCTATTAAAAAGACGTTTGACGGCACTTCCACCATCATCCATAGTTTAAAATTGGGGTACTGGTACAGGCCCTCGGCTACGAAAAACCGCTTTATGCGATTTATTTCATCTGTAAAGCGAACGAATGGTATCATAACATATAGATTATCATAGTGCTGACACACTCTTTTGATAGCCTCTACTTCAAGTCTGAATACCTCCATTTCTCTTGTGTAGCGAGAACAGCCGCGGTATCCAATCATAGGGTTCTCTTCAAATTCCTCATATTTGTCTCCACCGCGCAAGTTTCTGTACTCGTTAGTTTTAAAATCTGTGGTTCGGAACACCACCGGGCGTGGGTGAAAAGCTTTGGTGAAAGTGGTGATCCCCCGGGCTAACATTTCCGTAAATTGCTCTCCCTTTCCCTCATGTAACATATATCTTGGGTGACCACCGATCTGAGCTATCATGAATTCAGCTCTAAGCAACCCAACTCCATCCACATTCCTTTTTGCTACAACCTCGGCTAGCTCTGGCTCTGCTAGATTCACATACACTCTAGTTTTTGTTTTTATCCACTCTTGGGTAATAATTGAGGGCATGGCTATGGTTGGTTCTGTCACCCTGCCAGCGTAAACTTTCCCGTGGGAACCATCTACAGTGATTTCTTGGCCATCGGCTAGGGTTTTAGTTGCTACCTCCGTGCCTACCACACAAGGAATACCGAGCTCCCGGCTAACAATTGCTGCGTGTGCAGTTCGTCCACCTCGGTCAGTAACTATGGCCACAGCACGTTTCATTGCCGGCACAAAATCTGGAGTCGTCATCACAGCCACCAGAACATCACCATTTTTAACCTTATCTATCTGCGAGGCATCAGGTACGATGGTGACCTTACCTACAGCTATACCAGGGCTAGCGGCAACGCCTGTTAAAACTGGCGCTGCTTCAATTTTCGGAGCTACCTTAACCTCCGTCTTTTCCTTCATAGTTGTCACCGGTCGTGTCTGGACGATGAACAGCTGCCTTCCTTGTTTTGCCCATTCGATGTCCTGTGGGAAATTATACAAGTCCTCGATATTCATACCTAATTTGGCTAAAGCAACTATTTCGTGGTCACTTAGCTTCGGCAGACCTTGCTTTGCTAATGGCGTGGAAACCTTCATGGTTCCCTCAAGTTTATTCGGCAAGACGCTGGAATTTCTCACCAGTTGCCATTCTTGCTTGCTTATTTTCTTATCCAGAATTTTTAGCCCTTTCTTGCTTACCAGATATTGGTCGGGTGTCACGTCACCAGAAACAATCGCCTCTCCTAATCCATATATTGCTTCAATGAGTATCTTTGATTTGTCATTTGTTAGTGGTTCCACGGTAAACATCACTCCAGAAACCTCGGATTGCACCATTGTTTGTACAACTACGGCGATGCCTATCTTGAAATGGTCGAACCCATGGTGCTGTCTATAAAATATAGCCCTTGGTTCGAACAAAGAAGCCCAGCAGCTTTGGACCGCAGTAACCACCTCATTTTCACCCTGAACGTTTAAAAATGTGCGCTGCTGGCCGGCAAAAGAAGCCTCTGGTAAGTCTTCAGCTGTCGCTGATGACCGTACTGCCACCAACCCACCACCAAGCTTTTGGTAGGCATTTTTAATTTTGCTAACCATGTCAACTGGTATTGGAGAATTAGAAATTTTGCTCTTAATAATATCGGCTACCTCTTGAAGTTTTTTGCTGTTATCAGCATCAAGGTTTTCGAGGTATCTACATATTTCCTCTGCCAGCTTGTTGATTTCCAGAAATCTAAAATAGGCGCTCGAAGTCACAACAAACCCTGGTGGTACTGGAACTTGAGCATGGGCCATCTCTCCAAGATTTGCCCCTTTACCGCCTACTAATGGAATATCGGTTTTGTTCACTTCATCAAACCACACGATTTCCTTTGTCCCGTGTCGCATTGCAGCTCCTTGTTTTTTCGATTGGCCTAGCATAATTATACCATCAGCGGGAATAGTGTTGAAGGTAATGGGCACAGGCTGGGCTTCTTGAAAATGATATGAGTTCGAGCAAGGCACTAATTAGACGTTAAACAGGAAAGTGACAATGTCACCATCTCGCACAATGTAATTTTTACCCTCAAATCTGACCAAGCCTTGTTTTCGCGCTTCAGCCAAGCTGCCACAACTATTTAGATCGTTAAAATTCACGACCTCGGCCTTAATAAACCCTTTTTCGATATCTGAATGGATTTTTCCTGCGGCTTTTAAAGCAGTAGTCCCCTTGGGAATTGTCCAGGCTTTCAGTTCATCGGAGACTGTAGTAAAGAAAGAGAGCAATCCGAGGAGCTGATAGGAAAGCCTGATAATACGCTCAAGAGCTGAGCTGCTCAGCCCCAAAGCGTCGCGATATTCTTTAGCTTCCTCATCGCTGAGTTGGGCTAACTCCATCTCTAACTTCCCACACAATGCCACCACCTCAAATTGAGGATAGGGATAAATTGAACGCAACTCAGCTTCGAACGAGGGGGCTTCTGCTAGCTGCCCTTCTCCGATATTGGCGACTACTAGCATTGGTTTCGCAGTAAGAAATTGATAATTAGCCAGACTCCTAAGTTCGGAAGCGGTCAAATCTTGCTGCCAGATAGGTATATCTTTTTCTAATTTCGATTTAATTTTTTGCAGGAGCATTTGCTGCTTTAGCAGCAAATCACGTTCTGAAGGAGTAGCTCCTTTCAAAGAATCTTCAAGGCGTTTCAATCTTCTATCAATTATAGTCAAATCGGAAAAGATAAGTTCGAGGTTTGCAGTGGTTATGTCTCGCTCTGGATTAATGCTGCCATCGATATGTGGTACCCTTTCGTCCTGAAAAGCTCGCACTACGTGAAGAAGTGCATCGGCGTTCCCTAAGTAATTTAGGAATTGGCCGCTTATCCCTTCGCCCTTGCCAAAACCACTCGCCAGGCCACCAATATCAACATATTTAACCTCAGCCGGTGTTATCTTTTTGGGCCGAAATATTCTGCCTAAAGTTTCCAGTCTAGGGTCTGGTACCTTGGAGACTCCAATGTTTGGAATCAGGGTGGTCGAAACAAAAACTTTAGTCTCAGCTTTACCTTTGGTCAAAGCATTGAAAATAGTCGTTCTGCCGCTTTTGGGTAATCCAATGATGCAGATTTCCAAAATATCCTCCGGCCAGAAATATAATCCAGATGTGAATAAAATGCAATAAGGGGTTGTATCCATTCCTGATTATTGTAATTGTATTGTAAATAAACTGTGGTGTATGATTTGGTTATGAAAGAGAAGTTAAAAAAAGCACTTGCTTTGCGGCAAAAAATACACTTTGAGGGCGAAGGGTTGGTCAAGGCAGCAGTCCTCGTGCCAGTTTTTTGGAAAGACGGAGAATATCACCTTTTGTTCACCAAGAGGAGTGACTTGGTGCCATCTCACAAGGGGCAGATCTCTTTCCCCGGTGGAGCCTATAATGAGGCCGATTCTAGTCTGGTGGCGACGGCTTTGAGAGAGAGCTGGGAAGAGATTGGTCTTAAAACTGAAGACGTGGAAATTTTAGGAGAATTGGACGACACTCCTACGAGGGCATCAGGTTTTAATATCTCGCCTTTTGTAGGTTTTATCCCCTACCCTTATGAGTTCAGCCTGAACCGCTTCGAGATTGACGAAATTTTCAGTGTTCCTGTTTCAGACTTGTTGTATAAGACTAATAAGAAAGAAGATTACTATACTTTTGGCAATGAGGTTTTCGTTAATTATTCTTACGAGCACGGTGGAAGAATAATATGGGGAGCCACGGCACGTATCTTGCATCAATTTCTAGAGGTCTGGGAATTGGCAAGCGGAACTCAGCATTGAGAAGCTGTTAGTCTCTTAAGCTTAAATTCTTGTCCATTATTATTTTATTTCAAACTGTGAACTGGCCCGGCTTCATTTCTTCATTTTTGGGCAGGACAGTCTAGGGTCAAGGCCACCATTTTCAAAGATGACCAGCACCGTGTCGCCCTTAACCTCCTCATAATAAACAATACAACGCGGTATTGATATCAGGTTGTTGAGATGGTAAGATACTATCAACGTTTTTATTTGTGAACCTAAATACGCGATAAGTATTGCAGATAATATAACCAGCGTGAAGGCTTATACTTGTAACTGTACATTGTGTCGTGAAAGAGTTGGCTCTGGGCAGCTTTATCGTTACAATAGTGCCATTATTTGCTATTCAAAGACCAATATCAAACGTCCGTTTAGTGTGAACAAATTGGAGACAACGGAATGACTTACCCGATATGGAGGAGGTATTGTGGTTGGCACCAAATGTGTAAGTATACTGATCCTGGATTCAAGATGTGAAATTAAGATTAAAGGGCTCAATAAAACCAAGCTTTTAGAACAAACCAGAAGGGGGTAAATCGATGCCTAAAAAAACAGCGAACACGAAAACAGAGTTGCAGCCAGCTAAATGGCAGATCACGGCGACTACGATCCGTTGTGATCTGGTAGATGACTTCGTCACTATCATGGTCAATAAGGATTGGTCAACCAAATGTGCCTGGTACAATCGGTACAAGCAGAAAGCGCTTGAGGACAAAAAACTGAAATTTGATAAGAAAATCAACCTCAAGGTCGGTAAATGTAATGGTCCAGAATGTTCATATGTTATAGGATATAGGGACAAGCTCATCAAAGAAGAATTTGGAGAACATTAGCGAAAACTTTATGAGACCAGAAAGATTTACCGAGCAAGCCCGTGAGGTATTGGCTTCTTCACAGGCAATTGCTAGTCGTTATCGCCATGTCCAATGGGATGTGGAGCATATCCTTTTAGCTCTGCTTGAGCAACATGACGGTTTGACTTCGCAGATATTGTCGAAGCTGGGTATAAATGTAGAGGCAGTAAGGAAACGGGTTGAGACTGGCCTTGACCGTGCTCCAAAGGCCTCTTACGAAACAGCCCAGATTTATGCTACGCCACGGATTGCACGACTCATGGATAACGCTGCTCGCGAAGCAGACCGACTTAAAGACGATTTTATCAGCACCGAACATTTGCTAATAGCTATTACCAACGAAGATAAAGGGGAGGCCGCCACAATCCTAAAAGAGTTCGGTATTGACCAGGAGAAGATTTACCGAGCACTACAGGACATACGGCGTGGTCACCGTGTTGACAGCCCTACGGCTGAGAGCCGTTATAGGTCCCTAGAGAAATATGGGCGGGACCTAACGGAGTTAGCTAAACAGGGCAAGCTTGATCCGGTCATCGGAAGGGATGAGGAAATTAAGCGAGTGATGCAGATTTTAACCAGGCGGACAAAAAACAATCCCGTTATTATAGGGGAAGCCGGTGTTGGTAAAACAGCTATCGCTGAAGGTTTAGCGCATAAAATCGCTGCTGGTGATGTGCCTGATTCATTGAGGAACAAGCGGGTGATCGCTTTGGACATGGGTGCGCTGGTTGCGGGAAGCAAGTTTCGTGGTGAATTTGAGGAAAGATTGAAGGCAGTTATGGATGAGGTTCGCCAAGCCAGCGGCGAAATTATTTTGTTCATAGACGAGATACATACTGTAGTTGGTGCTGGAGCAGCGGAAGGGGCCATTGATGCCAGCAATATGTTGAAGCCGGCATTAGCCCGCGGTGAGCTTCAGTGCATTGGAGCGACTACCCTGGACGAATATCGTGAGCACATTGAGAAGGACAAGGCTCTCGAACGGAGGTTGCAACCTGTATTTTTAAGTGAGCCGAGCGTTGAGATGACTATTGAAATGCTGCGAGGTTTGCGTCCCAGATATGAAGCACACCATAAGATAAAGATCGATGACTCTGCTCTTGTGGCTGCTGCTAGACTAAGCCAACGTTACATAGCAGATAGGTTTTTGCCGGATAAAGCTATCGACCTTATTGATGAGGCAGCGAGCAAATTGCGCATAGACATGGAAAGCAAACCACCTGATATTAAAGAGCTTGACGCTAGGATAAAGCAACTACAAGACGAAGAGGAGGCGGCAGCTCAACGAGGTGATTATCAAAAAGCGGCTGAGCTGAGGTCACAAAGATTGCAGCTTGAGCCTGAGCGTGACAAGAGGGAGGCTGAATGGCGTAGAGAGAAAAAGATCGATAGTGCAGTGGATGAGGAAAGTATAGCTGAACTGGTTTCCAAATGGACCGGAATCCCCGTTGCCCGCATACTTGAAGGTGAAACTGAGAAGTTACTTCATATGGAGGAAAGGTTACACCGAAGGATAGTAAACCAAGACGAGGCAGTTTCAGCTATATCTGAGGCTATCAGAAGAGGACGGGCTGGGCTTAAAGACCCAAAGCGGCCTATAGGCAGCTTTATCTTCTTGGGACCCACCGGCGTTGGAAAGACAGAACTAGCCAAAGCGCTGGCTCAGTTCTTGTTTGACGACGAAGATGCCATGATCCGTCTGGATATGTCAGAATTTATGGAAAAACATACTGTATCCAGGCTCATTGGTGCTCCACCAGGTTATGTGGGTTATGAGGAAGCGGGGCAACTTACCGAAGCAGTCCGGCGGCGCCCTTTCCGGGTAATCCTATTTGACGAAATTGAAAAAGCACACCCTGACGTTCTCAATATTCTACTTCAGATACTAGAGGATGGTCGGCTGACTGATGGTCATGGCAGGACGGTCGATTTCAAAAATACTGTAGTAATAATGACGAGCAACTTGGGTACTCAGGAATTCCAGCGTCAGGCTATAGGATTTTCACGTCAGGAGAAGAGTGAACAACAAAGGCTGAAAAGTACCATAGAAACTGCCTTAAAACAGACGTTCCGTCCCGAGTTTTTGAACAGGATAGATGATATCATCATCTTTCAGCCGCTGACTCAAGAGCATTTGAAAAAGATCGTTGATCTGTTGATCCGGGAGGTGGAAAAACGACTGGCTGATAGGGATATTAAATTAGAGCTGGATGATAATGCAAAATCCTGGCTGCTTAGGCAGGGCTACGAGCCTGCATTTGGAGCTCGCCCACTGCGTCGAGCCATTCAGCACTATATAGAGAACCCTCTGTCGAGCAGAATACTAAAGGGGGAGATAAGCGACGGAGATACTATTATCATAGGTGTCGAGGGGGACGAGTTAACTTTTATTAAAAAGAAAAAGGTTAAGGCTACTCTATAAATGGGAAATTCCTTGCGCAGGGATGCTATATCGGCAGAGGAAGAAATTAAACCTCATTTGTCTCCAAAAAGCATTGCATTCAGTGTCCTATCTTTAACATTTACCATCGTCCTTTGTCTCGCTGCTATTTATTTCAAGGATTACCTGATCGGTGAAAAATATATTGCTCAGTATGGGCTTCTAGGCATGCTTATCGTCGCTTTTCTTGGCTCAAGTCTATTAAGTATGATGGCTGTTCCCATTCCATATTTAATTGTGGTATTTACCCTGCCTACGCTTTTAGCGCCGCAAATGAATGCCGGCGCACCACTGGCTGTCGGTATAACTTCAGGTTTTGGTGCAGCTCTAGGTCAACTATTAACCTTCGTAATCGGGTGTGGAAACAGGGAGCTTTCCCAAGGGATGGGGATTGTGTTTAATAAACGTTTATATCTAAGGGCAACTAATTGGGTACAGCAGCGTGGCTCGCTGGCTGTGTTCCTCATGTCAGTCATATTAAACCCATTGCATTTACCGATGACTTTGGCACTGGCATCGTTCAATTTCCCGGTGTGGAAGTTTTTTGTCTATTCTTTGTTGGGCAATATAGTGAAAAGTTCGGCTGTGGCGTTTTCTGGCTACTTTGGCCTGACCTGGCTCTTCCACCTACTGGGAATCTAGAGGACAATAGTTCAAAATTGTACATTCATTTGTTAAAGCACGTCTTGATAACTGGTGATACAAAAAGAGCTTAGGCAAACACACGAGAATGTTTTTAAGAGTATAATATGCCCTATTTGATTGAAACGGCGAGTCAGTAGATGAGTGGAAAGCGCGGTTTATGCTCCAAGATATGTATGGCAAAAACTATGTTGTAGTTTGCTTTTGAAGGTCAATAACATAGCAGGGGATTCAAGATGACTGGTTTGGTTTGTGATGTAAAAAAAGCAGCTTACGGCTTGGCTGAGCAATTGTTCAAAGATGAACATAGGTGCAGTGTGTTTGCTAATAGGCTTGTTGATGTTTGTGTCGAAGCCAAAGGAAAGGACTTTCTTATTGTTCACAATCCCGGTGGTTGGGGCAATGCACACTTAGACCAATGTTTGGAGTGGGAAAAAAGCATAGTGTATGGAATCAGACGTGTCGTAGAGGAAATGGGCTACAGTCTTTCATTCATACAATATTTGCGCAGTGGCAAAGGATGGCTGGAACAGATACATGACTTAAGAGAACAATTTCGGTTCTTTGCATATAAGGCAAAAATAATGGCTGCTTGGCTGCGATTTATCTTCACTCATGTTAGCCATATTAACACAATCCTGATAGGAGTAAGTCAGGGAGCTGCCTTTAGTAGTGCTGTCATGAGGCAATTAGATGGGCGCTATCCTGTATATAGTATCGAAGTAGGGTTTCCGTTCCAATATAAATCATGGCGGGAAATTACTGAGAGAACAGTAGCGGTTGACAGTAACGGACTTAGACCTGATGTTCTTGTACAGGGGAATTTGGTAGTTGGCGCTAGGGTACTTCTGGCAGCACCTTTCAAGTGGTTTTGGTATCGTCTTAAGGGTACCCCTACGCCACTGGCTCTTTGTATTAATGCTCCAGGGCACGAATATAGTTGGGACAATCCTAAGGTTGAAAGACGGATCAGGGATTTCCTGAAAGCTAATTTTGGCTGCAAACGATAAACGTAAGAATTGGTCAAAAGCGATAGTCTGTGGAAATAACATCAGTAAGTAAGATGGAAGCTAGAAGAAGGGAATATATAATAGGAGGTTTGGCACTAGCACTTACGTTTGCCTGTTGTATTGCGGTTCTTTTTTACTGGGATTATGTTAGACAGGTTCAACATTATGGTTACTTTGGTGCATTCGTTATCAGCATACTTGCTGGTGCTACTGTGTTGGTGCCTATACCTGGCATCTTAGTTGTTTTCACTTTAGGCAGTGTTTTACATCCAGCTTTGTTAGGTGTGGTGTCTGGTCTAGGTGAGGCTGTTGGGAGCATAGGTATTTACTTAAGTGGCTATAGCGGGCGGAGGGCAGTACAAAAGCTCCCCCCCGAGTTTTTCGGCAAATTCAGTGACTGGATACAGCGTCGTGGTAAGATGGCTGTGTTTCTAATGTCAGCCATGCTTAATCCTTTTTTTTACCCATTCACAGCTATGGCTGGGATGCTTCGGTTCGGCCTAATCAAATTCTTCTTTCTATGCTGGGGGGGAAAGACAGTGAAAAACATGATCATTGCGTATCTAGGATATTTTGGCTTACGCTCAATATTACGGTGGGTGGGGGTAATCGGAATTTAGGATATTGATGTTTAAGCCTAGATTGAGCTATACAAATAGACCCAAGCTAAGAAGCTGGCGGACAGCGCTTCTTCTGTCGTTATTTTTTGGTTTTTTAGGGGCTGACCGATTTTATATTGGCAGGACACGCTCCGCAATTGTTAAACTTCTCATCTTGGGTGGATTTGGTGTGTGGTGGCTTAGTGATTTTATCCTTATTGCCAGTGAATGGCGCAGGGATGCATGGGGACGCCCTCTAAAACACTGATCTCTTTAACACTAATTTATCTTCGCTTTTCGCAAGGGAATGGAAAAGTTTAAGTGCTATGTAACATTTTGGTCGGTGGGCTTAAAAAGGAAAAAGGATTATACAAATTTCCGGATGGCTATATAGAAGCTAATCTTTTGGTTGAGAGGCTCTCAGTAAAGAGTATAGATAGCTTCACAGCAAAAATTAACTGCTGGTGTCGGGGGACAGAGAAATAGACCTTTATTTCACTGATGGGATTAGCTCAATAGGTGGCTGAAGGCTGTGCTTGGGGAAATCGGAAACGGGGCGACTAAAAAAGGCGCAAGGTGTTAGGCTGGTTCACATAGATTGGCGAGGCTATAATAGCGTCATTATTATGAAGATAGTTAATGGACGAATCATCCCAGCTGCTAGACTTAGCCAGAAGACGGCCAACATACCAATGGGAACTCAAAGAAGGTTGCAATGGTTTGATTACTATTATTCTCACGGCCAAAATGGTTGTCCTACCTGTTACTATTTCGATAGCTCACCGCAGACTTTTTATCGCTAAAAGCACCGCTATATCCCCAGCCACTTAGAAGCTTGGAAAACCGTTCCCGTCGCCCCAGACGTGTAAAAAGGGCACGATCACCACCGGAGCTGGTAGAGGTAGTGGTAAAGAGGAGATAGGAATATCCGCACTGGGGGAAGGATAAAATAGCTGTGCTACTCAAAGACCGGGCCCCCGTGTATCTACCTCAATGGTAGACAGGACCATACGTCGGCTTAAAGACCGTGGTGCGTTTAAAGAGCCGGTCGGGAATCACGTTTTAGCCCGCAGGTGAATATTTAAGCATCGCTAGGCCATTAGGAAGCCCAAGGATTACGAAGTGACGCAGCCAGGCAACCTGGTCTGGCTATATATCCCAAGATGTCACGCCTTTGCCTAGTGTAGAACTGAAGCGCTTCACCGCTCGGGATATTATCTCCCGGTGGGACCGTGCTAGAAGTATATAACAGAGCTACTGCCATCACCGCATCATTTTGCTTAGATAAACTAGAGAGGGAAATGCTGTTTGAGTTTAAGGGCGCTTTTTGCTACACTTTATGTTGTCGGTGGGGCTGTAGCTCAATTGGGAGAGCGTTTGACTGGCAGTCAAAAGGTAGTGGGTTCGAATCCCATCAGCTCCACCATTTAGGACAGTTCCCGAACCTTTAGCCCTTGTAGCGATAAGGCTAAAGGGTGAGTTGAGTTCCACTGTGGTGATTTTGCCGTCTTCCACGTAGATACGTTTGAACATAGTCTCACATAGCAGGCGCCGTTCATCAAAGTTCCCTTTGTCAAAAATAAAGTCAAGCTCATTAGCTAGCAGCAAAGCAATCTCAAAGTCGGCCTTCATAAGGTGTTGGCGTTGCTTAATAGCATCGACGGTGTTCTTCAATCTGGCTTTCTGGGCTTCAATCCGAGTCCTGTGCTCCTTGAAGTGCTCGAAAGAAATTTCCTCTTTGATGGCTAGCCTTTTAAGATTCTTCTCAACACGCTCAAGTTTGGCTAGCCTTGTCTCAGCTCTTTTTAGTTCACCATCTTCGTTAGCCTCGGCATCAAACCATCTTGCCAGCTGCTTTTTTAAGTCCTGGCGGGCCCAATCATCAATGGTAATTGCGCCTATAGCATCAGGAATCTGAGACTCAACATCTTTGGCGTTGTAGAAAATATGGGCTCCGTCAACTTCTCCTCGACTGCGGTAGTGGCTTGCGTTTTTTCTGGGGTGTGTCTCTGCACAGCAGGGGCTGCCGGCATCTACGGAGTAGACCAAGCCGTGCAACAGGTATTTTGGGCGTCTGATCCGCTGCCGGTGCTTGTCATGCTCGGCCAGTATTTGCTGCACCTGGGCGAAGGTAACCTCGTCAACTAAGGGCTCATGATTTCCCTTAATCGGGACGTCCCTTTTTTGAACCAGGTTTCACCGAGATGAATGCGGTTGTGAACAAAATTGCTCCAGGTCATCTTAGGTATCTTGTTGCCAAACTTACCCCTGTAACCCAGACTATAGGTGTGGTCTGCCCACTCTTCCAATGTCCACTTCCCCGTAGCCATCTCCTTAAAGGCCTGTATCCATGTTTGGAATAGATCTGTTTTCCCTCATCGCTTCTCAGCTTCTCCCTCATCGTTTCCAAAAGCGGCTCCCGCTCATCTCGACTTACCGTCCGTGTCCCTCCTGTTGTACATCGCTCCTTTACTGGGCACTCCCTGCAAGACTCCCCTCGATAGACTATCAGTGACGGCTTCTCTTCGCGCTTCTGCTTCGCCCATCGTTTCAACTCCTTATTTTTCGGGCAAATATAGGTATCTTTCGCCTCATCGTAGCGGAAGTTGCTCTTGTGATACCGCTTCTCACATTCTTCCTACTCATCCAGCGCTTACAGAAAATTATCTGGCATATGGAGGTCTAAACCCTTACCTTCAGCATATTCCAGGTTATCATAGGACGAGTATCCGGCATCACCGGTGCCCTTGTCAGGTAAAGCCCCGAGATTCCGCTCCACCTGTTCTACCATAGGCTTGAACTCGGCATGATCAGTGGCATTCTGGCTGATATCCGCTGCCACGATTATCTGTTCCTTGTCATCCACCGCTATCTGTCCATTGTGACTGGGTTGAATCACTCCCCGGCTGTCTTTCATGAGCCGAGAGTCGGGTTCCGTTACATTCACCTTCTCCAACTTCTCCCGCTCCAGTACCTCTATTGCCTCCTGGAGCTTCTTCAGGCGGTATTCCTTTTTCCTCAACTCCGCCGCTATCTCTGCGCCATCGCCATCGAAATTTATCATATCCTCCAGCTCGTCTATCTTAGCTGATGACTCAATCATCTGCTCCTTAATCCGCTCAATCTCCTTCTCCAAGCCATCTCTGTCCCTGGTCTGTCTTACCGAGGCATTTGCCTTTAGCTTGGTGCCGTCAAAGGCAATGTGCCCCAATCCTAACATACCCAAACAGGCACACAGCCTTACCATTTCCACGAATAGGTTGGGAAGTACATCGGCGTGCTCGGCGCCGAAAAGGCAGATGGTTCGGAAATCGTGGGATTGCAGGCTTGAAAGAAACATGAAAGCGGTATTGGTCTTCAACTCCTCGGCAATACTTCGAGAACTGTAAATGTCCCGGCTATAGGCGTAGATGATCATCTTCAGCATCATTTCTGGGTGGTAAGTTGGTGCTCCACCACTCTCATACTTGGTGAACAGTGGCGATAAATTCATGGCGTCCACCACTTCGTTGACAATGTGCGCCTCATCATCCTCGGGTACAAACTCCTCCAGCGAAGGGGCAAGCAGCAACCCCTGACTCTGGCTATATTCCCTAAATATCTTTATTCGCATTTACCTCCGGTAGAAACATCCTATACGCACATTTTACCCCGTCTACCCTATCACCCTCTACTTCTTCTCCGGCGCACTCTTGGACAGCCTAAATAGTAATTTAGGGGTCTTGGTAAATCGATAGCGACGGTGACCAATTTTACTTTGTTAGGCAGCTAACTCAGAGCTGCCAGAAACTGACTAGCTGCTGAAAACCCACCATGCCGCTTTAAGCGAAATTTTCAATGTCAATTCCTGCCTCTACTGCTGCAGCTACCGGATTCAGTCCACCGAGCAACACCATACCAACTCGGTTCATCCCAACGGCGATCTGGCAAATTGGCTGGCTCATATTGCCCAGAGCAAAAACACCGTTAATGCCAGCCGCTTTGAGCACCCCAATGGTCTCTCGACAATTGACCTGGCTAAAGCTGGTATACCTCGGAAATTGGCTAATATCCTGCCATTTCCGGTTTTAGCAGCTTCGTTGACGCTCGTCATTCTAGCACGAATATACTGCTCGGATGGGTCAAGTGATATGCCCCCATAGTTGGTTATGGCGACAAATCTTCTTGGCTTGTAATCCTTAATTTGAAGTACGCCGCCGAACTTTGACTCGATCGGGACTCCACGTTTTAGGAGCACCCCGTTGACAACTATGTTGCAAACTGTGGCTAGGCCTATTTTATCTTTTGGAATAACTACATCACCAAGCTTCTGACCTTCAGATGCTGTCGCCACTAATTCACTTACACATATCTTTGCTTTAAATACATTTTTCATAGCCGCTATAGCTCTGGGAAAATCATCCTTGTTAAAGAGTGAAGTATTTATAGGAAGTTGACCAGTTAGGCTCACCGGGCTGAATGTAGTACGAAATGCGAAAAGCTCAAGCTTCTCTAGGATAAAACCAATTTGGTCCGGAGCCAAGGCTGCTCGCAACTCCTCCAGCTCGTGAGGTAATTATCCGTCAGTCTATACCCAAAGGCTGAGTATAACCTCTTTCATGAGCCATCTTCAGGTGGTATCTGACTGCTCTTTCGCTAAGGCAAAGCTCACGTTTTTCAAGCTCCCGAGCGATAGTAATTGAACCTAAAGGCTCAGAAGATTCACTCAATGCCTTTAGGATAGATAAAAATTTTTTTTCTATATCAGAGCTGGCACTCGATATCATGCTTTATAGCGCCGTTTTGTATAGGTTTCTATGTCTTATACTATCCCAAATGCAAAAACAGAATACCTGCCATTCCTGCACCGCTAAGATTTGGGTTATGATAAAGAGCTTGTTCTATTTTGACTAAGTAGATTTAGCCAAATATTCTCGAAGCGGTTTGACATTGAAAATTTGATTGCTGCTCACTAATGCTTTCAAAGCCGCACGGGCGGTGTCAAGCGATGTAAAACATGGTATTCGCTTTTCGGCAGCAGCACGTCGAATATGAAAACCGTCTCGGAGCGGGGCACGGCCACTGGTAATAGTGTTGATTACTCCAACTACAGAGCCATCATTGATAATGTCAACCACATTTGGATGGCCCTCGCTCAATTTCTTGCTAATCCTTTTTACTTTCATGCCAGCAGATTCAATCATAGCTGCTGTACCTTCGGTAGCATATAACTGGTAGCCAATGGAATAAAAGCCTTCTATCACAGGTAAGGCTTCGCGCTTATTCTGGTCAGCTATACTGAACAATATATTGCCTTGAGATGGCAGCATAAGGTCAGCAGCCATAAGTGCTTTTATCAAGGCAGCCTCGTAGGTGTAGTCAATTCCCATAACTTCGCCTGTGGATTTCATCTCTGGGCTAAGGTATGTATCTACACCTACAAGTTTAGACATTGAGAAGACGGGAGCCTTTATACCCACAAGTTTTTGTCTTTTCCACAAGCCTGTGGTGTACCCCTGTTCTTTTAGGCTCATGCCTAACATTATCTTGGTGGCAATTCTGACCATAGGTACACCAGTGATTTTAGAGATAAATGGGATAGTTCGGCTAGCACGAGGATTAACCTCAAGTACATAAATTGATGATTGGCTTTCGTCACGCATAATCACGAGCTGGACATTCATCAGTCCCTTCACCTGGAGCGCTCGCCCAATTCTTATAGTATAATCGATGATAGTGCTCACCTCATTTTGAGAGAGGTTTAATGCCGGATATACTGCTATTGAGTCGCCACTATGCACACCGGCACGCTCGATATGTTCCATTATGCCAGGGATGAGAACATCCTCGCCGTCACTGACAGCATCAACTTCGACTTCCTTGCCCTCAAGATATTTGTCGATCAAAATAGGATGTTCTCTATCCATTTCCAAAGCAAGCGATATATAACGTACTAACTCATCTTCGTTGTGGACAATTTCCATAGCTCTACCGCCCAGAACATAACTTGGACGAACCAACACAGGATAGCCGAGGCGCCGAGCTGTATTGATACCTTCCTGTATGGAGATAACCCCAGCGCCCGGTGGCTGAGGTATACCTAGCTGATTAAGGAAATCTGCAAAGTGGCGACGGTCTTCAGCGATGTCAATAGCTTCGGAAGTAGAACCAACTATTGTCACGTTACTACGAGCTAGAGATTCAGCTAGATTAATGGCTGTCTGGCCGCCAAACTGGACGATAGCGGGTACAGTGCGATCGTTCTGAGATAGAGAGCTTTCATTTTCGAGGATGTCTCGTAAACTTTCTTCATCTAAAGCCTCGAAATACAGGCGGTCACTGGTGTCGAAATCCGTGGAAACGGTTTCTGGATTAGAATTGACCATTATACTTTTGATACCTGCCTCCCTAAGTGCCCAGGCGGCATGTACAGAACAATAATCGAATTCTATTCCCTGCCCGATTCGGATAGGACCACTGCCAATGACTATAGCCTTTTTATCTTGGAGCGGTTCAGCTTCGTTTTCCTTTTCATAAGAACTATAGAAATAAGGAGTCTCGGCATCGAATTCGGCAGCACACGTATCCACCATCTTGTATACAGGGCATATCTGCCAGTTATGTCTTAGCTGTCGCACTTGCTCGGGCAATTTATTTGATAAGGTGGCGATTTGCTCATCGGAGAAACCGAGGCGTTTTGCCTGCCACATAAGCTTAGGAGTTAATGGCTCGGCAAGAAGCTGTTTCTCCACCTGTACAATATTTAGTAACTTATAGATGAACCAGGGATCAATGCCAGTGTGTTGGGAAAGCCGCTCAGGGTTTATCCCTCGTCGGAGTGCTGCCATTATTGCCCATAACCTAAGGTCATTGGGGTACAAAGGATATGAATCAAGGTCGCCGTTATTACCCCAACTTCTATCCTCCCAAAGGAGAGATTTCTTTCCGAATTCGAGGCAGCGGACAGCTTTCTGCAAAGCTGCTTCGAAGCAACGGTCAATCGCCATGACCTCGCCAGTAGCTTTCATCTGGGTCCCTAATTTGCGGTCACCTAGAGCGAATTTGTCGAACGGCCAACGGGGAATCTTTACCACACAGTAGTCCAAAGTAGGCTCAAAAGCTGCCATTGTCTTGCCGGTCACCCGGTTGGGTATTTGGTCCAGTCGTTTACCTACAGCTATCTTAGCAGCTACCCGGGCAATAGGATAACCGGTAGCTTTACTGGCTAGAGCTGAGCTGCGGCTAACACGAGGATTAACCTCAATCACATAATACTTGCTTGTTTCAACATCCAATTGGTCTGGAGCCCACTTTTCAGCTACCACGGGGCTGGGCGTCAAGGCAAACTGTATGTTACAGCCACCTTCAATACCCAAGGCCCTGATTATTTTAAGGCTGGCCGACCTTAACATCTGGTATTCTTTGTCAGTCAAGGTTTGACTAGGAGCGACGACAATGCTATCGCCGGTATGAACGCCCATAGGGTCGATATTCTCCATATTACAGACAGTTATACAGTTATCAGCAGCATCACGCATTACCTCATATTCAATCTCCTTCCAACCGAGCAGGCATTTTTCAACTAAAACTTCATGGCTTAGGCTGGAGGCTAGTCCACTGGATACGATTGTTTCCAGCTCTTCCATAGTGTGAGCAATGCCACCACCGGTTCCACCCAAGGTATAAGAAGGACGAACGATCAAGGGTAATCCAATTGATTCAGCCAGCTCCTTTGCCTCAGCTACGGAGTGTACCGTGGCACTTTCCGGTACTGGCTCTCCAATGTCTACTAAGAGTTGCTTGAATAGTGACCGTTCCTCTGCTTTTTTGATTGTTTCTAGCGGTGTGCCCAGCAGTTTGACACCGTATTTATCTAATATCCCAGCATTGGCTAGCTCTACAGCCAGGTTTAAGCCAGTCTGCCCACCAAGGGTAGGCAACAATCCATCGGGGCGTTCCTGAGCAATTACACGAGCTATAACATCTACAGTTAATGGCTCTATGTAGACAATGTCGGCAATGCCCTCATCAGTCATAATAGTTGCCGGGTTAGAGTTCACTAGCACCGTGGTTATGCCCTCCTCTCGCAGCGACTTGCATGCTTGAGTGCCGGCATAGTCGAACTCCGCTGCTTGCCCGATGATTATGGGGCCAGAGCCGATGACTAAGACTTTAGAGATTTTGGACATTTTTTACCATTTCCAAAAACCTGCCGAACAGGTAGATATTATCCTGAGGGCCAGGAGAACCTTCTGGATGATACTGGATGGACATTAGTGGCAGTTCCTTATGGCACAGTCCCTCAACCGTGCCGTCATTCAGATTTATCTTGCTGACCTCAAGTCCACCTTTCAAGCTGTCGGCATCTACAGCATAGCCATGGTTTTGTGTGGTAATATAGACTCTGCCGCTTGCTAGGTCACGGACGGGATGATTGCCACCACGATGGCCAAATTTTAGCTTGAATGTCCTAGCACCGAAAGCTGTGCCTATCAGCTGATGTCCTAGGCAAATGCCCATTACTGGCTTACGCTGCACCAGTTTCCTGACTGTCTCAGTCAGGTAGTCGAGGAGTGCCGGGTCGCCAGGACCGGGAGAGAGGACTATGCCATCAGGCTTCAAGTTTAGAATCTCCTCTACTGCCATAGTGCAGGGGACAACTGTCACCAAGCAACCGAGTTGCGTCAATATGCGGGCAATATTGTATTTCAGCCCCATATCAACAATGACTAGATGATATGGGAGGGTAGTACCATCTAAAGTCAACTCCAACTGATATTTCTTGTCAGTAGCAACTTGTTTGACGAAGTCTGTGGAATCATAGCGTGGCAACCCCTTTAGCTCTTGCAGAGCTTCTTCTGGTGTCATTTCCGATGTTAGAATCCCCATCATCACCCCAACTGAACGAAGGTGGCGTGTCAGTGCTCTGGTATCCACGCCGCTTATCCCTGGAATTCTATTGGCCTGCAGGAATCTGTACAGACTGCCGGTGCTTTGCCAGTGGCTGGGCATGGGGCAATGCTCTCTGACAACGAGGCCTCTCACCTGCACTTGCTTTGATTCAAAGTAGGTGTCGTTAACTCCATAGTTACCGATGAGAGGATATGTAAACACCAGAATCTGGCCAGCATAGGAAGGGTCGGTTAGCATCTCTTGGTAGCCGGTCATGCCGGTATTGAAAACTACTTCGCCGTAGGTAGTGCCTTCGGCGCCAAAGGAATGACCTTCATAGATAGAACCATCTTCTAAAGCTAAAAAGGCGCGCTTGCCCATGTCCCCTTTTGGACTTTGGCATCTATTTACGCTCAACTTTGTCTTGAAATTGTCCACTAGCATCCTTTAAACCGATTTGTAATGGGTAGCCTGCGGTCTCTGCCAAAGGCTCTAGGTGTTATCTTAACGCCTGGTGGTGCCTGGCGCCGCTTATATTCGCTGGTATCAACTAACCGCGCTGCCCGCTTTACTACCTCTTCTTCAAAACCGGCACCAATAATCTGTTCAACACTTCTATCTTCTTCCACGTAGGCTGTCAGGATAGGGTCGAGCAACTCGTATGGTGGCAAGCTATCTGTGTCCTTCTGTTCAGGTCTTAGCTCAGCCGATGGCGCCTTATTTATAACACTGGATGGTATCATCTCCCAACCGGCTATTGAGTTGCGGTATTTAGCGAGCTCGTAAACTAAAGTCTTGGGTACGTCTTTAATGACAGCAAATCCACCAGCCATGTCTCCATACAAAGTAGTGTAGCCAGTAGCAAATTCACTCTTATTACCTGTGGTCAGAACAAGCCAGCCAAACTTGTTAGATAGTGCCATCAGAATGTTACCTCTGATACGCGCTTGAATGTTTTCCTCAGTTACGTCGGTCTTAGTATCACTGAACTGGTTTCCCAATGTCTCGAGATAGGCTTGGAACGCCTTTTCAATAGAAATATTGATGTGTTTGATACCCAAGTTCCTAGCTAAAAGTTCGGCGTCACATATACTACCTGGAGAAGAATACCTCGAAGGCATTGATACTCCTATCACATTGGCTGCTCCTAAAGCATCAACAGCAACGGTAGCCACGAGGCTGGAATCAATGCCACCTGAAAGCCCTATAACCACCTTTTCAAATCCATTTTTTAGGACATAGTCTCGTGTTCCCAGTACCAAAGCACCATAGATTTCGCCAGGTAAACTGCACACTTCGGGTCGCCTTTCGGGTAGCGCTGGCTTTGAGGCAGAGGAAAGCGAGTTGGACACTATCACTTTAGGTGTATGCCATTGCTTTTCCCGGAGTAATATTGCCTCTTTTCTCCACCTAGGATCATGGAGACGAGTGCTAAACACAGATTCCACATCAAGGTCGGTCACTATCAGATCTTCTTCGAATTGTTTGCCTCTAGCAATTAGTTCACCTTTTTCATTTATTACCAAGCTGTTACCATCGAAAACCAGCTCATCTTGCCCTCCTACAAGGTTGGTGTAGATAACAATGGCCACGTTGTCTGAAGCACGAGTGCCTAACATCCTCTCCCGAAAGTTGCGTTTACCAGCGTGGTAGGGTGAGGCGCTTATGTTTATTATTACTTCAGCCCCGGCGTATGTTTGAGCAGTAGCTGGACCAGATTCGTACCAGATATCTTCGCAAATATTGACTCCGACGCCCACGCCACCTATTACATATACTGGGCACTCTTTACCAGCCTGAAAATAGCGGTTCTCGTCGAATACACCGTAGTTGGGCAAGTATATCTTGTGATAAACGCCATAAAGTTTGCCATCGTTTATGATTGCAGCAGCATTGAAAATATCCTCTTTAGCATCAACAAAACCGACAATTGCTGCAAGTCCGGCAGTGCTATCGACGACTTTCTCAAGACATCTCAAATTTTCCTTGATGAACTGTGGCTTGAACAACAGGTCTTCTGGCGGATAGCCACATATAGCAAGTTCAGGAAAGGTGATAATGTCTACCCCAAAAGACCTGGCTTCGGCGATAGCGTCCAGGATTTTTTGCGTGTTACCGGCAAAATCGCCTACAGTGACATTGATTTGAGACATGGCGATACGCAGCCTGCGCACTTGGTCTCCCCTCATTTTTAACTTTTAGCTTCAATTTCGACCGGCTTTGCAAGTCCTTCACCCCCAACTTTTTGCCCCTTCTTAGGAGCTGCCAGTTCAGTCTTATCCGAAAAGCCCCGAAAACCCCTTGCATTTTTAAACAGCCTCAGATTAATGTACTTGTTTGTACAAGCCAGTTTTTAGCCTCAAACTACAAGATAGGTAGATATCTCTTAACTTCGTACTCTGTCACATGAATTCGGTACTGGTCCCACTCTATCTTTTTGTTTTTGATGAGGGAGTGAAAAACGTGCTCACCCAGGGCTTTGCGCACTAGCTCACTCTTTTCGCATAGTTGAATCGCCTCGTACAGACTCGCCGGCAAAGTGCCGATGTTCTTTTTCTTTCTCTCTTCGTCTGTCATCTCATAGACGTTTTCCTCCACCGGTTCAGGCGGCTCGTATCCTTTCTCGATTCCCTCTAGGCCAGCAGCCAGCATCACACTGAAAGCTAAATATGGGTTGCATGCAGGATCAGGGGACCGGAATTCTATTCTTGTCGCCTGTTCTTTTCCGGGCTTGTATTCGGGCACTCGTATTAGGTCAGCTCGATTTCGTCTAGCCCATGACAGATAGACAGGAGCTTCGTAGCCGGGGACCAGTCTTTTGTACGAGTTCACCCACTGATTGCAGACCAGCGTGATTTCTGGTGCATGTTTCAACAAACCAGCTATGAAACTCTTTGCCACCTTGGATAAGTTGTACTTATCATTGGGGTCATAGAAAGCATTCTTGTTGCCTTTAAACAGTGACTGATGCACATGCATGCCACTGCCATTGATGCCGAAAATAGGCTTGGGCATAAATGTGGCATATACCCCATTCTGTATAGCTACTTGTTTAACCACCAGCCGATAGGTCATTACGTTGTCCGCCATGGTAAGAGCGTCAGTATACCTCATATCTATCTCGTGCTGGCTATGGGCCACTTCGTGATGTGAATACTCCACACCAATGCCCATTTCCTCCAAGATAAGCACGGTTTCTCTTCTCAAATCTGTAGCTGCATCCAGAGGCACCATATCGAAGTAGCCTCCTTCATCGAGGATTTCCGTTCCCTTCGAATCCTTGAAGTAGAAATATTCTAGCTCTGGACCAACATAATATGTGTAGCCCATGTCTGCCGCTCGCTTCAAGTTGCATTTCAGAACATATCTAGGATCTCCTTCAAAGGGCTCGCCGCCAGGCTTCAAGATGTCGCAGAACATCCGCGCTACTGCACGATGATCTCGCGGCCGCCAGGGTAATAACTGAAAGGTATCCGGGTCAGGCATAGCCACCATATCGCTTTCGTCGATTCTAGCAAATCCCTGGATTGAGGAACCGTCAAAGCCCATGCCATCTTCTAGTGCTTGCTCCAACTCCTCACGGGTGATGGCAAAGCTCTTCAGGAACCCTAGGATATCGGTGAACCACATCCTGATGAATTTGACATCGTGGTCCTTCGCCATCTTGAGTACATATTCCTTGCTCTCCTCTTTACTTTTTTTTGTCATCTCTAACCTCCTTTTTTATATTTAAATTGCGTTCTCGTCTGTCTCGCCAGTTCTAACACGCACTGCTCCCTCCACCGGAATGATGAATATCTTACCATCGCCTCTGTCCTCTCCTGTCCTTGCATTTGTGGTAATCGCGTTAAGCACCTTTGGTACATCCTCGTCGAGAACTACTACCTCTATCTTGATCTTGGGCAGAAAGTTCACACAGTACTCGTTTACGCGCCACTGTAATGTCAGTCCTTTTTGCCTACCTCTACCACTCACCTGGCTGACCGTCATACCGAAGTAGCCCAGGTCCTCGAGGGCAATTCTAACGGCATCCAACTTTTCTTCTCTGATAATAGCCTCTATCTTCTTCATCTCAGCATCCCCCCGTAGGCTCGTTCGCCGTGCTGTGAGATGTCAAGCCCGACAGTTTCTTCTTCTGGGGTAACCCTTAAACCTATGGTTGCTTCAACCAACTTTGCTAGGAGCCAGGTCATGCTAAAGGCAAAAGCCATGGTGACAGCAATAGCAACCATCTGAATCAGTACCTGCCCACCATTTCCATCGATTAGACCAGACCCAGCTGAATTAACAGCAGTTGTGGCAAAAATGCCCGTAGCTAGGCCCCCCCATATCCCACCACAGGCATGACAGGCAAAGACATCGAGGGACTCGTCTACTTTGTTAGCCTTGATGCGCCACAGCATTATGTAATAGGAAAGCGCCGCAGCTATGGCTCCCATGGGTATAGCAGCCCATGGCTGGACGAAGCCGGCAGCAGGTGTGATTGCTACCATGCCGACCACAGCACCCGTAGCTGCTCCCAGTACCGATGGTCTGCGGTTAATCCAGCTGAGAATCATCCAGGTAAAAGCAGCAGAGGCAGCAGAGGTGTTGGTAGCCACGAATGCGCTTGAAGCTAATCCCCCTGCAGTAACTGCACTGCCTGCATTGAAACCAAACCAGCCAAACCACAGTAGAGCCGCACCTAATACAACCAGGGGTATGTTGTTAGGCTCCATAGCTTCCCGTTCTTTGAATCCCTTGCGAGGGCCGAGCACCAGAGCTAGAGCTAGCGCCGAGATTCCAGCATTCACATGGACTACAGTGCCACCGGCAAAATCAAGCGCCCCTAATCTGGCAAGCCAGCCGCCACTGCCCCATACCCAGTGGGCAACCGGACAATAAACAAGAGTCAGCCACAGAGTTGCGAAGACAAGCAGGGCGGCGAATTTTATACGTTCTACAACAGCGCCGGTAATCAGTGCTACGGTGATAATGGCAAACGTAGCCTGAAACATCATGAATGCTAAGTGGGGAACAGTCGTGGCATATATTGACGACGGCTCTTGTCCCACTCCTATCAATCCCACCCATTCAAGCCCTCCAATTACCCCACCAATGTCTGCTCCAAAGCTCAAACTATAGGCATAGAGAACCCACAGGATGGAGACCAGTGCTAAGATGGAGAAGCTCATCATAATGGTGGAGAGAACATTTTTTCTTCTTACCATCCCGCCGTAAAACAAAGCCAGTGCCGGCGTCATGAGCATCACCAGCGCCGTTGATACCAGTATCCAAACTGTATCACCTTTATCTACAGACATATGAATACCCCCTTTCTTTTTTGCTGGCCTGACATCATTTTAGCCGGCAATTATTACCAACATATTACAGACATGTTAAATGCATGTTACAAAACATCATCACAAAAAATCCTAAGACGTTGACTTCTAGATTACATCTCCCGGCTGAACTTGTATCCAATATTCCTTACTGTTTGAATATAGCTATTTGTGCAGTCACTGAGCTTGCTTCGAAGCCTCCTTATGTGCACATCCACTGTCCTATCACCACCGTAGTAGTCATATCCCCACACCTCGTTGAGCAGTGCCTCTCGGGTAAAAACCATTCCTCTGTTTTTGGCTAAAAATTTGAGCAGTTCATATTCCTTAAAAGTCAAGGTAAGTAATTTACCACCAATTGAAACTTCGCATTTAGCTGTGTCTATCATTAGGTCGCCACATTTTATTAAATCACTGCCTTGTGTATTGTTTTTCAGTTTTATAGCTCGCTTCATCCTAGTCACTACCTCAGCCAAATTCCAGGGCTTAACCACGAAATCGTCTACTTCCATGTTTGAATCGAAATAATTCAGTTCTTTGTCAGAGATAAGGGCGATGACGGGGATATTTCTTACCATTATCAATTCACGCAATTGCTGCAACATCGATTCAGTCTTAGCTGAAGCTGGTGAACCATCAATGGCAATGAGCAACACGTCCCATGCTTGTTTTATGACTTCAGTAGGGAAATCCAAGCCGTCATGGACGAATGAACAAGCAAACCCCGTGCAGATAAGGTCGGAGTGGAGTTCTCTGATTCCTTCAGCGTCTTTAGTTATGATCAATACTCTAAGCAAGGCTGATACCTCTTAACGAATCGACATCGATATGCATTACAGGCTCCAAAAGTTCCTTAAGGCTTCAACTCTGACAACGCCGTTCATAGCTTTGCTTGTCACATCAATACCAGCTTCAGCAACTGCTGCTACCGCATTTAGACCGGTAGTAAGCACCAGCCCAATTTTGTTGAACCTTACGGGGATTTCACATACCGGTTCGCTTGCCTTACCCATGGTGACCAAATTGCATAGACCGGCTGTTTTCAGCTTCTCCACAACAGCGATAGCCTCTTCTTTTGAAGGGAATGGTATTTCTTGAAAGCTCGCGAGTACCTTACCACTGCCGTTTTTTGCTGCCTTGATAGCACTCGTCATTCGCCCAGAAATAAATATGTCGAAGGGGTCAATCGTGGAGCCATGATATTCTATGAGGTCAACAAAACGTATTGGCTCATAGTTGCTGATTTGTAGTATACCCCCGAACCTGAAATCTACAGGAATACCGGACTTAAGCATCGACCCGCTGACCACTGCGCTACATACAGTGGCAAAGCCTATCTTACCCTGAGGCACCATCGTCTCTCCCAGTCTTTCACTTTCCGTGGCTACTACCACTAAATTACTCGCACAGAGGCCAGCTTTAAAAACGCTTTTCATAATCTCTAGTGCTCGAGGAAAATCTTTCCGGACAAATAGAGATACATCAATTGGGATGTGCCCAGTTTGTGCAGACAGGTCAAAATTGGTTAGATAGGCAAGAAGCTCGAGTCTATCAGTTACAAAGCCCACTTTGTCGCAGACCAATGCACTTCTCAACTCCTCAAGTCCTCGCTGGGTGATTGACCTGCCATCTCGATAGCCTATGGGTCGAGTAAGTCCACGCTCATCCATCATTTTGAGATGGTATGTTACCGTCCTCTCACTGAGGTCTATGCCCTGTTCTTTAAGTCGACGAGATATAACTCTACCACCCAGAGGTTCCGGGGAATCGCTGAGCACCTTAAGAATCGCTGTTATTTTTCGTTCTGCCTCTCGTATTTCTTGCCCAATCATTTGAGAACTCCTGACTAATAGGCATAGAGTCTGCCGTAAGGTCGCAGATAAAGTGGGAAAAGCTTGATGAATTTGTGCTTTAGTATTTCTTTCGCGTTATGACCGAAGTGGGAGGCGAACTCACCCACATATTTTTCTAAATTTAAGCGGTCATTCTCATCGAGGTCAGCCACGCCTACTTCTTTACCCAACCTGAAATCAGCGACACTTCCTCTGAGATAGATAACACCACCGTGCATGCCTGTGCCTATGTAGCTAGCTCGATGCATTTCGCCTTCTTTCAAATTCAAACCAAGGATAATCAGAATTCCACCAGCCATATATTCGCCGAGGAAGTCCTGAGCGGTGCCACCGATGATCAGAACCGGCTTTTTACCTCCGTATTCCTTCATGTGTATACCTGCTCGATAGCCGACACTGTCTCTGATAAAGATTCTGCCGCCGCGAGCCGATAAGCCAGTGATGTCACCGGCATGACCGTGGACTATAATTTCCCCATCATTCATGGTATTCCCGCAGCCATCTTGGGCATTACCGTGCACAATGATTCTTGGACCATCCATGAACGCCCCTAAGTCATTCCCTGGCGTGCCGAATATCTCAATCTCGACAAGCTTGTCTAGGTCGGTGCCAATATATCTCTGCCCATAAACATTTCGTAGTTCGATTTTCTTGACACCGTTACCTGTAGCTTCCCGCAAACGCATATTAAGCTCGCGGCTCGAAATACCGCTGACATCGATTTTCAAAACTGAGTTTGTTTCTCCTTTTAAAGCACGTGTCATTTTAACCTCCTGCCATCTTTACTCCTAATATTTCCAGTTCCGTATCGGTCAGCCCTACGCCTCTTAGAGCCAGCCTGTTGCCCCGCAAGCTTTCTATAGCATTTATGCCCATGCCGCCGAGTATATCTTTCAATTCAATGCTCCAAGCTCGAAGGAGGTTTGCCAGACGTTTAGCTCCTATGTCAGGATTGACTCGCTTAGTCAGAGCAAGGTCGCTGGTGCAAATACCCCAGGCGCACTTGCCAGTATGACACTGCTGGCAACAGGTGCATCCTAGAGCCATGAGAGCTGCAGTGCCGATATAGACAGCGTCAGCGCCAAGGGCGATTGCTTTGGCTACATCACCACTGTTTCTGATTCCACCAGCAATTACCAGCGATGCCTGATTGCGTATACCCTCCTGCCTCAGGCGTGTATCCACTGATGCCAAAGCCATCTCAATGGGGATGCCAACGTTATCGCGTATGATTTTGGGGGCTGCACCTGTAGAACCTCGCAGTCCATCGAGAACTATCATGTCCGCCCCCGCTCTAACCATGCCGCTGGCAATTGCTGCTGAGTTATGAACAGCTGCTATTTTCACCGATATTGGCTTGGTATAATTTGTGGCTTCTTTAAGGGCATAAACTAGCTGAGCTAGATCCTCGATGGAGTAGATGTCATGCTGTGGTGCCGGGGATAAGGCGTCTGTCCCTTTAGGAATCATCCGAGTCATAGCTACCTCAGAACTTACCTTTTCCCCGGGGAGATGTCCGCCAATGCCGGGTTTAGCACCTTGACCTATCTTAATCTCGACTATGGCCGCTGCATCAAGATATTCGGGATGTACGCCAAATCTCCCTGAAGCTACCTGGACTATGGTGTTCTTGCCATACTTGTACAGCTTCGGATGTAGTCCGCCTTCACCAGTATTCCACAGGGTGCCAGCCTCAGTGGCTGCTCGAGCCAAAGATTCCTGAACATTTAAACTCACTGCACCGTAGGACATGGCAGAAAACATAACCGGAACATCCAGCCTGACTTGAGGATCCAATCTCGTCTTTAGGCGTAGAGAGCCACTATCAACCTCGACTTTATCTGGCTTACGACCGATATATGTGACGAGTTCCATCGGCTCACGCAATGGGTCAATTGAAGGGTTTGTTACCTGGCTAGCATTTAGAACCAGATGGTCCCAATATATCCGGTAGCCCTTGTCATTTCCCATGCCAGTGAGAAGCACGCCACCTGTCTCTGCCTGCTTGATAATATCTTCGATTATTTCAGGACGCCAGTTGTAATTTTCCCTGTAGTCGAGGGGATTTCTTCTGATGCTCACAGCATTAGTAGGGCAAAGGACCACACATCTATGACAACCGACACAGTTTTTTTCGTGGCTTCTGACCTCGTCATCAACAGCATCATAGCGGTGCACATCGAAACTGCATTGATTGACACACACTTGGCACTGTATGCAGCGGTTTGAATCCCTTACTATTATGAATTTTGGTGGCAAATAACTTTTCATCTTAGGCTCCAATCTATTTTTCTGCCCTTACTGGAATTCCTCTTTCTGCCAGATAGGCTTTTGCTTGACGTATCGAATAGGTTCTATAGTGAAAGATGCTGGCTGCGAGAACAGCATCGGCTTTACCAATTGTAAGCGCCTCATACAAATGCTCCAGATTACCGGCACCACCACTCGCAATTAGGGGCACTGTTACAGTCTCACTGATGGCGCTGATTAGCTCCAAGTCGTAGCCTGTCCTGTGACCATCAGCATCCCAACTTGTCAGCAGTATCTCTCCGGCTCCGAGTTCAATAACCTTCTGTGCCCACTTGACAACATCTATATGTGTTGGCAATCGACCGCCGTGAGTACAGACTTGCCACTGAGGTTTGCTGCTGTTCCTGTTCCGTCTGGCATCGATGGCTACTACGATACACTGAGAGCCAAACCTGCGGGCTGCTTCAGTAATAAGTTCGGGGTTATAAACAACGGCAGTGTTCACGCTTATTTTGTCGGCACCTGCCTCAAGCATACGCCGCATATCTTCAACATTACGCAGCCCCCCACCTACTGTCAGGGGAATAAAAACTTTTTTCGAGACTCGTTCAACCAAGTCAACCATGATGTCGCGCCCTTCGGGGGTCGCTCCAATATCCAAAAATACCAGCTCATCAGCACCTTCCTCATAGTAAAATGCGGCAAGTTCCACCGGGTCACCGGCGTCACGGAGGTCGGTGAAACTCGTGCCCTTGACTACACGCCCTTCGGTTACATCGAGACAAGGTATGATTCTCTTTGTCAGCATTAACTCAAACCCTTCTTTGCGAACTAATTTACGTTGGCTATTCTCTCCGGCACCATAACTTTTCTTGGTCGAAATGGTTTTCCTAAACTGCCTATTATGGGCTCACCACCCATTGGAATCCATACCTCATTCAAGTCAGGACAAATCAGTCGAATAGCTGACTCTTCTGAAGAGAGATAAAGCTTCTGATCTTTTATGCCAGCAGTCAAAGGTCGTAGCCTAATTCTGTCGGTGAGCCCGATCATTTCACCTTGATGAGCTATAATTATGCTGAAAGGGCCATTCATCAGGAGACTACCATAAACCTGACGTAATGTACGGAGAAGTTCCTGTTCCTCCAGAGAGCGACGCTCTATGTCATTCCAGAAAGGAGGTGCAAATATCTTGGCCATTACCTCTATAGGCATGCCATGCTTTCGTATCAACAGGTCGACAGCATAAGCAATTACTTCGGTATCGGTCTGTAAAGTACAATGATAACCAAATTGCTCTAGATATCGCCGGTTTATACCATACGATGAGATCTCACCATTATGCACGACCGTCCAATCCAGTATGTTAAAAGGATGGGCACCGCCCCACCAACCGGGCGTGTTGGTGGGGAACCTGCCATGTGCAGTCCATAAGTAGCCCTCATAGTACTCCAGATAGAAATATTCAGCTATCTCTTCAGGATAACCCACCCCCTTAAATACACCCATATTCTTACCGCTGGAAAAAACAAAGGCGTCTTTGATCCCGGTATTGATATCCATGACCCTATCCACCACGTAGTCATCGTCCAGCTGCCCTTTAGACTCGCGCCGGTTAACCTCCAGGAAGTAACGCCATACTAGAGGTGGATTCACTATTGCGGCGGTCGGCTTAGTTGGCACTATCTCGTCACGAACTACCTGGAACTTTTGCTTGAGAAAATCATCTGTTTCTGTCTTTCCCTCTCGGCTCAAATACATGATGTGAAATGCATATAAGTCAGCATATTCTGGATACAAACCATACACAGCGAATCCCCCACCAAGCCCATTACCTCGGACATGCATGTTAGCAATGGCTTTTATTATGTCCTTTCCAGAGAAACACCTGCCTGTAGTGTCCATCATTCCAAATATTGAGCAGGCATCGATTGTTTTGTCATCACAGTAGGGGTTGCTAATCCTTGCAATATCTTTCATCACACTACTCCAGGATTCATTGGTTATTTACCAGCATGGGAGCATTTCCTAGGCACTCCTGCCACAGCTCTCGAGGTAGATATGCCAGACCAAAATCATCAGCTAAAAGCGCCTGCTTAAAATTAGTTACGTTAACCCTGTTTCTCATCAAACTGAAAACGATGCCAGATTTCTCGATATCGCCAACAAAAACCATCCCCTTTACAAGGTCATCACTCAGAACGATTTTTTTATAAACACCGTCATTTCGTTGACTAACTACCTCCCAGTTCTTACCATCTGGGGAAATCACTGTTCCGGCTGTAGTAATATGAAGCCCGAAGTAGTTCAGTGAATTCATAGCAGTACCACCAGAGTATTCAACCCTAACACCTGCCATGTTATAGCCGGCGACTCTTCCCCCAATATACGCATTCGGCCATATAGCAGTCACTCTGCTTGTGTCATAAATAAAATCATAAGCTTCGGCTACGTCTCCGCACGCGTAAATATTGGGATAACTTGTAGACATGAATCGGTCTACTAATATACCGCGATTCACTTTTATTTCAGTACTAATCGCAAGTTCGATACGTGGCAAGACGCCAATCGCCACTACCACCAGGTTGCAAGGAATTTTCTCGCCATTATCTAAGATAACCCCCGCGACTTGTGTTTCACCGATTACTTCCACAACAGTCTGGTTGGTGACAACCATTACACCAACTCTTCTAAGAGTCTCTTCAGCAATGGCAGATGCTGTCTCGTCAAGTATGGTATTCAGTATCCTGTCCTTCATTTCAACCACGGTAACGCCTATTCCCCGTTTCACCAGGGCTTCAGTCACGCTGATGCCGATAAGACCGCCGCCAATTACAACAGCTCGGAAGCTATCCTTTATAAACTTTCTTATAAACTCATCGACTGCTATGGCATCCTTAATGGTCAGGAATGTGAAGACACCATCCTTGTCACTACCCTTCATCTTAGGCACTATAGGCATACCGCCTGTGGCAAGCAGCAGTTTTCGCCACCTAATTTGCTCGCCATTGTCTAACTGGGCAGTATGATTGTTTAGGTTTAAGCGCTGCACGTGCATGCCACTAAGAAACCTAATGCCATTCCTACTGTAGAAATCAGCAGGCCGGAACAGCATGCGATCTTCAGTAAGTTCACCAGCCAGATATTTTGATATTAGAGGACGAGAGTACGCTGAACAAGGCTCGTCGGAAACTACTACCACAGAGTTTGTCTTGTCGACATCGCGAATAGCCTCAACAGCTCCTATGCCGCCGGCCGAGTTTCCGATTATTAAATATTCAGTTTTAGTTGCCTTCCGATTCCTCATATTGTCCTTCCTTGCTGAGTGCCATTTTTAGAAAGTTAGAATACATCCTTAAACCCCAGATGCCGCTCTTCTCCGGGTGGAACTGGGTTGCTATCAAATTATTCCTGATGACCATGCAGCACATGGTTATGCCATAATCTGTGGTGCCAGCGACAACTGATACATCCTCCGGCTCGGCATAATAGCTATGAACAAAATAGAAGTTGGCTTCATCTGGTATGTCGCGGAAAACTGGATGTTTCACCTGTTGTTTAACCTGGTTCCAGCCCATGTGAGGGACTTTGATACCCTGAGGTAATCTCTTAACAGTCCCAGGAATTACATTCAAGCATTTATGAAAACCACCTTCTTCAGTGCTGGAAAACAGAAGTTGTAAACCAACGCAAACGGCGAGTAATGGTCGACCCTCATGTATTACTTGCCAAATCGCATTTGCCATACCCATAGCCTCCAGCTTTTCCATTGCGTCACCGGCAGCACCAACTCCCGGCAGAATAACTGCCGAGGAAGTGAGCACGTCGCTTGGTCTATCACTAATATTCGGCTGATAGCCCAGCTTTATAACTGCGTTAGCAACGCTACCTAAATTTCCCGCACCGTAATCAATTATGGCGATCATTTGACCTGTTATTCCTCGAATCTCGAATACTAATTTCGAATGAGTTGTCCAACTTTGCCATCTTCCACAAATACAAGCGCCTCATTTGGACAATTAGCCACACAAGCTGGCACATCACTTCCTGGACACAAATCACACTTTGCCACGACATTTCTGTCACTGTCTCGGACAATTGCCCCATGAGGACAAGCTACTATGCATGTCCAACAACCTATACACTTTTCAGCGTCAACAACTACGGCTCCAGCAGCTTCATCCCTATACATAGCACCAGTAAGGCAAGAATAGACACACCAAGGCTCGTCACAATGTCGGCACTGGACGGAAAAAGACACTTCCCCCCTTCTCTCCACACGGATACGCGACAAAGGGCGCGGAGACTCTCTCTTGAACGCTTTTAAAATATCTCGTGTCTTGGAATGCTCAATCAGGCAATAGACCCGACAAAGCCCGCAGCCCATGCAAGCCTCTT
>CAZJVJ010000012.1:0-38037 GCA_964549635.1 uncultured Dehalococcoidales bacterium
ACTGAGCTATAGTTTGGGAACATGTATAAGAAAGCCGCCAGAAGATAAAATTGCCATCCCCAGCCTTTAGCCAGTCCCCAGCCTGCTAGCGCAGTTGTACCAACATGGAGAGCTACAATGAAAAAACTCTCCCAAAATCCGCCCAGAGCCACAAGACCTTCGATCTCTACTTTATCCCAGCTCCAGCCTGAAGCAATCATGTAATTGAGCGTCCACTGCGCCTCAAGTATGCCGTATCCTGCTCCAGCCACAGCTCCAGCCATCAGTCCCAGCTTAAGGTCAATATTTCTGCCCTTGCGCCACCAGTAAACAGCCACAGGCAAAAGCTTAGCCCCCTCACGAACCAGACCGAAAATATACATGGAAGGTATGCTAGCAAGCAGAGACCACTGCGCAAGGGTTTGCGGGCTCCAAAAATGACCATACACCTGGGTGAGCGCAAATCTGACTGGATATGCGGTAATGGCAATTGCAATAGGTGCAGCTACACCGCCAGCAACAAGAACCACCCAGAGCCATGGTCTAGAAATCATCGGGGGACGATAACAAGCCAGCCAGATTGCGCCGAAGGCGAGTGCCAGGCCTATCCCCAGGATGCTAGGGTTATAGAAAAAGTAAATGAAAAAACCTAACATCTGCAACAGCATAAATTCCTCCTGTTACAGCTCCACTATCTCGGCATGTAATTTATTCAAGTCTAGTATGGCAACCGTCCTCCGCCCGCTTAGATACCCACAGACCTCCCCAGGATTCACTAAAAGTGTCGTGCCGGCAATGACTTCAGCCCTATGGTTATGCCCTCGCACAACCACACTGAAAAGTCCACTCCTCACCAGCGATTCAACGATATGCTCGTGTGTACCATGTAGCAAAGCGATCTTTTTTCCAGCTAGTTCGATAACGGCAAAATCCCCCATCGGTACGATTCCAATCTCTCTAAATCTGGCTGTGACAAATTCACGGTCGCCTTCATTGTTCCCCCATACATAGTGAAGCTTGGCTTTCAACTTGGAAAAAAGGGGCACTACCAACGGCGACACCAGGTCACCAGCATGCAAGACACTGCTTACGCCTTGATGATTGAAAAAATCGACAGCTGCCGCGATTGCATCCAGCCTGTCATGCGTATCAGACATCAATCCAACCATCATACTAATGTTAACCTTCAAGTTACCCTGGCACAGACAAAGAGGAGGCCACTTCTTCTGACGGCTTCGACCGTGAGGTCATAGAAGCAGCCATTTTCCAATTGATTCACCCTCGGCATTATTTGACAGCTTGAAGCCAGTCTGATTACTTGACGACGGCGGTAATTCAGGAGTCGGTGCTCTCTTGATAAAATTATCATAGACGAAATATACCCCCATTGCCAGAATGGCGATGATAACCAATCCTAGACAACCGATGAGCCACAGGTCTGACTGTTTCTTCTCAGGTTTGCCCCCCTTTTCTTCTTCGATTTCTGCCCTGTCCCGACGGACTGCTATCTGTCTCACTGTATGCTTTGGAAAAGGCTTTACCTTCTGCGGCGTTGGCCAGTAGAGGCTTTCACGGCATCTGGGACAATTTACCAATGTAGTATCAACAATGGCACCACAATACGGGCAATTGTACTGGAAGCGTTGCCCACAAACCTGGCAGTATTCTTGGCCTATAACATTTTGCGCCCCACAAGTTGGGCAAAGAAAAATCTGTTGCACCTTAACTACTGATCACCCGCTGCTTTAATCGATCACTGCACAAGTCTAACAGCTCCACAAAAAAACAACGCCCAATTTTAACTTGTAAAGTTTCGACTTGCAAGCCTCCTGTGGCTTTAGCTACTGGCCTGGGGAAAAAGATAGCTGGATGTAACATTAATAAGCGGTTCTCACAAATCAAAGTCGCGCATTTCCCTCACTTATAAAGGTTGGAAAATCAGCAAGTCTTAATGCTGCCCTCCAAGAAATTCTTCTATCTTCCTAACCAGCCTTTCGCTCTCGTCCACAGTTAGGCTTAGACTACTTTCCAGTTTGCTTATATAATCATCAAGCTCAGGGGACTGCCGTCTCAATTGAGCTATTCTTTCATTTTGCTTTTCTACTTCTGCATTCAAATCTGTGTAATCTATCCCCAGCCCGAACCGTCTGTCCAAAAACTCGATGACTTTTTTCCAAGCTCTGGGGTCCTCAATAGAGACTAGGTAGAAAGGCACCGGCACCCAAAGGCTAGCGCCGGCAATACTTCTTCTTTTGGCAACCCAAAGGAGGAATGAACTCAAGGTTGGTCTTTGGCCATCCGGGGTCTCATAATTCATATCAGTGATGATATCGTATTGACTCAATAAGCTTTTCACTGCTCGCGAATTGGCTACCGACAGCAACACACGGGGAGCAGTATGAGCACCGGGAGAAACCATGCCACCGATAATGTATATCTCTTTCACATCACAATAGTCTTGGGCTATATCTAGAATTAGGCTCAGGAACTGATACCACTCAAACGCCGGTACATCGCTCTTGAAGACCACTAGACTTTTTTTCTCACAGCAATAGAAATTGCTCTCCGGAAATTGAGCTACATCATCCACTACTGAAACACCCCCCAGCGGAAAAAAGCTCATAGGATCAATTTCTGCAAACCTCCTGCTACCTAGTTTTTGCCGCAAATAGTCTGCAACTCTTGGCCCTACCTTACCCACGTCCTGATTCCAAGCCACTATTAGGGCAGAGTTCTGCAACTCTGGCCTATCATAAATTTTAAAAGGACGTCCCTCACCCAAAATTAGTCCTCCTTGGGCTCTTTCTTAAACAACCTGTCAATCTCCTGCAAAATTCTTTTTTTGTCCTCTTCCGTTATGGGCCCCGGTTCAGCAGGCTTGGCGTAAGTAACGTCCTTCAATTTGTCAAGCTGTTCCTTTATCTCAGCGGGCAATCTTTCATACACGCTGTCTATATCCCTTTCGCTTTGTTCAACAAGCCTATCTATCTCTCGCATGTCAATCTCAATTCCCAGGGCAGCACTCAGCACTTCCAACACTGACTTCGAACCTTTCGGATAGGCGATTGGAAAACCATGAAGATAAATTGGTATCTCCCCCATAACACAGATAGCCTGAAGTCCCCTCATTTTAGCAACTCCCAACAGGAGGCCATTCAGGCCAGTGATATTGCCTTGCCCACCTCTCCCCTCTATGTCTGACATCAACACTGTATTTTCATAGCTTCTAACTTCACTAATCAAGGCATCATCATTAGGTACCGCCCAGACTTTCGACCTTGCAGTATGATGTATAGGGGCAACCGCTGCTCCGGAAGTATAGACTCTCCGGCACCCAAACTTCATTGCCGCATCAAGGACAAGATTAGCCATTCTGTAAGCTTTTGTTCCCGCAGCATAGATTCCTCCGCTATCACTCGGCTGTTCTTCACCTATGAAGAATAGTAAATCCTTCCCTCCTGCCTTTTTGAAATAAAATTTATTAGCCGGAAATTCCAAGACTGTGAGCTCGCCATTCTCGATTATAACTTTCCGAGGATAGAAAAAATCCCATGGCTCTATCTCACCCAATTCCTCAGCCCCAACCATCCTCCTCAGGGTATCGACCGCTATTATTCCAACATTGCCAATGCCGGGCCAACAGGCTATCAAGACGGGCTTATCAAGCCTTGGCTCTCTGTACAGTCTGATTCCCATTACCCCCTCTTATTCCAATTCTGTGTGCGATAAGTATAGCACACGTCTAGGACAACTTTAACCTACCACTTCACATGCAAAGCCTTCAAGAAGACTGGACTAGGGCTGTGATAAACTATAAACAATAGCGATGCCAAGGAGGCAGAATGCTGTTTAGAAAGGTGCATGTATTCAGAGTCAAACCACAAGCTGAATTAGTTAGCGAGATAACAAACTACTGCCAAAAAAATGGGGTTTCCTCCGGTATAATCATCGGTATTATTGGCTCGGTAGCAAATGCCCAGCTCAATTTTCTAACGGGGCTTCCTGCAAAATATGAAACTGTGGAATATCGTGGTCCTCTGGAGATTGTCTGCGCACAGGGATCGATAGCACTCAAAAATGACACAACAATCATCCATATACACATACTAATTTCAGGCAAGGAAATCTGCAGGGGTGGGCATCTCGCCAAGGCAATCGTATTTTCCACTGCTGAGGTGGTTATAGGTGAGTTGGACTACCAGCTTAAGCGCCGACTCGACAGCTATACAGGCCTCAATGAGCTTATTGAGTGAACAAAAAGCGCAGTAGCATTTATGACAGACTGAAACATAAGCCATAATACGGAGGTCACCACATATTTCCTCGCTTGTGATATAATCTTAAGCATGAAAATCTTGGGCATTGAGACCTCCTGCGACGAAACTGCAGCAGCAGTAGTCCATGACGGTGGCAACATTTTGTCCAATGTTGTTGCTTCTCAGGTTGACATACACAGGCGTTATGGCGGAATTGTGCCGGAGGTAGCTTCAAGACAACACCTGCTCGCAGCACTACCTGTTGTTGAAAGCGCCATAGCCGAGGCAAAAGTCACCTGGAAGGACATAGCCGCTATTGCTGTGACTATTGGCCCAGGCCTAGCTGGCTCTTTACTGGTAGGGGTAAATTTGGCTAAGGCCATAGCCCTGGCCCACGACTTACCTCTCCTAGGTATCAATCATCTTGAAGGTCATGTCTACGCTAACTGGCTGAATGATGTCAAACCAATTTTTCCTTGTCTTTGTCTTATTGTTTCCGGAGGACACAGCGATTTGGTGCTGATGTTTGAGCACGGAAAGTTCAAAAAATTGGGACAGACAAGGGACGATGCTGCAGGTGAAGCTTTCGATAAAGCAGCTAGGATTTTAAATCTCGGCTACCCCGGCGGTCCAGCCATAGAGAAAGCAGCCATGGGTAATGTCGCTTCATTTCCTTTGCCACGGGCCTGGCTCAAAGGCAGCGATGATTTCAGCTTCAGTGGACTAAAAACAGCCCTGTTACACCTTGTAAGGAGCAATGACTTCTCAGAGCCATGTAAAGTCGCTGAGGCAGCGGCCAGTTTCCAACAGGCAATTGTTGACGTTCTGACAACCAAGACGATACAGGCGGCGCAAAGACTGCGAGTAAAGCAAATACTGCTTTCCGGGGGGGTAGCAGCTAACAAAGCACTCCGTGACCATTTCATACGTAACTCACCTATACCTGTGCTTATACCACCCCCTAAATTGTGCACCGACAATGCAGCTATGATCGCAGCCTGCGGTTACTATCATCTTCAGTCTGGCAAAATCGACGGCTTTCAGATTGATGTAATACCTAGCCTGGCTATCGGATGATGGCGATCAGACATTCACTGCAGTTTCGACGATAACAGTAGGATTTGAAAATATGAATCAGCCCTTGCTGCTGGCAAGCTGAAAGACACACCTCCGGTTTAAGCTGAAGCTGTTGCTTCATGTAACGGGTCAGTTCGTTATCTCTTAACCCCGCATAGCTCCGGTAGATCTCAATACTCCTTCTACTTAGCTTTATCTCGCCAGTTATCCCCCCATAAGCACAGAAAAATGGCAATATAGTATTTATGACTATTTCCAGAACTTTTTCGCGGCCAAGGATAGCTGAGTGCCTGTTCGTAACAATGCCGAAATCAAAATGGTTCCCCCAGTAGCCTTGACCAGCGATGATTAAACCATCTTCCAAGCAACGATGCGCTGCTCCCGAAGGCGCTTCCATTAAAAGTTTTAGGATTCCCTGGAGCAACCCAGTTTTACCATATCGGGCTATAAGATAGCTCAGGGCAATAAGGCGACGGGTAGGAAAATTATGTGGCCGAACCTTAAAAAAGCGCCAATCAGTTCTCTTCATGGTCTCCGTTATACTTAATGATTGCCACCTCTGTTCCAACCGCCTTAGCTCCCCGTCTTCAGTAAACGAGTACCGACGCCACTGCTGCGAGGGCAGTAATCCGGCAATTCCCAGAATCAATGCCTCTCTGGTGACACTATCCTTCGCCTCGATAGCTTCTAGCATGGCCAGAGGCAACCTGTCGGCAAGTTTTTCACAGGGTTCAGCATTCTGAGCATAACCCAGAGCTCTAGCTATGCCACGATAAAGCGCCTGACCAGTATTGTTTTCATTTAAGGCTTTGCGGAACAAAACTGTTTTGGCAACAAACCTCTCCTCACCAGCCTCGGTGAGCAGCTGGTATAGTTTGTCTACAGCATGGTAGCTGACGTGCTTACAGACAGGCAGCGGCCACCCATCCCCGTATGCTTGGTTATTTAGCTCGTCTGGCAAACACTCAAAAAAGGAACTCAAGGAAATTGTAGGAATAACCTTGCCATTCTGAAGCAGAGTGGGATCTTGGCTATCATGCCACCACACAATGTGCAAAGCTATATTATTGTACCTTGCATCCCGGTGGTGCCCGTGATGTCGCCATTGGCTAGACTTAACATGTACCTCTATATCACCTACAACCGCCTCATCGTTAAGGATAAAAACTGCGTCTCGAAAATCGCAGCCACTGAGGTTACTGGTTCTGCCCGGATAGATTACCCGTAATCTTTCACCTGCCTCAGTAACCAAATCACTTACCATCTGACGCTGCCAGATGCTGGCAATAAGTTTCTCCATTATTCGTTTTTTCATGATTTATACACGTTTTAGTGTAGAAATAGGGGAAAAAAATTATTTCTTACTCACCGGTGACCAGGTATGCTTATCATCGATAATGTGTTCTACTTGCCAGCCCCTGTTCTCTAATTCGCTGGCAATAAATCTGCGGTGACATCTCCACGGCATCTTTTCAGCACACAAGATAACACCCTTTTTTCGCCGGGCCATTTCCTCTATAGCTTCTATCCCCCTTTCAAACTCCGGAGTGGACATAAAGGCCTGATACCCACCCTCTCGGTAGCCACCCAACTCCACTCCCAAATTCAGATAGTCTATACGTAACGTTGCAAGCAATTCTGCCAGTGTCCCTTTCCTGAAATGCTCAAACCGGCTGGCTGGGAAGCGGCGCACATCTATTACCGCCTCAATTCCATAGCTGCGAAGCAAGCTAGCAAACTCTGCCTGTGACCTGTTGCTGGTTCCCAAGCTATAAATTATGCCGCAACGCTTCATCTTCCTCCACCTTAACTAGCTCGGTAAATCTGGAGGCATCTTCATACATGCCAATGTTGTTGAACAAGACATAAGTTATACCAGTTGACATCTTCCTGACCCTGTAGAGCTGTTCATCGCCATACCGATGGCGGTATCCAGGTCCACCATGCAACCGAAAATATCTGAGGTTACCAAATAAAGGTGGCTTCTCCAGCGGGTCAACACAGTGGATAAGGTCAAGGTCGCTACATAGAGCTAGAATACTTTCATCGCTCCACCAACCTCTTGGTTCCCAAACAAAAATAAATCCATCCCTATCCAGACGACTAAAGAAAAGCCTCATGTTTTTTTTGCTCTCCTCACAATCACCAAATGTTGCTGGGCATTGAAAAAGGATAATTTTGGCCTTCAAAGCATTAGCGATATCTTTCGTCCTATCCCAAGCCTCCAAAACTTCATCGCTCAATCGAAAAAACCCGTAGCGTCCGACCTTTGCTTCAGGGATTTTCAAGCCCGCCTTACGGTAGGTAGGGCTGGATGCCGGGTGAGTAATCAATTGCCATGCCTTAATCGTGAACTCGAAGTCCACGGGCGCCTCCTGCCTCCACTTCAATGCTGTATCTAAAGCAGGTGGCCTGTAAAAGGTCTGCTGTACTTCAGACAGCTTGAACCGAGAAAAATACTGTTTCATACCTTTTGGAAAGCCACAGCAACCAACCTTAATTTGTTGCCCTTTAGTTCGCTGGCTCATATTTGAACCCGGACCTTTCAGCAATTAGGGTAAGGAGCGTAATTGAAGTACCACGGGGTTTGTACATTCCGGTCTCCCACTCACTGATTGTCTGTTGACGTGTGCCCAGCTCTTTGGCTAATCTTGACTGAGTTAGGCCAAGATGCTGCCTCAGCGCACGAATCCGTTGCCCGTCCCATTCAACTTTTTTTCTCGGTTCAGCCATTTGCCTAAATGTTACACGATAAAGTGTAAACAATCAATGGCTGGGCTGACAAGACCAACGGAGAACTAGAATTTCTTTACATCTGTGACTTTTATTCCCTCTGGTGATGAACCAGAATAGACGATTATCCAGGCTCCGCCTGATGCATCCCGGAACCCGTTGCCAAATTCTTTGGTGTTCGGATTGACACCTTCACCTTCAGGTTGCCAGCCTGCCTTTACCATGAAATCCACCAGCTCCTCCCTACTACCAAAAACCTGTTTCTTTTTGGGCAAAACAAGTTTTGTCTTCGCCACGTAAGTCACCTCCTGTATCTTTAATTTAAAAACAAACGGCTCTTGACAGCCCAGCCCTCACGCTATATAATTATTTTAGCACTCTTGGCTAGAGACTGCTAATTTTATAGCTTATGGCCTGATTAGGCCAGACAACAGTTAACTAAAAAGCGTATTGCCGTGAACTGTAGAGTTTGTGGTAATTCGTTTTTTGTTGGTAGGGCTGTGTTCCACTGCTGCTGTGGGGCCTTTGCCCATGCTGGTTGTTGGGAAAAACATGTTATCGAGGAACACAAGCCCATGTTCGTTCTGGGCACTATTGACTTAGATGGTAACTTCGTAGCTAAAGAGAGGCAGGTGGCACAGAAGGAAGCTCCTGTAGAAAAGGAAATGGCCAGCGTTGGATAAAGGAGGTTTCTATGCCCATCTACGAATACTACTGTTCTAAATGCTCTAAGGAGTTCGAACTGATGCGGCCATTTAGCCAGAGTAATGAGCCTGGTTTTTGTCCGGTCTGTGGAGAAAAGGGAGAGAAGCTGGTATCTTGCTGTGCTTCAAAGGTGGACTTCTATATCAGGCCACCATCAAAGCAACCTTTTAGGCGCAGGAGCCAAGCGGAGTAAACCAATTGCTAACAGCGGTTAAAGCAAACTATCCAGGGAGGTGAAAGCATTGCCAGTTTATGAGTACGTATGTAACTGTTGTTCAACACGATTTGAAGTGAGGCGTGGGTTTAATGACGAGTCGCAAATCTTTTGTCATCTCTGCGGGGGTAGAGCACGCCGCCTTTTTTCGCCTGTGCCCATCATATTCAAAGGTCCAGGTTTTTATATAACAGACAGCAGAGCAGAGTCCAGCAAAAAGTTGACTGGCAGGAAAAATAGCAGCGAGCCCGCGAACTGCAGCGAGAGCGGGGAAATTGAGTACGAAAGCAAGCAGGGAGTTGCCGCATGAAAATTTGCGTCAAAAAAATATACTGCTCAGCCTGTCGCAAGCTCGTTAAATGCCATGAGCAGGTTACCAACGGCACGGTTCATGTCCTCTGTTCCAAATGCGGAAGGCTGCTCCGAGTCTGGAACCATATTAGGTGGAGGTCTCTGTGAGGCACCCTGTAATGACGAAGAAAGATTATTACGAAATCCTAGGTATAGATAAGAGTGCTGATGAGGCCACAATCAAGCGGGCTTACCGCAATATGGCCATGAAATATCACCCGGATAGGAATCCAGGTGATGCACAGGCTATAGAAAAAATGAAGGAGATAAACGAAGCTTATGCCGTATTGAGTGACCGACATAAGCGACAGTTATATGATACCTACGGTCACGCTGGACTCGAAGGCTACACAGCAACAGATATATTTGGCAGCGTCGATTTCTTAAGCCTATTTCGGGAATTTGGGTTGAGTTATTTTGGCTTCAGTGATAGCATATTTGATGGTCTTTTTGGTGCTGGAAGAACATCAACCAAAAGGCAGCGAAAGGCAAGCGACATTAGATATGATTTAGAGGTCACCCTAGAGGAGGTTGCCCTCGGGGCAGAGAAGAAAATCAGAGTGCCTAGGACACTCGTCTGTTTCTCATGCCTAGGGACAGGAGCCAGTGAACGAGGACTAGAAGATTGTGACCACTGCGGCGGTTCAGGACAAATAGTACGAGAGCAGCGGTCTGGATTCACTGTTATACGGCAGATTTTAACGTGCAGTAGATGCCATGGCAGGGGCAAAATTATCAAAGAACCATGCATTGAGTGCCAAGGTCAAGGTTTTGTCAGGGAGGTTAGGGAACTTACAATCTCCATCCCCAGGGGAGCAGATACAGGATATACCATAAAAATTGAGGGGGAGGGTGAAGCCGGCGATAACGGGGTTATACCCGGAGACCTGTATGTGGTACTCAACATCAGGAAACATCCTATCTTTGAAAGGCGTGGCGACGATATCTACTTAACCAGAGAGATAAGCTTTGTCCAAGCAGCTTTGGGTGATGAAATAAATGACATTCCCAGCTTGTATGGCACCCTTAAGCTCAAAATACCAGAGGGAACTCAGACGGGCACTGTCTTCAAGATAAAGGGCAAAGGTATCCCTCACTTGGACAGTCACGGCAATGGTGACTTATATGTTATGGTCAAAGTAGTGACACCAAAGAATTTGACTCAAAGGGAGAAGGAACTGCTTAGAGAATTTGAGCGATTGCAGAAACAAAGGACCAGAGCAAACTAATCTATATCGATGTTGGGAGAAGGGGATTTGGAACTATCACCGTTGGCACGAGAAAAGCTAGCCAAAATCGGAGAACTATCTCCAGAAGAGAAAGAAAAACTCAAACTGTATGAAGAGTTGACCTCAATACTCGCCGATTATTTCACCGATAGGCTAAGCCTAGATGGTCTGTGGAAAAGGATGAAAGAGTTTAAAGAAAACGGGCGTGACTCAATGATTGCAGAAACACAGCTAAGATTGATAAACGCTATCAGCCTGGGTGGCAGTAAAACGGACTTCGAGCGTTGTCGCAGTGGTATCCTTTGCTGTGAAACGTTCAAGGAGCCAAACAGGTACCACGAGCTGGAACATGGTCTAAACTTGCTTGATAGTCTACGCCAGCAATACAGACAGGACAAAGACGCGATGTTCAATTCTATGAAAACTGAAATGCAAAGGCAGGTTGAGCTAGCAGCAAGACAGATAGCAAGACAGGCTGGAAACCGAGGGATATCCATCGATATTCAAGGTTCAGTTGAAGCTAGTGTAAGGAATAGCCCCGCGTGGAATGAATTTCTGCTGAAGCACGAGAGAATTTTTGGCCAGAAATTTGACGAATGCCTAGCAAAAATTAAAAGTTTAGTATAAATGCTTCTTACAATGGCCTTACAAAAAGGAATTAAGAGGCAAAGTTAGGATGCCGATTTACGAATATAAGGCAAAGGGAAAAGGGTGTCAGTACTGCCATGACCGATTCGAAATCCGGCAGAGAATAAATGACGAACCTCTAAGCAACTGCCCCAAGTGCCAGGCACCTGTCAAGAGAGTTGTGTCCCGATTCCTTGCCTGTGTAGTTGAAATTCCGGATGAAACGATCGCTACAGAAAAGAAAATACGCGAGTTTGAGAAAGAAGGGAGGTGGAGCCACGCTGCAGAACTTGCTGATAAAGCCGGGTTAGAGGACAGGGCTAGGGAGAACTATAAAAAGGCCGGATACAATATGTAATCCCCCTTTACAAGCACATCATCGTTATGCTAAAATTTAGCAGTCTTTGGTCGAAATTGCTAAAAATCTATAATCAGAAAGGAGGAGGGAAAAATGGCGACAAAACTTGAACCTTTAGGAGACAGGGTAGTGGTGAGGCCGGTGCCGAAGGAAGAGGTCACCAAAGGGGGTATCGTTCTACCGGACACAGCTAAAGAAAAACCTCAAGAAGGTGAGGTCATTGCGGTTGGTCCCGGTAGGATGACCGATGAGGGTAAGCGATTACCCATGGATATAAAGGTTGGTGATACCGTGATTTATGCCAAATATGGTGGCACCGAGATAAAGGATGGTGATGAGGAACTTATTATCCTCAGAGAAAGCGATATTTTAGCCAAGAAGACAAAGTAAATCTCAAAATTTCTTAAGGAGGTGTTAGAAGATGGCAAAACAAATTCTTTATGGCGAGGAGGCAAGACGGGCTTTAAAAGCAGGGATTGATGCTCTAGCTAATGCGGTCAAGGTGACTCTGGGTCCACGTGGACGTCCAGTGGCTTTAGACAGAAAGTTTGGCTCACCAAACGTTATCAACGACGGTGTTTCCATAGCTAAGGACATAGAGCTGCCCGACCCCTTCGAAAATATGGGGGCGCAACTGGTTAAGGAAGCAGCCGTCAAGACCAATGACAAGTGTGGTGACGGCACCACTACAGCCACTGTTCTAGCACAGTCAATTGTATCTGAGGGCTTCAAAAATATAGCGGCCGGCGCCGATGCCATGGCACTTAAGCGTGGGATCGAAAAAGGGGTGGCTGCTGTTGTGGAAGAACTTAAGAAAATGGCAATTCCCGTGACCACCAAAGAACAGGTAGCTCAAGTGGCGACCATATCAGCGGCAGATGCTGAGATCGGTAATCTTATCGCTGAGGTAATGGAAAAGGTCGGTAAAGACGGTGTAATCACTGTTGAGGAGTCGAAAGGGCTACAGTTTGAGACAGAATATGTAGAAGGTATGGAGTTCGACCGCGGCTACATTAGCCCTTACTTTATCACCAACCCCGAGCTTATGAAATGCGAACTCGAAGACCCCTATATTCTGATTACAGATAAGAAGATCTCAGCTATATCAGAGCTTTTGCCAGTTCTGGAGAAGGTGCTCCAGGTCTCCAAAAACTTTGTGGTTATAGCCGAGGACGTGGAAGGCGAGGCTCTGGCTACCCTTGTGGTGAATAAGCTTAGGGGAACACTTAATTGTCTGGCAGTTAAAGCACCAGGATTTGGTGACAGGCGAAAGGCAATGCTCGAGGATATAGCAATACTAACCGGTGGCAAGGTTATCTCCGAGGAAGTGGGCAGAAAGCTGGATTCAGCAACTGTCGCTGACCTGGGGCGGGCCAGGAAAGTGGTGGCTGACAAAGACAATACCACCATTGTCGAGGGCAAAGGTTCTGAGGAAGCTATCCAGGCCCGTATCAAGCAGATAAAGGCCCAAATTGACGAAACCACCTCAGATTATGACAAGGAGAAATTACAAGAAAGGTTAGCCAAACTTGCTGGCGGTGTAGCCGTCATTAAAGTAGGGGCCGCCACAGAGGTCGAGCTCAAGGAAAAGAAACACAGGGTTGAAGACGCCCTTTCAGCAACCAGGGCAGCAGTCGAAGAGGGCATTTTGCCCGGTGGTGGCGTTGGCTTGCTCAACACTTTACCAGCGTTAGACAAAGTTAAAGCAGAAGGAGACGAAGCCACTGGCGTTAACATCCTCAAGCGATCCATCGAAGAACCGCTGCGCTGGATTGCAATCAATGCTGGACAGGAAGGGTCGGTCGTTGTGGACAAAGTTAAGCGCAGCAAGAAAGGGGTCGGCTATGACGCCTTGAAGGATGAATACGGTGATATGGTGGCCAAGGGCATTATTGACCCGCTCAAAGTCACAAGAACAGCCCTGGAAAATGCTGCGAGCATCGCCACGATGATTCTGACTACTGAGTCACTTGTGACCGACATCCCGGAAAAAGAGAAAGCCCCGATGCCGTCCATGCCTGAATACTAGAAAGAATACAACACAGAAGCTAACAGAGAGCCGCCCCCAGTTAGGGCGGCTCTCTGTTTTCACCTCGCGACGAACGACTTCCAAACATGAGCTGGTCTCAAAGATTCAACAGCTTGACCAGCGATTCCTCATCACTGATAGACCCAACAATAGCTAGGTTCAACCTACTGCCTATCAACAGTTGTTGGGCCACCCGTTTCAGGTCCTCGATTGTAACCGCTTCTACCAGCGCGATGACCTCGTCTACAGTAAGGATACGGCTGGTGAGCAGCTCCTGGGCTCCCATCCAGGCAGCAACGTTTCTGCTATTCTCCATACTCAACAACAGCCTTCCCTTGGCCATCTCTTTAGCCTTTTTCAGTTCGGCTTCGCTGATTTGCTCCTTAATATCAGCTAGCTGACTGAGGATCGCCTCAAGCGCCCTACCGGTTCGAGATGGGTCAACGCCAGCATGGACTATAAGGGCTCCTGTATCAATAAAATGGTCAGCATAGCTGTGGATCTCGTAGGCAAGTCCCTGCTTTTCTCTGACCTCGGTGAACAAACGACTGCTCATCCCTTCACCTAGTATGATACTAAGCAGGTCAACAGCATAACGGTCAGGATGAAAGAGAGACAATCCTGGCACACCAAGGCAAAGTTGGACCTGTTCTGTGTCACGAAACTCGATACGAAGCCTGGCCGACTCCTGAGTATTGCTGGTAGAAAAACCTGTCGGCAATGTGCCAGATCTCCAATCTTGGAAAACCTGGTTGACAACCTCCTGCACTTGCTTATGCTCGACGTCACCGGCTATGCTAACTACAGTGTTGTTAGGTAAATAATGATGGGAAAGGAAATCCAGTAGCTGTTGTCTGGTTAGACTGGACACTGTTTCTTTGCTTCCGGCTATATCGCGCCCCAATGGCTGCCCCGGCCATAGAAGCTCGTCAAACAGCATTGCCACCCGCTGGCGCGGTGAATCAAGGCTCATATTTATCTCTTCGATTATTATGTGGCGCTCCCTTTCAATGTCTTCGGCATCAAAACGAGAATTCCGCAACAGGTCAACGAGCACATCCAGGGCTAGGCTAAAATACTGGCTGGTTACCCGGCACCAGAACGTGGTAAGTTCCTTATCGGTACCACCGTTTATTATACCGCCGACACTTTCAATCGTTTCACTGATCTCTTTTGAGGTGCGGCGTTTCTTTGTGCCTTTGAAGCATATATGTTCGATGAAATGAGAAATGCCTGCTTCAGAGTCGGTCTCATAGCGTGGCCCTACACCGAGGAAAAAAGCCACGGATACCGAGCGAGTGTGCGGCATACAACAGGTGAGAAGGCGTAATCCATTGTCCAAAGTCACCTTTTCGTACATCGCGTTAGAATTTTACTCGTCATTTATACCTAGCGTCAATGTGCTCATTCAAACCCTCCGTTCTTTTCCTAGTTTGCAGTAGTTTGCATATTTGTCTTGACTGCTCTATAAACTCTTTCACCTAGCCCTCTAGCAGCCTCCGAATTTTTAGAGGTTCGAGAAGACTTGCCCACTCGCCTTCAATTTTGTCCTCTCCTAAAGCTAACAAGTTCGAATGAGGCTTGCCTTGCACCTTGATGTAAGCCTTATATAAGATATAATACCTTCAAAGTCTCACCTAACCCCGAAAGATAAAGCTTTATTCGCCATCTTTTGAAAGCACTGCCATAAGCTCACAATACCGCACTCTTAATCCATAGCTCTATCCATATTACTTTTACCTGCCTGTAGGTACCCCTCAAAGCAATGGTTGGTTTATTAGCCTAAAAGTCCACTACAAGGTAGGTGGACCTCAAATATCAAACCCCTCCGGAAATTCCGAATAAAAAGAACGCTACTGAATGATTCCGTTGAACTTTCTCTGTAAGTCTGCTAAAATTTACCGTCAGTTAGCGACAATACAAAGGAGATGCATATGACGAAATCGTCAATTGCTCGAGTCACGCTGATGGATGCGGCCATTCCCAGGGTGGGTCTTCTCCGGGATGTGGCTTTGATAATCGGTTTTGCCTGTCTAACTGCTGCGTTTGCTCAGATAAGTTTCTGGATTGGGCCGGTCCCTATTACAGGACAGACCTTTGCTGTTTTGCTAGCTGGTGCTCTACTGGGAAGTCGCCGTGGAGCGTTGAGCCAGATCAGTTATTTAGCTATCGGAGCTACTGGAATCCCATACTGGTTTGCTTTGGGGGGGCCTCCGGGCATTGCACGCCTAGTCGGGCCTACGGGCGGTTACCTGATAGGCTTTGTGGTTGCTGCATTTGTGGTTGGATGGCTAGCCGAAAGAGGCTGGGATAGGAAAGTATGGTCAGCGATTCCAGCCATGCTCATCGGCAATATCGTTATATATGTCTTTGGTCTGTTGTGGCTAGCTCGATTCGTCCCTCACAGCGCTTTGTTGCAGACCGGGCTTTACCCGTTCATATTTGGTGATGCCATAAAGATAGTTGCGGCAGCCCTAGTCTTGCCTTCAGGCTGGCTACTTCTGCGAAGATTTAAGACATAGTGATTTACCACGCAAGACTGATTTTCGGCAGGTCATTAATTTGGACATCACCTGGCTTGGCCATTCCTGCTTTCGCATCAGGGGCAAAGAAGCAGTCATCCTGATTGACCCGTGCCATCCTAGCTTTGGGTATTCCCTGGGCAAGATTCAAGCTGATATAGTAACCGTTAGCCATTTTCATCCCGGCCACTGTTACACTGAAACTATTGCCACCAAATTCAAGCTAATCAAGGGCCCCGGTGAATACGAGCTAAATGGCACCTTTATTACCGGTATACCTACCTGGCATGATGCCGACCAGGGGAAAAAACTGGGCAAAAACACCGTCTACATCTTAGAGATAGATGGCATGACATTGTGCCACCTAGGCGACATCGGTCATGTGCCTGCCTCTGAGCTCATAGAAGCCATAGGTGACATTGAAATATTGTTCGTGCCGGTAGGCGGTGTGTCAACAATTGGAGGCTCAACCGCTGCCGAGATAGTGAGGCGGCTAGCTCCTAAGATCGTTATCCCTATGCATTATAAGACTGCAGCTTTGACTAGAGAACTCGAGCCCGTAGACAAATTTTTGAAAGAATTAGGGCTAAAAGAAAAGCCCTCCCAACCCAAACTTTCTATCAGTAAATCAAGCTTGCCATCGGCGACAACCGGAAGCCAAGTAGTTATCCTCGACTATACTCGGTGATGGTCATCCTCGGGATGTTTTTAGTGCCACTCAGCCCGTCCTGAAATTCTTTACGCCCGCACCCTTTCTTCGTAAGGTGGCAAAAGGTTACCAAGCGCCTAGCCTTTAGTGACATCATGCTTTAGGTGGCACGCCTAGCACTTATTGCCTACAGCAAAGAAGGTCACAATGTAGACGACTATTAAAGCCAGCCTTCAGCCGAGAACCTTGACACCCACTCGTGACAAAAGCTATACTTCACCTGTGGGGCCATTAGCTCAGTCGGTTAGAGCACGGTCCTGATAAGACCGGGGTCTGTGGTTCGAATCCACAATGGCCCACCACTTAGGACAGTCTCGAACCTTTAGCCTTTGTAGCAGTAAGACTAAAGGGTGAGTTGAGTTCCAGCCTGGTGATTTTGCCACCGTTTACGTAAATACGTTCAAACACAGTCTCACACAGCAAACTTCGTTCATCAAAGTTCCCTTTATCAAAAAGAAAGTCAAGCTCACTAGCCAACTGCAGGCAATCTCAAAGCCGGCCTTCATTAGGTGTTGGCATTGACTAATAGCATCGACGGTGTTCTTCAATCTGGCTTTCTCAGCTTCAATCCGAGGCCTATGCTCCGTGAAGTCTTCGAAGGAAACTTCCTCCTCGATAGCTAGCCTTTGAAGATTCTTCTCCACACGCTCATGTTTGGCTAGTTTTGACTCGGCTCTTTTGAGTTCACCATCTTCATTAGCCTCCGCATTAAACCAACTTGCCAATTCTTTCCTCAGGTCATGGCGGGCTTCATCATCCGTGCCAGAAGCAAGCAAGGCAAAAACTCTTGACAAATACCAAGATGACGCTCGAACAAATTGGTATCAGTTTAGGTTGTACTAGGGAGCGTGTTCGCCAGTTGGAAACAAAATTTTGGAAGAGACTCCAACCGAACGTGCGCTACAGACTATTTGTCAGGCCTTTTGTGGCAGCTTCGCTGTGTGATGTAATGCGAAAGCATGGCAGCCTGGTTATGAAGATTGATTCTCCTGATGCACCACTGAGAAGATTTATTGCCCGATGTACAGGCATTCCTGAAGCAGTGTTCCCACGCACGGGGATACCAATTGTGGGTGCTTCAAGAGATGACGTGATGAACTTTGAACTCATTGGCGAATTCTCTAACATGATTGACCCGCATTATATAGGAAGTCATTTGGAATCCTTTGGGCGGCTTCGTCTTGTTGATAGCGATTTAAGGACTATCGCTGAGACTGTTGCAAGCTCTCACCATAGGAGTCTTACCAAGGAACAAAAGACATATTTGGCTTTGCGAGAGATCGGAAAACCAGCGCACTATTCCAAGGTTACCGAAGTTTACAATTCCATGTTCCCAGACGACAAAGTTACGGAACATAACGTTCATGCTGTTTTAAATCGAGAGAAGTACGGCATTGTTTGGATTGGAATTCGCGGTACGTTTGCGCTCAAAGAGTGGGGGGCTGAGCATCCGACAACCACACTTTTCGAAGTTGTAGCACAGATTGTACAGAAGAAGTTCGATGAAACGGGCAAACCGGTTGCTTTTCAAGTTATCACAGCGGAGATTGGCAAATACGGTCAGGTCGTACAGCTCTCCAGTCTCGTAACCGCCACACAATATAACCTTCGTCTGCGGCGTGTCTTCAAGGATTCCTTCGTTCCAAAAGACCAAGCCGATGAAGCTCAAGAGGAAATTTCTGCAGACGAGCTGGATAAAATCCTACGGCAATTTGAGAAACGGTACAATAGATAGAGGATATGATTGATTGCCCAATAGGAGTTTCTATTAGTATGGTCACCGAGTTTACTGTAAGACAATTAGCCATAAACTGTAGCACCACCGGGTGGATCAGCCGTATAAACTGGCCTGAAATCACCTCATGCACAGCTTTGTGGCATAGTTACTGTCATCGGTTCCGTGCTTGAGCGTAACTTCGGCTACCTTCTTTTTAAGTTCAGTCCTGTTAAAATCAGTCCAGGCAATTTCCCCGTATCTGTTTCCAGTTTCCATTTTTCAGCCAGGTTCGGGGCAAAAAGGGATTGAAATCCGGTTCCACGGACTCTAATCCTCACTTTGTTTAAGTCTTACGATAAAGGCTTTTGTTCATTTGTTTCCGTCTCCAGAGCAATTTCTGAAAAGTCGCCTAAATACCTAAGAAATTGAGTGGAAACGGAAACAGAAACGAGAACAATACGGATGGAAACAGCATGGAGACTAGAGAATATCCTGGAATGCTGCAACCATAATAGGCATGTATTTCCTTCAGGGTATAGGCTTAATCCGCAGGTTACAGCCTACCGAGATGATGAAGCACACATTGCATCGTTTTGTTTGATGGCGTTTCAAATTTATTTAAGGTAAGATTCGGCTACTGAGACATACAGCGCACATCGGGTATCTACGGTCTATGAAAGGTAGCTCATTGCACACTGTCTTAAGGCTGCGCCCGGCAGTCATCCGAAGTCAACAAAAATCGCATTACCCATGATATCCGCCCCTACACATCAATGTAGCTCCAACATATTGTTCCGTCCGCAGTGGCGTCCATAAAGCTGGAGGTATAAAATTATTTTAGTTTTAGCCTAGGTGCAGGCGTCACACGACATGGCAGAAATACTTGTTGGCACTTGTTCTTGGACTGATCCGACCCTGCTGGCGAGCGGCTTTTACCCATCCTGGGCAAATACCGCAGAAAAACGGCTACGACATTACGCACAGAGCTTTGACATCGTAGAGGTGGACAGCACTTACTACTCCATGCTGTCTCCAAGGACGGCGCGACTCTGGGTAGAGCGGACACCTCCGACCTTTGTCTTTAATGTGAAGGCGTTCAGAATATTTACCATCCATCCCACTCAGCTTGTTGCACTGCCGAAGCCTGTCAGAGCCACATTGCCACCTTCTTATGGTGCCAACATTTACTACCGTGACCTCCCGCAAGAAGCTAAAGACACACTTTGGCAGCAGTTTTGCGAAGCCCTCTTACCGTTAGAGAGCACTGGCAAGCTTGGGGTGGTCCTGTTTCAATTTCCGGAGTGGTTTGTCCCAGGGAAAGCCGCCAGAGAACACATACACGAGTGCCGCGAACGCCTGACAAAATATCGGCTGGCAATAGAATTCCGCAATGGTACCTGGCTTTCGGAGCAGAGAAAAGAGGACACATTTAATTTTCTCAGAGAAAACAACCTTATCTACGTCTGCGTGGATGAGCCGCAGGGCTTTCGCTCCTCTGTTCCACCGGTAGCCGAGGCCACATCCGATATCGCTGTGGTGCGCTTTCACGGTAGAAACAAGGAGAATTGGGAGAAAAAGGGCATAACCGTCGTCGAGAGATTTAAGTACCTGTATTCAAAAGAGGAGCTAAGCGAATGGCTACCAAAGCTTGGCTATCTTGCCTCGAAAGTTAGGCAGCTTCACGTGCTGTTCAACAACTGCTATTCCGATTACGGTGTGAGGAACGCCCGTGATATAGATGTATTGATGCAGTCCCAGCCGGCACTTTTCCCCGACTATATCAGGCAGAAGAAGGCTCGGGATAAAGGGCCTGCTGACGCATCCTCTCCAGGCGAAGAGGGGTAATACTATCAGCAACGATGTTTATTATTCCATCTTTCTTCTCCAGCTTTCCTTCAACCACCAAAAGCGGCTCCAACCTTATCGGCTGACGATATTTGCGGTAGACCTGCGGCCTCACTACTACATTTATTAATCCATCCTCATCCTCGAGCGTAAGAAAGCACATCCCCTTTGCCGTGGGCGGCATCTGCCTTGCCACCACAAAGCCAGCGACGCGCATTTTCGTCCCACGGAAAAGCCTAGCTATATCGGAGCTACGTAAAACGCCGTCCCTAGAAATATGAGCTCTCAGGCTCTCCATAGGGTGACGGTTCGATGAAAAGCCCTGGACTTTATACTCAGCCACTATCAGCTCTAGCGGCGTCATCTCAGGGAGGGACACGTTTTCCCTAGGTAAATTCAGAGGCAGAAGCCAAGGTTTCTCTTTTATCAGCAGCCCTAATTCCCAGAGAAGCTGTCTTTTACTGACCCCGAAGGAATCGAAGGCGCTGGCAAGTATCAAGTTTTCCATGACCTCTTTGCTGAGATTGGTGCGTCTGTAGAAGTTCTCGAGCGAAGAATAGTGCCCGTTTTCCCTTTCTTGAACTATCTTTGCCGAAGTGCTTTCCCCAACCTCTTTAACATACCTGAAACCTAGCCTGATACTACCGTCTTCTATGGCACACTCCGGATAGCTTCTGTTTATGTCCACCGGCAGCACCTTTATGCCGTGCCTTCTGGCATCGTTGACGATAACCTCTGGAGAATAAAAGCCCATAGGCTGGTTATTCAACAACGCGCAGTAGAATTCAACCGGATAATGGACTTTAAGGTATGCCGATTCGTAGCATGTCCTGGCAAACGACGCAGCATGGCTCTTACAGAAGCCAAAGGAGGCAAATGAGGAGATCTGGTCGAAAATCTGATTGGCAACCATTTTGTCAACACCTCCTGCGACGGCACCGCTGATGAACCTTTCCCTGACTTTCTCCATCTCCTCCCTAGAGCGCTGCTTTCCCATCGCCCTCCTTAATCTATCGGCTTCCCCGGGTGTAAAGCCGGCGATCTCCACTGCTATCCTTATCGCCTGCTCCTGGAACAGGACCACTCCCAGGGTCTCCTCAAGTATTGGTTTGAGTTTGGGGTGAAGGTATTCCACCCTCTCCATCCCCTGCCTTCTTTTCAAGTAAGGATGGATCATCTTGCCCTGTATGGGTCCTGGCCTTACCACAGCCACCTCTACTACAAGGTCATCAAGCGAGTTCGGCTTCATCCTGGGGAGGGTCTGCATCTGCGCTCGGCTCTCCACCTGAAAGACTCCAACGGTATCCGCCTTCCGCAGCATTTCGAACACCTTGGGGTCATCCAACGGAATACAGTCGAGGTCAAGATTTATACCTCTGTGCCTTTCTATAAGCTTTAGTGCATCGTGAATGAGAGACAGCACCCTCAGCCCCAGAAGATCAACCTTTACCAGCCCGACCTCCTCGATATCGTCCTTGTTCCACTGGGTAACCACCCTTCCCGGGGCTGTCGCCGGTTCTAGTGGGATGATGTCAATAAGCCGACATGAGCTGATCACCATACCACCCACATGAATGGAGAGATGCCTGGGAAAGTCAGCTATCTCACGGCATAAGGAAATGAAGTATTGCCACGGTAGGCTGGAATTGCACTTGAATTCGCCCAATTCAGTCACCTTCTGTGGTATTTCTGAAGCCGAATAGCAGTCCAGAGATTTTGCCAGTCTGTCGATGAGGTGCTGCGGTATGCTCAGAACCTTGCCCACTTCCCTCACCGCATTTCTTGCCTGGAAGGTGACCACGTTTGCCACCATCGCACTATGCTCATGCCCATATTTCTGGTAGACATACTGAATGAGTTCCTCGCGGCGGCTGGTGGAGATATCTATGTCAATGTCCGGAGTCCCCTTCATCTCCTCATTCAAAAACCTTTCGAAAAGCAGGTTATACCTCAAGGGATCAACGGCGGTTATCCCCAACACGTAAGCCACCATTGAATCAGCAGCTGATCCTCTACCTCTGACCGCTATCCCCTTCTCCTGAGCATACCTGACTATATCCCAGACGATGAGAAAATAGCCGGCAAGCCCCATCCTCTCGATGACTCCAAGCTCATGCTCCAGCTGGTTGATCACCTCAGGGGTGAGCGGTCTGTACCTCTTTTCAGCCCCAAGATAGCAAAGCTCTCTGAGGTACCCCATGGCCGTCCGGCCATCGGGTAGCTCAAGGTCAGGGAAGCGGTATTTACTGAAGTCCAGATCTGTAGAGCACATTTCAGCTATAAGGATGGTGTTTTCTAAGGCTTCGGGATATGCCCTAAACAGAGAGGCCATCTCTTCTGCCGATTTGAGGTAGTATTCGAAGTTGGCTCTGCGGAATTTAGCCGATTTGTCCAGGATAGTCCTGTTTTTAATGCATACAAGCACATCCTGTAGCCTGTGTCTTTGAGGCAGGTGATAGTGGACGTTATTTGTCACCACCACCTTCACCCCAGCCCTTCTGGCTATCTCAACCATCCGCTCGCAGAGGGCAACATCATTTTCGAGGAGATGGTTCTGGATCTCGATAAAGAAGCTGTCCTTGCCAAAGATATCGGCATACATGCATGCCTTCCTCAAAGCCTCGTCTACTTCGCTCCTTAATACGTGTACTGCTATCTCTCCATTGCGGCATCCCGAAAGACAGATAAGCCCGTGGGAATAGCCGCAAAGCATAGACGGAGAAAGGCTGGCTTTTCCCTTTTCTTGATTAAGATGTGAATAACTGATTAGCCGGCACAGGTTTGAATAACCATAACTGTCCCTGGCAAGGAGAACAAGGTGTGTCCCGTTTTCCAGGGTAACTTCAGCACCGATTATCGGCCTTACTCCATGCTCCCTTGCTGCCTTAAGGAAGCGCACCGCCCCGTAAAGGCCGTCATGGTCTGTGATGGCAAGCGCCGGCATGCCCAGCTCCTTTGCCCTTAAAACCAGCTCCTCGGGATGCGAAGCGCCGTCCAGGAAGGAAAAATTGCTATGGCAGTGAAGCTCGATATACCCGGTCATACCACCCCCGACACGTCTCAGGACTCGCCCAGTTCTTAGTCATATATCCGGCTCAGAAACCAGCCGCCAGTTGCCATGTCCCTGTAAATATCGCAGATAAGGCCGCCAGAAGTCTCGATGGTGAAATATTCCCTGCTCACCTCCTTCTCCCACCACCTGTCTGAAACTCGCCAGCGTCTGAACACCTTTGAAACCCGCTCCGCCCGTCTATTTCTGACGATGTTTACTGGCATGCCTTCAGCATCCGTCTTCACTTTAAGCTCCTGTGACTTTTTAAACAGCCTGGACATCTTCACAACCTGTCTGGTTCAAGATCGATAAGCCGGTAACGTTCCTCCGGCAACAACGCCTCCGGGTCTCTGACTTTGACCTTTTTAAGCCCTTTGCACAAAGTTTGCCCGGCAAATCTCTTCCAAACCTCATCTGGAGCACCGCGTTTTGCATCGTTCAGCAGCTTAAGCTGGCTTCCCCAGTCCATACCTACTTCAAAGGATAGCTCAATCTCCTCGATATCTTTTGGGAGTTTGAGCCGTAAAAGCCCGGCATTCAGCCTTAGCAGCATCTTCTCAGGAGAGCTGGTCGGCTGTTTCAAACTGAAGGTCTCTTCCACAGCCACCCCAGACGAGGAGATCAGTCGCACGCTGATTTTACGGCATACCTGCCGTCTTTCCCCAAGACTCTGAGCGGTGTCTTCAGCTACCTTTTTCACTATCGCAGTTAGTTCAGAAAGCCTATTTACCGGCACATCCAGATGTACGGTCTTCACAAGCACCTCAGGGGTCCTTCTTGGTAACAGCGGGGTATAGTCTATACCATGCGCCAGGTTATATAGCAGTTCCCCTTCCTTGCCGAACTGGCTTACCAGCGCTTCCTTATTAAACGCTGCTAGCTCGCCAACCAGCTTTATCCCAAACAGATAAAGCCTTTCCCTGGTTTCCAAGGAGCACGGCAAAATGTCTATCTTCAGAGGAGAAAGGAAGGCCGCTTCACCTCCGCTAGAGACTATGATCGAACCATTTAATGTAGCAAGCATAGCCGCTGTTCGGGCAACAAACTTGTTGCTGGCAATGCCGAGTTGCGATTTGAGTCCGATTTCTCCGTGTATGGCATCAGCAATTTTCACGGCCAATTTCCTCTCATCCGGCATGCCACCGGCATCAAAATAGATACAGCCAACCCCTTCAGCTTCCAGCAGCGGGCTGAAGCGCTCAAGTAGCCCGAGCACCTTTGCAAACATCTCCCGGTACAGCCCTTCACTGGAAGGCAAAAAGTAGGCCTCCGGACACAGAACAGAAGCTTGTTTTAGAGACATGCCGATTGTCACGCCCGAGGCAATGGCTTCAGCCGAGGCATCGTAAACAGGCCCTTTTTCACACGGAGAGCCACCGATAACCAACGGCTTGTCATCTAGACCACCTCTGAAAATCCTCTCTACCTGCACCGAGAAATGTGGGACAAAAACATACCCCACCCTCATACTTGGCTCTTAACCCCACTAGCAGTTCAAGTGTTCGTAGAACAAGTGTATCATCTATGGAGACAGTTGTCAATCATCTCAGGTAGAACTATCAGAGCATCATATGACACTAATAGCTGTTGTAAGGCTGGAATCAGTTGCTTCTTATTAAAAAGAAGTTCGGGAACTGTCCACACTAGCCCACCACAAAAACGAAACGATTACATTATGACCCTTCCAGGTTCGAATCCCTCTCTTATATACCTTACTCCATTTGATGCTAGTTCAATGCTGATAGAACCATTACCTTAGACCTCAACTTCAAATCTTTAGGGCAGACACGGCCCAAACATGAATAAATTACTGAAAAACGTTACCTTATCTTTAGACAGTTCATCTCAGCTAGTTATCAGATAGGAGAGGTTATCATGGAAAAGAATAATCTCTGACTCATAGACTAGTTCGGATACGTTAACATTTAGTTCATATGTATGTTGACATTTTGTGGGCTTTCATATTAAACTCATAGCTCGGCATGGCTAATAGGACAGGGAGCACTCAAAAATCCTGCTTGAGAGCCCCTGTTTTATGTGTCATAAGAATTCGAACCAGATTTGCTGAATCGCAGATGCACTAGATGAGCACTGGGCTGGAAGTCCAGGTCAAAGCCTGACTCAAAAGGTGTCAAACCAGCAGGACCAACAAGAAAGTAACCAAGTTAGTTCCAAGAAACAAAACTAACAAAACGGAAGGAGGTTTTTATGGCACAAATACCAGGTATTTTCTGGGTGGTGGTCGTAGGCTGTGGGATTGGCATAATCTTCGCTTTAGCTCTTATAAGGTACATTCTCCGTGCTGATGCAGGGACAGCAGAAATGCAAGATGTCAATGCCAGAATCACCGAGGGCGCCTGGGCCTTCATCAAGCGGCAGTATTCCACGATCGGGATAACCGCTCTCATCATATCAGTGGTAATCGGGTTTATACTAGCCAGGTTGAGCAGCCCTGTAGAGCTTGAGATGTTGGGGGTAACACCATTCGGCCTTGGCTGGAGAACTGCATTGGCTTTTCTTGTCGGCGGCTTCTGTTCCTGCGTCTCTGGGATCGTAGGAATGTGGATTGCAGTTAAGTCCAACGTTCGGTGCGCTGCTGCTTCACACCGCGGTCTGGACAAGGCTATCACAGTAGCAATTCGCGGCGGAGCTGTATCTGGATTCCTGATCGTTACGCTCAGCCTACTCGGCGTAACAGCAATGTTCTTCGCCTATGGTGGTGCTACCAGACCTGAAATCGCCCCCCATCTCATTGTTGCCTTCGGCTTCGGCGCCAGTATGGTGGCTCTATTTGCCCAGCTTGGTGGTGGTATCTACACTAAAGCTGCCGATATGGGTGCTGACCTTGCTGGTAAGGTTGAGGCCGGGATTCCAGAAGATGACCCACGCAATGCCGCTGTGATTGCAGACCAGGTTGGTGACAATGTTGGCGACTGTGCTGGCCGCGGGGCTGACCTGTTTGAATCTACAGCAGCGGAAAACATCGGTGCCATGATAATAGGCGCTGCTCTATACATCCTTTCCATAAATGCGGGGGTTGCCCCTATCGTAGCCGTGGGCTGGGTACTCTTTCCTCTTGTCCTCCGAGCTTGTGGGATCATCGCCAGCATGGCGGGTATACTGACTGTATACAGCCGTGGTGAAAATGAACCACCCATGACCTCTCTAAACCGTGGCTATTATGTAGCGCTTGCTCTGTGTGCCCTATCAGCCGTTGCCATCTGCTGGGTGATGTTTGCCCCAATGACTAAGGGCTGGATATGGCTTATGGGATGCGCTCTCATAGGTATACTTGCCAGCATCCTTGTAGTCTATATAACTCAGTACTACACTGAAGCCAGATACAAGCCAACAAGAAGCATCGCTGAAGCCAGCCGGACAGGACCGGCAACTACAATTGTTACCGGCATGTCCGTGGGTTTCGAAACCATCATGCCCACCGCATTGACTATATGCGTTGCACTGGGGCTCAGCTACTGGTTTGGCACGCTTTCTGGTCTGGACCTCCCCTGGTGGATCAGTGGTGCTTATGGGACTGCGGTGGCTACAATGGGAATGCTGATGATCTGTCCATTCATACTGGCTGAAGACACCTTTGGTCCCATTACTGACAATGCTAATGGAATCAATGAGTTTACCAAGGCTGGAGAGAAGATACGACGCGTTACAGACCACCTCGATGCCGCTGGTAATACCACCAAAGCCCTGACTAAAGGATATGCCATGGTCTCGGCAGGGTTGGCTGGTTTCCTCCTCTTTCAGGCCTATTTTGACAGAGTCCTGTTGTTCCAGCATAGAGAAGGAGAGCTATTCGACATAAACCTTGTTATCCCTGAAGTACTTATCGGCGCGGTAATAGCAATTTTGATGGTCTTCCTTTTCAGTGCCTGGGCAATCAGGTCAGTAGGTGGTGCTGCTAGTAAAATCATTGAAGAGGTTCGCCGCCAGATCAAGGCTGATCCTGGAATTATGGCCGGAACTTCGAAACCTGACTATGCCAAGGCAGTAGACATCACCACACGGGCAGCGCTGAGAGGTATGATTGCCCCCGGATTACTCCCCGTACTACTTCCCATAGCTGTTGGAGTCTTCTTCGCCTATTTCAAAATAACAGGGTTCAGCGCCCCAGCAGCAGTGGGATCATTCTTGATGATTGGAACATTCTCTGCCGTACTAATGGCCTCTTTCATGAATAACGGTGGCGGCGCCTGGGATAACGCCAAAAAATATATTGAGGATGGACAACTTAAGGATGAGGAGGGAAAGATCCTCGGTAAGGGCTCATTCGCACATGCAGCCGGCGTTACTGGTGACACGGTGGGCGACCCGCTTAAGGACACTGTAGGCCCTTCATTACATATCGTAGCCAAGTTAATAGCCACGGTGACGCTGGTAATGTGCCCGCTGTGGGTCGTTTAGTAATGCATACGGACTTATAGGTAGCTCAAACAGAAAGTGACGATATTCTCAAGAAGGGGCAATCACCTGAGAAAGGGATTGCCCTTTCTTTCTTCACCTACAGTCGTAGCCGGACCATGTCCCGGATAGACAACTGTCTCATCCGGCAGGGTCATCAGCTTATTTTGAATGCTGTCCATTATCTGGTCGTAGCTACATCCTGGGAAATCCGTCCTGCCGATGCCATAGTTAAATAAAGTATCGCCACTAAACAAAACCCCGTTACCGTAAAGACTGATGCCACCAAGACTGTGGCCTGGTGTATGAATAACAGTGAACTGCAGGCCATCTACATTAATCTTGTCACCATCCTTCAACAACCAGTCCGGCTCAGGCAAACTGCTGAAAGAGCCGCCCATCATAGAGGCAAGCATGCGTGAGAACACTCCTAAATCTGCCTTGGCCTCAGCTCGGTGAAGAGCAAACTTAGCACCGGTGGCTTCTTTAACTGGAGCAAGTGCACCAACATGGTCGACATGCACATGGGTCGCCACAATCAAGAGCACCGTCAATCGCAGGTCGTTAACGGCCTTTAAAATCCGCCTTGCTTCAGCTCCCGGGTCAATAATCATAGCTTTTCTGCTCGATTCCGAGCCCACAATGTAACAATTACTGGCAAAGGGGCCGACAACAAGAGTTTCTAGGATCATTTCATCACATGCCGCAAGGGTGAGTTTCCAGAATTTTCCTTCAACTTACAGGTATGCCCTATGTTGACCTTATTTCCTCACGCATAAACTTTATATAGGAACCAGCAAAGCACAGCGCGGACAGCGCTATTAGACTGGTTAATTGAGGCCAAATGATCAACAAACTCTGCCCTAATGGTAACGGTGTTGGTATCATACCGGCAGTATAGATGCTTAACAGCATCAAAGTGGGACTGGGATTCCCTAGCTCTGGCATCAGCAAAACCTGGACAGTTTCTCCATAGAGAGTAGTGGGTGAAATGCGGTTAATAGCCCGGTAGATCTCATCGTTTTTGACTACCAATTCTATGGTTGAGTTTTCATCAATTGGCACTATAGCTCCAGCAATGACCCTGGCAAGCATAGACATGAATAGGAAAAGGAATATCCATAGGGCTATTGCAGCCAAAGCCGATGTAGCCGTCCGACTGAAAAAAATTGAAAACAGGACAGCTAAAGACATCCAGAAGGCGCCGTAGATTATACTAACGAAGATAAAGGCGAAAAGCCTGAGTATCTCCTCAGCGGTGGGGGGTACGCCAATCATGCGTAGCCCCATACCAGCGACAAGCACCACTATACTCACTACCAAGATGGACAATGTAATAAGTCCCGCCAAAAATTTCCCGTTAATTACCGAATCACGGTACACAGGCTGTGCCAAAAGGCGACTGAGGTTACCGCTCGACCGCTCACTATTGATAGCATCAAAGCCAAGAGCTATGCCAACTATGGGTATGAAAAGTGAAAAGAAAAAGGGAAATGAAAAGGGTAACGTTTCTCCAGATACGATGAAAAGCCTCAAAAAAATGAACTGTGTAGTTTCGGTCACTCCGCTTCTTATAGTTTGAGCAGCCACATAGATGGTAGCTATTCCAGCAAGATAAACTAGAAGCGATAAAATTATAAAGCGTCTGCTATTAAAGTGGTCAGCCAATTCCTTCCAAAAAACCGCCATCAAACCGGTCATGACTAAGCCTCACGGAAATACTTCATATATATCTCATCCAGCCCATACTCTTGAAGCTTCATCTGTATCAGAAAGCTGTCACTATCAGCAACCACCTTAGCTATTTGACGCCTCAGGTCTTCATCACAGCTTACCAACAACAAGTCACCGGTGCTTTCCACATCCGTCACACCTTTGATATTTCTTATAGAATCAATAAGTTTCTCGGAGGGCTGCGAAACCTGAATTTCTATTCTAAACTTTCCCCCACCAATAGCCTCTCGACCAAGTTCATTTATCGACCCCTGAGCTACCAGACGGCCTTTGGCCAGTATCCCCACCTGAGTACAAATCTTCTGGACCTGATATAACTGGTGAGAACATAGGACAACCGTAACCTTCCGCTTCGCCATATTCCTGATAAGTGTAAGAACTTGCTCAATACCTTCCGGGTCTATACCCGCTGTAGGTTCATCAAGGAATGCCACTTTAGGGTCTTTAATCATAACGTCGGCGATCCCTAAACGTTGTTTCATACCGTGGGAAAAAGTACTGACTCGTTTGTCCGCGACTTCTGAAAGACCAACCATATTCAAAAGTTCATCGCTTTTTCTTGAAGCAACTTCTCGTGGTATGCCGTTCAGCGCTGCCGTATATTCCAGATTTTCCCTGGCAGTTAAATCTTCGTAGAAGCCGATTTTTTCTGGCAAATATCCGACAAGATGTTTTACCTTGAGCGGCTCTCTTGTTGGGTTGTAACCGCACACCCTGGCAATACCAGATGTCGGTTCAGTAAGCCCCAGCAGCATAAGTATGGTGGTGGTTTTTCCAGCACCGTTGGGACCGAGGAAACCAAATACTTCACCTTCGGCGACACGCAAATTCAATTTGTCTACAACTACCTTATTGCCGTAGGCTTTGGTCAAATCTATGGTTTCGATAACCGGCTGTTGGCTCATATTTTCCTTATCGCCTGCCCAATCTCATAAACATAACAGCCAGCCCGGCGATAACCAGGACTACAATACCGACCCCAACCCAGCCCCAGATGGTAGGTGTTAGCACAGTCACCCTGATATCCAAACTATCAAATGCGTATTTGGACTCGGGCTCAGCTGATATAGTCAACATGTAATCGCCAGATATAGTCTTTTTATCAGGTTTTATGTTGACTTGAACCTCTCGTGTGCCCCCTACCGGTAACGAATCGATCTTCTTGGGGTCAAATGTGACACTCCAGCCAGCCGGTCCGCCGGTTATCTTTGAGCTGAAGTCAATTTTCTCTAAGTTCGCCGAACCAGTGTTGGTAATTGTTATCTTTAAGTAATTATCCGTACCAGCAGTGGCGTTAGTATTTAGTCGACCGGTCTCCGTTTTCAGCTCAAGGTCATACTTGGCGGTAACTATGGCTTTAAGTTCAATGTTGCTTCTAAGCTCTCCGGAAATAGCTTCTACTACCACTGTGTATTCCCCCGGCTCCGGCGTCAGCCAGACATAAGGTCTCACCGTAAGCCTAACTGTATCAGGGTAGGTCTTTTTAGGGTCAAGACGGATGGCAGCTATCTCTGTTCCTTCACCATATCCCGGAGTTATGGAGTAGTTAAAACCAGAAGGCACCTTAACTCTGAGGTCAAACAGGCGTGGTTGTTCACCACCAGTGTACTGCAGCTCAATGTTATAGGCGAAATATACGCCAGCATAACTGCTCAGCACTGGGTACTGGCAGGTAAGCACGATCTGTTCATTAGATGGCGACTTCTGACTTGGCGACAGCACAAATATTTCACCATCATTGCTTTGTAAAGCAAACGCCGCTGGTTGCACTACCAAGCCACCAATTACTGCTGAAAGTAAGGTGACACACAACATATAGCCAGCTATTCCAAATCTGTACATAGGTCTGTAACCTCCATTAAAATAGAAACCTCTTTACGGACAGACAGCTTATATCATAATACAGAGATTTTAATTTATCCGAAAGGATTCGAGCTGTCAAGTTTGGCACCAGAAATGACAACACAATAACTAATATCCAATTTAGTCTCCAGGCTCTAACTTGTATCTTGATGATGATTTGACCATGAGTATGACGGTAACTGAGACAGCAGTAAGCCCACAAAAAAACAACCATATGAGCTGGTAGCTTCCTCTCACATCGAAAGTCCATCCAGCCAGAATGGGCCCCAGGATACCACCAATTGAGGAAACACCCATTATCGTCCCGAGTGATTTTCCAAAAGAACTTCTGCCAAAATATTCGCTCATCATGGCCCCCCTCAAAGTGACACCACCACCATGGGCTAGAGAAAAGCATATAATAAAAAGGAACATTGCTAGCCACATATATGAATATGATAGTGCAAGCATTCCTAACCCTGTTAGGCCATAAGTAATAGCCATAAGATATCTTTTATCAAAGGTATCCCCAAGCCAGCCAAATCCGAATCTACCGACAAGACTTACTAAGGGAATAGCTGCTGCTACAAGAGCAGCGTTTGCCCGTGATACTCCAATACTAGTTAGATAAGGCATAATATGGACTACAACTGCAGTCAGGATCATCCATCGCACTACCTCTGCAAGGCTTATAAACCATAAAGTCTTCCCTTTCATGACCTCCATGAAACTGTTTTCTATTTCGTGCAGTTTAATTTGGGAACTTGATGCCATGGCAGGCATCACATCTCCGTCGGGGAAATAACCATATTGCTCAGGTTTATCGCGAATGACAAAAGCTAAAGGGATTCCAACCAACCACATTCCCGACGCCAGAATCACCAGGGCAGCGCGCCACCCATAGATATCTATAAGCCAGGGAACTAAGGGTACAATCAGTCCACCAGCACCGAAGCCGCAAGCGGCGATACCAAGCGCCTTACCAATATTTCTCTTGAACCAGTTAGCCACCGCAGTAAATAATACTACGCTGGCACAACCACCTGCTCCCAATGACAGCAGGAGAAAACCGACGTATAACATGACAAGCGACCGGGTTTGACTAATAAGAATAAGCCCGCACCCCACCGTAATAACCCCAAATAAAACCAATTTTCTCGAACCAAAGCGGTCAGCTAGAAAACCCATAAGCGGAGCTATAATCCCCATCTCTAAGCCGCGCAACGCCACACCAATCGAGACTGCCGTGTAACTCCAGCCAAATTCTTGCACTATCGGCTCAAAAAAAGCTGTAAACCCGAAAAATATAGTACCACCAATATAGAAAGCAATGAAAAAGCTTGCTACTACTATCCACCACCCGTAGAAAACTTTTTTCACGCTAAATCCTTTCGAAATCAGGCTGACCTAATCGTAAACGGTAGGACGGCAAACCTCTCGATTTTATCAGCTTTTCAGTGTATCCACCAGCACAAGACCTGTCCCTCATCCTTTAATGGTTCCAGCCGCTCAAAGCCAAGTCCTTAAAAATCACCCTGCAAAGTCGCCAGCCCACCTCTCTTTTCGTGATAAAAGGTGAAAACAACTACAAGCTAACAGGGCAAAAACAATTACGGGAAGTTTCAAAAAGCCTATTTGAGCTGCGAACAGCTGTATTTCTGCCGTAACTTTGGCTTTTCTATCTTGCCAGTAGGATTGCGCGGCACCTTGTCAAAGATAATACGCCTAGGCCTGTAGTGTTTGGCCAGGTTTTGCTCGCAAAATGTAAATACTTCAGCTTCGGTTAACGTTTCACCAGGTCTCGGGTCAATTATAGCAACAGCTATCTCACCAAGTCTTTCATCAGGAACCCCAATCACAGCCACGTCGTATATTTTGGGATGACTATGGAGGACTTCCTCTACCTCTGCAGGATAAATGTTCTCACCGCCGGTTATTATCACGTCTTTCTTTCTATCAACCAGATAAATAAATCCCTCTTCATCCATTTTTGCCATATCGCCAGTGTATAACCAGCCATCCCTTATAGTCTCAGCAGTTTTTTCGGGATTTTTATAGTACCCCTTCATAACGCCACAACCTTTGACAATTAACTCGCCAACCTGTCCGTGGGCTACATCTCTTCCTTGCTCGTCAACAATGCGCACCTGCCAGCCAAAGCCTGCTTTTCCGATAGCTCCAACTTTCCTCTCATTTTCTATGCCTAAATGGACACACCCTGGACCCGTAGCCTCGCTCAAACCATAGTTAGTATCATACTGCATATCTGAAAAATATTTTTTCCAACGCTGAACCAAGCTGGGAGGTACTGGCTGAGCACCGATATGCATGAGCCGCCAGCAGCTCAGGTCATAGTCATCCTTCCGTAATTCACCTGTATCCAGTGCCACCAAAATATCGTGAACCCAAGGCACTAATAACCATACTATTGTTCCTCTCTCCTTATCCACTGCCTCAAATATGTTTCGAGGATTAATTTCGGTTAGAATCGTAGCTCTAGCACCCACAAGTAAATTGCCGAACCAGTGCATCTTGGCACCAGTATGATATAAAGGCGGCAGTATAACAAAGTTATCCTCATGAGTCTGATAATGATGAGCCTTTTCAACAACAGCAGCACAGACCATGTTTCCATGCGTTAGTAGTATCGGCTTAGGTGCTCCGGTTGTACCTGAAGTGAAATAAAGACCACACTCATCCTCCTCATTCAACTCAATATCCACAGGGGCGGACGAGGAACTTTCTATTAAGTCTTCGAAGCTTTCCATGTTCGGAGCACGACTTTTCCCGGCCAGTATATAATGTTGTATTGTGGGTAAGTCTGCACGTACCGACTCGACCCTTTCGATGAACTCTTCCCCTAAGATTATAGCTCTTGCCTCAGCTATATCAGCACAATATTTTAAGTCTCTGCTGGTGAATCTAAAGTTGAGTGGAACCGCCCACGCCCCGGTTCTTATAATTCCAAAATAAGCCTCCAGCCAGTTAATAGAGTTCATCATCCAATGTATAACCTTGTCATCCTTACCAATTCCCCTGCCTTTAAGAACATTGGCCAATCTATTTACCCTTTCATTTAACTCCCTCCAGTTAATTTCCTTCCGTACTCCCTTGCTTGGCCTCAACTCAACAAGTGCTATATCATGCGGATATATTGCGGCATTCTTTGCCAGCATTTCCGATATAGTTGTCATCGTTCCAGGATATCCTTTCTAACAAATAATTACCTAATACGTGGTCAGACTGGGCAAGAAGGTAGCAACCTGGGGAAAAAGCATCAATATAACAACCATAAGTATAAGTGCTGCAAGGAACGGAAATATACCCTTAAAGATGGTTTCTAGGGGTACGTCCTGAGCAAGACCCTTGATTACGTATACGTTAATACCTACAGGTGGAGTTATAACGCCCATCTCTGTAATTAGCACAATGATTACACCAAACCAAATCGGGTCAAATCCAAGAGCTACAACTGCAGGATAGAATATTGGAATGGTAAGTGTAATCAGTGCCAATGCGTCCATAAAGCAACCGCCACACATGTAGATAAGAACAATAACACCCATAATAGCCATTGGTGGAAGTGGGAGACTTATTACCCACTCCGACAGTACAAGCGGGATTTTAGTCACCGCCATAAAGTGCCCAAATACCGTAGCCCCAGCAACTATGACCATGACCATACAGGTTATGCGCAGTGCATCTTTAATAGCACTCAAAAACCCATGCCAGGTCAGCTGGCGTGTCACCAGACCGATAAGCAATGCGCCCGCAGCACCAATACCTCCAGCTTGAGTCGGACTGAACCAGCCTAAAAAAAGCCCGCTTATCACTAAGACAAACAAGGCCAGCGTCTCGATAACTCCCGTGAGCCCGCTTATCTTTTCCTTCCAGCTCGTTGGTTCACCGGCCGGAGCAAGCGATGGATTACGCCAGCAGACAACCGCAACTGTAAGCGCAAAAAGGCTAGCGAGAATCAGTCCGGGGAAAACGCCGGCCACAAAAAGTTTGCCAATCGATTGTTCCGTTAGTATCCCATATACAATAAAGATAGTGCTGGGTGGGATAAGTATGCCCAAGCTGCCAGCAGCAGCCACAGCCCCGGTAGCCAGCGAATCATTGTAGTGGTACCTCTTCATTTCAGGTAATGATACCCTGCCCATGGCCGCAGCCGTAGCAGTGGTTGAACCACAGATGGCTGCAAAGCCTGCACAAGCAACAACAGTGGCAATAGCTAAACCTCCACGCAACCTCCCCAACATCGAATTGCTAGCTTCATAAAGTCTCTGACTGATCCCTGAGGCAGAAGCAATTGAGCCCATCAATACAAACATCGGGATCACAGTAAGTGAATAAGAGGAAAATGTGTAAAACATATCTCGAGCCAGGATGCTAAGCCCAGCCTGTGGCGAAACTAGAAAACTAAAGCCGGCAACGCCTACCAGAGCCATAGCAAAGCCAACCGGCATCCGTAAAAGGAAAAGGATGATTAGAATAAGAATGCCTATGACGCCAATGCCGACTGGGCTCATTCCTTCATCTTCGTTACTGTTCTAATCCCCTGCACTAGCAACACCAGGAAAACCATGACAGAACAAAAGGCTATCCCGTATACAAACGGATAGAATGGTATCCGCTCCGTCATTGAAACTTCGCCACTAACCTGAAGCGTCCGGCCGAACTCGTAGCTTGTCCAGGCGATAAAGGCAAATAATATCATGCCTGCAAGGTAAATGATGCCCCCAATAACTCTTTGGGCTATGCCTGGAAGCCTAGTTGTTAGAAACTCCACTTCGATGTGGCCTCTGATGATCTGAGTCTGCGCTATTGCAAAGGCAATTACAACTACACATGAGAAACTGACTATCTCAAAGGCACCGGGCAACGGCCAGTTGAACAGCTTTGACCCAATTACGTCAGCCAGAATAAGAACCAGCATGCCCACTAAAGCAACGCCAGCAACCCAGTTAAGCCAGCTGCTCAAGCAATTAACTAACTTCTCAAATCTATCCAGTCTATTCACCATCCCACGAATGTCCAAACTGGGGTGCCCGAATGGGCTTACCTCACCATCGAGCACCCCGGAGATATCCGCTAATCACTAAACGCCAGCTTCTACTTCGTTACCAGCTCTTTTTCCACCCACTCAAAAGAAGCCTCCTCGCTTGGTGACTTCTTAGCCCAGTGGCCTACCCTCTCGATAAGGTATTTCTCAAAATCGGCAGCAGGTAGTCCTAAAGCCGTTTTTTCCTGTATATACTTATCTATCAGCGGCTTGGTAGCTGCTACCCACCTACTCATCTCCCCTGCTGACAGTTTGATAAGCTCTCTGCCCTCAAAACTCAAGAAGTAATCGGTAGCCGCTTTATCATAGTAAGCCCAGACCTTGCCATGCTTCTCAATCCACTCCTCGCTGACCTCTGTGAAAACTTTTTTCACATCAGCAGGAAGTGCATTCCATTTCTCTTTGTTAATAACCACGAACATGTTGGTGGTATTGCCCACATCGTAACAGAGGGTAACGTATTTCACCACTTCAGCTTGTTTCCATCCTTTGAGTACCTCGCGGGGTGCGAAGCTGCCATCAACTACGCCTTTGGACATTAACTCATAAGCCTCGGGTTGTGGTTTCCCAACACCTTTGGCGCCGAGTGCCTCAACTATCTTCACACCCACACCAGTACCCCGTATTTGCAAACCTTGAAGATCCTCCAACCTGCGTACCGGCTTCTTGGTGGTGAAAATTACTCCCGGACCATGGGCATGGAAATATAGCACATGAACATCATCAAATTCTTTAGGTTTGAATTTGTTATAGAAGTCATTAGCCACCATGGTGGCTACCCAACCGTTAGGATAACCATGAGGCAAATCGATCAGTTCGCATGCCGGAAAGCGGCCAACAGTATACATTAAGCAAGACATACCTATATCAGATATGCCTTTGACCACCCCATCGTAGACCCCCGCCGCTGGTGTTAACGAGCCCCCAGGGTAATGGGTTATCTCCACTTTGCCTTTGGTGCGTTTATTTATTTCTTGACAGAATTTCTCTGCTAGTATTGAGTGCAAATGGGTAGGTGGAAAAAAATTGCTGTAGGTCAGCTTAATGGTCTCGAGTGGTAAGGGCTTTGCGCATGCCCCAAATACCAACGAGCCAACTACCAAGACAACCAAGGCGAACAGTATACCTTTTTTCATTATTTAATCTCCTTACGTTATCGTTTTTGCGTTTGATTTTGTACGTTGTGAGAGTACCGTCTTTTAGCTGTAACTTATCTGTAAAACACCCCCTTTCATATGAAAATGCCAAACAAAGATGTAGGGAACTTTTGCCGAAGCTAGAAATTTAACAGATGGGAATGGAAATGAAGGGCAAGAACCGTCTTTTTAAGACCGTGACTCCGGAGTTACTGTGTCAACAGTAACTTAACCCAGAGCCACTATCGGTAGATATACTTGTTAGCCACCATCGAAATTCTGTTTCTCCGCTGACTAACCTCTAAGGGAAAAACCAAACAGTAACAGTAGGCTTTATATTATATTATGTTCGTGAATTTTGTCAATAGGTTTGTGGCTCCCCTGATCCATGGATAGGCCTTCAGGCGCAAAGCTAGTCAGATTGTAGTAAGCTTCCACCCA
>CAZJVJ010000013.1:0-30008 GCA_964549635.1 uncultured Dehalococcoidales bacterium
GCAGGGAAATAGGGCTGAAGGTAAACATCGCCAGATGACACTGACCTGCTTCTAAAGAACCTGAATAAACCATTGAACTACAGGATAAGAGAATGTAGTAGCGAAACTTTAGCCGCGCTGACCTCGGCCTACTGTACAGGTTGAAAATAACATGATGCAGAGGACTGATGAAACCAATCGAATGGTTGGGCAACAAAATTAAAATCATTGACCAGACACAACTGCCTGCCAAGCTAGTCTTCACCGAGCTTCGCAGCTACACAGAAGTTGTTGTCGCCATCAAGACGCTGAAGGTGCGTGGAGCGCCGGCCATCGGAGTGGCTGCTGCCTATGGCATCGCCCTCGGCGCGCAGAAGATAAAAGCCCGAAATAAGGCTGGGTTTCTCAAAAAGTTGGCTGAAATTTCTGAGGCTTTTGCCACTGCCAGACCCACCGCAGTTAATCTATTCCGTTCCATCGACCGTATGAAAAAGGCAGCGGTAGTAGCGGATTTTGCCACAATAAAGCAGGCCCTCATCGATGAGGCCAATGCAATTCACGCCGATGAAGAAGCTGCCACCGAGCGTTTGAGCCGGCTCGGTGCTGAACTTATTAAAGATGGCTTTACCATCCTGACACACTGCAATGCTGGCTCGCTGGCTACCGCTGGCTACGGCACAGCTCTGGGCGTCATTAAAGCTGCCAGAGAACAAAACAAGCGGATTGAGGTCATCGTCACCGAGACCCGTCCCCTGTTACAGGGTGCCAGGCTTACTGCCTGGGAACTGATGCAGGACAAAATACCGGTAACGCTGATTACAGATTCCATGGCTGGCTACTTTATGAGCCGCAGCAAAGTGAACTGTGTTATCGTGGGGGCTGATAGGATTGCTGCCAATGGTGACACGGCCAATAAAATCGGCACCTATACCTTAGCCGTGCTGGCTAAGGAAAACGGAGTACCCTTCTATGTGGCAGCTCCCACCAGCACCATAGACTTCACCCTAAAGGCGGGCGCCCAAATCCTTATAGAGGAACGCAGCTTTGAGGAGGTGACCACCATCGGCGGTATACGTCTGGCACCCGAAGGCATCACGGCTGCCAACCCCGCCTTCGACATCACCCCCCACAAATACATAACCGCTATAATCACTGAAAAGGGAATCTTCAGGGAACCTTTTAGGCGTAGCTTGAAAGGTGGCGCAACATAAAATCTGGTTGAGGGCTGGTAGCGGCTGTGTTATTTTCGCTGTTTGTCTCTTTGTGTACGCGCAGTTGCTTTCTGTGACCTCCCTGCTGTGTGGGCATGGGGAGGGGAGCTATGATTGTCGCCAGCAGGATTTCGAAGTATAATTTTTCGCAGTTTTCCTTAAACTTCTGTTGGGACTATCTACTGGCGGAGAGAAATTATGCGAGGCTTTAGGCTCATCTGTATGAAGCTGAAACTGTATAATTTATTGAGCCGAAAAACAGGGGATCATGGGATTATCATTTCATAAGGAGGTAACTGAATGGCTCAGGCTAAAGTTGGCATCATCGGCGGTACGGGCCTGTACCAGCTGGAAGGTATGACCAGAGTTGAGGAAATCAGGATTAAGACACCTTTCGGCGACCCCAGCGATGCTATTATTCTGGGTGAAATCGAGGGGGTGAAGCTTGCCTTTTTGCCCCGCCATGGCAGAGGTCATCTCATCAGTCCTACTGAGATACCGGCGAGGGCTAACATCTATGCGCTGAAGACGCTGGGTGTGGAATGGATACTCTCAATAGCCACCGTAGGCAGTCTTCAGGAAAAAATCAGGCCTCTGGATATCGTAATACCTGACCAGATTATCGACCGCACCTTTCTCAGGCAGAATACTTTTTTTGGCAGAGGCATAGTGGGGCATGTTGCATTCGCCGAACCCTTTTGCCCTGTGCTCCGTGACATACTCTACAATTCAGCACGCGAACTGAAAATTCGGGCACATGATGGAGGCACATGCATCGTTATGGAAGGGCCTCAATTTTCCACAAGGGCTGAATCTGAACTATACCGTTCCTGGGGAGCCGATGTCATCTATATGACGGGTTTGCCAGAAGCTAAACTGGCCCGGGAGGCTGAAATCTGCTACGCAACCATGGCTGTGGTTACTGACTACGATTGCTGGAAGGAGACCTATGAGGTGGTGACCGCGGAGATGGTGGTGGATAATTTAAGGCGAGGCACAGAGACCGTCAAGAGGCTTTTGAGACATGCCATAACCCTCATGCCTAAGGCGAGGAACTGTATCTGTGCCAGCGCTCTCAAAAATGCCATCATAACATCTCCAGAGCTTATCCCGGAACAGATGAAAAAGGATTTGGCACCAATCATTGGGAAGTATATAAAATAGGCGACCTCAAAAAATATTCAAGGCCTTTGCTTCAACCGTTCAGTCGCTTTCCTAGTTTTTCGTTGTTTTCTAGGACGTGAGATAAACCCTGTGGTGACCAGCGGGCTGAATATGAATACTGTAAGCAGAATGGCCAGTGTATTAAGGTTAAAACGCAACACGAAGTCGGGATACCTGTTCAAGTTTTCGATGAAGTCTATGTATAGTTTGGTCAGGGGGACAAGCTGGTCACGGGGGACCCTTTCTAGTGTGTCAGCGGCGTCGAAGAGGTAGACAGGCCCGCTGATGTAGCTGACAACGGGGAAGCCTTCACGGTTGAAAGGGCCGCCATCAGTGGGAACACCGAGCGGGGTGACTGTGGGAAATAGCAGGGTGATGTAGAGTCCGTAGTGCTGGAGCAGACCAGCATAGAGGCTGATGACCACGGGGTTTTCTTCGAAAAACACTCCCCGTGCCTCTGGGTAGTTACTGTAAGGCCAGTTGTCGGCGATATGTTCGATGCACAGGATGGAAGTGGTGTCAGCCAGAATTCCATAACGGTGCCGGTGCATAAAATCATCATTTGACGGCGCACCGACGAAATGGGAGCCCGTGAGCAGAAAGACCATTGACCTTTCCCTGTGTTCCGCTGGTATCTGACCGTAGTAGCGAGCTAGAGCCATAATCATGCCGACTCCTGAGCTGTCTTCGACGCCACTGGGCCAGGGAGAGTCAAAGTGGGAGGAGACGATGATATTTTTGTGGCTCTTGCCGGGAAGGATGGCATAGATATTGGCCGCCTCTCCACCACCTTTGGAAATGGTGGCTTCTAGGATCAGGTTGACCTCCACTCTGCCTAATTGTATTCTTTGCTTTAGCATATCGCCGTCTTCTTCTCTTATGTAGAGGCTGGGTACAGCGCGGATTTTTCCATCGTACGGAGCATAGTACGCAAGCGGTCCCATATTCGGATAGTCTTCCAGGATATAGATCGCAGCAGCAGCCCCGGCCTGTTCCACTCTGGGATAAATATGGAAGAGATGCAAAATCCAACCGATAGGGTATGGCTGGCTACGGCCAGCAGCGAGCCTGTCTGGGTCGTAAGCCATGAAGGAGAATAGTTTCAGTTCGTTCCAGCCAACTTGTATGGGTGTCAGGGATATCAGCACTACCTTACCTTTAACATCGATACCCTGAAAGTCTTTTTCAGTCCCGTGACCGACGTAAACAAGCTCGGAGGTGATTCCCTCTGGTGGCGTTTGGCCGCTATAAGGCCAGAAGAAACATTCTATTTGAGCTGGCTCTTTTCCATTGGGTTCCACTACTAACTTCCACGTTTTCTCCTCCCAGTAGTCGAACCTCGTTGTCTCCACGGTTGTTGTCGGGGCAAGGCATCTCAACCAGGTGGTCAGGTGAGCAGCAGTTTCGTGATATGTTGAGGTGCCAGGCCGACGGTGACCGAAGTCATACACGTTCTTGATATAGCCGAAAATCTCCTCTTCTGTCGGTATGGGTACGCCTTGGACAAAGTTGTTTGTGGTGGGCTTGGAAATGGCATAAATTGATATGGGTGACGCGATCAGAAGAGCTGCTAGCAGGATGGTGGAAATTGTAAAGGCAACCCTTGGACTTCGCTTGAACTCAAAACGGGCTGGCGCAGTATTTTTGAAGCGGTTGCCTAGGATGTAAAGGGCTAGCCCGCCGAAAAGGAAGATGACGATACCCGCCACCATTCCCCAGCCGGAGAAGAAAGCGACATAGCCTTCGGGGTGCCTTACTAGAAGGCCGCCGGTGAATTTAGCTGGTAGGGATAGAAGGGCCAGGAGGGGGGAGGCTCTGGTCAGCGATTCCAGGATGGCCTGTAACAGAAAATAAATACCAATGCCAAACCATGCTCGACCCAGGAAAGTTAGCCAGTTATTTTCCTTACGATAGAAAAAATAAGCCAGAAGCAGAAGAGCTACTGGTGGTAGTAGGCCGTACCATATGTTGAAAAGCGCCTGAGCATAGCTGGATGTGTTGCCGAAGATTGCCAGCAGGGCAGGTAGCACCGAGAAAAACAGCGATAGTAGCAAGAAGATGACAAACTGGACCAGCAGCGTTCTTGCGTGTCTAGCCAATTTTCATACCGCCTTTTCAAGCGGTGCTTGAAGGTGAAAACCATTGTAACCTTTTTCCCTGCACCTGTCAACTTATTATAAGCGTCCATAACATATTGGATTTCTTGGGGGTATTGATATAGTTATCTAAATAGTATCGCAGCGGTAGCAGGTTACCCATGCCGCGGTGCGGTTTTTCGGTTTTATGCCAGATTAAGTATTTCATCAACTTTCGGTTGAATTCGTCCACTTGATCAATTGTATCAATATACTGCGAATTGTTCCTGGATAGTCCGATTAAAACGCTCCAGATAAACATTAGCCTGCGGATGTTTTGGGTAGTTGAAGAAATGCACCAGGCCATTTTCCTCACAAACGTGGTCGAAGTGTTTGAGGAATTCACTGCCGTTAGCTGTCTGAACTCTCTTAACGGAGAAGGGAGACACTTTTGTGAATTTATCGAGGAAATCATTGCCGTGAGTCGAGGAATTTGACTTATAGGCGTAGGCAAAAGTAAATCTGGTACTGATATCGATAGCAGTGAAGAGATAACGCTTGATACCACAGGCAAAGATAGAGAAGGTGTCCATCTGTACAAGGGCACCAGGCTGCTGTGGTATAAATCCTTTCCTTCCAGCTTTCTTTTTCTTTGGCTTTTGTTCTCTTACTGACAACTTATCATATCTGGCGTTAAAGGAGACCTTATTTGACTAAGGTAACCTACCCTTCTCTTTGAGGTCGTGGATTATCCTGCCTACCGTAGATGCTGAAGCTGGTTTGATACCAGCACTGTGACAAGCCAGCTTCAGAAGCGGCGTAATGGTCGTCTTATCTAGGCCGAGATGGTCAGTTCGATACTTCAGGATAAAATAAGGATGAACGTGCCTTTTTCTTTTGTGTATGGGTGTCTTATCTCCAAGGGCCAAAGGAGATAGTCTGCCGCCGGGCTTTTCCAGCTTCTGTTTCCAGAGGAAAACGGTAGATCGCCTTTTGCCAAACGCTCTCCTAGTAGCTTCGGTCCCATAGTCATCGAAGAATTTAATTATTTCCAGTCTTTTTTCTATAGCTTTTCTTTGTGTATGATACAGAATATAATTGGTGTATCGCATGAAACGGCTATGGCTGTTTCATAATAACTTTCCACATAAATTTGTTTCACCTGGACCCCACTCCATCGTCTCCCTCAGAGTCCAATATGTTTCTGAACTTATGCACCCCCACCCCCATCCTTACTTAAGAGCGTGTTCAGCAGTGTAGCTGGTGCTCTACCCCTTACACCGTGTGCTAATGCGGTACCGAAGTTGAACCTCTTGGAACTCCGGCCCTGAAGGGGCGGGGCTAAAGCCTGACACTACCTCGACAAAGGAGTTTGCCTTAAAGTGGCTTGACATATGCGATAGAAAACTGGTAAAAATGAGGCGACCGCAAGGATCCTGAAGATTAGTTAGAATAGCAGCGCAGCTTGGTCGTTGGTTTGGGATGAAAGTGACAACCAGGGCAAAAGAGCAGCTTTTACGGGAATTGGTTGAGCTGCGTCAAAGAGTGGCTGAGCTGGAGGCGGCGGAGAAGGCTTTCAGATGCAGGCTGGAACTGGAGGCGGTGGTGGCGCGTGTTTCCTCGCGATTTGTCAACTTTTCGAATATCGATGATGCCATCAATGATACGCTTGCAGAGATAGGTGCTGTTACCGGAGCAGGTCGTGCCTATGTGTTCCTCTTCCGTGATGGTCTGATTATGATGGACAATACACACGAGTGGTGTGCTGAGGGGGTGAGTGCCCAGATAGATAATCTCAAGAATATGCCTTGTGACATGTTCCCGTGGTGGATGACAAAGCTTCGTAATGGTGAGCTCATTCACGTAACAGATGTTTCCAGGTTGCCCGAGGAGGCGGGGGCTGAGAGGCAGACATTGGAAAGTCAGGACGTTAAGTCGCTTCTGGTGTTGCCCTTATACATCGCTGGAGAACTCGGGGGATTCATAGGTTTTGACAATGTGGTGGCAACTGGTGAATGGAACAGTGACGACCTAATGCTTCTTAGGGTGGCATCGGAGGTCATCGGTAATGCCCTGGCTCGGGTGCGGACGGAAGAAGCTTTGATAAAGCATGATAGACAGCTTGAGGAGCAGGTCAAAGAGCGGACTACGGAACTGCATGAGGCCCTGGCAAAGTTAAGGCAGTCTGAGGTGAGGTATCGGACAATCCTGGAGGAGACCGGTGATGGCTATTTCGAGACTGACCTTAAGGGTAATTTCATTCTGGTAAACGATGCGATGTGTCGGCTTATGGGGTATTCCAAAAAGGAATTGGTTGGGATGAATTACAGGGTCTTCACACCTAAAGAGAAGCTTAAAGGTGTATTTGAAGCATTCAACCGAGTGTATCAAACCAAACAACCATTGCGTGATTTTCTCTACGAAATTATCCGAAAAGACGGAAGCCGCGGATTTGCTGAGAGTACGGTTTTCCCTATAAGGAGCGAAAAAGGGGAGTTTATCGGTTTTCGCGGGATCATGCGCGACGTCACCGAGCGTAAAAGGGCAGAGGAGGAAAGGAGGCAGCTGGAGCAAAGAGCTTATCTTGCCAGTCGGCTGGCCTCTATAGGTGAGATGGCTTCAGGCATAGCCCACGAGGTAAATAATCCATTGACCGGGGTCATCGGCTACGCCCAGTTGTTATCAGGGCGCCAGGATTTACCCGATGATATCCGGCGTGACTTGCAAATTATAAACGAGGGGGCTCAGCGGGTAGCTGGTATTTTGAAGAGGATGCTTACCTTTGCTCGCCAGCACAGGCCTGAGCGAAAGCATGTTAATATCAATGAAATTATAGATAACACTCTCTATCTGCGAGCCTATCATCTGAAGAGCAGCAATATTGAAGTTACCGCACAGCTTGACCCTGATTTGCCCATCACTGTGGCTGACCCAGGTCAGCTCCAGCAGGTGTTCCTCAATTTAATCATCAATGCGGAGACGGAGATGAAGTTAGCTCATGGTGGTGGCAAGCTGTCAATCAAGACAGAACAGGTACGTGACTGTATACGGATATCTTTTAAAGACGATGGGCCGGGGATAGCTGAAGAGAACCTGGAGAGGATATTTGAGCCGTTCTTCACCACCAGAGAGGTGGGCCAGGGGACAGGTCTAGGCTTGAGCGTATGTCACGGTATAGTAGCCGAACACAAAGGCAAAATATATGCCAAGAGCAAGCCTGGCAAAGGAGCTACCTTTATAGTGGAGTTGCCTATAGTCACTGAGTTAGAGGGATTGGAATTGCCAACGCCACAGGTCGAAGAACCTCACAGGGCGACCAAAGCTAGAATACTTGTGGTGGATGATGAACCTGTGCTCAGGGAGCTCATGGGCCGGGTATTGACCGACGAGGGACACGAAGTGGACGTTGCAGATGACGCAGAGGATGCTTTAAAGATGGTCAAAAGCAAGAGGTACAGGCTTATTGTGCTGGATATCAAGATGCCGGGCATGAGCGGCATCGAATTGTATAAACAACTTCAGAAAATAGCTCCATCGCTGGCACGTCGAGTAGTCTTCGTTACCGGAGACATTATAGGCAGACGCACCACAGCTTTTCTGGCTAAAACTAAAGCCCCATTTATCACCAAACCGTTCGACGCCATCCAGTTCAAAACAAAGGTAAATGAGATTCTGACTAAAGGTGTTTAACTATGCGCTTTATCTTTGTTAGGGGCAAATTCTGAGTCCTAGTTACCGGAGTTTACATCAAATGACAGGCAACCTCTGAATGTACGACCACAGGCATCTTTTTATTATGCAGGGATAGCTGGGGACTACAGTCGACAGTCAGGTTAAGCTACGTTCACGTTTTAGTTTGTCAAGCCAGGCTGTTGACTTTAATTGTCTTTCCAGCAGGTATCTGATATATTCGCGCAATGCCAGTTCCAGTTCTGTGGCCAGTTCCGGATTGATTCTTACCCTAAGGGCAGTAGCGTAGTCGCAGTTCTGCCACAGGCGCAGCACTTTTAAGGCGTTCAGGGAGAGGGGGCGGGCCATAGGCTCATGGGAGGCACATTGGTGGCACAGGATACCGCCCTGGTTTGAACTAAAAAAATTCGTCTCCGGCTTTAGTGGCGTGCTGCAGGATGTGCAACGCTGTAGCTCAGGGCGATAGCCAAGATGGTCAAGTAGACGTAGCTCAAAGTACCGCAGAACCGCCTCGCCGTTTTTAGCTTGTGATAGCTGGTGGAGGGTTTCAAGCAACAGGTTGAAGAGTTCACGGTCTTCAATATGTTCGCCGGTAAAGGAATCGACGAGTTCTGCAATATAGAGGGCACGGGAAATACGCTCCAGGTCGTCCTTTATGGGCAGGAAGTTGTTGATGGTCTGAGCCTGGGTGATGATGTCAAGGTTACGGCCTCGGGCTAGCATCAGCCGACTGTGGGTAATAAGCTCTACATGGCCCCCAAGTTTGCTTTGCGGGCGGCGTGTTCCTTTGGCCACTGCCTTTAATTTGCCCAGTCTGGGTGTGTAGAGGGTAAGGATTCGGTCGGCTTCTCCTAACTTAGTTCGCTTGAGTATGATAGCCTCTGTTTGGTAAACCCGAGGTAGTGGCATAATAGTCACCACACAAAGAGGTAAAGTAGATTTAACGCCGGGCGTGGGCTACATCTCTTGTCTTCCTTCCAGGGCGCGGCTGAGCGTAACATCGTCAGCGTATTCAAGGTCACCGCCGTAGGGTAAGCCACGAGCCAGCCGGGTGACACGAATACCTATCGGCGAAATAAGGCGCTGGAGATACATGGCGGTGGCCTCTCCTTCCATGTTAGGATTTGTTGCCAGTATGACCTCGGTTACTGAACCATTGTTGAGACGCGATAATAGCTCTTTTATCTTCAGTTCTTCCGGGCCTATTCCATCAGTGGGGGCTATAACACCATGGAGCACATGGTAGAGGCCATTGTACTTTTTGGTGCGTTCTAGAGGTAGGATATCGATGGGCTCTTCCACCACACAGATTTTAGTATGGTCGCGCTGCTCGTTGCTGCAAATACTGCAGGGGTCAGAATCGGTTATGTTAAGGCAGATAGAACACAAAATCAGTCTTTCCTTGACGGCCTTGATAGCCTCAACTAATGACTGGACTTCCTCTGCGGGCGCCCGCAACAGGTAGTAGGTAAGCCGCTGGGCACTCTTTGGTCCAATTCCTGGTAGCTTGTTGAGTTCTTCAATTAACCTGGCTATGGGTTCAGCAGTGGGCGTAGATTTAGCGTTCAAAGGTCAGCCTCCTAAAATAAACCTGGGATTTTAAGCCCTCCAGTTAAACTGCTTAGATGGCTGGTGGCAAGCTCCTGGGACTTATGGATAGCTTCGTTTACTGCGGTCATTACCAGGTCCTCGAGCAACTCGGCGTCTTCAGGGTTTATTACTTCTGGAGAGATGGTGACCGAGCGGATTCTTTGCTGGCCATCGATCACTATCTTTACAGCTCCGCCGCCCGAGCTTACTTCAGTTGTCATATCAGCCAATTCCTGCTGTGCTTTAGCCAGTTTAGCCTGTAGCTCTTGTGCCTGGCGAAAAATAAACTTGTTCATTCCTCCTCCGTTTTGATGGTGTTAATGATCTTGGCCCCGTACTTTTCTCTGGCGGCCTTTACCAGTGGTATTTCCGTTTTTGGGCCGGGTTTAGCTTTTTCATCTCGTGGGGTAAGAACACAGCGTATTTGGTAAGACTGTCCGAAGACATCTTTCAGCTTCTTTTCCACCAGATGTTTATACTTCGGGTCTTCGATATATTTCTTATGGAAATCGTGATAGAAGCCTAATACTAAAGTGTCATCTTCAATAGCCAGAGGTTCGCAAGCACTCCGTAAAAAGGCATCCAGGTTACCTTTGGAACCTTCGCCACGCATGGCATTTATAAACTCCTTCCATCGGCTGCGCAGGTAATCAATCTGGGAAGGTCTCTGAGGTGGTGCTTCCTTCGGGATTTCGAGAGATTCTGCCGGTTTAGACGATGGCGCCTCTGCTTCTGGTGGTGGTTTGACTAATTTAGTGGAGTGGCTGGTTTCCCGTGCCTTTTCTCTAGCCCCAGAAAGTTCAGGTTGGACCAGTTGTCTATCTTCGGCTGCGGACAGGACACAATCAACAAGGGCTAGTTCCATAGGTAACGGCGAATAGTTGTTCAATCGGAAGTCTATTTCGCTGAAGCACTTAATTGCCGTAAGCAGGTAGTCGAGGCTGGTACCGGCTACTAGGTTTTTCATTTCAGCTAAGTCGTCGCTGGTAACATCTACTACTTCTGCCGTTCCTGACTTTACCAGCAGCAAGTCTCTCAGGTAATCTAAAAGCTCGCGATTAAACTGGCGAAGGTCGAGCCCGTCACTGCTAACGCTGTTTATGGTTTTAAGTCCCGCAGTAATGTCCTTGTTAATAATATCTTTGGCTAGTTCTCTTATGCGCAGGTCTCCACTGATGCCCAGCATTGCCTGGACCTGATGGAGTGCAATCTCATGTCCGTAATAGGCTACGAGTTGTTCCAGCAGATTTTCGGCATCGCGCAGGCTCCCAGTGGTCACCTTGGCAATAATCCTTAGAGCTTCGGGCTCAATGTGGATATTTTCTTTTTCGCAGATATATTTTAGCTTGGCAACAACTGCTGTTTGGGAAAGGCGGTGGAAATCAAAGCGCTGACAGCGCGACAGAATTGTTGCCAGCACCTTGTGTGGCTCTGTGGTTGCCAGTACGAAGATAGCATGCGGAGGCGGTTCTTCCAGAGTCTTGAGAAAGGCGTTAGAAGCCTCTTTAGTTATCATATGGACTTCATCTATAATGTAGACTTTATAGCGTGCCAGATTAGGGGCATATTTTACCTTCTCAATGAGTTCACGAATTTCGTCAATGCCTCTATTGCTGGCTGCGTCGATTTCTATTATGTCTAAGGCGCTACCTTCGTTAAATGCCTGGCATATCTGACATTTGTTGCAGGGCTCGCCTTGCTCAGGGTTTAGGCAGTTTATTGCTTTAGCCAAAATACGCCCGGTGCTTGTTTTTCCAGTACCTCGTGGGCCACAGAAAAGGTAGGCGTGCGCTATTCGTCCATTGGCCACAGCGTGGCGCAGTGTTTGAGTCACATGTTCTTGACCGACCACCTCTGATAGAGTGCGGGGGCGCCATTTGCGGTAAAAGACTTGAGAGGTCATGGTGATTTTATTATACTCCAAGTATGCCCGGTTGCTAAAGGGCAGGTGCATTGATTTCAAGGCTGTGTTATAATTTTGGTTTACAAATGATTGTCGGGAGTATAAATTTTGGACAAAGAGAAGAAGGCAGCTATTATTTCTGAATTTAAGACCCACGAAAATGACACCGGCTCCACCGAGGTACAGGTAGCATTGCTTACCAACAGGATAAATCAATTGGCTGAGCATTTGAAGCGGCATCCTCATGACCATCATACCCGCCGTGGACTCATCAAGCTCATAGGACAGAGGCGGCGCTTATTGGCCTATGCTTCTTGGAGCGATGTCAAACGTTACCGCAGTCTCGTCACCAGGTTGGGTTTAAGAAAGTAAGGTTATTAACAAACGGTGGCAGGTTTTATGTCTCAGTGTGGCCAATGTGAGGTCGGCGGTCGGTTACTAACTATCGAAACGGGCAAACTGGCCAAGCAAGCTGATAGTGCGGTTACCGTTCGCTATGGTGACACGGTGGTTTTGGTCACTGTCTGTATTAGTGATGAGCCTCGTGAAGGTAGCGATTTTGTTCATTTGACGGTTGATTACGAGGAGCGACTTTATGCAGTGGGCAAAATCCCTGGCAGTTTCATCAGACGAGAGGGGCGCCCCAGTGAAGAGGCAACTTTAGCTGGACGTTTAACTGACCGAAGCATACGCCCGCTTTTTGATAAGAATTTACATAATGATATTCAAATTGTGGTTACGGTTCTTTCCACCGACCAGGAAAATGACCCCGATATACTGGCGGTAAATGGAGCCTCGGCGGCTCTTATGCTTTCGTCTATTCCATTCTATGGCCCTGTGGGCGCGGTGCGTGTTGGTTATCTTGATGGCAAGTTGGTGTTAAACCCGATATTGCCCCAAATGAGCGAGAGCCTTCTCGACCTTGTTGTTGCCAGCACTAAGGATGCGATAGTGATGGTAGAGGTTGGAGCAAAGGAAGTCTCTGAAGAGATAGTCCTAGAAGCCATTAAATTGGGGCATGAAGCTAACCAGGAGATTATTCGGTTTCAGGACAGACTGCAGCAGGACTATGGTAAACCTAAGCTGGAGGTTAAAGTCATTGAACCACCATCGGAGCTGGTAACAGCTGTGACCTCTGAGTTCTGGGAGAGGCTGGTTCAGGCCATTAGCAGAGTGGAAAGGGCCGAGCGTGAGAATGAGATTCGGATAATTAAGAAAGAAGCTATAGAAAGGCTAAAAGAAAGTTTTGCAGAAGCTGACATCATCGCCGTCATTGAAGACCAGATTAAGAAAGCAGCCAGAGCGATTATCTTGGAATGTCGACGGCATCTTGACGGCCGCAAGCCAAATGAGATACGGCCTATTAGTGCTGAAGTTGGTCTCCTGCCCCGGACGCATGGTTCTGGGCTGTTCATCAGAGGCCTAACCCAGGTTTTGACCATAACTACGCTGGGTTCTTTGCGTCAGGAGCAATTACTTGATGGTTTAGGATTGGAAGAGACGAAGCGTTTTATGCATCACTACAATTTTCCTCCCTTCTCCACTGGCGAGGTGAGGCGCCTGGGTTCACCAAGCCGGCGCGAGATTGGACACGGTGCGTTGGCGGAGAGAGCCCTTGCGCCGGTCATACCTAGCGAGAAAGAATTTGCTTATACCATACGCTTGGTATCAGAAGTTCTTAGCTCAAATGGCAGCACTTCTATGGCCAGTGTGTGTAGCTCAAGTTTGGCCCTGATGGATGCCGGTGTGCCTATTAAAGCTCCGGTGGTGGGCATAGCCATGGGACTGGTCACCGGAGATGGTAGTTACGTCATCCTTACCGATATCGAGGGCATGGAGGATGCATACGGTGATATGGATTTCAAGGTAGCTGGCACGAGCCGAGGTATTACGGCGCTTCAACTGGACATTAAGCTGAAAGGCATTAACCTTGAGATTCTAACTGAAGCCATAAAGCAGGCCCGTGAAGCTCATTTCGAGATACTTGATATGCTCGGCCAGGTAATAAGTGCCAGTCGTCCCGAACTTAGCCCATATGCCCCTAGGATGTATAAGGTAACCATTGACCCGAGCAAGATTGGTGCTTTGATTGGACCTGGCGGTAAGACTATTCGCTCCATAATAGAAGAGACCAAGACAACTATAGACGTGGAGAATGATGGGACTGTGATTATTGGCTCTCCCAGCAAAGAAGCAGCTAACCGGGCAATTGAAAGGATCGAAAGCCTGACCAGGGATGTGGAGGTGGGTGGCATTTATACAGGCAAGGTAACGCGCTTGTCAAGCTTTGGTGCTTTTGTGGAAATTTTGCCTGGGAAGGAAGGCCTGGTTCACATAAGTGAACTGGCTGATTATCATGTGCCTAGGGTTGAAGACGTGGTAAAGGTAGGCGACGAGATTATGGTCAAAGTTGTGGAAATCGACCACCTGGGTAGGGTGAATTTATCACGCAGGGCGGTCTTTGCAGATTTATCTCAGGTTCGTGGGGCTAGGGTTGTCGACTCTACCGTGGCTGGTCGTTCCTCACTGAGGCGCTCAAAGCATCGTCCTGATGCTAGACAGCGCGCCAGTAGGGAGAACCAACGCCGCCATCAAATCAAATGATATAAAACTTTGCCCTTATTAGGCATTGAAGGGGTGTGGGAAATGGAACCGATAAAAGTATTACTTCACGGAGCTCTAGGCAAGATGGGTAGGGAGGTCACAGCTGCAATATGTCGCGACCCGGAATTGGAGATGGTCGGTGGGGTTGACATTAAAGCGACTGAAGAATATCTTGTTTTGCCAGATACCTCTAGAAAGGTGCCACTTTCTACGAATTTGGACTCACTACTCAAAGTTTGCCAGCCCAGGGTACTAGTGGACTTCTCCATAGCTGAGGCCTCAATGGCAGCGGCCCGACTTGCCCTTCAACAGGGTGTTAACGTAGTCATAGGCACATCCGGAATTACAGATGATAACCTTAAAGAAATCGAGCAACTGTGTAAAGCCAACAAAGCGGGTGCGGTTGTTGCTCCTAACTTTGCTTTAGGTTCGGTGGTCCTACTTCATCTGGCTAGGATTGCAGCCAGGTTTTTCGAACATGCTGAGATTATCGAGTTGCACCATCATGAAAAGGCTGATGCTCCATCAGGGACAGCCTTAGCTACTGCTAGGGAAATGGTCAAGTCGCGAGGCAAACCATTCAGTTATCCGTTGACTAAAAAGGAAACCATCAGTGGCACCAGGGGTGGACAGGTTGACGGTGTAGCCATCCATAGCGTAAGATTATTAGGCCTCCTGGCCAGTCAAGAAGTTATCTTCGGAGCACTGGGACAGACATTGAGCCTAAGGCACGATACTATAAGTCGTGAGTGCTATATGCCCGGCATTATTATGGCTATAAAAGAAGTAGTGAAGCGAGAAGGCTTGGTTGTTGGGCTGGACGGCTTGTTAGGTTTAAGGTAAATAAATGAAAGGATATAATGTAGCTATAGTGGGCGCCACCGGAATGGTGGGACGGGAGTTTATCAAGGTGCTGCAGCAGCGGCATTTTCCTATTTCTTCAATGCACCTATATGCATCGGACCGATCGGCGGGCAAAAAACTTTTTCTGGGTCACCAGGAGGTTGAGGTTAAGGAAACCAGCCCTGACTCGTTCCATAATATCGATATTGCGCTTTTTTCTGCCGGCTCTGAGATCAGCCGCTATTTTTCGCCTATCGCTGCCAAGGCTGGGGCTCTAGTTATTGATAATAGCGCTGCCTTCAGGATGGAGCCAAATGTTCCTCTAGTTGTCCCTGAAATAAACCCTGAGGATATAAGGTGGCACGAAGGAATCATCGCCAATCCGAATTGTTCTACTATTCAGATGGTGGTAGCTCTTTATCCGTTACATAAGGTTAACCCGATCAAAAGGATTGTCGTATCCACCTATCAGTCAGTGTCAGGCACAGGTGCAGCAGCCATGGAAGAATTGACCAAACAGACTAAATTAGTGTTGGAAGGGCAGAATGTAGTTCCCCATGTTTATCCACATCAAATCGCATTCAATTTGCTGCCAGAAATAGATGTTTTTCTGGATAATGGCTATACCAAGGAAGAATTGAAGATGGTTGAGGAAACCCGAAAAATAATGCACGCCAGTGACATTGCCATATCAGCAACCTGTGTTAGAGTCCCTGTGTTTATCGGCCATAGCGAGGCGATAAACGTCGAGTTCACTGACCCCATGAGCCCTGAAGAGGCAAGGAGAATATTAGCTCAGGCCCCCGGTGTGAAAGTACTGGACGATCCAAGTGTTAGTCTGTATCCCATGCCCTGGCTGGCTGCCGGTTCAGACGATGTCTATGTAGGGCGTATCCGGGCAGATGCCTCTCATCCCAAGGGATTGGTGATGTGGGTGGTGGCTGATAACCTTCGCAAGGGTGCTGCTCTCAATGCTGTCCAGATTGCCGAGGAGGCAGTGAGGCGGGGTTGGGTTAAAAGGAAAACTAGACTTTAAGATTTTAAAGCTGTCGGGAGGTTAAAATGAAGCAATTCGGTCGTTTGCTGACAGCAATGGTTACTCCCTTTGATGACATTGGAAAGGTAGATTATTCGCAAGCAAAAAAGTTAGCCCGAGCTCTGCTTGATTCTGGTAGTGATGGACTGGTAGTCTCAGGTACCACTGGTGAATGCCCGACTCTTACACGTGAAGAAAAGTTACGACTTTTTGCCGAGATAAAGGAAGCTATCGGTAATCGGGGTGCGGTTATAGCCGGCACCGGCAGTTATAGTACCGCAGATAGTATTGAGCTGACCAGAGAGGCGGAAAAAACTGGCGTTGATGGCTGTCTTCTCGTGGTGCCTTATTATAATCGTCCCACCCAGGACGGTTTGTATGAACATTTCAAAGCAATAGCAGAAGCAACCACCTTACCATGTATCCTCTATAATGTACCTGGACGCACTGTTACTAATTTGGCTGCTGAAACGTGTATTAAGCTCAGCCAGATCGATAATATTATTGGGGTAAAAGAAGCTAGCGGCAATCTTGAGCAAATAGCCAGAATTATAGATGGGACCGGCAAAGAGTTCCTGGTTTACAGTGGTAACGATGGCGATACTTTTCCCGTCCTCTGTCTTGGTGGTTACGGTGTTATCAGCGTGGTTTCTCATCTAGTAGGTCTTCAATTTAAGCGGATGATAGAGGATTACGTCAAGGGAGATGTTCAAAAAACAGCAGCGACGCATCGCAATTTGTTGCCGCTGATAAGTGCGCTCTTCGTTGTGGCAAATCCAATGCCAGTTAAGTACGCCTTAAATTATTTAGGCTTTCGGGTTGGAAAGCCGCGCCTGCCACTTACTGAGCCTGACGAGAAGTCGAAAACTGTTATTGAGCAGACTTTGAAAAAGTACAAGATTGATTTACCAATAGGCGGCTAAGTTAACCATTGGTTTCCCTCTCTTCACCCGAGAAAAACGCCTCCTCTAGCATATCCATAAACATACCGTCAATTGGTTCGAGCCCGTAGTCTCTGATTATTCTGTCCAGGTCTTCCGGGTCAATTTCATCCGCGCATCTGGCAAAGGGTCCACTAATAGTTAATATAATCGAGAAAAGCGGATTTCTCTTGCTGTCTAACCGATGAAGGCCTATATTACCTTCCTGACCATTATAGCCTGGTCGCGGCTGGGGCCAACAGAGATGATACTTACAGGGCAGGAGAGAAGCTCTTCCACTCGTGCTATATAGCGGCGGGCCTGTATTGGTAGCTGTTCGGCGTGACGAATGCCGCTTGTTTCCGTTTGCCAGCCGGGCAGTTCCTCATAGACGGGCTGACAGTTATTTAGGATTGCTGTGTCGCTAGGGAAGTCCTTAAGCAAAGTCCCGTTATATTTGTAGGCGGTGCATATTTTTACTGAATCGAGTGCATCAAGGATGTCCAAGCGAGTCACCACTATATTAGTGAATCCGTTGACCCGCACGCTGAAACGTCCCGCGACGGCATCGAACCAGCCACACCGCCTAGGTCTACCGGTGGTGGCACCATATTCATGAGCTCGTTCCCTGATGAAGTCACCGATTTTATCCTTTAACTCTGTGGGCAGGGGCCCACCACCAACACGGGTAGTGTAAGCCTTGAAGACACCGATGATTTGGTCAATTTGTCTAACGCTTATTCCGGAACCTGTAGCGCTCCCCGAGGCCAGAGGCGAGGATGATGTCACATATGGATATGTGCCGAAGTCTGGGTCAAGCATTGTGCCTTGAGCACCTTCAAGTAAGATCGTCTGTTTTCGCTGGATTAAGTCGTGAAGAATCGGGCCGACATCCTTGATAAAGGGCGCTAACTTTTCCCCGTAGTAGCAATATTGCTCATAAATTTCTTTCAGGGATAATGGTGGAGCATTGTATATTTTGGTTATAATGGCATTTTTAAATTCCAGGATTGAGCTAAGTCGCGTGTAGAATTCCTTCTTATTCAGCAAATCGCAGGTACGGAGTCCGAGGCGCGCTATCTTGTCAGCAAAAACAGGTCCTATGCCTTTACGCGTGGTGCCTAAAGCGCCTTTGCCGCGTCTTTCCTCTTCCAATCCATCCAGAAGGATATGATAAGGCATTATCAAGTGTGCCCTGTCACTGATGAGGAGATAACTGGTATCAACACCGTGCTTCTGTATCTCGTTAACCTCTTCGAGGAGGACAGCCGGGTTAATTGCCACCCCGTTACCAATTATGCAGATTACACCTGGATGAAAAATGCCTGATGGTATGAGGTGTAGCCTGAACTCTCCGTAAGGATTGATGACGGTATGTCCAGCATTATCGCCCCCGGAAAAGCGTACTACGGCCTTTGCCTTTTCAGCCAGGAGGTCAACAATTTTCCCTTTGCCCTCGTCTCCCCACTGGGCGCCGATAACCGCAATAACTGACATCTTTTCGGTAAACTTGGTCTAAATTTGGAAGGGCGGAAGTAGAAATCGAACGTTTTGCGCGTGAGCTTTGGAGCTTATATTCGCGACATATAATTTTTGCCCCACACATAGAGCAAAGCGCCGCCACCTACAATCCATACGACCAGCCCAATAATTATTACCCAGGCGATGTTCAAAATACCGGATAAAAAGATACTTCCAAGCACCATCCACAATAAAGCCACGATGCTAAGAGCAGTGAGGCTCCATTCAAAGACTTTGTCCTTCAAGTTTTTTCACCTCCGTTTTTTGTCTTTTTCCATACATATACTAGCCGTTGACTCACCGTAACAAAACCAAGGACTACCAGAATCAATAAAGCTAACAGAATACTAAATTTGTAGAAATGGCCTAAAAACAGCCCTAGCGCTAATATTATAACTCTCTCGGCCCTGGTAAACAAACCGACTGGGCAATCTATACCGAGTCCTTCAGCTCTGGCTCTTACATAGCTGGTAAGGAAAGAGCTGACCAGTGCCAGGAAAATCAGCATTATCTCAAGGAAGTCGCTGCTCCTTAGGTATAATACTAGAATCCCCAGAAGTATTATTGCATCAGATATTCGGTCCGATGTGGAATCTAACAGGGCACCGAAGCGAGTGACCTGATTGGTGAGGCGAGCTAGTGCTCCATCAAGCAGGTCGAATAGACCTGAGAGCAGAACCAATAGTCCGCCTATGAGGAGATGGTGAGTGGCGATAGCCCCAGCGGCGATAGTGCTAATTGCTAGTCCAATCCAAGTCAAAGTATTGGGCTTTAGGCGGCTTTTTTTCATTATTGACATCAATGGTTCGGTAATCAGGCGGGCAGTATTCTTTCGAAATTCAGACAAACCTATCATCCAAGTGTTTCCTACTTTTGGCTTTTGAGCAAGTTAATGTAGCATTCCATTACCTGGCGGGCAATATTCGCCCAGCTGTATTTCTCGGCCTTGTTTCTTCCCCTGGTCCCCATCTGCTGGCGCAGGTGTTTATCTTCAAGCAGAGTTAGCAAGGCATGGGCTAATGAATCATCATTTCGGGGTGGTACCAGTAATCCCTCTTCCCTGTCAGTTAATACATTGACATATCCTTCAATCCTGGTGGCAATTACTGGCTTACCACACGCCATAGCTTCTAATAGGACTATACCGAAGCTTTCACCACCTGTAGCCGGGGCACAAAAAATATCGGCTGTGCGGTAATATGACGGCAACTCACTGCTGGGAACAAATCCGGTGAACACTACATTATTAGCTAACCCCAATTCTGTGACTGCCCTTTCATATTTGAAGCGCAATACAGTACCAGGCCCAACAACGATAAGCCTAAAATTCGGAAAGCGCTGCTTGATCTTTGCGCAGGCATTTATGAGGTGCCCTAGACCTTTTCGTTGCTCAAGCCGACCAACAAAAAGGATATTCACTTTGCCGTCGATAAATTCTTTTCTCTTGGGACCGTCTAGCGAAAAATGGTTGATGTCAACGCCGTTCGGGATAATAAGGTATTCGCCTGGAAGATGGCGGCTGACGTAGTCAAGTGCCGCTTTAGAGACAGCGATTTTGGTATGTAGTCTAAGTAACCATCTTCTTAAGATGGGTTTTCCTATCCAGTACATTCGTGGTTTGCTGTGGCAGGCGTGGAAAGTACCCACGTTTGGACACTCCGATTTGAGCAGGGCGCTTATTGATACCATGGGCGTGAAGGGTTCGTGGATATGGAGGATGTCAAAGTCCGCCTGAGCCAGGATTTCACCTACCTGGGCTGGGAGCCAGGGTGATATTGGGACACGTGCCACGGAGCCGCCAGAGGGAACCGGAATAGGTCTGCCTACGGGAGTAACCTCTTCTTCAAAGTATCGAGTCGCCCTTCTTAGGCATGGCGCTATGATTTTAACTTTATGCCCCCATTGGATAAAATGATGCGCCAAATAAGCTATGTGGTTTGTGACCCCGCCAGGGAAAGAATAATCATACGGGCAAACTAGTCCGATTTTCACCGTTGTACATCGCTAAACTTAGCAGTTCTTGTGTCCTGCTTAACCTTCCTTCGCCTCACCAGATATCTCAGGGAGGCAGATTGGGGTTTGTTGGTCTTTACCGGTTATGAAGTTCTCAAGGCGTCTTCTGGCCTCGTCATCAGAATACTGTATGGGTGGCGATTTCATGAAGTAGGCGCTGGGGGCTATAATTGCTCCAGCGAGACCTCTGTCAAGAGCTAGTTTACAACACCTTATAGCATCAATGACTACCCCAGCCGAGTTGGGGCTATCCCAAACTTCCAGCTTAAGCTCTAGGTTCAAAGGCACATCGCCAAAGGTCCGCCCCTCCATCCTGATGTAGCAGAATTTGCGGTCAGCAAGCCATGGCACGTAGTCGCTGGGACCGATATAGATGTTATCAGGTTCGATGTCATAATCCAGCTGAGAAGTTACAGCATTAGTTTTGGAGATCTTTTTTGACTCCAGACGCTCCCTTTCAAGCATGTTATAGAAATCAGTGTTGCCACCAAAGTTGAGCTGGTAGGTCCTTTCCAGCTTGACGCCGCGGTCCCGGAAAAGTTTGGTCAATACACGGTGTGTTATAGTAGCCCCAACCTGGGATTTAATGTCATCCCCAATTACTGGTAACCCTGCTCTGGCGAAGCGGCTATACCAGTAGGGTTCACGAGCAATAAAGACTGGTATGCAGTTTATAAAGCCACAGCCAGCAGCTAGCACTTGTTCTATATACCACTTGGTGGCCTCCTCGCTACCTACTGGCAGAAAATTCACCACCACATCTGTCTTGGTTTCCTTGAGGATATCGACTATATTAGCCGTGGATCCTGGTGACTTGGTGATAATTTGTGATAGATATTTCCCGAGCCCATCGTGGGTCATTCCTCGGGCTACTTTGACGCCCGTGGTGGGCACGTCACAAAATTTGAAAGTATTGTTGGGCGGGGTGAAAATGGCTTCAGCTAGATCCTTGCCTACCTTGTTTTTATCTATGTCGAACGCTGCTACAAAGTTGATGCTGTTTACGTGATAGCCACCCAGGTTGATATGCATTAGCCCGGGCACGACCTCCCCCTCTTTTGCTTTTCTGTAGTAATAGACACCCTGAACGAGCGAAGAGGCGCAATTACCAACACCTATTATTGCCACATTTATCTTTCCCATGGTATTACTCCGTTCTTGTTTATCGTTAAGCTCGTAGACACAAGCTATGTCTTCAATCCGATAAAGTCACTTTTAGTGACCTAGCTCAGAATAATGGCAAGCAGACCCTTATAGCAACAATGTCACAACTCACCACTCAGCTCAGTCCATGAATTGACATGACTATTGAACTGATTTCTTTTCACATATTCTACTATTTTCTGTCCCGACTCTCCACTACCTCCGCCATTCCAGAATGGTACATCTGCTTGTCTATATTATTCCCTTTATGGTATTTTTGAATAGTGCTTTATGATTTCCATACCCATACTTTTCATAGTGATGGAACTTTATCGCCGATTGAACTAATACGCAGAGCTCTTGTTGCCGGCTATAAGGCAATCGCCATTACAGACCACGTAGCTCTTGGCTCGCTTGGCAGAATAATCAAAGAGATAAGTGATGACTGTGCTCTGGCTAGAGCTTATTGGAACATTTTAGCTATTCCTGGTGTAGAGCTTACACATCTCCCCTCGTCAGCTATCTTTGAAGTAGCTGCCAGAGCCAAAGAAATGGGTGCCTGGCTGGTCGTAGTGCATGGTGAAACATCCGTCGAACCTGTGGAGAAAGGCACCAATCTTGCCGCTGTCCAGTGTCCCTATGTAGATATCCTGGCCCACCCGGGTGCACTCACACTTGAGGAGGCTGCCCTAGCAGCCGAGAATAATATCTTTATCGAATTAACTGCGCGCAGAGGACACTGTGCAGCTAACCCTCATGTTGCTCTCGTTGCCGAGCAGACAAAAGCGAAGCTGCTGGTCAATTCTGATGCCCATGATGAAAATGACCTGCTGACCCACGAGAAAGTTAACGCTATTCTTGCTGCTGCCAATATAGATGAGCTACACTGCCACCAAATTTTAGACCATAATCCCAAGTTGCTGATACAGAAGGTTAGCCGGTCATCTTTAAACTCTAGCTAGAGCATCCCTAACCGACTAGCTCTTGCCAATTCGGAAAACCTTGGTCCCACAGGACGGACAAGTTCCGCGCGTTGCTGGCCTTTTGTTCTTAAGGGTGATGCTCTGTGGGTTCTTGATTTCCACCTTCTTGCGACATTTGAAGCAGTATGCCTGTGCCATCTGGTTCACCTCCTTGCGTTAAGGCTGAATCACATCTATTATAATACAAGCTGTCAAGCCCTCAGGACTGCTAGCGACTCTTTACTTTGCCTGCTCACTGTGGTATAACGATTCACCAAACAAATTGGAGGCTGTTGAAAAATTAGCTTTGACCTTTTGCAGTTTTCCGGCAACAATAATACGGTCAATCAAAAAATAGGAGGTAAAGCTTTGTGATGAAAACGAAGGTAGTTCTACTAAGTGCAGTTGTTTTGTCGTTAGTTTTGGTGATGCTGCCTTTAGCTTCAAGTTGTGCCCCGGCCAAGCCAAAGGCGGTGGAGAAGTTCGTCACTATGCTTGATATCACCGATATAACCGGGCCGGCGGGCACCGTATGCTACCCTCATACTATCGGCCTTGAGGACAATTTTAAGCGTATTAATGAGGAAGGGGGTGTGGATGGTGTAAAAATTAAGCTTATCTCGGTAGATTGCCGTTATGACGTAGCTAGGGGGGTATCTGCATACAAAAGATATCGCACTGAGCCTAAGCTTGTCTTTGTCGGTGTGGATATAACTGGCACTACCTTGGCCTTGTTAGAATATTTTGAGAAAGATAAGATGTGTGCCTTTAGCCCCGGCGGAGGTATATTTGCTGGTCGCCCGGGACGAGTTTTTATCGTCTTCAGCACCTATCAGGATGCATTTGCCGCCTATATGGAAAAAGCAGTGTCGGATTGGAAGGCGAAAGGGCTGTCTGGAGCACCGAATTTTGCCTACATAAGTGCGGATAATCCGGCGGGACGAGAAGGCCTTCATGGTAGTTTAGAGTACGCACAAGAGAAGGGATACAAAATAGTAGCTACGGAGTTTGCTCCTGTTGGCACCATGGATTTTACGCCTTTTCTCTTACGGTTAAAGGAGAAAGGAGCTAACCGTATCTTCATTGGTGACTGGTTTGACCCTTCACCAGCTATGATAGTCCGCGATGCGCGTAAATTAGGATTTACTCAGGACATGCAATTCTGCGCCGATGTTTGGGGCTTTACCAAGCCTGCCCTAAAGACTTTTGGTGAACATTTAGAGGGAATGATGGTCTGTAGCCCCTACTTGAGGGGCGTGGAGGCAGACAAAAGTTATGCGGTTGAAGTCTGGACGAGTTCTGGAAGAGGGTCACTGGAGGAAATGAGCGAACTATACCTAGTAGGCGTTATCTCCTCTGTGCGCTTAAGAGAGACATTGCGACTGGCTCTGAAGGAAGTTGGTTATGAAAAGGTGAATGGCGAGGCTATTTTTGAGGCTTCTAAAAGGATAACGGGTTTTGTTCCGAAGGGTCTGGCAGGCCCGACTACTTGGTCAGAGAAAGAGAGACGCGGTTCAAGAACGGTCAAATTTTATCAGGTAAAAGATGGGAAAACTGTTCCGTTGACTGATTGGGTGGAAACCCCCGATGCTGTGGCCTTGTATAAGTGGTGAAGGCTCGAATTAGAAGTGACCTGCTATGACAAGTCAAAGGGGGTAAATAAGCGTCTATTCTACGCTGAAATTGGTTAGTCGTGAATAGCCTTCCTTTTGGTGCTCGTCAAAAGAAGAAGCTTGAAGTTGTGAAAATTGGTTTCTATTCGGTGACCTTAGATAGTGCGGCGCATGTGGTCCAGGCACTGGTGGGCGAAAGCTTCGAGGCGCACTTCTAACCCAGGGTCTTTAGTGCCATCGACTACGTGGTTCATGGTAGGCAGACCGTGGTCGTGGCGGAATTGGTGTAGAAGAGCGCTAACAATGATGCCAGGCATACAACCGAAGGGTATAACATTAACTAATCCATTGAAGCCGTGTTCAGCGTATTCTATCGCACGCCCCATGCTTAATATAGCTTCTCCTTCCAGTTCTGGTGACATGTAGACACCGCCACGCTTTAAAATTTCTGAAGTGGGCAGCTCTCGGGCAAAATGCTCTATAGCCTCATCAAAATATCTTCTTAATCTCTCGGCTGCTCTCTCTTGAACCAGCTCGGTCAGTAGGTCCTTAATGTAATCTCTCCAATCTCCTTCGATTCCAAGCCGGAATCGGCGCTTTCTCTGGTAGTCAATATAATCTAGCCACTCTTCAAAGGGTGGCACTGAGCATTGGAGTCCAAGTGTTTCCAGTTTACGGATAATATAGTCGTTGGCGAAATGGTTACAGCGGACGTAGATTTCCCCTATTATACCCACCTTGGGCTTTAAGATGCTTTTATCGATTTTTATTTCTTCAAAGGCATTTCTGATCTGCTGGCTAAGTTCCTCAAATCCGTCACCACCTTGCTCCACTAGTTTTACCAGCTGCTCGAGGCACTTCTGGTAAACCGCGTCGGCTTCGCCTTTGTTGACTTGATAAGGGCGTCTTTCTAGGAGCATTTTATGCATTAAGTCCAAAATTGTAATTCCTCGCCAGACAAGCAATCGGAAACCTCGCCCCAAAGTAGCTACATGCTGCTGAAAATTTCTGGTTTGGTCAAAGACAAGAATTGGTACATTGTCCAGCCCGAGTTCATCAAGGATGAGCCTATGAAGCTTGTTATATTGCCCAAACCGGCAAGGTCCGCTGGCACCTGGCATGAAAAAGGCCGCCCGTTCGGGGTCGAAGTCTGGAGAGCGAGTTTTTTTAACGATGTCACCAGTGGTGATAATGCTCGGGTAACACTCCTTGCCGCTGGTGTACTTTCTGCCAAGTTCTAAGCTAATTTCATCTGATGGTGGAAGCGGTTCAGCATCCGCCCCGTAATGGCGCATGGCAGCTGCCACCACATAACCGTGGTCTAACATGTAAGGTATATAGATAATTCTGCCCTTGGTATGTGAGGAGACAAAACCGCAGATGGGAATAGATTTTCTTGTTCCTTGGGTACGGGCATTGCGAATAGTATCAAGGAAAGCTTCACAGCGGGTGATAATACCTGTATCGGCAGAGTGTTCATCAATCTCTATAGTAAGAAAAGGCTTGCCCGTTGTAGCTTTGCTAAAAAATCTTAATAAGTAGGAATCAGGCCCACAACCGAAGTTGGTTATATATAGACCAAACAATCTTGGGTCTTTGGCAATTATCTCCGCGGCAGCTAAAATTTCCTGCCCGGCTTTCCAGTACATGTTGGGGTGTGCTGCGGCAACTTCTTTAGCGAAAGCTTTGAGCGGCAGAAGATCAAGAGGGATAGCCAAAATCCCCAGTTCTCGAAGCTTTTCCGGCAAATTTAAAGTCATCCCGGGGTCGCAGGTGTTATAGGCTCTGCCTATTATAATGATGGCCTTCTCATCTGGGCGCAACTGTTCCAGAACTTCCTCACCGCGCTTCTGCTGCCAAGCGTTGAAAGTATCGAGAGCTTGAAAACCAGCTTGAATCGCTTTTTCTACACGGGTCTTGTCGTTGATGCCCATGTCTTTTGCCAGTTTATATAGGATGTTTTTAGTCCAGCTCCGTCCTCGGTCAGGATGAAAAACGGGATTTACCAGCTTAGGGCTATTCTTAGCCTGCAGGGCTTTTTTAATACGCTCCGAACTTCTGACTATAAATGGAAGGCTTTGGGTCAAGGGGCAGTTCCATGACTTATCAAAGTCGTCGGACAGTTTATCCATGGTACACTGAACGGGCAGAAAGAGGAAGTCAACACCTTTTTCTATCAAATTCAGCACATGACCGTGGGCTATTTTGATCGGAAAACATGGTTCCTCGACGACGTTTTCGACACCTAGTCGAACAATATAGCGGTTGGTGTGGTCAGAGACAACCACCTGAAATCCCAGTTCAGTGAAGAAGGCCTTCCAGAGGGGGAAAAGCTCGTGGAAGAACAAAGCTCTGGCAATACCTACTGTTTTCCCGTTAGGACAGTCTGGCGAGTCCTTAGGATACGCATTCAACAGAGCTTGATGGCGTTCATCAAAAAGGCGAGGAATCTTTGATGACTCCCGCCGTCTCTTTTTGGTGGTGTCATATTTACCACAACGCGAACCGTAGAACAGAGGTGTTTCTGCCTCGAAGATAACCTTGTTTATTTCACAGTGATTAGGGCAATCCTGGCACTCGAAAGAGGAGAGTTGATACTTTCTATCTCTAAGGTCGAAACCGCGAAATCTTGTCTCTTTCCCACCTCTATCCATTTCTTCCATGGCTAACATTGCGACGCCGATGGCTCCGAGGATATCGTGGTGAGGTGGTACGTGAACTTTCTTGCCTAGGACACTTTCAAAGGCAGCTTTAACTGCCCTATTGTAAGCAACGCCGCCCTGGAAGAGAATGTTATCCTTAATACGATGGTCCTCAACCACCTTGGTCAGATAGTTCTTTACTACTGAATAGGCAAGCCCACTCAGCAAGTCTTCTTTAGCGGCTCCGTTCTGTATATGGTAGTTCAATTGAGATTCCATAAAAACAGTGCAGCGTTCGCCCAGGTCTAAAGGCTGTATTGAAGCCAGTGCCTTAGCGCCAAATTCTTTATCGATGTTGACAGCTAGTTTTTCAGCTTGTTCTTCAAGGAATGAGCCGGTCCCTGCCGCACATACTTTATTCATAGCAAAATCGACGATGGTTCCGTTTTCGAGGCTTATGTATTTGGCATCCTGCCCGCCAATCTCAAAAATAGTATCAACTTCAGGGTGAATAAAGGCGGCCGCCTTTGCGTGGCTCGTGATTTCGTTCCGAATCACATCAGCACCAAAGAATTCCCCAGTCATATACCGTCCGGAACCAGTTGAACCGGCACCCTTAACTATAATCCGGTCACCTATTTCTTTCCCTACCTCATAAAGCCCTTGTTTGACAGCTTCAATGGGTCTACCGGCAGTCATCAGATAGCGTCGAGCCAGAACATTTCCTCTTCTATCTATTACAACTACGTTGGTGCTTATTGAGCCCACATCTACACCCACGTAAGCCGCAACCTTTCCTTCGCCCGAGATGGCTGATGGCTCAATACATATCGGATAATCATTACCTTCGAGAGGCGGTAGGCTTAAAAATTCATATTTCCTCTGGCTCAAATATTGACGTACTCGGTCAAGATTTAATGTCACTTGTTTTGTTTTATCCTTCTCCTTTTCGCAAGTCACCAAAACTGCGCCAATTGCTCCCAGCGTGGCAAAAAAGTTTGGTATGATGAGCTCATCCTCCCTTAGTTGCATGACCTCTAGAATGGCTCGCTGAATGCCTTTATTTGCAGCTACACCTCCCTGGAAGCAGACCGGTTTTTCCAGTTGGCGACTTCTGACCACATTAGCCATGAAGTTCCTCACCATAGCAAAGCAAAGCCCTGCAACTATGTCCGGCACAGGGGTGCCGATTTGTTGTAAATGAATCATGTCTGTTTTGGCGAAAACACTGCAGCGCCCGGCAACTCGTGGTGGGTGAACGCACTGCAGAGCTATATCGCCGAACTGTTCGATAGGGATGCCCATTCTGGATGCTTGTTGGTCCAAGAAGGAACCTGTCCCAGCAGCACAGATACCATTGACGGCGAAATCGATGACCCTGGGTAATTTTTGTGAAATGATGCTTTCCAGAAAGATTAGTTTTGAATCCTCTCCACCGATTTCAATAATCGTCCTTGCCTCTGGATGGAAGTGGGCGGTGCCAGCTGCTTGTGCGATGATTTCGTTGACGAATGGGATCGACAAAAGCTCGGCAACGAGTTTGCCTCCTGTGCCTGTTGTCGCGGCGACTTCAAAGCAATATGGTGGATATTTTGCCGATACTTCTTCAAGGATAGATAAGACTGTCTCTATAGGTTGTCCCTTGGTGCGGACATAGTGGTTGTCTACTACGTTATTCTCAGTGTCCATTACCACTACCTTGGCGCTTACCGAACCTATGTCAATACCTAGCTTCATTTTTTAACCTCAAGGCAGATATTATAGATAGCTGTGACATCCTTAGGAGCGTGTGCCCAACTTTATTTCTAAAGTATAAGACAATTGATCAATGGTTGCACCCTAGGGCTATATTAAGGACAGGTAAGGGCTAAGGGAGCAAAAACCTTTTCCGGGTGCCATACCTTTTTCTCCGGAATAAATCGTAACACGGCAATAAAGAGGCCATCAAGGCTGTAAGCACGACAGTATTTTTCTGAGGCTAAATGTCCTTCGATTAAAGTCAACGGCATCCCGTTTCTAATGGCTATTTCATTTCTTTTGTCAACAATGACCGCCTTCCAGTCCAGAAGAGGACTATCAACAGGATAGAGAAGGCTTTTCCAGTTGCCTTGCTGGATAGCATCTTCAATCTGGGTCAAAGACAGCGCATCATCGATGTGAAAAGGGCCACAACGTAAACGTACTAGGTTTTTTAAATAGGCACCACAGCCTAGTTGTTGCCCGAAGTCGTGAGCCAGTGAGCGTATATATGTCCCTTTGCTGCATTCCACCTTTACTGTTACTAACGGTGGCTGGTACTCAATAAGTTCTAAGTTTCTAATTTCTACCTGCCTGGGTTTTAGCTCTACTGGTATGCCCTTGCGAGCTAGTTCATAGCATCGTTTACCTCCTTGCTTTAACGCGCTGTAAACTGGAGGCATCTGCTCAATCGAGCCGCGAAATGAGGCAAGTGCTTTCTCTATCAGTGTTCGGGTAATACCGCTTGCGTCCCTTTTTTGGGTTATCTTTCCCACCCTGTCAAAAGTGTCTGTGGCTGTTCCTATTTCAATTTGGGCAAGGTAGGTTTTGCTGGCATTAGTTAAAAACTGGACGACCCGTGTTGCCTGGCCGAAACAAATAGGTAGCACCCCTGTAGCTATTGGGTCTAAGGTACCGGCATGTCCAATACGCATCTCATGTGTCATCTTTCTGAGCCAAGCTACAACACTGTAGGAGCTCTTGCCTTCGGGCTTATTGATGTTAAGGAATCCGTCAGCGTTCATCTTCGTCTTTTACAGTTTCAGTAGCGACCTTTTCGATTAATTCAAGAACTGCAGCTCCTCGCTCAATAGAATCGTCCAGATAAAAGCTGAGCTCCGGCATGTGTTTTAATCTCAGGCGGTGGGCTAACTGTCTGCGAAGAAAGCCAGCGGCAGCGGCAAAACCTTGCAGTATCTCGGTTTTGTTTGTAGCATCTCCCAGAGTGCTAACAAACACTTTAGCATATCTCATATCAGGTGAGGTTACAACTCGAGTTACTGAGATAAGGCTTGTTAGTCTTGGGTCGTTAACTTGTTCCCGAAGTAACTTGCTAATTTCTTGCTGAATTAAACTGCTTAC
>CAZJVJ010000014.1:0-27446 GCA_964549635.1 uncultured Dehalococcoidales bacterium
CAATCCTAAATCACTTCGATAATCATACCACGAATGGCTTCACTGAAGGCTGTAACACCAAGATTAAGATGCTGAAAAGAATCTCCTATGGTCTGAGCAATGTGGATGTCTATTGGCGAAAATGCTACTGGGGTTTGCACCATCCCCAAGCTATTTCCACGCAATTTGACAAAGAGCCAATTTCGTATTGACAGTCAGGACAACTTCGGGCATAATAGCGTGTAAAAAATTGCTGACAGGACTAAGTTAGACAGGTTAAAGAACTATGGTAAAGATAAGGTTGCGACGAGTAGGTGCCAGAAACAGACCAATGTATAGAGTAGTGGCAGCTGACGCACGGTCACCACGAGATGGTGCTTTTATTGAAATCATAGGACACTACAATCCCTTAACTGAGCCGGAGACTTTTTTCATTGATGAAAACAAGGCGTTGAAATGGCTAAGTTGTGGCGCTAAACCGACAGATACTGTAATGAGGTTACTTTGTAAATCTGGGGTGATGGAAAAGTTCAAGCAGACCTCTGTCAGAAAAGCTAAGTGATTTACACACAAGCACTTTAGAACCACAGGCAAAACCGAATCAATTGCTGAGGAATGACAATGAAGGAGTTAATTGAGTATATCGCTAAGTCCATTGTTAGTGCACCTGAGGATGTGAAGGTGACAGAAGAAGCTGATGACAAGAATACAGTGGTGGTAAAGCTAGAGGTTGCCCCAAATGATAAGGGGAGAGTTATTGGTAGACAGGGCCGTGTTGCTGAAGCGATGCGTACCTTGCTTCGAGTCGTGGCGACTAAGGAAGGCGTTCGAGTGAGGCTAGAGATAGTTTAGCAGACTGGCACAGCTCTTATTATCTTTGAGAAGCCTCGGTTTAGTTTGTACTTACGTAAATCGATTGAGCTTTCTAATTGATATTATAACGCTGTTTTAGGTCTTCGGCGTCTGTGTTCTGCGACTTTTAGACGGACGAGGGCACGGCGTAAAGCAGCCTCGGCTTGTCCCACGTCTACTCCTGGAGGGCGTGTTTTGAGCCGTTCTTCGGCACGGCGTTTAGCTTCTTCGGCCCGAGAAATGTCTATTTCTTCAGCACGTTCACAGGTGTCGGCTAGTATTACAACTTTATCTGGGCGGATTTCAAGGAAACCTCCTGAGATGGCGAGGTAAGTTTCTTCACCGTCCTTTCTGATTAACAGCTCTCCAGGTTTAAGCATGGTTATTAGCGGCGCATGATGAGGCAAAATGCCTAACTCCCCCTCGATGCCTGGAGCAATTATTACATCTACATCATCAACAAGGACCTGACGCTCCGCCGTTATGATTTCAAGTCTTATTTTTGCCATCAAATTGCCTCAAGTTTCTTGCCTTTGGCTACTGCTTCATCTATAGTGCCAACCATGTAGAAAGCGGCTTCTGGGAGATGGTCATGTTTCCCTTCTAAAATCTCTTTGAAGCCACGGACTGTTTCCTTAACCGGAACATATTTACCCTCAGTGCCGGTAAAGGCTTCAGCGACAAACATAGGTTGGGAAAGAAATCTCTGGATGCGACGAGCTCTGGCAACGATAAGCTTATCCTCTTCACTAAGCTCCTCCATGCCCAGTATGGCGATTATATCCTGTAAATCTTTGTACCGCTGTAATACTCGCTGCACGCCTCGGGCCACCTGGTAGTGTTCCTCACCAACTATTTGAGGGTCGAGGATGCGTGAAAAGGAAGCCAGCGGGTCCACTGCCGGATAAATGCCTAACTCAGCAATGGAGCGTTCCAGTGAGATTACAGCATCTAGGTGGCCGAAAGTAGTTACTATCCCGGGGTCTGTGTAGTCATCTGCCGGTACATAGATGGCCTGAAATGAAGTGATGGAGCCTCTTTTGGTGGAAGTTATCCTTTCTTCTAGCTCACCGACATCTGTGGCCAGAGTAGGTTGATAACCCACTGCTGATGGCATGCGTCCAAGAAGTGCCGAGACTTCCATGTTTGCGAGGATGTAGCGATAAATGTTATCGATAAATAGAAGAACATCTTGCCCTTCAGTTTCGCGGAAGTATTCAGCCATTGTCACACCGGTTAAGCCTACTCGAGCTCTAACTCCTGGAGGCTCATTCATTTGCCCGAAAACCATCATTGTTTTATCTATAACTCCGGTCCGCTTCATTTCCAGCCACAGATCATTACCTTCTCGTGACCTTTCTCCCACACCAGCGAACACGGAGAAGCCTCCGTGATGGGTAGCAATATTGTGGATTAGTTCCATGATGATGACTGTCTTACCCACCCCAGCACCACCGTAAGCTCCAATCTTGCCGCCCTTAGTGAAGGGAGTAATCAGGTCTATTACTTTGAGTCCTGTTTCCAACATTTGAGTGGTGGTTTCTTGTTCTTCTAATGGTGGTGGGGGGCGATGTATGGGAAGACGCTCCTTTGTCTCCACTGGGCCAAGGTCGTCTATGGGCTCTCCTAAGACATTGAACAAGCGACCCAGCGTAGCTCTTCCTACAGGAACGGTTACGGGTGCTCCTGTGTCAACTGCCTCGAGTCCCCTGGATAGTCCATCGGTAGGACACAAGGCTAAACATCGAACCCAGTTATTGCCAACATGGTGCTGAACTTCGAGGACAATTTTATTTCCATCTTGGTTGATCTCGATGGCATTATAAATTGCGGGTAAATTCCCTTGCGGAAACTCGATATCTACTACTGTACCAATTACCTGCACTACTCTGCCTGTTGCCAAAATTTCACCTCCTCATTTGATGGCTTCAGCGCCTCCTGTAATGTCGAGGAGCTCCTTTGTGATCATCTCCTGACGGGCTTTATTCAATATCAAAGTGAGTTCTTCGAGAACCTCGTTTGCATTGTCCGTGGCATTGCGCATGGCTACCATTCGAGCTGAATGTTCGCTGGCAATAGCCTCAAGAATCGCATGATAGATTCTCATTTCCACAAAGCGCGGCAATAATTCGCTCAAGACAAATTTGGGATCAGGTTCGTAAATATATTCTTTGGTTTCGGTTTTGGGTAGCACCGCTGGTTTTACGGGAAGCAACAGCTCCAGGGTGGGGCTTTGAACCATCGTGGTAATAAATCGAGAATATGCAATATAGACCTGGTCAATATATCCGCTTGTGTAATCGTCAATAACTATGTGTGAGATAGGCAATGTCTCAAGCAATGTGGGGCGATCACTGACGTTAGTAAACTCGGCCCGTATGTCACATTGGTGCCGATGCATAAAGTCTCTGCCTTTACGTCCAATAGTGATGAGAGTAACGGGCACATTCTGTTGCAAGATGAAACTAACGGTAAGGCGATTCATATTCGCATTCAATCCGCCGCAAAGTCCCCTGTCTGTGGTGATGTGAACTACAGCTATTCTTTTAACCTCTCGTTTCTCTAGAAGAGGGTGAATCGTGCTGTCAGTACTTGATTCGGCAGCCAGGTCAGCAATTACCTGTGTAATTTTATCGCTATACGGTCGCCCTGCTAAGGCCTGCTCTTGGGCACGTCTCATCTTGGCAGTGGCGATCATCTCCATTGCCTTGGTGATTTTAGCTGTGTTTTGGACGCTGCGAATACGCCGACGTAGTAGGCGTGGACTAATCATTTTATTTAACTTCAATAAGTGGCGCTTTGTTTAAACTCAAGTATCGCTCCCTTTAAGGCTTCCTCAACGTCCGGTTTAATCTCCTTCTCAGCAGCAATGCGCTTTCCTATTTCGGGGTGGTTAGTTTCCATAAAGCGATGGAATCCCTGTTCGAACGCCGCTATCTTCTCCACCGGGACATCGTCCAAATAGCCATTGACTGCTGCGTAAAGAATCGTTACCTCTTTTTCTAAGGGCATAGGGGAATATTGAGGTTGCTTCAGAACCTCGGTGATGCGCCGACCGCGCTCTAGTTGCAAACGGGTAGCCTTGTCTAAATCAGCAGTGCCAAACTGTGCGAATGTAGCTAGTTCGCGGAATTGAGCCATCTCCAGTCTTAACTTACCGGCTACTTGTCTCATAGCTCTGGTTTGAGCGTTGCCGCCAACTCGAGATACAGATAAGCCAGCATTCAGTGCAGGGCGAATACCACTATTGAACAAATCTGTCTCCAGGTAAATCTGCCCATCGGTGATGGAAATAACATTGGTTGGAATATAGGCAGCTAAATCGCCAGCCTGAATTTCGATAATGGGCAGAGCAGTAAGCGAGCCACCACCATGTGCTGAATCGAGTTTAGCGGCTCGTTCCAGCAATCGGCTGTGAAGGTAAAAAACATCACCCGGGTAAGCCTCTCGACCAGGTGGTCGTCTCAGCAACAGGGATATCTGACGATAAGCCCAGGCATGTTTTGTAAGGTCATCATAAACGATCAGTGCATCCTTACCTTCCTCCATAAATTCCTCGCCAATAGCACAACCAGAGTAAGGGGCTAAATATTGCAATGGTGCCGGGTCAGAAGCATTAGCTACAACCACTATGGTATGTTCCATAGCCCCGTGCTTTTTGAATATATCTATTACTTGTGCCACTTTTGACGTTTTCTGCCCGATGGCTACATAAATACAGATCAAATCACCACCTCTTTGGCTAATGATGGTGTCTATGGCGATTGCTGATTTGCCTATGGAGCGGTCTCCAATAATTAGCTCACGCTGGCCACGTCCGATCGGTACCAGAGCATCTACAATTTTTATACCTGTGTGCACTGGTGTGTTTACAGGTTGTCTCGTTACTACATTGGGGGCTACTCTTTCCACTGGTCTGGTCTTTGTCGCCTTGATGGGTCCTAAATCATCCAGAGGGTTCCCTAACGGATCTACCACACGTCCTATCAGTTCGTCACCTACAGGCACTTCAACCACTCTTCCAGTGCACCTTACCTCATCACCTTCTTTTATTTGGCTATAGTCTCCAAGGATAACGGCAGCAACATTATCCTCTTCCAAATTTAGAGCTAATCCCATAATGTCGTTGGGAAATTCCAGTAGTTCGTTGTATTTGGCACCACGGAGTCCGTGAATTCGGGCAATACCATCGCCCACTTCAATTACAGTTCCTACGTCTACCATGGTCACAGTGGTACCAAATTGTCTTATTTGCTCCTTGATTATTGAGACTATATCTCGTCCTTCAGTGGTCATTGTTTCACTTCCTTTAAGTAATTAGCTTTTAGATCGAACCAGACTCTTTTTCAGTACATTAAGTTTGTTACGGACGCTCCCATCGATAAGTCTATCGCCAATTCTGGCAACAAAGCCCCCGAGAATTTCTGGGGCTACTTGTAGGTCAATGACAACCTGCCTCCCTATTATTGTTTTGAGTTGGTGACTAATTTTTTCTTTTTCTGTATCATTGAGCGGAATTGCGGTGGTAACGTTAGCACGTATTATTCCATAATGTTCATCTAGCAAACGGTCGTATTCATAAGCAATTTGATCAACGTACCCTAGTTTGTTCTTGGTTATCAGCAGATAAATCAGGTTCAAAGCTTCTGGATTCATTTGACCTAGTTTTTCTTTGACAAGCTTTATCTTAAGTTCAAACGACAATTTCGGATTTTCTATCAGAGCTACAAATTCAGCATCTCCTATTAGTTTGGCGATTTTTCTTAAGTCCAAACGCCATTCCTCTAACTTGTTATCTTCAATGGCGATTTCAAAAACGGCCTGTGCATAGCGTTTTGCAGTAGCTGTCATTGGCATTTAACGTTAACCTTCTCAATTTATTTAAATATGGGACTTTGCTTAAGCACTTCCTCAATGAGTTTGCGATGTTTTTCCTTGTCCAACGTCTCCTTTATCACCTTTTCCACGGCTAGAATGGCTATATCAGCAAATTCAGCGCGCAGCTCTTGAATGGCCTTATCCCTTTCTCGTTCAATTTCGGTACGTGCCTTGGCAATTAGTGATTCAGACTCCAGTCGGGCGCTTTCTTTAGCCTCTTCTTTTAGCCTTTCTCCTATTTGTATTGCCTGGGCTATTATTGCCTGCCCCTCCTTGCGGGCCTTTTCTAAATGTGCTTTTATCTCTTCTTCGCTCCGTGCAGCTTGTTGCCTCATTTGTTCGGCCTGTTCCAGGCTCTCCTTTATCCTTGCCTGTCTTTCATCAAGCATCTTAAGCACAGGCTTATATAACAGTAAGCTAAGTAGCGTAAATAAAATAATAAAATTCAACAGAAATGCTATGAGCAGCGGTAGGTTAATTCCAAGTCCTTCCATCTTAGTCCGCCTAATTTTAAAAAGTCGCCGTTGATAGCTGTTTTACGCTGCGATTGACAGTATAAAAGCACCTATAACAAATGCAGTGATGATAAGTCCGGCAAATATTATAGCACCGATTATTACTGCACCGATAATAAACCCCAAAGAGGCTGGAAGATTACCATTTTCCATCGATTGTTCCTCCGTTATGGCCCATGTTACACTACGATGGCTAGAATTATGGCTGTTATAAGGGCATATATCCCGATGGCTTCGGCTAGAGCGCCGATCAGGATCATATTGGTTAGAATGGGCCCTCTAGCTTCGGGGTTGCGACCCAAAGCTTGCATGGCACCGAAGCCGATCAATCCTAATCCCAGCCCTGGGCCTAAAAACCCCAATCCTGCTGCTAGTCCTACTGCGAGCATTTTCATTGCTTCTGCTTCCATTGTGTCCTCCTTTTTTACTTAAGTTTTATGTTCCGTTTCTTCGGCATGTGGGGTAAGGGCTATAGTTCCAAAAACCAGTGTTAGCCCAGCGAAGATGAGTGCTTGTATAAACCCGATTAACAATTCCAATCCATAAAATGGGATCATGGCGATGAAGGGGACTAAGAAGCAAACGACCAAAAGTAATATTTTGCCGGCAGTCATATTGCCAAAAAGACGGAAGGTGAAGCTAATAATGCGGATGAAGTGGCTAAATACTTCTAGGAAACCCACGAATAAGTTTATAAACCCAAACATTATTCCGGTAAAAGCTGGTCTTATCTTACCTTTGAATAAGCTTACAACACCGTCACGTAGCTGATCAAGATTAAAAAAACTATTTAGGTAACGGAAGAAACCTAAGGCGCGCAGCCCCCAGTATTCAATACAGATAAATGATACTAGGGCGATAGAGAGTGGTAGATTGATGTCAGTATTTGCTGCTCTGAATAATGAGACAAAGTGCCCATGGCTATCAATGATACCTATAGTACCAAAAAAGGGTAAAAGGGCTAGGTAAGCATTGGTCAAAACGTAGAGGAAAATGGTTGCCACAACCGGGAAAAGGGTGCGAGCGTGACCTTCACCAGCTACGCCTTTAACAAAGTCTAAAAGCGTTTCCACTAGCATTTCAGCGAAGCTCTGGAGCCTCCCTGGGATGAGTTTCATCCGACGAGTGCAGACATAAAACAAGGTGGCTAACACAATTATTGTGAGCCATGAAGCAATAAGTGTATTAGTGACTTTGAAATGACCAACATGAAATATCTCTTCTGACGGAAGTTTAACGTGTGGTTCGGAAACTTGTAGGAAGTCAGGTGCTTTAATTCCTAACAGGCTGGAGCCTAAAGGGCCAACAATTAGTCCAGTAACAAAAAAGGATACAAGGGCTATGGTTGCCAAGGCTAATATTTTCATCGAGCAGCCACAACCCATGTTCATCTTGCTATTTAGTTCCCTTATCTTTATTCTCCAGCTCCTTCTGTTCCATATAGAATCTGCGGAGCATGCGGTAAAGACCATAAAAGGCTATCAATGTGCCCAAACCAAACCCGACTAGGGTAAGTACGGGATGAGTGCCTAACTTACTCGGTCGGTCAAGCCACCAGCCAATACCGGTGGGGATGACAAGACTCAGGGCTACATACCAGCCAACAGTAAAGAGAAACCAGAGCGGTTTCACCCATTCTTTTGGTTTCGGCTTTTCAGGTTTAATTGGTCCCACTATATCAGAGGTTCCCACCCATTTGTAACCATTTATGTTATGAATCATCTGGCATTTTAAAGCTTACTGTTGTAGCGGGGCATTCTATCTCACAGACAATTTATCGTGACTACGCCCCTTATAGTCTCCTTCGAAGGCTGCGCTTTTTATGCTGCTCTTTTGTTAGTCTTTCGGAATTTAGACAGGCTCAAATTCATAATTATCGAGCGAGTGCAGCCTTGATACTTTGTTACGGTCATTCAGGATTTGCGTTTTCCTAGATCATCGAGGTCAAGAGTGTTGATGAAATCATAAAAAGCTGACAGCTTCTTAAGTTCCTGCTCGTCGATTTTACCTTTACTACTTGATTTATCGGCGATTTTATCTACTGGGATTGGTTTGCCGGTCTCCTTGTCAAGTATAATGCCGGCCTTCTCCATAACTGCCTCCTCAACGTAAATCGGTACTGTTACCCTCACCGCCAGTGCGATTGCGTCGCTGGGTCTGGAATCGAGCTTTAGCTTACTGAGTAACCATTGCTCGGTTTTCTTATCGAAACGTAATTCAAACATTAAGCCATCGTTGTTCACTGCCTCAAGGTATCTGTCATTTGATTCTTGCCATTCACTGGATATTTTGGCTCTTTGTTCTCTGCCTTGCCAGACGAAGGATATCCAGTTCCCTGGTGCATATCCTCTATGGGAAGTGTCTTCAGGGCAGGACTTCATTTTGATAGGTATGGTTCCCCCAACTGGTTCAAAGACTATTTGGGCATAAAACGTGTCCGCTCGCAAATCGTTCACTACAATTCTACTCATCACCGTACCTGATGTGGACTCAAGCGCAAAAATTGCATTTTTTAGCAAATCGTGAGTCATCGGTCTAGCCAGATCCACATTCTGCAATTTTATTGATATAGCATCTGCTTCTGCTGGACCAATCCAAATGGGCAGATAGCGGTCTGCTTCCTTTTCTTTCAAAATCACAACATGCTGATAGTTCATCAGGCTTACGCGGATACTATCAATAGTCATCTCTATCATGCTTAAGCCTCCGTACCCTGTTACGAAAATCATTCTACTCTATCGAATTTTGGCTGTCAATTTGTATTAGTTAGCCTCCTTGCGTAAAATAATGGGGATTGTTTTTTATCGGCAGCATCGTGAAAGCATTAGTACAGCGAGTATTGAAGGCAACGGTAAACATCGACAGTGAGGTGGTGGGGAAAATAGGGCGTGGTTTGGTAGTGTTTGTGGGTGTAGCACGTGGAGATACAGAGCGAGATGCTATATATCTGGCTGATAAAATTATTAATCTTCGCATTTTTGCGGATGAGTCAAGCAAATTTAATCTTTCAGTGCTAGAAACCGGTGGTGAAATTTTGGTTGTCAGCCAGTTTACACTGCTGGCGGATATTCGAAGGGGGCGGCGCCCCAGTTTTGAGGGGGCGGCTCCGCCGGGCCAAGCTGAGGTTTTGTTCAATTTTTTTGTTGACCGAGTTCGTTCTGCTGGATTAAAAGTTGAGACCGGGCGCTTTCAACAACATATGTTGGTGGAAATACATAATGATGGTCCGGTTACCATAGCCTTAGATAGTGCACAGAAAATTGCCTAAATTGAGGCTTGCCCAAAAGAACTGAAGCTGTTTTATTATTTCAGCGGGATATCTAGAGTAGTTCACAGTATTTAGGCTAGAACACAAACAAGGGGTGAAGAATAAGATGGCAATGGATGAAATCACGCTGCGTATTGATGGTCAGGAAATAAATACTCAACTTGGGATAACTATCCTCAGGGCGGCACAGAGAGCAGGAATCTATATACCTGCACTTTGCGATCATCCTGATCTTAGGCCAACAGGCCAATGTGGATTGTGTGTAGTTGAGATTGAGGGGAAGAGTGGGCTTGATTTAGCCTGCGTGACAGAGGTAGCTGACGGTATGGTGGTGAAAACCGATACAATGACAGTAAGAAGACGCCAGCAAGAGGTGATAGAACAGATACTAATGGAGCACCCACATGCTTGTCTGGAGTGCTGGCGGAAGGAAAGATGTAAGCCGTTCGACATCTGTTTCCGCAGCGTTGCTGTTAACCAGCATTGTGTGACATGTCCCAAGAACGGCTATTGTGAGTTGCAAAGGGTAGTTGACTACGTTGGCATCAGTGACAAAATCCCTTACCACCCGAAGGAATATCCTGTTGAAGGGGATAATCCGTTCTTCTATCGTGATTATAACTTGTGCATTGTTTGTGGTCGTTGTGTCCGTATATGTCGGGATGTGAGGGGGGTAGGGGTCTACACTTTTGATGATGAAAAACATCCCACAAAAATTTTTACAGTTAAAGGTGGTTCTGTAAAAAACTCAGGATGTAGGTTCTGTTTTGCCTGCGTTGAGGTGTGTCCAACTGGTGCTATCATGGATTGGGAGACACCTATAAAGGTGTATGTTAACCGAGAGGCTTATGTGGTCCCATGTAGCCACGCCTGTCCTGCCCATATAGATATTCCTCGATATGTTCATTACGTTGCTCAAGGCAAATATAGCGAGGCGCTGGCGGTAATCAGGGAGAAAGTTCCCTTCCCGGGGTCTCTGGGGCGGGTATGTGTCCATCCCTGTGAGTCAGCCTGCCGTCGTGGTCAATTGACTGACTCTATTGCTATCAAGTATCTGAAACGTATCGCTTCTGAACGGGGGGATGAGCGTTGGAAATTGAACTCTAAGATGTCGATGTCTACAGGAAAGCGGGTTGCTATTGTAGGCGCTGGCCCCGCCGGGCTAACTGCGGGGTATTATCTGGCAAAGAAAGGTCATTCAGTTATTGTATTTGAGGCCTTGCCTGAGCCTGGAGGTATGATGAGAGTGGGTATTCCTGAATATCGCCTACCGAGGCATGTACTAAACAGTGAGATCCAAAATATTCAAGAGGCTGGGGTGGAAATACGGACGAATACTAGAGTTGAATCTGTCGACTTGCTTATAGAAGAGGGTTATGACGCAGTTCTTTTAGCTATCGGAGCTCATCAGGGCACCAGATTGGGTGTGGAAGGTGAGGAGCTTCCAGGTGTCATGGATGGTGCGTTTTTCTTAAGGGAGGTAAATTTAGGCAGAAAAGTGGCTGTTGGCAATCGAGTTGCCGTAATCGGTGGAGGGAATTCTGCTATTGACAGCGCTCGGGTAGCACATCGTATGGGTGCGAGTGAGGTAACTATTATCTACCGTAGGACTCGTGCTGAGATGCCGGCTAGTCCCGAGGAGGTGGAAGAGGCTCTACACGAGGGCATTTCAATAATGTTTTTAGCAGCACCTTCCAGAATAGGTCAGAAGAACGGTGCACTGGAGCTAGAATGCATTCGGATGAAGCTGGGTGAGCCTGATGCAAGCGGGCGTCGTCGGCCAGAACCGATCCCAGGCAGTGAATTCACCTACGAGTGTGATTCTGTGATAGCAGCTATAGGACAAGTTCCAGAGATACCGCTGGAGTTGGGTGTAAAGGTAAGTAAAGGCAATACATTACAGGTAGACCCGAAAACACTGCAGACTAGTCGAGCGGGTGTATTTGCTGCTGGTGATGCTGTAACAGGTCCGGCTTCAGTAATTGAGGCCATCGCTGCTGGTCGAAAGGCAGCTAGCTCTATAGACAGGTATCTTGGGGGTGATGGGGTTATTGATGAGACTTTGATTGTAAGAGAGGCTGAGTCGGGATGGTTAGGTAGGGATGAAGAGTTTGCTGATAAACGGCGGGTCAGGATGCCCTGTTTAACCATTGAGCAGCGTCGTGGCAACTTTTCTGAGGTGGAGCTGGGTTTCACTGATGAGATGGCAATTGAGGAGGCTGGACGTTGCTTAAGATGTGAGCTTAGGCTCCAGATTACTCCAGTTACACTGGCTCCCATTACAACTAAACTAAGCGGGATCCTTTCTATCGCTCCCTAAAGATTCATAGTTGCTAGCTCATAGTAGTTGCCGTTTGTTGTTTCACATCATTTATAAAATCGCACGCTATTATTGCAACTAGTTGCAATAATGTTTCGAGTTGTGATAAACTTTAAGACATGAGCTGTGGTAGGACGCTCAAGACGAAAGGCTATCGGTTGACTCCGCAGCGGATGATGATTGTTGAAGCACTACACAGTGCAGAAGGACATATTAGCGCTGAAGAGATTTACGCCCAGGTTAAAGCTAGGTATCCGTATGCTAATATTTCCACGGTTTACCGTACACTTGAATTACTGAAGGAACTAGGTTTAGTTACTGAGATAGCGTTGGGCGATGGCTGCCTCCGCTTCCACGCAACGGAAAAGGGGCATCACCATCATCTTGTCTGCCAGAGGTGTGGCAGACTAATGGATTTGCCTGAGTCAGCTATGACATCTTTAGAAAGGATTTTGACTGAAAAGTATCAGTTCAAGGCTGATTTGAAACATATGGCTTTTTTTGGTCTGTGTCCGGATTGTCAAGGCATCTAGAGTGCATTTATTTTGGGCAGTCAATGCAATTAGTTGCAGTTGCATATCGTTTGGGTTAATTTTATAAAAGGAGGGTTTCCATGCACATTCCAGACGGTTTCGTCAGTGTACCAGTAGCAGCGGCTGGAATTGTTGTGGCTGCTGGTGGTATTGCATATGCGGTTAAAACAACGAACAGAAAGATGGGCGAGAAACAAATACCATTGATGGGGGTGTTAGCGGCTTTTATCTTTGCTGCTCAAATGTTGAATTTCCCCATAGCTGGAGGCACTTCAGGCCATCTGATGGGGGCTGCTTTAGCTGCTATCCTGCTTGGGCCGTGGGGAGGGATTCTGATAATGACCTGTGTGCTCATTGTCCAGGCCTTGATTTTTCAGGACGGAGGGCTACTTGCACTCGGAGTCAATATTGTTAACATGGGGGTAGTTGCCTGTCTTGCGGGCTATTATGTTTATCGAGGCGTGGCTTTGCTCTTTGGTAAGCTAAGGTTGAGCTTAATGGTGGGTGGTGGTGTAGCTGCTTGGCTTACAGTAGTGGTAGCATCAGTTGCCTGTGCATTTGAGTTGGCAATCTCGGGTACTGTGCCACTGAACGTGGCTTTACCGGCAATGGCAGGTATTCATGCTCTTATTGGCATAGGCGAAGGTTTGATAACTGCTGCGGTGCTGGCTCTTGTGCTGGCTACAAGGGCTGATTTGCTGGAATTGCAAAAGGCTTGAAGGAGGTCATGGAAATGAAATTTCAGTGGTGGCACGCTGCTTTAATGTTAGCTCTTGGTCTAGCCATGTTGTCCCCAATAGCCTCCTCTTCTCCGGATGGTCTGGAAAGGGTGGCTGAAGATAAAGGTTTTGTAGGAAAGGCTATCGATGCCTCGTATCAACTTATCCCTGATTATGTTATGCCAGGAGTGGCGAATGAAGCTGTAGCCACAATTATTGCTGGCATATTGGGCACCCTGATTCTTTTCATAATTGGTTATGGACTAACCAAGTTGTTAAAGGCCAAGAGTGAAGCATAGTTTTATTGATAAATATGGTGACTTAGACAGCTTTATCCACAAGCTTGATCCCAGAACCAAGCTTCTTGCTAGCTTTGCTTTCGTGTTGGCTGTTGTTCTGACTCCCCCGAGTAAATGGCAAGTTTTTGTCTTTTATTTCTGCACTATTGCTGTGCTTTTAATTGTTTCTAAGCTGCCGCCTTTTTATGTTGTGAAACGGTCTCTTGTTATTATACCTTTTGTTATGCTTATAGCTATATTTATTCCCTTTTTTAAAGATGGTGAAGTGGCTGGCAGCTATAATATCTGGCTGTGGCAAATATCGGTGACTTACAATGGTCTGCTTGTTTTGGCAAATGTGTTAGTGAAAGCTTGGCTGTGCATTTTAGCCCTTATATTGCTATCCTCAACGACCCAACTGACGGACTTGCTGAAGGGGTTGAAACAGCTTGGCGTACCTCAGGCAATGATTTTGATTTTATCTTTTATGTACCGCTATATGTTCGTTCTGGTGGATGAAGTTATGCGGATGCAACAGGCACGCGATAGCCGCAACTTTGGTGGTAATCGTCTGTATCAGCTGAAGACCATTGGCAACATGGTCGGCACATTGTTTATCAGGAGCTATGAACGAGGCGAAAGGATCTATGCCGCTATGCTAGCCCGTGGCTTTGATGGTCAGGTGCGCACTCTACACAAGTTGACTTTCAGGCCAGCAGATATTTACTTCGGTGTCATTTTTTGTCCGGTTCTTGTTTCCCCATATATTGTATGGGTGGTGAATCCACTCTAAATATTTTGATTACGTTTTTGACGGTGAATGCCGTTTGAAGGTGGGCGAGCTATTAATTTAGAGAAATAACTGAAGTTTATAAGGCCATGAATAAAGTCATAGAAGCCAAAAATCTTTTCTTCACCTATCCTGATGGCAATCAGGGGTTGAGAGGTGTTGATCTGACCGTTTACGCAGGTGAAAATGTCGCTTTAGTGGGTCCAAATGGTGCTGGAAAATCAACATTACTGCTCCATTTTAATGGTGTCTTCCGTGGTAACAGTGAGGTGAAGATTTGTGGTATGCTGGTGCAGGAGAAGAATTTGAAGGAAATCAGGAGAAGGGTCGGGCTGGTATTCCAGGATCCGGAAGACCAGCTTTTTTCACTGACTGTTTTTGACGATGTTGCCTTCGGTCCCATAAACATGGGCTATTCTGAGGCTGAAGTAAGACTAAGGGTGGCTCAAGCTTTAGAGTGGGTGGGGTTGAGCGGTTACGAGCAACGTTCGCCTCATCATCTCAGTGTTGGCGAAAAAAAGAGAGTCGCCATTGCTACCGTTTTATCTCTAAGCCCTGAGATTCTGGTCATTGATGAGCCTACCAGCAACCTTGACCCAAGAAGCAAATGGTCCCTAATTGAAGTGCTGAAACAACTTCAGATGACCAAGATTATTGCTACGCATGACCTTGAGTTGGTGAAGGCCCTGTGTCAGCGGACTGTGGTAATGGATGAAGGGAAGATAGTGGCTGATGGCAGAACTGAGGCTATTTTGAGTGATCTTTTATTGCTCAAAACACATGGCCTTGCACCGGCAAATCTTTAGTCTGGTTCTAGGCTGATGTCTAGTTTTGCGGGTGGTAACAGGGATGACGAAACCCAACTATGTGGCAAATCTTTAGTCTAGTTCTAGGCTGATGTCTAGTGCTTTCGGAGAGTGGGTTATGGCACCGATTGAAATAAAGTCAACTCCGGTTTCGGCGACTGCCCGAACTTTATCTAGGGTGATTCCACCGGAGGCTTCGATTAAAGCACGACCTCTTATCAGTTGGACGGCCTTATGCATATCCTCAATGTTCATATTGTCGAGCATGATAATATCAGCCCCGGCTTCGGCTGCTTTGGCTGCCTCCTGTGGGCTTTTAACTTCTATCTCTATTTTCAATCCGGGTGGAGCTTTGTATCGAGCTTCGGCTATGACTTGTTTTATATTTAGACCTCGGTGCCGAGCTGCAACCAGGTGATTGTCTTTAATCAAGATGCCATCCCCAAGGTGCATACGGTGGTTCTTGCCACCGCCAGCTCGAACTGCGTACTTTTCCAAGGCTCTTAAACCCGGCGTGGTTTTCCGTGTGTCGGTGATTTGAGCTGAGAGTCCTTTAACAGCTTGAACATAGCGGGCTGTTTCTGTAGCGATACCGCTAAGGCGTTGCAGAAAGTTTAAGGCTACTCGCTCAGCTTTCAATATACTGGCAATTTTGCCTTCTATTTTAGCTACGATGTCGCCAGGTTTAACCTCAGTCCCGTCCTCGATGAGGACATTTATGTTCAAATCCGGGTCTACTTTGAGAAACACCACACTGGCTATCTCCATCCCGGCTATGATCCCGCTTGCTTTTACCACGATCGATGCCTTTCCTTGTTGCGTCTCGGGTACCAGTATTCTGGTAGTTAGGTCACTATGGCTAAGATCTTCTGCCAGAGCCTGCTCAATAAGTTGTTCGATTTGTGAGGTGATGGTTAATCTCATTGTTCTTTGGGCACGATTTTGTCAGGCGTTGTAAGAGCTTCTCGTCCAATAAGTTGTTCCAGGACAGTCTAACTAAATATTTTGGTTACTATTCAACTCCTGCAAAACCATTTCAACGCAGACGGGAATTGCCCTTTTAACCTCGGGTGTACATTCTTCCCTAAAAGTAGTTATGTCTAAGGCCTCAATGGCAAAAATAACGATTTGCTGTGGCAAGGCGAGACCTAATTTTCGGCCGAACTCTAAAGCAGCGGTAAAGCTGGTGTCGTGGGGTGAGATTGCGTGGCGACTGGAATCAAACGCCTCAGGGTCGAGGCGGTAAATCTCTCCTGCTTTGCCACCTACTGTTTGAATAGCATCAATTATGATGGCCTTATCATAGCCGATGAGTAAGTCTAAGAGACAAAGGCCAGATAGACCAGTATCAGCTATGGTAATGTCTGGTTTATCCAGTTTGTTTCTGAGTTCAGCAATAACGCACAATCCGACTCCATCATCACTGAGGAGTGGATTGCCCATACCTAATATCAGTGTCTTCGTCTTCCCATCCTCTTACGCTATGAAGCTATTAATAGCCCGAAGCAGCGGCTAGCGACTTAGTTTTTCTATTATCACTCCTTTACTATTGTATATAATTACCTCCATTGGTATCTGGCCGGGCAGGCTATGAGTAGCACAGGCGAAGCAAGGATCGTAGGGGCGCCATGCCATCTCGATGCGGTTGAGCAACCCCTCGGTTATCTTTTTGCCTGGCTGGATAAGTGCCATGGCTGCTTTTTTGATCGACATGTTAAATGAGGCAGAATTGCCCACTGTGGCTACGATGAGGTTTGCCTTTCTGATCACACCTTTATCGTCAGTGATATAGTGATGGAACAAGGTACCACGAGGGGCTTCGACGACGCCAACGCCCTCGTCGGGGGTGGCTGTAGGGATAGTTCTAATATTTAGACTGGTTATTTCAGGGTCACGGCTCAGTTCCAGCAGTCTTTCTGCTGCGTAGAGGAGCTCGATGAGTCTTGCCCAGTGCATAGCCAGGGTATGGTGCACCGGCTTGCCGCCCAGTGTGGAATACATCTTCTCGTAAGCTTCCTGGGCAAGTGGGGTTGCCATGCCGTCAGCGGCGTTGAGACGGGCAAGGGGTGCCACACGGTAGATACCACTGTCCTTGCCGTCGACAAAGCCCCTCCAGCCAATCTTCTTGAGAAAGGGGAACTTAATGTAACTCCATGGCTCCACGTGCTCAGCGATATGGTCGAGGTATTCGCGTGGTGAAAATTTAGCAAACTCTTTACCGTCAGGGTCGACTACACGAACTTTACCATCGTAGAAATTCACCTTGTTCTTGTCGTCTACCAGCCCCATATAGTAAGTACGATTAGTATAGGCATCGCTCAAAATCATATCAACATATTCTTTGTTTTTAAGTACGATGTCATCGAAGACTTTGAGGGAAAGTTTGGCGAATTCTACCGAGTCCTTAGCGATCTGCTCGACTTCCTTCCTTTGTTCCTCTGTAAGTCCCTTGCTGATGCCTCCCGGAAGGCCAAATACAGGGTGTACAGCCCTCCCACCAAGCATATGGATAATGTGGTGGTTCTGCATCCGCGCTTTTATTACTGCACCACCCAGTTCCAGCCCTACTTTGGCAATTACACCAAGTATGTTGCGCTCTGCAACCGGGGCCTCTGGGCCCATTACAAAATCGGGCCCCCCGAGAATGTAGAAGTGAGTAGTATGGTCGGTGACGTAAAAGGCACTGTAGAACAGCTCACGTAGCTTTTTGGCTGGACTCGGCGGATCAACATGGAAGAGGTCATCTAGACATTTAGTCGCTGCCATATGATGTGCTTCGGGGCAAACTCCGCATATTCGCTGGGTTATTTGTGGCATGTCCTCAGCCAGACGCCCCTCGCAGAACTTTTCGAATCCTCTCAGCTCCGGCACTTGGAAATAGACATTCTCCACACCGCCAGCATCGTTAAGGAATATTTCGATCTTGCCGTGTCCTTCAAGGCGAGTAATTGGGTCTATGGTAATTTTTTTCATTTTATCCTAGCCCTCCTTAGCAGAGAATCAGGCAGACTGTAACGGTAAAAAGTGCCAACAGGGTCGTGAATATTGTCAATAATACTCTGTATTTCAGATGGGTCGTTGGAATCAATTACCGAGGCAACTGCGCTAAGAAAATGTGCTCCCTGGTCTACTACCCCCTCGACTGGTCCGTAGCAGCCGGTGCAGGGCATGTTAGCCTGTGGACAGGGGGCGCCACAGCCGCCTCTGGTAGCAATGCCGGCACAGAGGAGCCCTTGTTCAAAAAGGCAGAGCTCGGGGTCTGGGATGATTTCAAATGTACGGTAAAATTTCTTCACCTTCTTAACATCCCTTTTTCGTGGGCAGTCGTCACACACCGCCTTAACGTTATGGCTGATGATAGTGCCTTTGGGTGGTAATTTACCCTCAATTAATGTTTCCAGAGCTAGCCAGGTCGTTTTTTCCTCAGGCGGACACCCGGGTACTACATAGTCAACGTCCACAGTCTGTAATAAGGTCTTGACTGTATCGTAAAACTCAGGGAGTGTTAGCTCGCCCTCAGGCACCTTAAACTTTGTCTGGGGAATGACTCTGTCCTTGTTATCTGTGGACGGAGTTTCCACATAAGCTCGTTCGAATATTAGCTCTCTATTGAATAGGTTTGCCAGACCTGGTATGCAGCCTTCATAAGCACAAGAACCATAGGCAATCATAATTTTGGATTTGTCGCGGAGCATCTTTGCCAAGTGTTCCTGTTCCGAGTTTCTGATGGCACCGTTGAACAGGCAAACATCGATGCTCTTGTCGGGCATTGCTTCCACATCCTTGTACTTGACGTCGATAGCTACGGGCCAAAAGACTATGTCTGCAGCCTCAGCCAACTTAAGTAACTTATCACCGATTTGTAGCTGGGCGATTTCACACCCCCCGCAGCTGGCTGCCCAGTAGAGCGCTAGTTTAAGTTTAGCCATGTTTTGCCTCCTTGGAGTTGCTCTTAAAAGGACCTAAGGCTCTGACTTTCTCAGTCATCTCATCAACGATGGCAACGAAGCGATCGCCTTCGGATGCCGATACCCAGTCAAGCCGTACTCGTTCATCCTCAATACCAAGCTGGCTTAGCATTTTCTTAAACAAAAGCATACGACGCATTGCCTTGTAATTTCCCTCCGCGTAGTGGCAGTCGCCTGGATGGCAACCCAGGATAAGCACACCATCTGCCTCTAGTTCGAAGGCCTTCAGGACGAAAGCCGGCTCTACACGGCCGCTGCACATCACTCTAATGATGCGTACGTTAGGCGCGCATTTCATTCGGGCGGTGCCAGCTAAGTCAGCACCTCGATAGGAACACCAGTTACAGCAGAAGCCTACAATTTTTGGTTCGAAATTGTTCATACTAATACCCCCTCGATTTCTGCAAATATTTCTTCGGTGGTAAAGTGCTTATGTGTGATTGCTGCACTGGGGCAGGCAGCAACACAGGTGCCGCACCCTTTGCACAGAGCCTCGTTGATTCGGGAGACCTTTTCCTCCTCAATGAAGTCGATGGCTTTGTAAGGACAGAGCAAATTACAGACTCGGCAACCGGAGCACTTCTCTTCATCAATAAAAGCGACAGCAGCCTCTAACTCGACCTTTCCCTTGCTGATTAAAGCCAGAACGCGTGTAGCGGCTGCCGAAGCTTGTGCAACTGTATCAGGTATGTCCTTGGGGCCCTGACAGCAACCAGCTATGAAAATACCGTCAGTCATGGTGGCTACAGGGTCGAGTTTGGGGTGTCTCTCGATAAAGAAGCCGTCAGCACCCTGGCTGATACCAAACTTCTGGGCCACATCTTTGGCATCTGCACGGGCTTCTAAGGCTATGCAAAGAATGACCATATCAACCGGGACCCGAACAACTGTTCCCAGCAATGTATCCTCACCACAAACGATAAGTTTACCCTTTTCCTCGTCTGTTATCGCCCTGTCAGTAACCTCAGCTACTTTTCCTCTTATGAAGGTAACGCCCTCTTTAGATAACCTCTCGTAGAATTCTTCGTATCCCTTGCCAAAACAGCGCATATCTATATACATTTGGTAAACATCAGCATTGGTCTTTTCTTTTATAAGATGGGAGTATTTGAGGGCGTACATGCAGCAGACTCGTGAGCAATATTTGTGGTAATGTTCATCTCGGCTACCGACGCAGTGGATAATGGCTATACTTTTAGGTACTGAGCCGTCTTTGAGAACAATTTTGCCTCCGGTAGGTCCTACTGAGTTGCAAATCCTTTCAAATTCTAGTCCGGTATAAACATTTGGGAAACGTCCATAGCCGTACTTGATGATGGGAGTGGGGTCAAAGGGGTCGTACCCGGTGGTAATTATGATGTTACCGACCTCGACTTCCACTATTTTGTCCTGCTGTTCAAAATCTATGGCGTCACGCTCGCAGAACTTCTCGCAGGCGCGACATTTCCCCTTAAGGAAGTAGACGCAAGTCTCTTTGTCTATGACCGGGATGTTAGGGACGGCTTGAGGAAATGGAGTATAGATAGCTTTTCGCTGGCCTAAGCCAAGGTCAAATTCGCTGGGGGCCTTCCAGGGACATTTCTCCATGCAGACACCACAGCCGTTGCATTTCTCTTCATCGACGAACCGGGCTTTCTTACGGACTTTTACCTTAAAGTTCCCTATGAACCCTGAGACCTCTTCCACCTCGCTATAGGTCATCAGTTCAATGTTGGGGTGAGAGCCAGCTGCCGTCATTTTAGGGGTTAGAATACAAGCGGAACAGTCTAGGGTGGGGAATGTCTTATCGAATTGAATCATATGGCCGCCTATGCTTGGTTCTCTTTCAACCAAGTAGACTTTATGCCCTGCGTCAGCAATCTCTAGGGCAGCTTGGATGCCAGCAATACCACCACCCACAACTAAGGTGTTCTGATTGACCGAGACCTCCTTTACTTCCAGAGGCTGATGGTAATAAACGCGTTTTACAGCAGCTCTTACCAGGGCTTTTGCCTTTTCGGTGGCTTTCTCGTGGTCTTCAGTCGTCCAGGAGCAGTGCTCCCGGATGTTAGCCATCTCCAGAAGATAGGGATTAATTCCGGCTTCCATGATAGCACGCCGAAAGGTTGGCTCATGCAATAGAGGAGAACATGATGCAACCACAACACGGTTAAGTCCCAGGTTCTTGATATCTTCTCGTATCATACTCTGTCCCGGGTCGGAGCACATAAATTTGTACTCACGGACAACTGTTACTGCGTTTAATCCTTTGGCAAATTCAACCACTTGTGGTACATCAACGGTGCCAGCGATATTGGAACCGCAATGGCAAACATAGACACCTATCTTAGGCTCTGTGTCTTTTTTAACTGATGTCTTCTTTGTAGCCATCATAGTGCCTCCGCAACTAATTCTGCGATATCTTTAATCTCGACTACCTCTGTTTTGCCCATAGATATAATGCCGTCGTTGAAGTTAGCCATACAGTAAGGACAACTAACGGCAAGTATGTCGGCCTCTAACTCAAATACTTGCTCGAGTCTAAGCTCCGAAGGCCTTTCACCTTTTTTGGTTTCCAGCCAGAGCCTTCCAGCACAACCACCGCAGCACAAAGCGTATTCGCGTGTATCACGCATTTCAGCAAATTCTAGACCAGGGATGCTGGCCAGGATTTGTCGGTGCTCATCATATATACCTTGCCAGCGACCTAAGCAGCAAGAATCATGATAGGTAACTTTTTTGACTAGTGGTTTGCTGAATTTAAGCCTACCTTCTTTGATTAATTCAGCTAAGTATTCAGAAAGATGAACTATCTCATAATTGCCCCCGAGTTCAGGGTATTCGTCTTTGAAGGTGTGATAGCAGTGCGGTGAGGTGACAAGTATTTTCTTAACGCCAAGCTCTGTGAAGATGGCGATGTTGGTTTTGGTCAGTCTCTGCCATAGGCTTTCAGCTCCGGCCTTTCGTATGCTCTCACCACAGCAGACTACATTATTGTCTGGGATGCCGAAATCAACATTAGCCTTTTTCAGGATGTTCACTGTTGCCACAGCAGCCTTTCTGGTAGGCGGGTCATACGTTTGGTAGCAGCAAGGAAAATACAATATTTCAGTTCCTCTGGCGAAGGTCTTTACACCAAGGTCTTTCGCCCAGTCCATTCGTTTATCGGGTGGCTCCCCCAGTGGATTACCCACTGCGGATGTATTTTTTTCCGTGATGCGAAGTGAATGGGGGACTATGCCAGCACCCACCTCCATAACCACGCGCCGTAAAGCCCTCATGACGTACGGGATTTCCACACCACGAGGGCAACGATCAACGCAGGCTTTACAGCCAAAGCATCTCCATATCTCATCAGACTCGAAATCAACCAATCCCATCTGTGCCTTATGAATTACCTTCCGCACCATGAAGCTGGTTAACCGGTTCCATGGGCAGACACCGGTGCATAGACCACATTGATAACATAACTTGAGGGCCTCACCGCCCTCGTCAATTATGATATCCGTCGTTTCTTTCAGTGGTGTTTGAATTTCTGTCATTTGCCTTTCCTCTCTCCTTATTTTTAGCCCGTGTGATTATACAGCAAGTTGCCGATTCCTGCAAGGCTACTGCTGAACTAAAAAATGTTTTCGTTATGTGGTAGTGGATGTAAGCACGTTCTGGTATTGCTTTCGGTCTCACGTCTTTCGACTAGTGACAAAGACGACGGTGTGATGCCACAGCATATAGAATCTACCTTTGATGAATGGTCATTTCGAATGTCTTGGAGTTGGGTTTATCACGATGAGACCAAAGACTCGTTATGATTATTGTAGCAGGTGCCTGGTTGTCATGGAGGGAAGCAAAGGCTCAGTCAGCCATTACCGGCTGGGCGTATGTGCTTCCCTCATTAGGGCTTAAAGGGCCTAGCTTTCTTATTTGTTCGGTCATTTCATCCACTATTGTGGCAAAGCGGTCAGCTTCCGAGGCTGAAACCCAATCTAGCTTGAGCCGTTCCTCTTCAATGCCCAGCTGTACCAGCATTTTCTTAAGCAAAGGTATTCTGCGAGCCTCTTTTACATTACCTTCCAGGTAATGACATTCACCAGGATGTCAGCCGCAGACGAGCACCCCATCGGCACCTAGCTGGAAAGCTTTCAGAATAAATGTAGGCTCGACCCGCCCGCTGCACATAACGCGGATTACGCGTACATTAGATGCGTACTTTTTTCGTGAAGTGCCGGCTAAGTCGGCGGCAGCATAAGAACACCAATTGCATAAAAACCCGACTATTCTTGGCTCGAAGTTCATATCATTGCTCCTTCTAGTTGTGCCATGATCTGCTCAGCGGTAAAGTGGCGGCTAATGATAGCACCGCTGGGACAGGCGGCAGCACAAGTGCCGCAACCCTTACACAGTGCTTCGGTAATCACGGATACCTTTTTCTCTTCATTAAAGGATATTGCATTATAGGGGCAGAGCGAGATGCAGGTCTTACACCCGGAACAAAGCTCCTCTTCTATAACTGCTGTGGCCGCCTCGATCTCAACGTTACCCCTAGTTATCATGGCCATGACTCCGGCCGCGGCTGCTGATGCCTGGGCTACTGTATCAGGTATATCTTTGGGCCCCTGGCAACAACCGGCGACGAAAATCCCGTCGGTTGTTGTGGCTACCGGATCGAGCTTGGGATGCTTTTCCAGGAAGAAGCCGTCTTTGCTTCTGCTGATTGAAAATAGCTTGGCTACTTCGTTAGCATCGGCTCGTGGTTCCAGGGCGTTGCTCAGAATCACCATATCTACAGGAAGGCGCCTTTGCCGGCCGATTAGGGTATCCTCACAAAGAACTACTAGTTTCCCTTGTTCTTCGGGGGTCTCAGCAACATCGGTAACTTCACCAGCACGACCTCGTATAAAGTTGACTCCTTCTTCCTGTAGTCGGTTGTAAAATTCCTCATAACCTTTGCCGAAGCAACGAAGGTCAATGTAAAGGTCATAAATTGTAGCATCAGGAATTTTTTCCCTGATAAGGTGGGCAAACTTCAGAGAGTACATACAGCAGACGCGGGAGCAATACTCGTGGTAGTTGATGTCCCGGCTACCAATACAATGGAGGATGGCGATGCTTTTGGGTTCAGCCCCATTTTTAAGGACTATTTTACCGCCGGTGGGGCCTGAGGCATTGCTCATCCTTTCGAACTGAAGACCAGTAACAACGTTATCATATCTCCCGTAGCCAAATTGTGACATTGGCGATGGGTCAAAGGCATCGAAGCCAGTAGCAATAATGATTGAACCGACCTCCAATTCGATTAGTTGCTCAGTTTGCTCGAAGTCGATTGCCTTGACCTCACAAAACCGCTCGCAGGCCCGGCACTTGCCCTTGATGAAATAAGTGCAATGCTCGCGGTCAATAACAGGAATATTTGGCACTGCCTGAGGAAACGGGGTATAGATAACCTTTCTTTTACCTAGTCTGATATCAAACTCGTTGTCGACTTTTATTGGACATTTCTCCTGACAGGTACCACAGCCAGTACATTTACTTTCATCTACATAGCGCGGTTTCTTCTTAACCTTTACTTTGAAATTGCCTATGTAGCCTGAGACATCTATCACTTCACTATAGGTCATCAGCTGGATATTTTCGTGTGACCTCACCGAGGCCATCTTCGGTGTGAGTATTCAGGCGGAACAGTCTAGAGTGGGAAAGGTCTTATCAAGTTGAGCCATGTGACCGCCGATGGATGGCTCCCGCTCTACCAGATATACCTTATGGCCTGAGTCAGCGATCTCTAGTGCTGCTTGTATGCCGGCAATCCCCCCACCGACCACAATTGTGTCGGGATTAAATGGGACCGTTTTGGACTCTAGGGGAACGTGATGGACAACACGCCTAACTGCGGCACTGACCAGTGCCTTGGCTTTTTCGGTTGCCTTATCTTTGTCTTCGTGTACCCAGGAACAGTGCTCTCTGATGTTTGCCATTTCAAACAGGTAAGGATTTAAACCAGCATTACTCAGAGTGCGTCTGAAAGTTGGTTCATGAAGCCGTGGTGAACAAGAAGCTACAACAATGCGATTTAGCCCCAGTTCCCTGATGTCGTTCTTTATCAGTTCCTGACCGGGGTCTGAACAGACAAACTTATAATCTCGAGCTATGGCCACCGATGGCAGACCTTTGGCGAACTCGGTTACCTTCTCAACATCAACTGTAGCGGCAATATTTGCTCCGCAATGACAGATGTATACACCTATTTTGGGCTCCATTGGCTTCTCCTTACCTTTTCACGTACTTGGCTAGCTTTTTCCCCAAAGGAACGATGTTTTCTCTCAATCCGATCTCCTTGTTTTCAATATCGAAGGCTATGCCCATAAGCTGAGTAAAGAATAATATTGGTATGTTAAACTTTGTGTTGAACTTCCTGTTTAGCGCTCCTTGGTACGCATCCAGATTAAGATGACAGAAAGGACAGGCAACTGCGATACAGTCGGCTCCGTTGTTTAAAGCGTTTTCGAGGAGTTTGCGGATCAAGCCAAAAGTTATCTGTTCTTCAGATAGGATTAAAGAACCACCGCAGCAGCGAGTTTTCAATGGATAGGGTACCACATGGGCTCCCAAACTCTCTAGCAAGCGTTCCATAGATGTCGGGTACTCAGGGTCATCAAAGTTTGGTTGCGGACGCACTACCTGGCACCCATAATACGGGGCTACTTTTAAATCGCTTAAATCGACCTTGACTCTGGTTTTGATGTCTTCGGTGGGTATATCGTTAGCAAACATGTCCAGAATGTGCCGCACCTTAACAGTACCATGGTATTTGAGACCACCGGCAGCTAGGGCCTCTTCTATCTGCATCCTCACCTCAGGATACATTGCAAAATGCTGGTTAGTCCGACTTAAAATCAGATAGCAGTCACTGCAGGCTGCGACTAGGTCAAGCCCCCTTTTTTCTGCCAGTGCCAAGTTTCGGGCGCAGCAACAAAAGGCAGAAAGTTCGCTAACTACCGTGTAGGGAGTGGAACCACAGCAGTTCCAATCTTCAAGCTCAATAAGGTCAATGTCTAACACCTTGGCGACGGCTCGTGCCGATGTGTCATAAGCACGACTGTCTTCGTACATGCAGCAACCCGGAAAATAACTATAATATCTCAAAATTTACCCCCATAATTCGTTTATTTATTACATTACACTTTACTTTTAAGTTTACCGTTAACTAGGCTCAGCTACTTTGAGAGATTTTAACTTTTTTCTTTCGAGGTGTTTGCCGAGTTCTTCGGCTTTGTCCACAATAGCCCGAAATTGTCTAAGTGCCTCGGGCCGCAATTTCCTAGTTTGGGTAATCGGCATACGCCCATGCTTTAGCAAAGATAGTGCAACTGGTATGTTTTTTATGGCCCCGAATGGATTCACCTGAAGATAGAACCGCCCCATACAACCGAATCTTGGAATATGCCCAACATCACGTACTGTTTTGCTAAATACCTTGTAAAGTATCGGAGTTCGAGTTTTGGGGTTGCTAATATGGTGGCGCATCGATAGGTGTTCCAGCGCATGCATTATATAGGTAGGTACTATTCCCCTGGGGCAACGTACGGTGCACATATAGCATGACAGGCAGAGCCACATCGAGTTGCTTGATAGGACTGCCTCTCGCATACCAGCCCGCGCCATAGCGATCAACTCACGAGGCGCATAGTCCATCTTGTTAGCATTAGGACAAGACGCAGTGCAGGTGCCACACTGGATACAGAGGTTAATCTTTTCACCTCCGGGCATTGAAGAAATTTCCTGGATAAAATTGTTCATCCCTTTTGTATCTACCATTGTGTACCCACCTTTGACTTCATTCTTATTCTACTCCCCAAAGTTTACACTTTCAAAAGTATTGTTTGCTGCTCTCCCTCACCTAAATCTTAAATCCTAGGCAATTTTTGTGCTCAATGCTATTAAGATATTTTTTCATGAATCTCAGTCACAAATCACAGTCTTTTGATAATTTTTAGCCACGTATTTAGGCGCTGAACTTCGGTTTTTGTGCTCCTAGTCTCGCCTATATGCAAAGTCCTTTGCCGTGGTTGATTACTGGCTTGTCGTAGGCGCTTGCCCTTTAAGTAACAGATGAATACTACGGGGAGGAGAACCACAGGTATGGCAAGTGTTAACACAGCGATAAACGCCAAGTTCACGACTGAAATACCCTTTCATTCGGCTTTCGATTTTGGTGTTTCATGCTCTAATTGCCAAGCGAGCTATTATATGTAATAATACTACGTGAATAAGAGAATTTGATATAAAGTCGATATGCGGAGGTGTTGTGTCAGACATAACTTTTGCTTCCAAAAGGGAAGTTAATCACATTTGTGTGTAAGTTTGCGTCCGTTGAAATACTTGTTCGTGTTTGTATGTTTCTTTTTATGTAGGTCTCTCGGGAACGACATTGTGACTAGGTATTTGTGCCTAGTTCCGTGATTTTCTATAGTGGGCAGGGGTGTTTAATGAACCGAGACGAAGAGCAAAGGTTAAGAAAGATTAGAATTTTGATTGCTGATGATCATGCATTTGTGCGTGAGGGGACA
>CAZJVJ010000015.1:0-27398 GCA_964549635.1 uncultured Dehalococcoidales bacterium
ATTCGAACCCCTGACCTCCTCCGTGCAAGGGAGGCGCTCTCCCAATTGAGCTACAGCCCCAGTTGCTGATTCATTATACTAGCAACCAGCCTGCCCTAACAAGCTCCACCCTTAATTTCTACGTTTTTATTGTCATCCCTAATCTGGTATGATGTTATCGGAAACAGCCGACAAAAACACACAGCTCTGTCAAACGGTAACCAAAAAAGATACCCAGGGAGCGTTTGGGTCCCGGTGGGCTTCGCGGACTTCAAATCCGTCGGGAGGCATTCTTAATGTCTCCGGTGGGTTCGACTCCCATACGCTCCCGCCAGATTTGGTGGCTTGTACAGAGGACTTCTAGCCCGTAAGGTTGAATTGTGGACTAAATCTGGCATATTAAAGAGCTACGAGGCATCACAAACAGACCATACCTGTACACACGAGATCACACCACATATGTGAGATTTTCGCCTCTCCTTCACAATTGCCACCGCTAATTGGAAGGAGGATGTTAAGTCGAATACCAGACGAACGCCACAATTGTGACAGCAACAATGATAGCAACATCAATAAGAATACCGCCGAACATGCCTGGTAGCTTCCTATCATCCCTAAGAATCGTCAATAACTTTCTAGCGCCTCTCCATCTCCTGACCTCCTGAAATATGGGCACCTAAGGTTTGCTGGCATTTACCCAGTTTTACCCGGTTTCTTACAGTAAAAGCGAAACAGGGAGAATGCATGGGCATTACTTTTTGAAAGACTTTTAGTACCGTCTATCGGTGATGACATAAACACTATTAAGGTTTCATTTGCGCTTCTCTCGTGTATAGATTTGCTGTGATACTGTCGAATATGTCAATAAGAGAAGTCGTGAAAAAAGCAGCATTAAATTTTCCATTCCTCAAATGTGGTGCTAATGTCGTATTATGACCAGCAGACCTGCTATAGATGTGATGAACAGTCCTCATACAGATGTACCAATTACAACGCGACTGCCAGGACCGTATTTGGGTTCTGCACAAATTCTGGCAAAAACCTTTATCCGCAGCTCCCATAAATTCAGGGCAAAAACGCAGACCCCTTATTGCTGAGCACCCGCGGACAAAAAGCAGGTTGAGTTGAACGCAATTGTCCACAGCATAAGGACGCCTAGCCGTTTTTTTAATGCCTGGCATCACGGTGACGAGGTGTGGGGCGTGGCTAAGACATGCCCGATCGACCCATCCTATAACGGCTTCAGGTACTTTTATCAAGAAAGCGGCAGATTGATGGGACGAAACTAGCTACCTGAGGACCCGCTCATCGCCTATTCGGCGCGTCAGTTTTTTTTCATCCATGTATTCCAGAAGTGCCTGAGCATACTTTCTACTGGTGCCAAGCATGTCCCGGACCTCAGCAAGGGTAACCTTACCCCGTTCTCGAATATGGGCAACAACTCTATTTACCATCTCATTATAGGCGGTTGCTGTGAAAACAACATTATTGCTCACCTTCACCACTTTTTGCTGCTCGATTAGCAAATTGAGCAAGTCGGACTCAATCGTTAAATCACCCGGAGGACAATATGGGTTCTGGCCCAGAGCACGTAGAAAGGCATCTATCTTTGACTGCTGCTCTTGACTAAGTTTAATTTGGTGAGAAGTGAGGCGGACAGTAGCTCCCTCTTCAACCAGAACACCAGCATCAAAAAGCTGCTGAAAGCCTGCTGATTGTGGCGCCAGCTTCAGCCTGCTGCTCAGCTCCCCTTTGGGCATGCCGAAACGAGTTGGAAACCTACGGTGATAATCGCCAACTATAGTCTCTGCTCGCCTGGCTAATTTGTCCCAGCCGGAACGGGTAAATAGTAAACCGTGCTCCCCATGCCCTACTGCCATCACCTTACCTTTATTAATAAGCTCGTTCACTACGCTCTTAGTCTCGTCTATGGCCAGATTGCATTCCACCGCCAGCTGCTCCAGTCCCAGAGGTTGACTTACCTCTAATGTTGCCAAAACGATTTCTCCTACAGTCCCTTGCGCCCTGACCTTCAGGTTGGAAATAACTGCAGGGCGGAACCGTCGATGCCGCCGGGCATGACTACTGATAACCTGACCACCCCCAAGTGTCTCCACAGGCGAACGGATGATGAAACGGTCTCCCTTGACCACAGCCACCGGCTTTTCTAAAGCTAGTTGTGCCCAGGAACTATCCCCAGGGCTAAGCTTTTCCTTCTCAAGCAGGTGGACTTTTGCTATAACTTCGGCAGTGCCCGTGTGAAAGCTAACCGTGGTACCATGCCGGAGCGGATGTCTAATACCCGAAAGGAGTCGAAGGCCTACATCCACTCTACTCGACGGCACTAGCCATCCAGGACAGGTAAGCACATCTCCGCGTTTTAACTGAGAAGTAGCTACTCCAGTAAGATTGGCTGCTACCCGGCTACCCGGACCGGAAATATCGATACGGGCTTTATGTGTCTGCAAGCTTCGCAGCCTGGTCCTAATTCCTGAAGGTAGCACCTCCACCTCCTGTCCCACCGAGAGCGTACCATCAATCAACGTGCCAGTCACCACGGTACCGGAACCAGCTATAGTGAACACACGGTCAATCATTAGTCTCGGTCTGCCTATGTCTTTCCGGGGCTCAGCAGACATCAGGACATGGTCAATGGTATCAATTAGCTCAGGCAAACCTTCACCAGTAAGAGCAGAGACAGCAACAATTGGAGCTTCGGCCAGGGTAGTAGACCCTATCAGCTCTTCAACCTCCATTTTTACCAGGCTCAGCAATTCATCATCCACAAGGTCTTTCTTGTTGATAACCACTATCCCCTTTTTTATGTCCAGCAAATCAAGTATTGCCAAATGTTCTCTGGTCTGAGGCATTATTCCCTCGTCAGCAGCCACTATGAGCAATGCCATGTCTATACCACCCACCCCGGCGAGCATATTCTTTATAAAACGCTCATGCCCCGGAACATCAACGATTCCAACCTCCTGCCCACTCGGCAACTTTAGCCAAGCAAAGCCAAGGTCAATGGTCATACCCCGCTCCTTTTCTTCACGCAACCGGTCAGGGTCTATTCCCGTCAATGCACGCACCAGAACTGATTTGCCGTGGTCTATATGACCGGCCGTACCTATGACGAACATGCCCTCTAATTCTCCTGTGTAGCGCTAAATGGTTCAGACAACATCATCACAGACTTTTATTACAGTTAGAGACCGGCAACGGTCCTACTTAGTGCCTCAAGCACAATTACATCCTCTTCAGGGAGAACCGTCCTGGGGTCGAGTAACAGAATGTCATCGCTAACGCGCCCGATGACCGGCGGACTATGCTGGCGCAGTTTTTGCGCCAGACGTTTAGCCATGTTTCTTTGCCTGCCTTTGCTGTTAATGGCGACCAGCTTGGTGGGAAGTGAGCTGCCTGGCAAACTGCCACCACCAATCATTGTCTCACCATCAACCACCTTGGCCATATCACCCACGGAGTGCGCCCACAGTCTAGCTCGATTCTCGACCTCCACCAGTGGTGCCGAAATCATCCGCCACACTGGTATCTTCTTTAACGCTTCACCTTTTAAATAGTGAACCAGCGTAGCAGCTAAAGCGGCTAACCTTACTTTGTCAATGCGCACCGCCCGGGCCAGGGCATGCTTCCGCAGTTTATCGACGAAAATTTTCTTACCGACGATAATCCCCGCCTGCGGACCGCCCACCAGCTTGTCGCCCGAAAAGCAGACCAGCCCAGCACCGAACGCTACGCTTTGCTGCACCATAGGTTCAGGACCAAGTCCAAACATCGTTGTGTCCAGAAAGCAACCGCTCCCGAGGTCATCAAGCACAGGGAGGTTATATGTATTGCCAAGCATTATCAATTCTTCAAGCGAGACTGAATGAGTGAAGCCTTCGATTCTGAAATTGCTGGCATGGACACGCAAAAGCACACCAGTCCGTGGGCCGATCGCCCGTTCATAGTCATAAATGTAGGTGCAATTAGTCGTGCCTACCTCCACCAGCTTCGCGCCGCTCTGTCTCATAATATCTGGTATCCGGAAACCGCCGCCAATCTCCACAGCCTGACCACGAGACACGACCACTTCTTTTCCCTTTGCCAGAGCAGTTAGCGCCAGAAGCACAGCAGAGGCATTGTTATTCACCACAAGTGCAGCTTGAGCCCCCGTCAACTGACACAAAAGCCCTTCGATATGAACATCCCGAGACCCGCGGGTCCCGCTTTCCAGGTCGAACTCCAGGTTGCAAAAACCTGTAGCCACCTGCTCCATAGCTGCCAGGGCTTCCCTGCTCAGTGGTGCTCGTCCCAGGTTAGTATGCAATATCACACCACTAGCATTAACCACCGGACGCAAGCTGGGCTCTAACAGCGCTTGTGTCAACAAGCAAACAGAGTCCACTATTTCATCAAGAGAGGGACATGGCTTCCCTTGCGTTACAGCCAGACGGCTCTGTTCCAGCTGTTGACGCACCAAGCCCACGATCACATCATGGGAGTAAAGCTCACGGAGCCGTTTTATTCGCTCTTCAGATATGACCTTATCCACACTGGGCAAATGGCGTAATTCACTTATCATAACGTACAACTATTCTACTATACCTCGAATTAGTTTCAAAGCTGTGTTTATACGGACAGCGTGGCTGATAAAACAGCGGGGCTAAAGCCTCGCACTACATCAGAAGAAACTATACCCACACTTCTAGCTTCACCAACCTTATCAATGCTACAATATAACTCAAATGGCTAAAAGTGTGCTTCCAAAACTAACCCAGGGAGTCAGTGGCGCCGGCTGAGCTTCAAAATTGGGTCCGGGAGACCTGGATAAAGCCCTGTGCGGCCTACCTCTGACACCCGATAAAAATGTAATCCGAGGTATGGAAAGCCTAGATGATGCCGGTGTTTACAAACTGAGCGATGAACTGGCTATCATCCAGACCATAGACTTCTTCACACCTATTGTTGACAACCCCTACGACTTCGGCCAGATCGCCGTTGCCAATGCCCTGAGCGACGTCTATACCATGGGCGGCAGACCTGTAACCGCCATGAATGTCGTCTGTTTCCCGATAAAGAAGCTGGACATATCAGTCTTAAAAAACATACTCAAAGGTGGCATTGATAAGATGAAAGAGGCCGGTGTGGCACTTGTCGGCGGGCACAGCGTTGAGGATAATGAGCTAAAGTATGGACTTTCAGTTACCGGCATAGTGCACCCCAGACATTTGGTCACCAATAGCGGAGCCAAACCGGGGGACAAGCTCATACTCACAAAGCCACTTGGGACCGGCATAATTAGCACCGCCCTGAAAGCCGGTAAAGCTAACAAAAAGACCGTGACCAGGGTGACCAGATTCATGGCATCCCTGAATAAGACGGCCTCGGAATTAATGCAGGAAACAGGAGTGCATGCCTGCACTGATATAACCGGCTTTGGGTTCCTCGGGCATGCCTGCCAGCTAGCCGAAAATAGCAAAGTAGGCATTAAAATCAATTCCGGCTCGATCCCGATTTTTCCGGAAGCTATAGGATTCGCCAAAGCGGGACTTTGTCCCGGCGGGTTGGACAGAAATAGGGAATTCTACGGCAGAATGGTCAAATTTTCGGAAAGTGTACCTGATTATATCAGAGACATTCTGTTTGACCCCCAAACCTCGGGAGGTCTGCTGATTTCGCTCCCTGCTAAAGCAGCCACGGAACTCCTGCCAAAGCTACAAAAAGCTGGTATAGTAGAGGCAACTATCATCGGGGAGGTGGTCAGCAAGTCTGTGGGTAAGATAACCGTTAATTAGTCTCAAAAAGACGTGAATTAAACAGGCCCCGATTTGAGACAGAGCCTGTTTATTTTTCTGGTGGAGGCGGGGGAGAGTTGAACTCCCCGTCCAGAAGAAGGTTGCCAGAATCAGCTACAGGTTTAGCCAGCTTTTAATCTCGCTTAACCGGCGTCTACTGGCGAAGCACGGTTAGGCCAGTCGATAATTCTTAGCCAGCCTCTATCGACATCGAAGCTGGAGCGCCCCGATTCGTCGACACCCGATCCCAACCCATCGGGGTGAGGTCAGGTCGGATGTGCAACCTCAATTAGGCTGCAATGGGAACTGCTTCGGCAGTTGTCTTTTGCCACCTGTTTTACGAGGCGGATGGCACCTCGACCTGCTATTCTGTAGGCCCTCCACTGTCGAAGCCTCACGCCCCCAGAAAACTAAGTTTTTAATGTACTCTAGCCCTTTCTCAATACCCGCCCCATTTCCCTCTCCACCTCACGGCGAACCTGTGCCTCACGCTTATCATAAATCTTCTTGCCCTTAGCCACCCCTAACTCCACCTTAGCAATCCCTCTCTTAATATACAACCTCAAAGGTACTACTGTCAAACCTTTCCGTGTCACCATCCCTGTTAATTCGTCGATCTGACGACGGTGTAACAAAAGCTTACGCGGTCGGTTCGGCTCATGGTTATGGCGACTGCCAGGTTGATAGGCAGCAATATGCGAATTATAAAGCCACAGCTCCCCACCCTCAGGCCGCGCATAAGCATCACGAATACTAACCCTGCCAGCGCGGATAGACTTTATCTCAGTGCCAGTAAGGACAATGCCAGCTTCCAGGCTTTCCAAAATATAATAGTCGTGATAAGCCCTGCGGTTAACTGTTATCGTTTTAAATTCCGCCATCTATGCTACAATTTTACCACTTTACTTAAATAATAATTAATAAGGTAAAGACAAGGGGCTAATTATGTCAAGTCGTCTGGAGAAATACTGGCTTCTCATCGTTTTATTTCTAATTATCAGCCTCGTCGCTGGCAGTGTAATGCTAGCAATCAGACAAAGGAGCCACAAGCCCGTTGAGATCGTTTTATCACCAGCCGAGTCCTTTCATTATAAGGGAGATATTTACATCGATGGGGCGGTAGCCAACCCTGGCTTCTATCCATTAAGAGAAGGTGACACCCTGGAGACCCTCATTCAAGCTGCTGGAGTTACAATCGAGGCCGATCTGACCCGAATCAAAATTTATGTGCCTAAGGCCGGCGAAGGTTATCAGCCACAGAAGATAAACATAAACCGTGCCGAAACCTGGCTGCTTGCCGCTTTGCCCGGAATCGGGAAGGACAGAGCTGAGGCAATTATTAACTACCGGAATCGGCACGGATCATTCAAGCGGATAGAGGACTTGCTGAAAGTAGAAGGCATTGGCCACTCCACGCTCGAGAGGATAAAAGAGTTAGTAATTTTAGAGGACTAAGAATCCCGTGACACTTATTTACCTCAGTGCTGCCTGGGTAGCTGGAGTCTACCTGGGATCCAGAATCCCTTTTTCCGCAGGCATCATTTGCTTGGGACTGCTACCATTCTGTCTCATTCCCTTTTTCAGACAGCATACAAGGCTTCTATTTTTAGCCGGCTTTTGCTTCTTAACTTTGCTTGGCGGCAGCATCCGCTTCCAGACAAGCTTGCCGGTAATCAATGAACATCATATCCAGTTTTATAACAACAAGGGTATTGTTGAAATCAAGGGAATGGTATGCACTGAACATGAACTCAGAAACACAACTGCTATCTTCCAACTTTCCGCCGTTGAGCTACAAACAGAAGGCGGATGGAAAAAAGTACAAGGAAAGGTACTCATACGCGTGCCAAGATACAAGGAAAGGGAATATTACTACGGTGATATACTGAGACTGACCGGTGGTCTGCAAACACCACCGCAATACGATGAATTCGACTATAAAGGCTATCTTGCACGGCACGGAATCTATTCCATTATGAATTACCCAAAAATTGAAATCATCGATACTGGCAAGGGTTTTAAGCCACTATCCTGGATTCACACACTGCGAAGTCAACTTTCCCAGAGCCTATCTCTTGCGCTTCCCGAGCCACAAGCCTCCCTAGCCCAGGGGATTTTGCTTGGCTTGAGGGGTAACATACCGTATTCTCTAAAAGAAACTTTTACCAGAACAGGAACTGCTCATCTGTTAGCCATATCTGGACTTCATCTCAGCATAATCATTGGCATCTTTCTCAGCCTAGGCATCTCGCTATTTGGCAGGCGCTACTATATATACATCTGGCTCGCCCTTCTAGTCATATGGCTGTACGCTCTGATTACCGGGATGCGTCCGCCTGTCGTACGCGGTGCAGTTATGGGAAGCATGTTTCTGTTCGCCGAATACCTTGGCAGACAACGCACCGCATCAACAGCGCTCGCCTTCGCCGCAGCATTGATGATTGGCATAGAACCTCACGTCATGTGGGATGCCAGCTTCCAATTAAGTTTCCTGGCCATGGCAGGACTCCTCTACATATCACCTTACCTTCAGGCCTGGGGAAGAAAAGGGGTAGCTTCTATCTCAAGCGGGGAAAGAACCGCGGCATCATTCCTCAATAACATCGTCGACAGTTTTGCTATAACGCTATCTGCCATTTTAGCTACATGGCCCGTCATCGCCTATTACTTTGGCATTGTTTCTTTCGTCGGTCCCCAAGCTACTTTACTGGCTTTACTCTTCCTGCCTGGAATTATTGTCACCACAGCACTAGTTGGTATTGCTGGCCTTTTTGCACCGCTACTAGCACACATTCTGGGCTCCGTAGCCTGGCTATTCCTCACCTGTTTCATCTTAGTAGTTCAAGCCTTTGATACCCTGCCATTTTCATCACTTCAATTCGGTAGTATACATGTCTGGCAGATACTCCTCTATTATGTCTTACTGGCCTTAGCCACAACAGCTATCAAATATCGAAAACAGCTAGCCAATTCTCTTTTACAAGCAACCTCTAAAATAAGCCATTCGGCAAGCAAAGCTACAGAACAAGCCGCACGACTATCTGTGAAATGGGTTCTCTTGCCCCTTTTTATCGTGACAGCCCTAGTCTGGACAGTTACCCTAAACTTGCCTGATAATAAACTACATGTAAATATACTGGACGTCGGACAGGGTGACGCCATCCTGATTCAAACACCAAGCCGCCAAAATATCCTCATAGATGGTGGACCAGATCCGCAAGCGATATCTCTGGCACTGGGCGAGAGACTACCTTTCTGGGTTCGAAATATCGATTTGGTCGTGCTAACTCAGCCTCAGGCTGACCACCTTACAGGTCTGATAGCAGTACTCCAGAAATATAAAGTATCGCAAGTTATCGAGCCAGATGTAACCTACACTTCAAGCATTTATCAACACTGGCGCACCTTAATTAAAAGCAAAAAAATCGAACATAAAATAGCTCACGCTGGACAGGAGATAAGCCTGGGAAATGGCATAAGGATGGAAATAATCCATCCACCTTCATCTTTGCTCCAGAACACTTCACATGATATAGACAACAATGGTCTAGTGCTACGTTTGAGTTGGAATAAAATAAGTTTCTTGTTCACCGCCGACATTCATCAAGAAGCCGAATGGTATTTAACAGCCCAGCGAGCTAACTTGAAGAGCACCGTACTAAAGGTTGCGCACCATGGCAGCCGAACGTCAACCACTGCCGGATTTCTGGCTGTAGTCGACCCCGAGATAGCAGTTATTTCCGTCGGGGCCGCAAACAGATTTGGCTTACCCCACGCTGAGGTGTTGAACAGGTTAACCAAACAACTAGGAAATAAAATCTACCTGACTTCAAACCACGGGACCACAGAGTTCATAACGGACGGCCAAAAGCTGTGGGTAAAATGCAGCAAGTCATATCCCGAAAACTAGCGGGCATCTAACAGCTGCACATACCCTCCCCGGTAACTTTATGTTAACTGCCCCAGCAGACAAAAACCACTTCATGCGTGGCACCAACCAATAGTCATGAATCCAGGTGAGAATTTAGTCCCACAAGCCAAAATTGAATACAAAAAATCAGATGGGAGCGTTGACACAGGAAAAGATGCCCTGATAATGTGTGGAAGAGCACCCAAGGTACGGTACGCAATTTAGTGAACCTCAAAATTGCTACTTAAAGGTATGACTATTTGCATGAGCAACACAGCTCACCCCATAAGAAAGCAAACGGTTGAAAGGTTTTATCTAGCGCCGGAGCCGACTAATATCAGTGACATCGTTTACAAAGTAGCTGCCTGTATACAGCCCATGGTCAATAGCCGAAAACAATCTCTTAATTTAGACGTGACCCCATATTTACCTGAGGTCATCGCTGACAGCCTAAGAATAGAACAGGTCCTGCTCCACCTTTTGTCCAATGCGATAAAGCTCACTCCAGATGGCGGCTGTATATCATTATCAGCTAGCACCAAAGGCAGTGTCATTGTCATCGAAGTCAAAGATAGTGGGCCAAATATACTGCCAAAAGAACCACAGGAAATCTTCCAACCCCACTATAGGCTTGAAAGCGATGACGCAGCGGATAGCCCCGGGATAGGTTTGGGGCTAGCTTTATGTAAGTTTCTGGTGGAGCTCCATGGTGGTGCAATATGGGTGGAGGGCGAAGAAGGCAAGGCCAATACTTTCGCCTTCTCATTGCCTTTTTGAAATCTAAATAGCATCTGCCAGAGCCTGTGCCAGCCTTGCACTCTGTCGACAGTCATCATCAGCCATCTTATTCCACGATAGGGGCCATCTGCATAGCTATTGATTTATAGTTCATTTTGGCGTACAGTATTAGATGTCTTCAAATTCAGTGGAGAACTCTAGGAGGCAAGGATGAAAGAATTACTCAGACTATCGCCAGTTATTCTGATACTGGTTCTCATCTTGGCTGTGACCGCCAGGATAGATGCACAAGCCGGACTCCAAGTGATAGACCTAACAGTTAATCCACAAGTTATCAAGGTAGGAGACACCGTAAACATAAGTGCTACAGTAAAGAATACGCGGAATGAAAAAGCTAACTTCACCTTAACTCTGAAAATAGACAACGAGATTGTTGACACCAGAGAAATAACACTAAATGCTGGAGCAAGTGAAACTGTAGACTTCGCTTTTACAGCAACAACGCCCGGGCCACACACGGCAGAACTAAACGGTAACGTTATAGACTTTACAGTGAAAGGGGCCTCGTTCTGGTCCATATTTCCCACCTGGTTGTGGATAACTATCGGTGTCATAATCAGCCTGCTACTTTTACTCATTATCATACTGGTCGCTATACCACCACGAAGGAAGCAACCTGAAGTAGCCACAAAAGCTGCTGGAGTAGAAAGGGCCACAGCACCAGATATGCAAATGCCAACGCCTGTACCGACTTTCGTACCGGGACCAGCACCTACCATACCACCAGCAGGATTCCCGACAACAACGCCTACGCCGGGCCCAGGAGTGCTTTACTCTCCAGCAATATCCCCAACTCCCGGCCACATTCCCACCCCGGGACCGGCTACAACCCCATACCCACCAACCCCATTTGCACCATATACGGGAAGACCTATTTTTTCCATTAGCAACCTGACCATCACTCCGAACCAAGTAAAAGCAGGAGAACCTGTAACCATCAGTGCTATTGTATCCAATAACGGCCCTCAAGCGGGCAGGTACAGTGTGGTGCTAAGAATAAATGGGCTGGTCGAAAATATAACCGAAATAGCCCTACCCCCCGGGGGAAGCCAGGCAACAACTTTCACCGTGATTAAGGAGGATGGTGGAGAGTACTATGCAGAGCTAGATGGCCTTGGCGGCAGTTTCATCGTTATACCACTGGTACCTGCGCATTTCTCCGTAACCAACTTAGTCATTACACCAGAGCGCGTGAAACAGGGTGAGAAGGTCAACATTAGCGCCATAGTGACCAACCACGGTGAGCTTAAAGGTGACCACAGCCTAGCACTAAAATTGAAAGGCGCCGTCGAGACTGTAGAACAGGTAAGTTTAGGGCCGGGTGAGAGCCGGCAGGTGACCTTCAATGTAGTAAAAACAACACCCGGCTTTTACAATGTGGAACTCGAGGGATTAACCGGCAGGTTTGTCGTCGAAATGGAGTGGCAAGTATAGGCATGCCCACCATCAAGTGGGCGAAAGCCATCACTGAGGATCAGTTAAGGAGACAATTCCTGCAACTTCTCCGGACTCTCAATACGGTCAATATACAGGATGCCGTCAAGATGGTCTATCTCATGCTCCAGAGCCTGAGCCAGAAGCTCTTCCCCTTTAAGACGAAAATCCCGCCCGAGCCTGTCCCGGGCTTTGACTTTAACTCGGACTGACCGCCTCACCTCACCTTTGTAGCCAGGAATGCTGAGGCAGGCTTCCTCTATTATGCGTTCTCCTTCCTTCTTGACTATTTCAGGATTGATCAGAACTATGACTTCGCTGCCTGGTATCTCCACAACGGCTACCCTTAGTGGTACGCCCACCTGCGGTGCAGCCAGCCCCACCCCGGAAACCGCTCTCATAGTTTCTATCATGTCATCAATAAGGCTCTGTACAGAGCTATCAATTTTTCGCACCTTTTTGGCTTTCTGTCTCAGTACAGGGTCCGGCACTACGCAGATAGAACGAACTGTCATATCAGCAAGCTCCTATTAAACCATACCTAGTGGGTCAATGTCCAAGACCCAACCTCTAGGTAAAGTTATGTCGGATAAAAAGCTGCTCGGATCAGTGCCACAGAGGATTATCTGCCATTGATAATGCCCTCGAATGCGAGGGACAAAGGCTGGAGCTGGCCCGATAAGCCTGAAGCCAGGTATGCCACGTCGCTCCGCTTCAGCAGAAAGTAGACGTTTAACCCTCTGTGCCTCTTTGTGACAGGTGACTTCATTAGTATGTGTAAATGTGAGGCGAGCTAAACGACTAAAAGGCGGATAACCGAACCTACGACGATAGCCTATCTCCTGCTCATAAAAGCCTAAATAATCATGCTTTGATGCCGCCTGTATGGCGTAGTGCTCCGGACTGTAAGTCTGAATTATGACCTTGCCAGGTACAAAGCCACGCCCTGCTCTACCAGCCACCTGACACAAAAGCTGAAAGGTGCGTTCTCCAGCCCGAAAATCGGGCAGGTTTAGCCCGACATCAGCACTTATCACACCAGCCAACGTAACTTGCGGCAAGTCCAATCCCTTGGCTATCATCTGAGTCCCGATCAGTATATCAGCTTCGTGAGACCGAAACTTATCCAAGAGCTCCTCATGGGCCCGCCGACTGGAGGTGACATCTCTGTCCCAGCGGAGAACCCGAGCCTGCGGGAAAAGCCTTCTGACTTCATCCTCCACCTTCTGTGTACCGACACCCATAAATCTAAACCTATGATTACCACAAACAGGGCAGACTTCCGGTGAGGCTATAGAAAAACGGCAATGATGACACATCAATTTTTGAGTTGCTGAGTGATAGGTAAGTGCTGCTGTACAGTGCCGGCAATTAAAAATAAAGCCACACGCCCGACATTGGACAAAAGTGGCAGTACCACGCCGATTTAGAAATAAAATCACCTGCTCTCGATTAGCCAGGGCTTCTGTCATCGCTTCAGTCAGCGAGCGACTGAAAAGCCCACGGTTGCCAGCTTTAAGCTCGTCCCTCAAATCAACAATTTCAACCTCTGGTAACGGTGCAGGCCCTCCAAGTGTAATGCGCTCTTTCAACTCTATAAGCTGGTACTCGCCTTGTTTTGCCTTGTAAAAAGTCTCCACGGCAGGGGTGGCACTGCCCAAAATAACCACCGCGCTACTACTTGCAGCCAGTCCAATTGCCACATCCCGAGCATGGTAACGGGGTGATTTGTCAGACTGCTTATAAGTCCACTCATGCTCCTCATCAATAATGATGAGACCAAGGTCGGGCTGCGGTGCAAAGAGTGCACTTCTCGGACCGACCACCACATCACACCCTCCTTCTCTTATCCGATGCCACTCGTCAAACTGCTCCCCCAAAGACAGTCCACTGTGTAACACAGCTACACGACCTGGGAAACGGGAGGCGAAACGCTCTATAGTCTGTGGAGTCAGTGCAATTTCCGGAACAAGACAAATACCGCGCTTACCCTGAGCTACGCACTCGGCCAGGGCCCGAAGGTAGATTTCTGTTTTGCCGCTGCCTGTAACACCATAGAGCAGAAAAACTAGTGGTAACCCTCTTGCATTCGAATCATGATGGTAAATGCAACCTTGAATCCTTTGCCACGCTGCTTCCTGGGATGGGGTCAGACCCGGTGGCGTTGCTGGCACAATTTTTAGGTGGGTTAAAGGGTCACGTCTAACAGCAATTTCTATCGCTGAAACTAATCCACGCTTCTTTAAAGCCTCAACCACTGCCCCAGGACAGGCGATTACCTTTCGAACCTCGGCCACGGATATCGGCTCAGGTTGCTTAATTAGAAAATCAAGCACCGCTGCTTGCCTGTGAGCCCCAGCTTTTTTTAGCCGAGTTAACTCAGCCTCAGCTTCACTCAAACCAATAAGCAGCTTCAAATAAGTAACCAACTTCGGTTTTACCTTAGTCTCCTCCAGTTGCTGGCTCTTTAAAACCAGACCACGGCGCACCAGCCGGCGGATAATCATCTCAACTTTCCGTTTTCCAAACCTCCGCTGTAGCTCCCTAACATCAATTTTACCCTTGTTCTCAACGAGACGCAGAATCCGTATCTCCTCGGTAGTCAGCTGCGATAGGTCAACCGAACCTGGCTGCATTTGCAAGAAGGTAACCAGCCGCCGCTCAAATCCAGGAGGCAGCATCGAGGCTACAGCATCAAAAAGTGGAGATAGATAATATCTACTCAACCAAAGAGCGACGTCCACTTGTGTTGCGGACAACAAAGGGTAAGGGCTAATAAGACCGGTGATTTCTTTGGTGACCTCAAAAGAAGGAAAATCGCTTAATCCAACAACAATGCCTTGCAGGGTCTGAGAGCCGAATGGCACCCAGACGGCTTGACCAATATCAACCTTTAGTCCATCGGGTATCGAATAACAAAAGCTACGGCGGTAGGCAACAGGTGAATTGACCGCCACTTCCGCATACTTCATTCTGCCTTTTCAGTTTCCGCAACTACAGCTTCGCCAGTCTCAACCTCTTTGGACTCAGCACCCTCAATTTCACCCATAGCCCCACCGAGTTTTTCTGCTATCATCTCACGGCGCTCTTTAAGACGTGCCTCTCTAGCACTCAGTCGGCGCATGTAGTAAAGTTTGGCGCGACGAACCTTGCCACGTCGCACCACCTCAACTTTCTCCAAGAGAGGTGAAGCAAAGGGAAACGTATGCTCCACCCCCACGCCATAAGTAACCCGCCTGATAGTAAAATTACCGCCACCGCTTCCTCTCCTTACTCTCACCACCAACCCAAGCAACGTTTGAACCCTTTCCCGATTAGCTTCCTTGACCCTGAAGCTAACTCTTACCGTATCACCAGGACTAATTTCAGGTATTTTAGACTCTGCTTTAACTCGGCTAATGGCATTGATACTCATTTTCAGCTAGACCTCTTTTACGATATAGATGTAATTCTAAGGGTTTCACTAAGCAACTTCCTGTCTTCTTCGGAGAGCACAGCTTTGACTAAAAGGTCTGGACGTCGCTTAGCGGTCCGTAGTAACCTCTGATATCGTCGCCATCGTGCAATCTCACCATGATTCCCAGAAAGTAAAACAGACGGTACCGACCAGCCACGATATACCTCAGGACGAGTATACTGCGGGTATTCCAGCAGCCCGTCCACGAGGGAATCCTCAACAAGCGACTTCTCTGAGCCAATAACTCCTGGCAATAATCGAACCACACAATCCACCACCACCATAGCAGGGATTTCACCGCCACTTAACAAATAGTCGCCAATGCTAATCTCATCAGTAGCCAAATGCTCGGCTACTCTCTCGTCAACACCCTCATAATGGCCACATATCAAAATTAGATTCTGAAAACGGGCTAACTCTTGCGCAATTTCCTGCTTAAAAAGCCGCCCCTGCGGCGAAAGCAAAATGGTGGGAACGGCCAAAAGCCCCAGTTCGCCCTTTATAGCCTCAACAGCTTCAAATATAGGCCCCGGTTTGAGCACCATTCCAGCCCCACCACCATAGGGATAGTCATCCACAACACGATGTTTATCATGAGCGTAGTCACGAATATTATGAACCCTAATATCAACTATAGCACGCTCTATGGCTCTACCAACAATGCTACAGTTTAGAAAACCATTAAACATTTCAGGAAATAACGTCAAAATATCGACACGCATTCATCTAACCCCATCACTGGCACATTCAGCCGCTCTGCCGCTAAGAATCTCTAGGGCATGAGGCAAAACAGGTAAAATAACCTCGAGACATTCCTTCACCCCTTGCGGGCTGCCTGGAAGATTGATAATCAAGCATTTTCCACGGCTGCCCGCTATAGCACGACTAAGTATTGCCTCAGGTTTCCTTTTCATAGTCTCTAGCCTCATCGCTTCAGCTAGGCCAGGAATAAATTTTTCTATCACCCCAAGTGTCGCCTCTGGCGTCACGTCCCGGGAAGACAATCCAGTTCCACCACTGGTCAAAATGAGGTCCAGTGCATCGACATCAGCCCAAGCTTTAAGCTTGGACGAGATAACCTCTGCCTCATCAGGTACAACCTCATACCTTTTCACCTCAATACCCAACCGATTAATAAATTCCTTGGCAACTTGCCCACTTATATCTTGCCTTTCAGCCCGTGACGCCTTATCACTGATAACAAGTACACCAGCAGTTAACATCTGCCTATTTTATCATACTTCAACAAAGCTGCAAACTATAAATACCCACCCGGCCCTCATCCAGACTTTAGTACCAAAACAAAACGAAAAGTGGTAACCATAACGTGCCTCAACATATTGGACTCCCCGCAGATAAAAACACAACTTCTTGAAATATCAGGAGGTTACACTGCTTGACGATGACAAGTTTTAGCTGAAAATGCCAAAAATCGTGGGGAAAAGGTATTGACAAAATGGGGGATGCGTGTTCTATAATGGGGAAAAGTGGGAAAAAGTGGTGAAAGGAGGAAAAAAATCATGGTGATTGATTGCGTTCAGTACCGGATAGCTAACAGCAGGCTGTTTAACTTCCTTAAGGAAAATAGCCGCAACAATATGGAGCTTCAACTAATCCGCTTCTGGTCTCGTCACCCGCGGGCAAAACTAAGCCTTTGCACCATCGCCTGCGCCTTAGATACTGCCAAAATCAATCTGAGAGAGGCAATAAAAGCTTTAATAGAAAAAGGCATACTCAAAGAGCAGCAAGATACAAATGGCCTCGTTACTTACTCGTTAAGTAACGACCCTAGAACCCAGGAATACATTGAAGAACTGGCTAAATTAGACTGGGCTGAAATAAAAATCTTGGAAAAACAGCTAGAAGGAGAGGCTGTACTGGCCTAAAGGCTAGCTCAGGGAAAATATGTTTCTCGGCGAGTACGAATATAAAGTTGATGGAAAGGGTAGATTACCTCTGCCGCCTAAGTTCAGAGCAGAATTAGGGGCAGAGTTAATGCTTACCAAAGGGGCTGAAAAATGCATCGTCGTTTACCCGGCAGCTGAGTGGCGTAAATTAGCTGACACCCTAGCCCCTAAGGCCGTACCATCTAGCAAACTAAGGAAATTGAACCGTAGCATATTTGGCACAGCATTTAGCCTCTCAATTGATGGACAGGGAAGAATAGCCTTGCCAGCAGTACTACGCCAGTATGCTGAAATAAGTGACACAGCTATCGTAGTGGGACTTAACAATTATATCGAAATATGGAACCCAAGTCTGTGGGAGGCGGAAAAGTCAGCAACTGAAGAACAAGTATGGCAAATTATAGAAAGCCTAGAGGCACACCAATGAGTTTGACCATGTCACTATCAATTCACGTTCCGGTGCTACTTAACGAAACTATAGAAGCGTTGCAAGTGCAACCTGGAAAACGCTATGTTGACTGCACTCTAGGTTCAGCTGGTCATGCCCAAGCCATACTGGAAAAGATTCAGCCCGACGGGCACCTTCTGGGCATTGACACAGACCCCGAAGCTATTGAGGTAGCTAGAGCCAGACTATCGAGTTATGGAAAATCATTCACCATAGTGAATGAAAACTTCATCAACATCGAGGAGATTTGTAGAAAAAACAATTTTCTACCAGTACACGGAATCCTGTTTGACCTAGGAATATCATCCATGCAGCTCGACACAGCCGAACGCGGCTTCAGTTTTCAACGCGAGGGCCCCCTCGACATGCGTTTCAGCCCAGCCCAAAAATTAACTGCCGCCGACATTATCAACACTTTCCCTGAAAAAAAACTGAGCCATCTCATTAGGACTTACGGCGAAGAGCAATATAGTGAAAGGATAGCCCGTCATATTGTGAAAAATCGACCTGTGAATACTACCCTACAACTAGCCCGTATAATTGAAAAGGCGGTAGGCAGCCATCAGCGCAGGGTTCATCCAGCCACTAGAACCTTTCTAGCTCTGCGCATCATCGTAAATCGTGAGCTGGAAAACTTGGTTACAGCTTTGAATGGGTCCATCAAATGCCTTGCTCCTGGGGGCAGGCTGGCAGTTATCACCTACCATTCCTTGGAAGACAGAATAGTCAAGCAGTTTATGGTGCGTGAAGCTAAAGGATGTCTGTGTCCACCAAATGTTCTAATTTGTCGATGCGGCCATGAGCCGAAGTTGAAAATAGTAACAAAAAAAGTTATCACGCCATCCCTAAATGAAACTAGGACCAATCCTCGAAGCCGCAGCGCTAAACTTAGAGTGGCTGAACGCCTTGATAAATAAAAATCCATAGTTTTTGAGAGGTCAATTTGAAAGTAAAACAAAGGAGGGAAACAAACCATGAAAAAAATCATCTCGGCTATTGATGTTGGCACGACCAAAATATGTACTATTATTGGCACGTTGGACTCAGGAGGTAACATCCAAGTCTTAGGTGTCGGTCTAGTGCCATCACACGGTATGCACAAAGGCATGGTGGTCAATGTAGAAGAAGCTAGAGAGTCAGTTGCCGAATCAGTAAGAAGAGCCGAGCAAGCCAGCGGCCTAAAAGTGGAGTCTGCCTACGTAGGTGTAACCGGTAGACACATAAGCTCACTTAACAGCCATGGTGTGGTAGCCATACCACGCAATGACCGGCTGGTTCGCCCTGAAGACTTAAAGCGAGTTTTGGACTCAGCCAGGCAGATTAATCTTCCGGATGACAGAAAGATACTGCATGCCATACCCCGCAGTTACACCTTGGATAATCAAGAAAGGATCAAGAACCCCGTAGGTATGCACGGCTTCAGACTGGATGTTGAAACCCATATCATCACTGCTGCTATCTCATCAATCCAAAATCTGGTCAAATGCGTCCGGAGTGTTGGAGTTGAAATCCAAGACTTAATTCTGGAACCATTGGCCAGTGGTGAAGCGGTACTGACACCAGAGGAAAGGGAAGTAGGAGTCATACTAGCCGACATCGGAGGCGGTACCACCGACATAGCCGTATTCAAAGATGGCAGTATCTATCATACCGCAATTATACCAGTAGCCGGATACCAGGTCACGAGCGACCTGTCCATCGGCTTGGGCTTACCCTTTGAAATCGCCGAGGCTATGAAAAAGAAGTATGGTAACGTCTACCCGGAGGTGCTAACCAAGAATCAGGAATCCACCCTGACTGTTGAAGATGGGCACAGCGTCTCCTATCGCGATTTATGCAATATTATCAGAGTGCGCATGGAAGAATTGCTGAGGCTCATCCTACTCGAGATGCCAGATTCCAACTATGCTTCATTGGCTCCAGCAGGCCTTGTGCTTACTGGAGGCAGCTCAAACCTGGCAGGACTCGAGGCCCTGGCCCGCCAGACAATTCGTATCCCCACTCGTATCGGCGAACCTATGGGAGTCTATGGTATCACCGACATCCTTCATGACCCGGCTCACTCTACAGGAGTTGGGCTTCTCCTCTGGGGAACCAGACATCACGGCAGACCAGCTTGGGAAGCTAGAAAGAAAAACGGCATTTTTGACGGCTTTATGTCCGTATTGAAAAAATTCTTTGGCGTATGAAGCATTCGTACAAAAAAATAAAGGAGGTTAAAAAATGGCAAAATCAACATTTTCCACCGCACCGGCCCGCATTAAAGCCATCGGCATCGGTGGTGGAGGGTCTAATGCCATAACACGGATGGTCCGCGAAGGTATTAAAGGCGTGGAATTCATCACCATGAACACTGATGCCCAGGCATTAGCGTTGTCTGAAGCGCCGGTGCGCGTACAATTAGGCGAGAAGCTGACTAGGGGATTGGGTGCCGGAGGTGACCATACAGTCGGTGCTGGAGCAGCTGAAGAAAGTCGCCAGGCAATTCAGGAAGTGGTTTCCGGTGCTGATATGGTCTTTGTCACCGCCGGCATGGGTGGTGGCACCGGCACCGGCGGCATCCCGGTCGTCGCCGAGATAGCCAGACAGAGCGGTGCCTTGACCATCGGTATCGTAACCAAACCTTTCAGTTTCGAAGGTACTCGCCGTAATAAAGTGGCGGAGGAAGGTATTTTACAATTATGTGATAAGGTAGATACCCTGGTCATTATACCCAATGACCGACTCCTTGAGCTCTGCGATGCCAAGACTACTGTTGACAATGCCTTCAGGTTAGCTGACGACGTACTAAGGTTAGCAGTGCAGGCTATTGCAGAGGTAGTCACCGTCCCCGGATTAATCAACCTCGATTTTGCCGACATACGGTCAATAATGAAGAATGCCGGCCCAGCCTGGATGTCAGTGGGCCGCGGCTCTGGTCAAAACCGAGCCGTCGAGGCTGCTCGTGCAGCACTTGCCAGCCCATTGCTTGACGTCTCTATAAACGGCGCCAAAGGGGTGCTATTCAACGTTACCGGCGGTAGTGACCTAACCCTCTTCGAATGCAACGAGGCTGCTGAGGTAATCGCTCAAGCAGTTGACCCGGATGCAAACATCATATTCGGAGTGGTCTTCAACCCACATATGGAGTCCGAGATCCAAATTACCATTATTGCAACCGGCTTCACTGCCCATTATGGTGCAGGTGTACCCACCGAAGCGGAACTGCGACGCTTACTGCGAGGCGTTGCTGAAGATAGTCTTGATATCCCATCCTTCCTACGTCGTACATCGCATTACCCTGGTGCTCAACCAACACCTCCTCCTCAGGCTAGAATGCCCCGCTAGCCATCCCCCGCCCTCTTTCTGCCCTCCAACCTCCCCCAAGCAGAACGGCGACCTAATCGCCGTTCTGCTTTTTAGATTCAATTAACAGAAATGTAATCCACTGATTTACCAAACTTAGGTAGACACCTCCTTGACACCATCTATATATTGGGCTAGAATAGGTATGCACCACATTTTGTAGGGGCATCATGTTGAAATGTCCGTATTGTGGTAATAGCGACTCGAAAGTTATTGACTCCAGAGGCATTGGTGATGGGATTAGGCGACGCCGTCAATGTCTCAAATGCACAGCTCGCTTCACCACCTATGAGCACTTGCAAGCAAAAAACCTATTTGTGGTTAAGAAGGATAACAGAAGGGAAGAGTTCAACCGTGATAAGCTGTTAGCTGGTATTCGCAAAGCCTGCGAAAAGCGCCCACTGCCAACCGGCACCATTGACAAGCTGGTGGATAACATCGAAGCGGAGCTTTATCGCCTAAATAAAAGTGAAATACCCAGCTCTACTATAGGCGACATGGTTATGGAAAGACTGCAAGAGCTAGACCATATAGCTTATATTCGTTTTGCCAGCGTCTACCGGGAGTTCACCGACATAACTGCATTGAAACAGGCAGTAGATACGCTCGTGGACACAAAGGCAAAGATACCACCAGCAGGTCAACTTCCACTTTTGTCACAGGAAGAGCTAACCATTTTGGGTCAACGCCGTCACAAACGGAAGTAAGATGACTAATCGCCAAACCAACAACAAAACAAGCAGCACCGACCAGAAAAATATAGTGCGAGCTATCTTTGCTGCTGCCGAGTCAATGGGGATAACCGACAGGAAATTGCTGGAGGAACTTACCGACCAGATAATAAAGAGACTTGAACCGAAACCAGCACTACCAGGAATGGAACATCTCGTCCAAAAACGAGACCGTCAATTCCCAACTACTTCCCAGATAGAAGTGGCAGTTAAGGAAGTCCTTGCCGAAAAAGCTAAGGTGAAGGTAATGGAGGCATCTATGCTTCAAACAACAGCCGCGGTTAAAACAGGTATAGCGCTCTCTCAAAATGCTCTTACAGTGCTGGAAAAAAGATATCTGAAAAAAGATAGCGAGGGCAAGGTCATTGAAACACCAGAGGAAATGTTTCGGCGTGTGGCCAAACACATTGCCCTCGCTGAACTTATTTACAACCCGAAAGCAGACGTAGATAGTTGGGAAGAGAAGTTTTACGGACTCATGGCATCATTAGAATTTTTGCCCAATTCACCAACCCTTATGAACGCCGGCAGGGAATTGGGACAACTATCAGCCTGCTTTGTCATTCCTGTCGATGATTCAATGGAATCCATTTTTGATGCCGTGAAATACACAGCCCTAATCCACAAAAGTGGTGGCGGCACTGGCTTCTCCTTCTCACGCCTCAGGCCCGCAAAAGACAGGGTGGGTTCTACAGGTGGTGTGGCTAGCGGTCCAGTGTCCTTTATGCGAGCTTTTGACACAGCTACCGACGTTATCAAGCAGGGCGGTATGCGCCGGGGTGCTAACATGGCTATCCTTAATGTCGATCACCCAGACATTTTAGAATTCATCACAGCTAAAGAGGACCCCCGGGCGCTTACCAATTTCAATCTCTCAGTAGCTGTGACAAACGAGTTCATGGAGGCAGTGGAAAAGGACGAGGAGTACAATCTTGTAAATCCGCGAACTAAAGAGATTGTCGGTAAACTAAATGCTAGAGAAGTCTTTCAGAAAATCGCGGATATGGCCTGGCGCACTGGAGATCCAGGCATCGTTTTCATAGATAATATAAACAGGAATAATCCTACTCCAAAACTGGGTAAAATAGAAAGCACCAACCCTTGTGGTGAGCAACCACTACTACCATTTGAGTCTTGTAATCTAGGCTCGATCAATCTATCCAAAATGGTCAAAAACGAAGATGGCCAGGCCGAAATTGATTATGACAAATTAGGCCAGGTTGTTAGGTTAGGCGTCCGCTTTCTGGATAACGTCATAGACGTAAACAAGTTCCCGTTACCACAGATCGAGAAGATGACCAAAACGACCAGAAAAATAGGGCTTGGTGTTATGGGCTTTGCTGATATGTTGATCAAGCTTCGCACCCCTTATGACTCCGAAAAGGCGCTAGAGATAGCCGAAAATCTTATGCGCTTCATTTCTGAAGAAGCCACAAAAGAATCGGTAAAACTGGGCAAGGAGCGAGGCCTATTCCCCGCCTTTGAAGGTAGTATTTACGATACAGGTAATGGATTGAAGCCAAGAAATGCTTCCCGGACTACCATTGCTCCCACCGGAACTCTAAGCATAATTGCCGGATGCTCCAGTGGCATTGAGCCTCTTTTCGCACTTTGCTACACGCGCCACATCTTAGATGGTGAACAGTTAATCGAAGTCAACCCTTACTTCGAAAAAATAGCCAAAACGGAGAATTTTTACTCCCAAGAACTAATGGAACAACTTGCCAGGGGTAAAAAGCTCAGGGAAATCGAGAATATTCCCGAGTGGGTGAAGAAGACCTTTGTTACCGCCCACGACATATCCCCAGAGTGGCATGTGAAGATGCAGGCAGCTTTTCAAAAGTTCACCGATAGCGCTGTCTCTAAAACCGTGAACCTTCCACATGAAGCTACCCGAGAAGACGTAGCCAGAGTATATATGCTTGCCTATAAGCTTGGACTAAAAGGTATCACTATATACCGAGATCGAAGCCGCGATAGCCAGGTTCTAACTGTAAATCAAGCAGAGAAGATAACAGAAACCAAGCTCATGCCAAGACGAAGGCCCAAGGTCACAACTGGAATCACGGAGCGGGTGACTACAGGCTGCGGTTACATATATGTCACAGTAAACTTCGATGATAAGGGAATTTGTGAAGTCTTCTCCAGCTTAGGGAAAGCTGGCGGATGTGCCTCAGCACAGTTGGAAGCTACTAGTAGACTAATCTCGCTAGCCTTGAGGGCGGGTATCGATGTAGCCTCTATCACCAAACACCTGCGGGGCATACGCTGCCCATCTGTTGCCTGGGAGGAGGGCCATGCAATCCTCTCCTGTGCTGATGCCATTGCCAGCGTACTGGAAAAATACATTAAAAATGAGGATAGAGACGTTGCTAAAGACATCGTGATATCCAAAAACTGGGCAGGGCAATGCCCTGAATGTGGTAATATTCTCATCTATCAAGAAGGTTGCCATATTTGCCCAAGTTGCGGCTATACTAAGTGCGGATAGATGACAGAAATACACTCCACGGGAGGCAATTCTCTGTATAACCGCGAACACAGCTATTCTCAAGCTTTCAAGCAAATAGCCAAGGCCGCTAACTCCTCTTTACCCATGAAGAAGGTTCTAAATTCTATAGCCAAGAGTACGGCTAAGGCATTAAATGCTTGCGGATGCACTATAATGCTTCTGAGCTCACCTCAAAGGGAGCACTTAGAAATTATAGCCGCCTTCGGCCTCAGTGACCTGTATCTGCGAAAGGGAGCACTGAATGCTCACAAGAGTCTGCGCGATGTGCTTGATGGGAAGATAGTTGCTATCTTTAATGCATCACAGGATGAGCGCATTCAATATCCAGAGGCAGCTGATAAGGAAAAAATAAGCTCTATCCTGGCAGCACCTTTGTTACAGAAGGGTGAGGTGATCGGACAGGTCCGTGTTTACACTGACGAACCAAGACGCTTCTCACCGGCAGACAAAGACTTCTTGTCGACCGTAGCCAATATGGTGGCTATTATTTTAGAAAAAGCTGAACTCTATCAAGTGCTGAGAGCAGAACACGCAGAAACAGTAAGCAAACGTCGAGAGTTAGTTGAAACACCACAATTACCTTCATCTTCCCTGAGACCTTCTCGCTTCGGTCACTCCAGCGAGGAAGAGTTTGCCAAACTGCTTGAATTTTATCGTATAGAGTGGCTCTATGAGCCGCGCTCCTTCCCATTGGCCTGGCAGGACGATAAAGTAACAGAAATGTTTACCCCTGACTTCTACCTCCCCGAACTAGACCTGTATATAGAGCTTACCACACTTAAACAGAGCTTGATTACAGAGAAGAATCGTAAACTACGGCGGCTTAGAGAACTATATCCTGATGTCAATATCAAGCTTCTCAACAAAAGCGACTACCTCAAATTACTTGCCAAGTATGGCTATGGACGTTTGGGAGGCACAAAGGTAGAGGGAATAGATCGTGTCTTATTCAGCCATACCCAGATTCAGAGACGCGTCAGAGCCTTAGCCAAACACATATCGAAAGACTACGCTGGGAAACGATTGGTTCTAGTAGGCATACTCAAAGGTGTCATCTGTTTCATGTCTGACCTCATGCAACACATCACTCTACCACTTGCCGTTGACTTTATGGCCATCTCCTATTATGGCACTGGCAGCGACTCAGCAGTAAAAATAACCAAGGACCTCGATACCAGCATAGCTGGACTTGATGTACTAATGGTTGAAGACATCGTGGACACCGGCATGACTCTAAACTATGTTCTCAACCACTTAGCCTCACACAATCCCGCCAGCTTGCGTGTTTGTACCCTTTTAGATAAGCGAGTTCGCCGGCTTGTCAATGTCCCGCTCGATTACGTAGGTTTTGAAGTTCCGGACGAATTTGTAGTTGGATACGGGCTTGATTATCTCGGAGAATACAGAAACCTGCCCTTCATCGGGGCACTTAAGCCAGAGTTAATTGAAGAGGCGCTTAAATAACAATTGCCCCGAGTAACCTTGCCTCACCGGTTCTACATCATCCCTGACGCTTTTCGGCCTTCGCCTACCTTGCATCAGCGCCTCTGCCTCCCCGGCTCTAGCTCAATTACTCGGAGCAATTATATGCTAGCATTTTTTTTACATCTTGTCAAGACTTTTATATAATTATTTTTTATTAATATGTTATTTTTGCTACCCCGGTCCAGTATATAGACAAGCACCGACAAGTTTATTTTCGATTAGGAGGAATATTATGGGGAAAATTTACATAATTGATGTTACCAATAGAGACGGAGTCCAGACAGCCAAGCTTGGCCTATCCAAGCTTGAGAAAACTATGATAAACATCTATTTAAACGAGATGGGTGTTTTTCAGTCTGAGTTCGGTTTCCCCACCACCAGACATGAATCAAACTATCTTCAGGCAAATCTTGAACTAGCCGAAATGGGCATACTACAGCCCATCCGCTTAGGGGGCTGGATAAGAGCAACAGCGGAAGACGTGGAAACAGCTTTCAGACTCGTTCCAAAGCTAAAGCATCTTAATCTTTCAGTATCGACATCTGACCAGATGATCCGAGGTAAGTTCCAGGGCCGAAAGACGAGAGATGATATTTTACAGATGATGGTAGACGCTGTAGATGCTGCCCGCGGGCATGGAGCTGAATCAATAGGCGTAAATGCCGAGGATGCTTCCCGCACGGATTTGGATTTCCTTATTAAATTCGCCTCAGCAGCTAAATTACACGGAGCTGACAGGTTTAGATACTGCGATACCCTTGGTTACGATGACCCTTTCACCATATATGAAACAATAAAAACAATAGCTGCAAATGTAGCTATACCCATTGAGATTCACTGTCATGGTGACCTTGGGATGGCAGTAGCTACCTCCATCGCTGGAGCTAAAGGTGCCATAGACGCTGGGCAGGATGCTTATATAAATACGACTATAAACGGCATAGGTGAGCGAGCTGGCAACGCTGATCTAGTAGCCACAGTTCTAGCTATAACAAAATCCAAAGGCTTTGCTGGAAAGTACCAGCTGGGCAAGCCAATTGATCTATCAAAATCATGGAAAATAGCCAATTTCGCCAGTTACGCCTTCCGTGTGCCTATCCCGATAAACCAGCCAGGTGTTGGAGCCAATGCCTTTGCTCATGCCTCAGGTATCCATGCAGATGGCGTGCTGAAAGACCCGCAAAACTATGAGCTATATGACTACACCGAGCTGGGTAGAGGCGAGCCAATAACCGTGGAAACCGGGAGAGAAATTTGTTCTGGTGAATACGGAGGCATATCTGGCTTCAGACATGTAATGAAAAAAATAGAAGAGAAGGTAGGTGGAAGGTTTGAAGAGGAACTTGGAGACGTGGTCGAAATATCCTTTGCCAATGCTGCAGAGGCTGAGAAAATCCTGGAACTGGTTAGGTACGCCAATGTCTGTGCCCAGAAGCCTCTAGTCGAGGACGAGTTGCTTTTCATTGCCAGATATCCTGAAATTGCCAAGAAATTGTTGACGCTTACACCTTTAGCGTAGTTCATCCCAGGAGAATACTAGTCACTAAACGCTTGCTTACTGGTTAATTTAACTCAACTATAATCTGAACATGGAGATAAA
>CAZJVJ010000016.1:0-25277 GCA_964549635.1 uncultured Dehalococcoidales bacterium
GGGCATTTATCAAGCCAGAGCCGTAAAAATCGATAACACGGAGAGTTGGACTCCTCCAAATATACCGACAATCGGATCGTACACGAGATATTCGACCGAATTCGAGCTAGTGCCATAATGGCTCAATTTTGGGTGATATCAGCTACTGAATTTTTCATGTAAGGTTTGGCGGGCAAAGCGACCTACTGGTAGGGCCTAAAAGCTGCATCAGTATCATTGCGGAAATGGCGAGGTAATTGAAGTAAGTAGTGAAATTTGGAACTGATTGTCCTGCAAAACAGATTGAAGTCAAGAAGGGCATGATTTAAGACATGCCCCAACCAACATTAAAGGATTTATGGAAGGCCGAATCAAACCGTAATGGAATTGAAAGGAGTAGCCTAGTCACCTGATGGCATGATAGCCTCTGTGGCACCAGCTTTGGCGCCGGTGGTAACCATGACCAGAGCGCGTTCTTTGTGAGCACTAGCAACGGGCCCACGTTAAACCAGACGGCGCTGATTGGCCCGTAATTTGACACATAAATCTGCATTATCACATAATTCTATTCTGTCATGGTCAAAGCTGTTTTCTTTGATTTCTACAATACTCTAGCCACTCACCACCCGCCTAGAGAAAGGGCTTGGGCTGATGCCTGCCGGGAGTTCGGTATAAAGGTAGAAACAAAGGCGCTTTTTCAGTCCTTGCCCGCAGCCGATATGTACTGGCGCAATGAGAACTCTCGCTCGCCGATAGACAGAAAGCCTCCGGAAGAAAAAATCAATTTCTATGCTGAATATGCCACCAGGATTCTACGGGGGGCAGGTGTGGAGGTAAACCGGGAGACAGCTTTAGGAATACTAGCAAAACTCCGCCAGTATAACTGGACATATAAGGTCTATGATGATACATTACCTATCCTGCAGGAGCTACAGGACCGCGGTCTGGTCATGGGGCTTATATCCAACGTGGCCCAGGATATGGAGCCAGTTTACACAGAGCTGGGGCTGCAGCCATATCTGACTTTCAAAGTGACCTCCTCTGAAGTGGGTTGCGACAAGCCACAGCCCGGGATATTTCAAGCGGCGCTTAGGAAGGCCGGTGTTCGACCTGAAGAGGCGCTGTACGTTGGCGACCAGTATGAATTAGACATCATTGGTGCTAGAGGGGTAGGCATGAAAGCTGTGCTTATTGACCGCAACAACTATTTCACCCACATCACGGATTGCCCCCGCGTCTGTAGCCTCATCGAAATAACGAAATACATTTAGCTTTCTATCGCAACATGGCAACATAGCTATTCAGCGTTACTCCGAGTGAATCAGCTACCGGCTGGCATTTTGCCCTAAGACAATGGAGCACTCTGCCTTCCGCCGGGATTTCGGACAAAGACTCATAGTATCCCATACCCTTGGCGAATATGAGGTCTGCGGATTCAAATGCTTGTCTAAACTCTGCTGAAGCGATAGAAAGGTCTATCCCTGGAGTGGCTGTCCCTGTTGTCATCACCTCACCAAGCTCATCTTCCACACCGGCACGCATGATGTCATCCAGCGTAAGGTCATCTTGGACCGGTGCAGCTTTGACCACGTAGATAACGCGGGCTTGCCGCCGCATCCATCTCAATAAAGGCAAATCGAAGAATACCTCGCCAGCATTGTCCGCCAGATACAAGACCTTGCTTGCATGTCCGAGCTTAGCTTCAAACCTTTCTGAATCGTCAATAACAAAATCCACCTGTCCTTTCATGTCTCCTTCTATCACCTCAATCGGCCTGAAAAAATCTATGGTGTTCCCCAGAGCTGCAAATTTTAGGTAGTCTTTGAAGCTGCTATTTTTAGGCCACATCTGCTTCGATAAATCACGGGCGAGGAGAATCTCTTTGTCCTTCAATGCCCGGTAAGGGTCAGGATTTTGGGTTACTTCCTTTATGGTATCGTGAATTTTGGTAGCAATAACAATGGACACTTTATCATAAGAGAAGTTCTCTTTGAGCGTTTTGAGGCCTTTTTCTATAGCTTTACTTCTGACCTGCTCATGGCTTGTCGCCAGCCTGGCGGCTTGATATGCCAGCCTCTGCAGGCACTCATAGCAATCCTTCGATGCCTTCATGCGTGATTCTTTCCGTCTTCAGTAGCTGACATATTCACACAGACATCAGAATAGGCAAAAGCCAAGTTTCACGATTGCAGTCCTAGCACAGCTAGATATTGTGCTATATGTCCCATATTCTACCAGAAAGGTGGAGCAGTTTAATTACACCTTCGAATTTATGCTAAAATTTAATTTAACACAGGCAGGTGTTGACTCCGTGCCAGCTAATTTACCCCCTCAATATTTTGAGGCTGAAAAAAGGTACAGGACGGCCAAGACTCCAGAGGAAAAAATCGAGGCTCTGGAGGCAATGCTGGCCATTATGCCCAAACATAAGGGTACAGACAGACTGCACGGTGATTTGCGCAGAAAAATCGCCAAGCTCACTGAAGAAGCTGAGAAAAAGGCTGCGATTAGCCGGGCCAGCTTTTATATCAGAAAAGAAGGTGCCGGGCAGGTAGTTCTTATAGGTGTACCTAACGCCGGTAAGTCACAATTGCTGGCTGCCCTGACCGAAGCGTCTCCCGAAATAGCCGCTTACCCCTTTACTACAAGGAGCCCAAACGTGGGGATGATGAAATTTGAAAATATTCAAATCCAGCTTGTAGATATGCCAGCAGTGACAGGCAAAGATTCTCGTGTCTGGCTGAACAATGTAGCTAGGAATGCTGACCTTATAGCCATTGTGGTTGACCTGAGCGATAATCCAGCACAGCAGGTACAGACTACACTCCAGGAGCTGGAAAAGATAAACATAGTGCCGTCCACGGATAAACCTTCAGAGGCAACTGTAGGCAAGCGCCCCAAAAAAATGCTAATCATAGGAAACAAGAATGACCTGGACACATCGGGCGTCGGCTGGGACCAGCTACTCCAGTGCTATAATACCAGTTTCCCCGTGGTTTCTGTATCTGCCACTGAGGGCGACAACCTGGAGGCTTTGCAGCAGGCGGTCTTCCAGGCGCTGAATATTATACGAGTCTACACCAAAAGTCCCGGGGCGAAACCAGATTTGACTGACCCGATAATCCTTAAAAAGGGTAGCACGGTAAAGGAAGCTGCTGAGGCCATTCATAAGGACTTCAAAGCCAAGATGAAGTACGCTGTAGTCTGGGGCTCAGGGAAATTTGATGGCCAGAGAGTCGGACAAGAGCATGTCCTGAAGGACGGCGACATAGTCGAATTTCACATCTAAGTGAGCCTGGCGCTCCCGGCTCAAGTTTCATTTTTGCCTTGTTTTGGATGTTTTCAGTGAGGCCAAAGCCCGGCATTACTTAATATAAGTCCATAAATCAAAAAGAGCCAGCGCCAGTCCCTCAATGTAAGCCCTGTTCTCCAGCTTGGAACGCCATCTGTCTGGTATGGCATCAACGCCCAAATAGGCACCAGAAATAGCCCCGGTCATTGCTGCGATAGTGTCAGTATCTCCACCGAGGCTGACTGCAAACAATATCGCCTCCTCAAAGGAACGATCGTGAGAAAGGAACGCATATATGGCCGTGGGCACAGACTCAAAGGCTTCAATGCCGTTGCCGAGCTCTGAAACCACTCTGGCCTTGTTTGTCTCAGCCAACAATAGCCTCACCAGCTCCAGTTTCTTTTTATATATTTCATGGTGAACAAACTGGCTCAGCCCCTGCAGAAATCTTTTCTTATCAAAAGCTGCCGCTGGCTCAAGATGCATAGCTAAAGCAATGGCACCTGCCTGCAAAGCTGCCCCCTCCTTGCCCAGTTCATGGCTGTGGGTAATACAGCTCGATTGGTAAGCTACCTCCTTCAGCATAGCCGGGTCATTGTGATAAAAGACGCCTACTGGTGCTATTCTCATTGCTGAACCGTTGCCAAAAGAGCCACCCGGGTAGACCTTTTGAGACGCCTTGTCCCAACTGTCCCCCGCCTTTATCATCCGAAATACACGCGGTGGACCTGGACCATAGCCGCGCCACGGCTCACGCTCGTAGTTCCTCACAAAGGTCAAGGCCATATGTTCACCATCAAAACCCCTCCTGGACACCAGCGACTCAGCCATTCCTATCATCATGTGGGTATCATCAGTGTAGACTAGGACTTCCCGCTGATTTGCCACAGCTTTAATAGCTTCAGGCTCAGCGCTGTGTCGTCCTTCAAATTCGGCACCGACAGCATCCCCTACCGCAGTGCCAACCAGGGCACCCAGAAACTTCAGTCGTTCAATCTTCTTTTGCATTTCTGTATACTACTCCGGCAGAGCTTGTAGTTTTAAAAATACTCACTCCATTGTTTTAGCCCTACGAATCCTCCTCATGACCTTTAAGGCTATGATTTTTGTAACTGACCTTTTATGAATTCCCTTGACAGCTTATTATATACTATGTCGGATGACCGAAATCGTAAACGCCAAGATAACCGAAAGAATAAGCAGACTCAAGGGTGATAGAATCCACGGCGCTGGCTGGCTCTCGAGACAAAGTATAAACACCTTAAAACTAGCTATAACCGAAAGCCAGGCCCAAACAGTTACCGACTTTGTCCAGGAAGTCGAGATAATAGCTGCAGAGCTGATGCAGGCCAGACCAGCCATGATCCCAATAGCTAATTATACCGGTCAATTCCTGCGCGAGATTATTCAAAGGGCTCAACAGGAAAAAGATTTAAGCTCTCTGAAGAGCTTTGCTGTGGCTAAAGGGGATGAGCTCCTCAAATCTTCAGCAAGGGCTCTCACCAAAGCTGTTGAATATGCGTGCGGGACAATCAATGACCTTGATACAGTTATGACCTGCAGCTATAGCTCAACTGTGTGTAAGGTCTTTGAGCAGGCGAAAAAGAAAGGGACTGCATTCAAAGTTATGGTGACTGAGTCCAGGTCAGGAGGGCAAGCTTACGGGAAAATCACTGCCGAACAGCTTACAAAACACAATATTCCAGTGGAGGTAATACCTGATGACAGAATAAATCTGCGTATAGCCAGAGCCAGTAAGGCACTGGTCGGCGCCGACAGCATAACCGCTGATGGCAACCTCATTAACGGGGTACCAACATCTATAGTGGCTCAAGCTGCCAACAGGCATAAAATTCCCTTCTACATAGTCTGCGAAACCGCCAAACTGGACACCCAAGGTTTCAGCGACAGGTTACCGGAACTAGAACCAGGTTTTGATAGAACGCCACTAGACCTGGTTACAGCGATAATAACCGAGAAAGGCACTATGAAGCCGGACCTGGTAATCGCCTACATGGAGGAGATAAGTCGCCAAACCGGCTAAAGCGCGAATCTGATATGGCTAAATGAAACAGGAAAGTGCATTTAAGATTGTTGACACACATGCCCATCTTGATGAACTGGAAGACATTGAATCAGCGCTCATCAGAGCCAGAGAGGTGGGGGTTATGGCTATTGTTGCTGTCGGCTCAAGCCACCTATCGAACCAGAAAACAATACAAATCTGCAGAAAGTACCGCAACTTCCTTTATCCCGCTCTAGGTTTGCACCCCTGGGAACTGGGTAATGCAAAGCACAGCGAAATTGACGAAACTATCGAGTTCATTGAGGAAAGGGCTGCAGACATTGTAGCTTTGGGTGAGATAGGTCTCGATTATGACAAGCGAGTAGTTAAAATGGCCTCGAAAGAACAACAAAAAGAGGTACTGAAGCGCCTGCTGGCACTGGCCGCGGAATACCAAAAGCCCGTCATTATACACAGTCGCTATGCCTGGAAAGACTGCTTCGAGATTGTGAAGGAAGTTGGCGTTAAAAGGGCTGTGTTTCACTGGTTTACCGGATTCTCCAGCGTGCTCAAGGACATACTTGATGCTGGCTACCTAATCTCGGCCACTCCAGCGGCGGAGTATCATGAAGAGCACAGGCGAGCTATCAAATGTACGCCAGTAGAGAGGCTGCTGTTGGAAACGGATTGCCCCGTAACATATGGCAGAGAAACTAAATATCGTTCTGAGCCAGCCGACCTATTCAGAAGCCTGAGGGCTGTTGCCGCGCTTAAAGAGGTCAGTGAAGTTGCCATCGCCCTACAGACCACAGATAATGCCAGAGGCTTCTTTGGAATTGATTTACCAGCAAAATAAATTTTTGCCCGTGCACGGGGAAAAGAGTAAAATATCAAAAAGTTTACGCGGGAGAAAGCTGAGGACTCAGTGAAAGCAGTTATCTTGGTCGGCGGTGAAGGCACCAGGCTGAGACCTCTTACTTATGCTGTGGTAAAAGCCATGGTGCCAGTGCTTAATAGACCTTTTATCGAGTATGTCATACGTCATCTCAGCAGCCATAATATTAAAGAAATCATTTTAGCCATGGGCTATAAACCTGACTGTATTATAGATTGTTTTGGCGGCGCCAGCCATCTTGGTGCCACGCTAATCTATAGTGTTGAATCAGAACCATTAGGTACCGCCGGAGCCGTTAAGAATGCCGAGGAACATATAGAAGATACCGTCTTTGTCCTGAATGGTGACGTCTTTACCGATATAGACTTGAAGGACATGTTACAATTCCACAGGCAAAAAAAGGCCAAAGTGACCATTGCCCTTACACCTGTAGAAGACCCCACACGATTCGGCGTTGTGGAAATAGACAAGGAGCAGAGGGTCAGGCGCTTTGTGGAAAAACCGAGCCGAGACCAAGTGATGAGCAATGTGATAAACGCTGGCGTTTACATCCTGGAGGCTGAAGTCGTTAAGGGCATTCCCAAGGGCAAATATTGTATGTTTGAACGGGATGTCTTTCCCGCACTTCTGGCTAATGGTGAGCCTGTGTATGGCTACACAATCGATACATACTGGATAGATACAGGAACGCCGGAGCAGTATTTAGAGTTGACCCGCGATTTAATGTTTGGTAGAAGTATTCAGGTTGCGTTTAGGCCAGAGGATATACGCATAAACAAAAAGACTTTTGTACATCCTAATGCCAAGCTAACCGGGCCGATCCTGATAGACAGGGATTGTATCATTGGCAAAAATGTCGAGCTTAGAGGGCCTGTGGTCATCGGCGCAGGCTGCTATATACAAGATGGTGCTGTGATAGAAAACTCGGTCTTATGGCAAAGTGTTACTGTAGGAGAACGAGCCCGGATAAAAGATTGCATTGTGGCTAGCGATAGCCACGTTGATAACAATACTTGTCTGGAATGTGTTGCCATTAATAAAACGTGTGTCAGGACACACTCTTTGATAAGTTAAGCGAGATAAAGGAGGCTCAAGTTTGTCAGAAAACATAGCGAACATAGACCAGAACAGCTTTCAAAAGGTTGTTCTGGAATCACAGAAGCCGGTGCTGGTTGACTTCTGGGCACCCTGGTGTGGGCCCTGTCGGGCGGTTGCTCCAATTGTTGAGGAACTGGCTAAGGAATACAAGGGTAAGGTAGAATTTGCCAAGCTAAATGTTGATGATTCCCCGTTTATAGCCTCAAAATATGGGGTTATGAGCATCCCCACCCTGATAGTGTTTAAAGGCGGAAAGCCTATACAACAAGCAGTAGGTTTCCAGCCGAAAGAACAACTAAAGAAGATACTGGACAGGGCACTTACAGACTCGGATAAGAAATGACAGAAGTCCCTTACATAGTTGCTTTTACCGCTGGACTACTTTCTTTTTTCTCCCCGTGTGTCCTGCCTCTGGTACCGGCCTATCTGGCAAATCTGGCTGGCACTACCGCAATTGACCCCAGGACGAGGACAAGCTATCTGCCAGCCTTGCTCCATAGCCTGAGCTTTGTGCTCGGCTTTTCCCTGATTTTCATTGCTCTGGGCGCCTCAGTGGGGCTAATAGGCACCACTATAACCGCTCATACTCTCCTGCTGCGGCAGATAGCGGGTGGGCTGATTATCGCTTTCGGCGTATTTCTCATAGCCGCTTTTAAAATACCCTGGCTGAACTATGAAAAAAGACTTGACACGAAAATAGGCAGCAACCCCGGCTATCTCCGGTCCATTGGCATCGGCGCTGCTTTTGCTCTGGGCTGGACACCCTGTATTGGCCCGATACTGGGCGCAATTCTAGCCTTAGCCTGGAGCTCACAGACAGTTGGTCAGGGTGCACTGTTGCTTAGTGTCTATTCCCTAGGAATGGGCATCCCTTTTGTTCTAATAGGACTAGTCTGGGGAGCGGTTATGCCGCTTTGGAAAAGCATAAACCGCTATCTGGTGGTGATTTCCATAGCCAGTGGAGTGCTGCTCATAGTTGTCGGTACGCTTATGCTCACTGGTAGGCTTGAATGGCTTGGGCAATTCGTCCCGTATTAAACACTAATGTCAAAGGAGTATCCGTCCTTATGAAACGAAGATTTTTGTCGATGGCAGTTGCACTATTTTTAGCTATAGCGACGCTCGGCTGTCAGGCAACAACCGCGGTTCCAAAGATAGGAGATAGAGCTCCTGACTTTACCCTCAAAACTATTGACGGCGACACTGTAAGTCTGAGCGATTTCAGAGGCAAAACGGTGCTGATTGTGTTCACCAGCGTGAATTGCAGGGAATGCGAAGAACAAATGCCTTATCTAATTGAAGCTTATCAACAAGCAAACGGAGGGCTGGTAGTCCTCAACATTTACCATATGATATACGATGCTAGAATTGTCCGCGATTACGTAACAAAGAAGCAGTTTACTGCTTTCCCGGCGCTCCCCGATTTTAAAAACAAAGTTGCCACTGCCTATGGTGCTTCAGGTTTCCCTCCGACGAACTTTATTATAAACGCGGAAGGTATTATTAAGTACAAGAAGATCGGCCCCTTTCAGAGCAGGCATGAGATAGAGCAGATACTCAAGTCTTTGTAGCTAGTACTCGACATGTATCGGTGATGCCATGTTTGCGTCGTCCGCTCTACGATGTATAATAGGGACAAGTGTAAAAGAAAAACAGGGGTACAGTGCCAGGAATAGTCAGGTGTCCTAATTGTGGTCGTGACATCGGAATCACCGAGGAAACACGTTTCCGTATCACATGCACGAGCTGTGGCACCAGTATGTGCCCTACCTGCCGGGCGATTCTGCCACCGGGAGTAAAATATTGCCCAAACTGTGGTTTTGGGGTTGGGCCAGCTTTGCCTGGCAGGGCAGAACCATCACCGACGGCATCGTCATTCCCATCGCCAGATACTGTACCAAAGGCAGCCTCACGACCATCGGTTAGTGAAGAACACCCCGCAAGGTGGCAGACAGCTGGCGGTTATATAGTTGGACGACAGGAAACACCTTTCCAGCAACCCCCCTCTACTACTCCGTCAATGACACGGCAATCTGGCTATGGCACAACAGGTATTCCAATTCCATCAGTACCTGAACATACGCCAGATTATGGCTCACCCATCCCTCCGATACCATCTCCCTACAGCGGAACTCAACCGCCGTTTGCTGGTCCACGTATGCCAAGTGGTCCCATATTAGCAAGGCGGTTTCCCACAGGGACACTCGTCCTCATATTCATAATTGTTGGCCTTGGTCTCCTGGGTTTTGCTGCCTGGAATCAGGGGTGGCTGGAACGCCCGCTGAATGCAGTCCAGGGTCTTATCAGCGGGATAGAGTTACCAAAGTGGTTACCTTTTGGTAAAGATACCACGCCTCCTATCATATCCAACGTTGGAGTTTCAGACATAACTGAATCGAGCGCTGTTATTAGCTGGGAAACTAATGAGCCGGCTACCAGCCAGGTGATGCTTTGTGATGATGAAGGAGGCTGTACATGGACGGATGTGGATAAAATTCTCGTTACCAACCATTGCGTAACCTTGAGCAACCTCAGGCCGAATATGGTTTATAAATTCACGGCAACGTCAACAGATGCCAGAGAAAACCAGGCTATTTATGAAGGTGAATTCAAGACTCTTCCTGAAACCACCGTAACCTCGTTAATCATTTCTGACATCGTAAGCTCAAATATAACAGACACGTCTGCTAGAATAAGCTGGAAGACCAATAAACCTTCTACCAGCCAGGTGGAATACGGCACCACGATCAACTACGGCTCGGCCACACCGCCCAGCGCACAAGTGACAACTGCCCATAGCGTAACTATAACCGGCCTGAAACCCACTACAACTTATAATTTTAGGGTGAAGGCGAAAGACTCCAGTGGAATTGAAGTAACATCCCCCAACCAGACATTTACTACCCGAGGCACTGTGTCAGCGGCTGCTGAGGAAGGTCCGGAGGTAGGCAAGCGTGCCCCTGATTTCAATCTGAAGGATATCAATGGAAAGGCAGTTAAGCTGAGCGATTTCCGGGGCAAGATAGTAATTCTAAAGTTCTGGGTGGACGGTCAATCAGCTCGGAATGAAATGCCAATTATCCAGGAATTCTACAAAAATTGGCAGGACCAGGAACTTGTACTGCTTGCCGTTAACTGGAAACAGACCCCTGAAGAAGTGGAGAAATTTGTTAAAGAGAAGGGATTGACTTTCCCCGTACTGCTTGATGAAGCAGGTGAAGTAGCCATGAAATACAAGGTCAGCCCGAGCACATTTCCCGCGACCTTTTTCATAGACAGGGTTGGAGTCATAAAAGAAAGAAGAGATGCGCCCTTGAAGAACCAAGCGCAGATAGAAAGCATACTTAAGTCTATGTAGATGCACCCAAGGACCTTTGGAAAGAAAGGGCTCTGGTCAATCATGAGTAAACGAATATTATATTTGCTGCTAATCACAACATTGCTGACCACTGTGTTGGGCAGTTTCGTTGTTGCTTGTGCCAAAGAAAAAGTCCCCTACGCTCCCGATTTCACACTGCCGGCGCTTGATGGTAAAAGCACGACCTTAAGTGACCTTCGGGGCAAGCCAGTGATGTTAATTTTCTGGAGCATTAACTGCCCCGCCTGTCAGTTTCAAATGCCTTATCTTCAGGCCTTTTATAACGAGTGGTCAAACGATAAGATAGTAATGTTAACGATTAATGTGAAAGACAATGCTTCAGCTGTACTTGGCTTCATCACCACAAACGGGTTCAATTTCCCGGTTTTACTTGACTCTGGAGGTAAAGTCGCTGCAGCTTACGGAATCCCTGGTGTGCCTGTGACCTTTCTGATTGACGCCAAAGGCATCGTAAAAGCGTACAAAATAGGGCCTTTCCAGAGCCGTACGCAGATAGAAAAAACAGTAAAGGATGTATTTCCGACTATAATATTTACTACTAAACCAAAGGTAGCTCCTGAAATAGGTAGCCTTGCCCCCGACTTTACTCTGCGCACCGTTTATGGTCAGGTGGTTAACCTTAATCAGCTCCGGGGTAAAACTATCCTTCTGAACTTTTGGGTTACTAAATGCCGCGCCTGTTTGGACGAATTGCCACACCTCCAGAGAATCGCCAGTAAACGGACAGATGATAGGCTGGTGGTTCTTGCCGTCAATTGTGGTGAAAATAATATGACTGTACTGGGCACTGTTGAAAGCCTGAAGCTTTCCTTCCCGGTACTGCTGGACCCGGATAGTGAAGTTTGTGCAACTTACGGGCGTGGTTGCCCCACCACCTTCATTATAGACAACGACGGTATAATTAAAGCAATAAAAGACGATGCCTTTCAGAGCGCAGATGAGATAGAAAAACTGCTGGATTCCCTGAGATGAAGGTATTGCTCGTCACGGCTTTTTGATTCTACCTCCAAGTGCCAACACCAATCAGGGATTTGGTCAAATTGTGATATAACACCGAAGCGAAACCAAAACACACGACCGGCCCTGTAGCGATGTGGCGAATACTGACACCCTAATTTATTGATTGGCACAACGCTTCAGTCCTAAACTACAACGACCAGCTATTTTACCGCCAACCGGGTCTGCAGCTAAAACGACGGCAACGTTGACAATAGGCACAAATCCTGACATAATGCCGCCGGCCCATAAGTTAAAACCCCATTCTGCTACAAAGGCATCAAAGAGGGAGGAGACAACATGTTTAAGACACGCATGACCGATTTATTCGGGGTGAAACACCCTATCATGCTGGCAGGCATGAACTGGATTACCGAGCCCAATCTGGTAGCTGCCGTCTGTAATGCTGGTGGACTGGGTATCCTGGCCACTGCTGCTACCACCCCTGAAGAGACAAGAAAAAACATCAGAATGATTAGAGAGCTTACAGATAAACCATTTGGTGTAAATCAGATTCTGATAGGTCCTGGGGCCAAAGAGAATATAGATGTGGCTATTGAGGAGAGAGTCCCAATCATTAACTACTCGCTCGGGAAGCCGTGGTTCATCGAACAGGTTCATGCATACGGTGGCAAGGTAGTAGGGACAACAGCCATCGCCAGACATGCAATTCGGGCAGCAGAACTGGGCTGTGATGCTGTAGTGGTCACGGGCCAGGAGGCAGCAGCCCACGGGGCCAATGCTAGCTCGATGGTATTAATACCTATCGTTGCCAGTCAGGTAAAGGTACCCATTATCGCAGCTGGTGGCTTTTTTAACGGCAGGGGGCTTGCGGCAGCTTTGGTGCTAGGGGCTGATGGCATATCAATGGGTTCCAGGTTTATGCTTACTAAAGAGAGCAGAGTTCATGATAATTTCAAACGCCTCTGCCTGCAAGCCACCGAGCAGGACACTTTATATAGCGACCGCTTTGACGGCATGCCCGGCAGGGCATTAAAAACTAAGGTAACCGAGGCACTAATGAAAGGTGGGTTTCCTTTTATAGAAGCCTTTAAAGGGGCAAGCGAAGTAAGACAAAGGCTGGGGCTTTCATTCTGGCAGTTCATCAAGCTTAGCTTCCAGATGATGACAGCCGAAGAAGGCTCACCGCTTTGGGTCCAGGCCCGCCAGGCAGCTGGTGCCAGACGGCATTTGAAGGCAATTTTTGAGGGGGACGAAAAAGAGGGAATTTTGTTCGCCGGTGAGTGCTGCGGTGGCATCACCGATCTACCGAGTGTAAAGGAAGTGATTGACCGTGTAATAGCTGAGGCCGCGGAAGCCCTGGACGAAACAAGGAAAAAGCTGGTTAAAGTTTAAAAGGGCTAAATTTACGGCTTAAAACTTTGGTCAGGGCAATCTGTTTACCTAATTCCTGAACCGTCTTTGTACATCGGAAATAATTTTCTCAGCCTCACTGACCATCCCATCCAATAACTCTCGGCAGCTAACGATTTCCTTAATTAAGCCGATGGATTGGCCTACAGCAAAGGGCGCCCCATCTACATCACCATTAACCCACGCCTTCTCGGAGCGCTCGCCAGATATCAATGGTATTATTTCTTCCAGGCCACCATGCCTTGCCTCTACCTCCAGCACCTTGTTCACCAGCTCGTTTTTTAAGGCTCGCATCTGCAAATCCAGCGTCTTACATATCAAGGTGGTGTCATTCTCGTGACGCCGGACGAGTTCCTCTTTAATTCTGGGGTGTGCCGGGCACTCTATTGTTGCGATGAACCGTGAAGCCATCATTACTCCCTCTGCTCCAAGCACCAAGGCCGCAGCTAAGCCTCTGCCATCAGCAATACCACCGGCGGTAATAACCGGTATTTTCACCGATTCAGAAATCCGTGGGGTGAGCAACATGGTAGTTACATCGTCGTTCAGAGGGTGTCCTCCCTCCTCAAAACCGGCAGCAATAACGGCATCATAGCCCGCCTGTTCAGCATGTTTGGCGTGCCTTACTGAACCAAGTTTGTGTATTAATTTAACGCCAGCCTTTTTCGCTTGACTTATAGAATCTGGACCGAAATATCTGTCCAGAGGTGCCCCTGATATTTCCATGGCAGCAACTTTTTCTTCGCAGCAGACCCGAAAATAGTCGTTGTGCATCTCCTTTGTAATCCGTACAGAAGGTAGTAATGTAATATTGACGCAGAATGGTTTGTCCGTAAGTTGGCGGGTCTGGTGAATGGCCTTGCGCAGCGCTTTGCCGGACTCATAGTTGCCAGCTGTCAGATTCCCCAGCCCACCAGCGTTTGAAATTGCAGCACAGAGCTCAGGCTTAGCCAGCCACATCATGCCACCACACATCACTGGATGCTTGATTCCGAAAAGTTCTGTCATTCTAGTTCGCATGAGTTTGTCCCTCCAGATTTACAAGATACTTCAAATCAGGACGTAATTATAGTCTAGCTAGACACGTAGCACAAACAAAACGAAAGCATCTGTCATTGATTGCACGTCTTTACCTCTGATATACTTGTTTCGGTCATTTGCCTGATGACCGCAGTTGAAACAAAGGAGGGCTTCAAATGAAAACAAGGATGACTGAGCTATTCGGAATAAAGCATCCTATTATGCTGGCTGGAATGGCTTTCGTGAGCCTGCCCAAGCTGGTAGCTGCCGTGAGCAATGCCGGAGGCTTGGGTATGTTCAACAGCGTTGCTAACACCCCCGACCAGATGAAAGACATTATCAAGGAGATTAAGTCGCTTACTGATAAACCCTTCGGTATAAATGTTACACTGCTGTTCCCAAATGCCAAGGAGAACGCAGAAGTAGCCATAGAGGAAAGGGTCCCGATTCTGAACTATGCCCTGGGGAAAGGCGACTGGTTAATCAAGGCGGTACACGAATACGGTGGTAAGGTCATAGCCACAGTGGCTACAGAGAGGCATGCGCGCCGTGCTGAACTGGATGGGGCTGACGCTCTTGCCGTCACCGGGCTGGACGCTGCAGCACACGGCGGTGAGCCAACCACGCTGGTACTCGTGCCGTTGATAGCCAGCAAGGTAAAGATACCTATTATAGCCGCTGGTGGTTTTTGTGATGGCAGGGGACTCGCCGCAGCTTTAGCACTGGGCGCAGATGGTATATCTATGGGAACCAGGTTCATGCTTACGCAGGAAAGCCCGGTGCATGAAAGAATAAAAGAGATTGGCCTGAAGGCTACGGCTGAGGATACTTTTCGCACCGACAAAATCGATGGATTGCCCGGCAGATTCTGGGCAAGTAAAGGGGCTCTGGACATGGCACAGGGGAAGGTGTCTTTAACACAGGCTGCCTCCAGCGCCTGGCGAATAAAAAAGATGCTTGATGTGCCATTTTTTAAGCTTTTCATAAGCGGGTTAAGACAACAAAGAGGTGTTGAGGATTTAGCTCGGCAAGCAGTGAGTATAGATTTCCTCAGGCACCATCTTCATGAACCAGCAGAGGATATCAATTCAGTCATTTTGCCTCTGGGACAGGTTGCCGGCAGGATAAACGATATACCTACTGCTCGGGAAGTCATTGAACGGACTGTAGCCGAAGCTGAAGAAATAATAAAGAGACTAAAAGATACGGTTATAACCTAGGCTATCACCACCCGCTCCTCGGCTACAACCAATATTCTTGGACTTGCTAAACAGCAAGTTTTACGACAGAGTTTTACGCGGGTTAGAAGTTCAGCAAATCAGCTACTTCTTCTTTGTGGTCTTCTTCTTTGGCTTGTCTGCCTTCTTGGCATGTGCAGCACAGGTCTTGCACATGGTCCGACTCCTTTCTGGTTAAAAGTTCAGGTATTTTTTGCCTACAGCATTTATACCACTTCATCCAAAACTAGTCAACTATTCAGAAAGAGATGCCCCACCTTGATTATCATTACCGCAAGAAGTAGAATTCCTGCAGCTGAACTGGATGGCTGAACATGCGGAGGTAAATTGCTGTGCCGAAGAAATTTCCATTAAACGCAAAAGGCTTTCACCCGTTCGCTGAACTGATAGGTCTAAAATTTACTTCATGTAAAAAGGGGTACAGCGAATGCGTTCTGGAGATAAATGAAAGATTTTTGAACCCTCACAGAGTAGTACATGGAGGGGTCATATACTCAATGGCAGATACGGGCATGGGCGCAGCCCTCTATCCTCATTTAGATAAAGACGAGATTTGCGCCACTGTGGAAATCAAAATAGCTTATTTTGCAGCTTTAGCATCTGGTTTGCTCACCTGCACGACAAAAGTAATTCACAAGGGTAAAAGGATTGCAGTCCTAGAATCGGAAATAAAGGGTAATGGGCGTCTCGTAGCCAAAGCTTTGGGGACATATTCAATATTTAAAGCTAAGGGGGATTGAACACATCTCTTGTAGCTCCAAGGTAGACGGTGCCTGATAATTTCGCATCACAACTTGAAAAATACCTGCCACCTCCAATGCTAACCGTGATGCAAAATGCTGGCAGAAAAGCAGGCGAGTTAGGTCTTCGGCTCTATCTCGTCGGTGGGGTGGTACGGGACTTTTTTTTGGGTCGAGCCAATTTCGACTACGATTTGGTGGTGGAAGGCGATGCTATTCATCTAGCTCAGCTGCTAGCAAAGGAAGACCAGGTAAAGTTAACAGTACATCCTCATTTCGGTACGGCAAGACTTAAATATTCTGATTTTAGCCTTGATTTAGCTACGGCGCGCAGCGAGATCTACAGCAAACCGGGAGCCCTGCCAAAGGTGAAGGAGGCAAGCCTCAAAGACGACCTATTTCGGCGCGACTTCTCCATAAATGCTATGGCTTTGTGCCTCAATCCGCAAAGCTTCGGTGAGCTAGTTGACCTCTATGGCGGCAGGGATGACCTAAAAAACCGCCTAATCCGTATCTTGCACCCAAAAAGCTTTATAGATGATGCCACAAGAATACTCAGGGCAATACGCTACGAGCAACGGTTAGACTTCAAACTGGAGGCAGGGACAGAAAGGTTGCTGCGCCGTGATATAGATATGCTTGACACCCTTAGCGGCGACCGGATCAGACACGAGCTGGAATTGATCATGGAAGAAGAGCAACCTGAGCGTGTTTTGGCTCGGGCTGAGGAACTGGGAGTTCTGGCTAAAATGCATCCGGCACTTAAAGGTAATAGATGGCTCTGTAAAAAGTTTGCCGATGCACGCAAGCTGAGCAGGCAAAGACCACCACTGTCGCTTTACCTGTGCTTGCTTATATACAATCTTACTGAAATGGAAAATGAGCAGTTTATCCACCGTCTCAACTGCACCAAAAAACTAGCGCAAGCTATGCGCCATACGTTGCAACTCAAATCCCAGCTACATAATATAGCCAAACCCAGACTGAGACCTAGTGATATTTACCAGGTGCTTCGAGGGTATACAATACCAGCCATTCAAGCCAATTTGCTGGCAACGGAATCGACAACAGCTTGCCTCAACCTCAAGTTATACCTGACCAAGCTACGCTATGTTAGACCATTACTAAGTGGAGCGGACCTAAAGAGAATGGGAATCGCTGAGAGCCCGCAACTCGGAAAGATTTTGAACGAGCTACACAGGGCGAAGCTCGACGGTGAGATAAAGACCAGGCAAGACGAGGAAAGACTGGTTCAAGATTGGCTCCAATCATAAATGGCGGAGACTGAATAAGCCTCTAGACCTTGCTGGCAAAGTTGGCGCCGTATACTTACAGCTTCGTCTTCACTGTTTACAAGTGTATATAAAGCTGGCCCTGAGCCGACAAGGTGGATGTCTGTGGCCCCAGCCTGTTCAAAGCGTTTCCAGTCTGTGTCAAGACCCGGAAAGGCATCAAAGGCTACTCTATCAAATATATTGAATAGCAGGGCAGGGGTAATTTTTTCACCTCGAGACAAGATTTTTAAAGCCCTATAAGTAAACTGGCCTCCAGTGAAATGACGGGCGTCAAGGCGCGAATATAGCTGCTGTGTTTTTCTAACTGGCTTGGGCAATGGGGGAATGAGCAGGACAAACCAGCCTGGTATCGAAACCGATAAAGGTGTCACCCTTTCACCTCTGCCTTGAACCAAGGCGGTACCACTATGAATGAAGAAGGGGACATCTGAACCGAGCCTTGCTGCCAGGTTGACCAAATCTGAAGTCAATAGTCCAGTCTCCCAGAGCCTGTTGAGAGCCAGCAAAGTGGCCGCTGCATCACTGCTGCCACCACCCAGACCAGCCCCCCAAGGTATACGCTTCTCCAGCTTAATCATTGCCCCTTTCCGACAATTACTCACACTCTTGAGCAATTCTGCTGCCTGAATAACCAGGTTATCTGACGTCTCCAGACTCGGTTCAGTACATTCAAGAGAAATCGCATCCGCAGGCTCAAAAGAAAGAGTATCATATAGGCCAATCGCCTGAACCAGGCTGTGGACTTCATGATAGCCGTCATCACGTTTACCTAAGACCTCGAGGGTAAGGTTAATTTTAGCCGGCGCTAACCGCTTCAATATTGCAGTCACGATGAATAGTATAACACTTCAAGATTAGCTAAAAGAAGCCACTACAGCTTGTCGGGCATTCTCGCCTGTGACATAATGACGTTGAAATAACAAAACAAGGAGTCGGCAGATGAGTATATTCGAAATTGTTTGTTTGAGCTCAATCAATAGCCGTAGGAAAGATAAATTGCTGGTATTAACGCTGGTTATGGTTTTAGTTCTTATTGCCAGCGTCGGTTGCGCACCGAAAACTGAACTAGCTGAATCGCCAGTTCCGGCTGTTACGTCATCACCACAACCAAGCCAGCTTTTAGCTGAGCATTGTAAGCGGTTCAATAAAAGGGTGGAAAAGGTAACGGATGGAGTCTATGTAGCCATCGGTTATGCTCTGGCCAACTCCGTACTAATAGTTGCTCCCGAAGGCAGGATAATCGTTGATACTACAGAAAGCATGGAGGCGGCACGTGAGATAAAGAAGGAGTTCGATGAAATATCAAATTCACCGGTGGTGGCGGTCATCTACAGCCACGGCCATCCCGACCATATTCTAGGCGCATCGATTTTTATGGAAAAGGATACTGAGGTTTACGCACACGAGGGGTTCGCTGATTTCATTAAACAGCAATATGGTCTATGTTTGCCTTTAATAACCGTGCGCGGGACGAGGCAATTTGGTACAGCACTGCCTGAGGGCTGGATACCTTGCCATGGCTGCGGCATTAAGCTCATACTGGATAAGGATGAAACACCGATTATCATCTTCCCCACCAGGGTTTTCAAGGACGAGATGCGGGCAAACATCGGGGGGCAGGAGTTGCTTTTGGTACATGCGCCGGGAGAAACTGAAGACCAGCTTTTCGTCTGGCTGCCCGATAAGAAAGTCCTTATCTGCGGCGATAATTACTATCCCGCTTTTCCTAACCTTTACACTATACGTGGCACTATGCCTCGCCCTGTAGCCGGCTGGTTCAAATCGATAGATAGAATGCGTGACCTAGGTGCAGAGTATTTGGTGCCGATGCATGGCGAGCCAGAGCAGGGAACCGAACGGATTGACAGGTTGCTCACAGCGTACAGAGATGCCATCCAGTATATCCATGATGCTGTGGTCAGAGGTATAAACAAACAGAAAACACCAGACCAGCTTGTGGAAGAAATAACACTGCCACCGCACCTGGCTAACATACCAGAACTTAAAGAGCTTTATGGAAAGCTCTCCTGGAGTATCAGGGGCATTTATGAAGGTTATGTAGGTTGGTTCGACGGTAACGCTACAAACTTGGAACCTTTATCCTCCAAGGCCAGGGCCGAAAAGATAATAAAGCTGGCTGGTGGCAAAGATAGGCTAATCATGGAAGCCCGTAACGCATTGGACAACGGAGAATTCCAGTGGGCTGCCGAGATTGCCGATATGTTGCTGGTTACCGAACCGGACGGCGCAGAGGCGCGCGAAATCAAGGCAGAGGCACTTTTCAGGTTGGGTGAGGCTTCTCACAACAGTATCGCCCGCTCCTATTATTTCTCCCAGTCGCAGGAATTAAGAGGGAGACTCGAGCCGTCGAAGCCACTGAAAATAGATGCAGAATATGCCCATACCATCGATATTGACCTTATATTTAGCAACCTGCCAATCTATTTTGATCCCTATGCCGGCGCCAACAAACGGATAACCGGTGCATTCAAAATGACAGATACTGGCGAGACGTACAGAGCCATAGTGCGTCAGGGTGTGCTGGAAGTCCGCCCTGGCCTTCCTCAGAATCCTGACTTTGTCATTAACATAGACAGCAACGCCTTTAAGGAATTGATGCTGGGTGTAAGCAAGCCTATCAAGCTTTTGACAAGTGGGCGTATGAAAATAGAAGGCAGCCTGCCTAAACTGCTGGAGTTTTTCTCCCTGTTCAAGCGGTGACTCAAATTTCAAGGAGCAGTGGACAAAGCTTCATATAACCTTGCCCATTCATCAAGGCTAAGTGTTTCAGCCCGGCGCTGAGGCTCTATGTTGACCTTCTTTAATAGAAGAGCCATTTCGCTTGGTTTAACCCTCAGACTACGTGCCAGGGAATTGTGTAACTGCTTGCGCGGCGAACTGAACCCACATCTAACCACCTCAAAAAAGCGATCTATGTCGGCTACCTTCACCGCAGGTTCTGGTAACAGGTCAAGACGCAGTATAACCGAGTCTACCTTTGGTGGCGGATAAAAGCTGTGTGCTGGCACGTAAGCAACGATTTTCGGCCTGCTGTACACTTGCAAACTTACTGCTAGCAGGCTCATCTTGCCAGGACCGGCAGCGATAGCTTCACCAACCTCTTTCTGTACCATGACCACCATCATAGATGGCTTCGGTGAAGCTTCCAAAAAATGGTGCAATACTGGAGACGTAATATAGTAGGGGAGGTTGGCCACCACTTTATAATTTCTTCTCCCTCCCAGTATTTGTGGTAAGCTGACTTTGAGTATGTCAGCGTTAATCACCCTAACATTCGCTGTAGAGCTTAATCTGCGATTTAACAGCGAAGCCAGCCCGGTATCAAGCTCGACAGCGATAATACTACCAGCCCTTCGAGCTAGCTCCACAGTGAGCACACCCAGACCAGGGCCTACTTCGACGATGGTATCTTCCGGAGATAACTGAGCTGCTTCAATTATGGTATGCAAAACCGTATCATCTATAAGGAAATGCTGTCCCAAACTTTTTTTGGCTTTGATACATGACTCACGAAGCAGCCTTTTAGTTTCAACCAGGAGTGGGCTCGTTTCTTTACGCACTTGCAGTCTTCAAATCTGCGATTCTGAACTCTTAAATGTTCAGCTTAAGGATCCTCTGGGCATTCTTATACAAAACCTTTTCAACCACCTCCGGTTTGTAGCCTCCGCTTTCGAATTCTTGGAGCCATCGCTTTGGGGGTATCTCGGGGTAATCAGAGCCAAACATAAACTTATCCTGCAGTCTGCCATTTATCTCTCGCCTGAGTGACTCGGGAAAGTATTTTGGTGCCCAACCGGAAAGGTCCGCATATACATTTCCTTTATGAATAAGGACAGCAATTTGCTCTTCGTGCCAGGGCCAGGCGGGATGAATCATGACTATAGTCAAATCGGGGAAATCGGCAGCCACATCGTCAATATAAGGGATAGGTCTTGTATAGCTTAAACGCACCCCATAACCACCAGGCATACCAGCCCCAGCGCCGGTAGTTCCTGTGTGAAAGGAGACCGGAATTTTCAATTCCACACATTTCTCGTAAAGTGGATAAAATCGCCTGTCATTAGGGTAAAAAGCCTGAAGCGCCGGCTGAAATTTCAATCCCATCAACCCCAGTTCCTTAACGCACCGCTCCAGTTCCTTTATAGCTGCCCTTCCCTTCCAGGGGTCTATCATTGCCCAGCCACCGATAAATACATCGGGGAACTTCTTAATCAGCCTAGCCACCTCGTCATTGCTATTACTGGTATCAATACCGCTCGTGGTCTGTGTATCCCAGCCTATCAGGATAGCCTTTATTTCCAGGTCCCTGAAATCCTGTGCCATCTCTTCGTCTGTTTTAACCTTATACTCAACCCCGTAATATTTGGAGATATACTCCACAAGCTCTGCTCCCCAGATACGCTTGCGGTCAAAAGCTGCTGTGCTCGGGTGGACGTGAACATCTATAGCCCTCATTTCAAAGCCTCCTTTCACATCATTGTATAACCACCGCTGACACTGATAGTCTGCCCTGTTATAAAACTGGCTACATCTGACGCCAAAAAGACAACAAGGTTGGCTACATCCTGTGGCTTACCCAGCCGGCGCAAGGGATATGCTTTTGCTGCTTTTTCCTGAACCTCCGGAGTCAAGAGTTGAGCCATCGGACTTTTCCACATGCTGAACTCACCGATATGCTCAGGGTTTTCTGGCAATGTCATCCCAGGACAGACCACGTTGACATTTATTCCGTAACGCCCCAGTTCCCGGGCTAACGATTTAGACATGGCGATGACACCACCCTTACATCCGCTGTAGACTGCTTCTCTGTATTCACCCATCCTGCCGGCATCGGAGCTAATCGTTATGATTTTGCCATATTTTCGCTCAATCATGTGGTCCAAAACCGCCCGGGTACAGTTTATGACTCCCCAGAAATTGATGTTTACTTCCTTCTCCCACTCCTCTCGTGGCTTTTCGATAAACAGCCGGTCCATCCCCCAGCCTACGTTATTCACCAGTATGTCTATTCTACCGCATTGCTCCAGCGTCTTTTTGACCATAGCCGTCACCGAGTCAACATTGGTAACATCGGTTTTAATAACGATAGCCTTGCCACCCAGATCGTTGGCTTCTCTGGCCACCTTTTGGCCTTGCACATCATCGATTTCAGCGATTACTACCTTTGCCCCCTCCTTGGCGAAGGTTAATGCAATAGCCCGACCGATGTTTGAACCACCACCAGTAACAATTGCAACCTTGTCAGATAGATTCAAATCCATGTTGGCCTCCAGCTTTTTGATATGGGTCGTGCACCGACCGTCGACCTTGCCTCCCGGCTTGCCACGGTTAGCCAGCTCCGACCAGGTAGCCTTGCGGCACCCGGAGGTGCTATTTACCGCTGCTTCCTTCCGGACCTGACGGGGTTCATAGTTCTCCGCCGCGCAAGACCCAGCCCTCAACGCCGCTTTACCGCAGCAGTCCCAAAAGACATAGACCTCGAGTCGGAATTCAACCCCGCTATAGCGGATCTCGGGTACAGGGCACCGCTAGCTCCCCGTCTAGCACGACCCACCAAATACTACTATGGAGTAGGGAACTTTTTCAAGGCTTACCAGCCTCGGCTCAAGCGTGCAATCAGTGGCAAAGGCAATCCACGCTCCATCATCTTTTTTTGTGTGGCTGCGATGTCATACTCCACTCGATAATGAGAAACAGTCTGATTATCGGTATCATAAACCGCATAGCTAGCGCGAGGGTCACCATCCCGTGGTTGTCCCACTGCACCGGGATTTATGATCAAGCGGTTCTCTCCCAATGTTAAACTATCGCCTTCGGGAAATACCCTGTAGATGGCAACACCCTCGAATAGCTCGAAAATCAGTGGAACGTGAGAATGACCTACAAGACAGTATGGCGTCTCAAAATAGGCGAAGTTATCTTGCGCTGTTTCACTACCTAGCAAATACTCCCAAATCGGCTCACGGGGGCTACCATGAACCAGGGTAAAATCATCCTGGCAAATGCTTAAAGGTAGTTGTTGCAAATAATCTATGTCCTCTGGTGATAACTGTTGTGCTGTCCAGTGGCAGGCCCGAGCCGCTACAGGATTGAAATCTGAAGTGCTTAATTTGCCTATCGCTGCCCAATCATGATTGCCAGCAACGCAAACATGGTCATAGTTGCGCAAAAGTTCGATGCATTCACGAGGCTCAGGCCCGTAACCTACCACATCACCCAGACACCATATTTTATCGAAGCGCCCTCTGCTCTCAATATCTTGAAGTACTGCCTCAAAGGCAGCCAGATTGCTGTGAATGTCCCCCAGCACTGCGTAACGCATACCAGCTAACTATACCATCATAAGGGCATTTTTGTTAAGTTTCCTTGAGTGCCTGTGCGTGAAGAAATTCAGTAAAGAATGTAAAATAGTTCTAGAGCAGGTCTGTGTCATGAGCCAGGGTAATAAAATATACTATTTTGCTTATGCCTCTAATCTAAACCGGAAACAGATGGCGGAACGCGCTCCAGATAGCAAACCTAAGTGCATCGCCACGCTCCCTAATTTTAAACTGACTTTCACAGCACGGCCGGGCCGGCAAGATGGAGTTGCCAGCATCACGCCTCATAGGGGTGAAAAGGTGATTGGGGCTGTTTATGAAATTTCAGAAAGAGATTTGAAACGCCTGGACCGATACGAGGGTTATCCGACAATCTATGACCGGCGGAAAGTCACTGTATGGACAGAGACCAACGAACCGATAGAAGCCATAACCTATATAAAGATTGACCAAGCTCGAACGGCAAAACCGTCTGCTGAATACTTAGCTCTTATACAACAGGGCTACCGTGACTGGCAGATAATTTGAGTTTATTTTTCGATCTGGTATTTCGCTCAATATCAATCAGGACATAACAAAGGTCGGCAAAGGCTAGCATAGATAAGCCATATAATACCGTGATTACAACTCCAAAGAATGCCAGCCCCACCATTCCAACCTCTGAAGCCCAAGGAATAAGACCTTCCATCTCTTTCGTGCCCTGTGCTGCTATCACAGCCAGAGCTATGGAAAAAAGGGGACCGCCTATCATTACCACCCAGCCCATGATTCTATACACGGTTGCCACTGCTCTAAGAGCCAGATATTTACGAGCCGGTAGAGCTTCACTGGCCGCTATTGGAGCATCTGGTACAGATTGCGCTCCCCATACCCGCGCCTGGTGTTGTGGCCCTTCCATTTGCAACCTTGCGCCGCAACCAATACAGAACCGCTGGCCAGTAGCTTGGGCACCACAATGCGGACAAATGACCATTTGCTGCATTTGTTATCAAACCCCCATATAATTTTAGCGACCAAAAGGAAGCTGGTAGTTAAAGGCAAGAACCAGTATTAAGGCAATAATCAAGTAAACCGTCCCGCCAATCAACAGCCCCAGTACGGTCATTCGCCACCACAGCCCCCAGGCCAGCCCCCAGGTTGGCTTGACTTCGATCTGTGGTGGGACAGTTGGGCTAACCACTTGTGCGGGTGCCTCTTGACTTGGTGTAGGGGTCACCTGCTGGGCTACAGGAGCCAATCTTGCCCCGCATGCACCACAGAACTGTTGCCCAGCGACATTTTGTGAACCACAGTTAAGACATCTGACAGTTTGTTGCATTACAGTTACCAGTTTTGCCCCACATGTGCCACAGAACTGCTGGTTTGCCCGGTTCTCCCCACCACAATTAGGACACCTGACCTTTTGCTCCATACTAGCCTCCTTACCTGTGTTTAATCGCATTATATAATTTGTATTCTTCCCACACAATAGTCGTCAGCTTACCGTTCAAAAATGTAGGCTGAGCTTAGTAAATACAAAAAGCCAAGAGACCACCATGAAGTCTTTCTTCCGAAATTTCCCTTGCCAGTTAGTGCGTCAAAACGAGAGGAAAAAGTGAGAGATGGGTTTTAGAAGCAGTCACGGA
>CAZJVJ010000017.1:0-23812 GCA_964549635.1 uncultured Dehalococcoidales bacterium
CGCCACTGGTGTTCCTCCCGATATCTACGCATTTCACCGCTACACCGGGAATTCCACCTTCCTCTGCTGCCCTCAAGCTCTCCAGTATCGAGCGACCCCTCCTGATTGAGTCAGGAGATTTCACGCCCGACTTAGAAAGCCGTCTACACCCGCTTTACGCCCAGTAAATCCGGATAACGCTCGCCTCCTACGTATTACCGCGGCTGCTGGCACGTAGTTAGCCGAGGCTTATTCCCCGGGTACCGTCATTGTTCTTCCCCGGAAAAAGGGGTTTACAACCCGAAGGCCTTCATCCCCCACGCGGCGTTGCTGGGTCAGGCTTTCGCCCATTGCCCAAGATTCCTTGCTGCTGCCTCCCGTAGGAGTCGGGGCCGTGTCTCAGTCCCCGTCTGGCTGGCCATCCTCTCAGACCAGCTACCCGTCATCGGCTTGGTAGGCCATTACCCCACCAACTACCTGATAGGACGCAAGCCCCTCTCCAAGCGCCTTGCGGCTTTAGTGGTAGAGCACTCGCTCTATCACCACATGCGGTATTAGCTCGCCTTTCGGCGAGTTATCCCCCACTTGGAGGTAAGTTACTTACGCGTTACTCAGCCGTTCGCCACTCCCTGGCAGCCCTTGCGAACTACCAGAGCGTTCGACTTGCATGCATCAGGCACGCCGCTAGCGTTCATCCTGAGCCAGGATCAAACTCTCAACAAAAACTCTTCCTTCCACTATCCAGTTGTTAAGGTGCTTGGATAAAACGCAAATTTTATAGTAACACAGGCCAAGAATCCTGTCAATATCCCTGGCTTGCCAAGTCGACGGAATCGAACCGATCGCCGCTAAACCCAGACTCATGACAGACATCGCCCTTAATCTCTGCGCATCTTTTTCGCCCTAGCAAGAAACTCATCCAACCTCTTACGTATGGCTATTTTATCAAACTTGCCCACACTGGTTTTAGGAATGTCATCACAGAAAACAATAAAATCAGGCAACATCCATTTGGCTATCTTACCCTTGGCAACGCCCTCTTCCTCAAGAAACCGATATATATCCCTTTCACTTATTTCTGCACCAGGTACTGGCTTCACCAGAGCCAGAGGCCGTTCTCCCCATTTTTCGTCCGGAACCCCAACATAGGTAGCCTCAAGAACATAATCGAATGTAGCAGTCAAATTTTCAAGCAAGACGGTAGGGATCATCTCAGCCCCACTCCTGATAACATCCGTTATCCTGTCAGCAATTATTATGTACCCATCTTGGTCCACTTTGGCCACATCGCCAGTATGAAACCAGCCATCGCGCCAAGCAACCGCTGTCCTAGCAGGATCTTTGTAATACTGCCCCATGATCCAAGGACCTCGCAGCACAATTTCTCCCAGCGTCTGATTATCATGTGGTACTGGTTTGCCATGTTCATCAACCACTTGTACCTCAATTCCAGCCACAGGGATACCAGTCTTAACGCGCACTTGGTCAAGCTTCTCCTTATCCCAGTCCACCATACTACGCTTCAACGCTGCAGTAATTACAGTCGCTGCCGTTTCCGTCATGCCATAACCAGAGGACACTGTGAACCCCGGTAACACTCTTTCTGCCTTGACTTTGAGTCCTAGAGGCAACGCACCTCCCCCAACACCAATATTGCCAAGACTACTAAGGTCGTAATCGTTCAAGCCATCATACTCAAGAAGCATGGCTAACATGGTGGGGACCAATGCTGTTGTGGTCACTTTCTCAGACTGAACCAGTTCGCAAAAACTACGAGGGCTAAACCTACCGGGGAGAACTATTTTGCTGGCACAAAATACATAATACCACGGTGCCCCCCAAGCATGAATGTGATATAGCGGCACATTTATCAAAGGTACAGCAATCCTTGGATCCTGTCCCACGTACACAGCATCCGTAGGCAGTCTAGGCGCCATATAGTATCCTGCGAGGACATGGAGGATTTGAATATACAATTGACGGTGTGTGAACATAACTCCCTTAGGTAGACCAGTGGTGCCAGTGGTATAGTACAGGACGGCATAAGTATCCTCATTAAGATGTGGCCAATCGAATTCCTTCGGATGCCCTCTTATTAAATCCTCATACTCATAAAGCGGTTTTATCTTGGTCTGCGGTTTCTGGCCCTGGTCTGACATATAAACGAAAACTTTGACCACAGACTTTATCCGGTCATAAATAGACTCAAGCAATGGAATAAAGGTGTCATCAACAAATATCACTTTGTCCTCAGCATGGTTGATCGTATGAGCCATATGATCGAGTGAAAGTCGCATATTGATAGGGTGTGCTATCGCCCCTATACCCACTGGAGCATAACAGAGCTCAAGATGTCGATGGTGGTTCAGCGCCATGGTAGCGATCCGGTCACCCGGTTTGCCGGGCTTACCCTCTTTTACTCCAAGCTGTCTGAGCGCATAAGCAAGCTGACATGTTCGCTCATACCACTGCCGCCAAGTAAATCGAAAATATTGTCCTGCCTCACTTCTGTAGACCACCCCTATGTCATCAGGATACATACTAATCGGTCTTTTCATAAGATTGCTCAATAGTAAAGGGTATTTTGTGTTGTATTCGGGATACGTCTTCATTGAACTCCTTTCGCCTGCTACTCACTAGATGACTATTACCTATGCCCAGTTACTGCGATAAGAAACGGGCAAGCGTATAACGGTAGCTTATGTTAGTATATGAGTATTACCCTGTCAATATCTTTGCAGCCTCTAAGGCCGACGCATAACCTGAAACAACACCAGCTCCCACAAACGCTAAAATCACACCTTGAAACCCCCTCACAAAGTTACAGCATTCTCAATAAGTTCGAGACGTGTCACCTCACCCTGTTGGTTCATTTCCACCCCCACGAAATCAATACGCCACGCCTCGGGTACGTTCTTGTGGCTGGCAATATATGTAAGTGCCGTATTAACAAGCCTTTCTTTCTTAGTTGCAGTAAGCGACTCTTCCGGTATTCCGAACTCAAGATTGGTTTTCGTACGTACCTCAATAAACACCAGATAACCACCCTTCTCAGCTATGATGTCTATCTCGCCAGTACGGCAACGAAAATTGGTCTCCAGAATGCGGTAGTCTTTCTTTTTCAGAAAATCTGCCGCTATTCTTTCGCCGATAACACCTAATAAACCGCGCTTCAAGGTGAGACGAGTAACTCCCTTACAGGTGCGAACGAACGGCGGTGAATTGGCGAAGGTCCCAGACGACGCAATTGAGCTAGATGGCGCTCTGTGCCATATCCCTTGTGCTCAGCGAGCCCATAGCCCGGATAGCGCCTGTCAAGGTCAGCCATAATACGGTCACGGGTAACCTTCGCAACGATCGATGCACAAGCAATTGACAAAGACAGCTTGTCGCCCTTCACTATAGGCTGCTGTTTAATCGGCAGCTCAGGCAGGCCAATGTAGTCTATCAGTAGAAAGTCTGGCGAACAAGTGAGCCGCCTGACTGCCTGACACATAGCAAGCCTTGTGGCAGCCACGATACCGATCGCATCAATGGTCTCTGAATCTACAATTCCCACACCGATAGCTACAGCTTCCTTGCTGATAACATCAAAAAGGAGGCTACGTTGTAGCAGAGAAAGCTCTTTACTATCCCGAACTAAATTAGACCAATCTGCATTGCCTACAGACCGTGGCAAAATTACAGCCCCAGCGACCACCGGACCAGCTATAGCGCCCCTGCCAGCCTCATCCAACCCAGCGATAAGTTTGTAACCCCGACACATAAGATTCAGCTCGCGGGTCAGGGTCGGGGGGCTCAATCCTGGCATATACCACTTACCCTTCAATGGTTCCGCCGCCAATTACTTCGTCACCAATATAAAAAACCGCAGCCTGCCCAGGTGTGATCGCACGCTGTGCTTTATGGAACACCACCTCGACCAGCTCCTCTCTCGGATACACAGTGGCAGGCTGCTCAGGCGTCTTATATCGTATCTTAACGCTGGCTTCTATAGGCCCAACAACAGGCTCTCCAAATACCCAGCTCACCCCCATAACTACACACCTAGACCTGAACAACTGTCCACTTTGTCCGGTAATCAGTACGTTCCTAGCAACATCAATCCCGACGACATAGGTGGGTTGCCCGGTGGCAAGCCCCAGACCATGTCTTTGACCGATAGTGTAAAACATGACCCCTTCATGTTTGCCGATGGTTCGCCCCTGAGAATCAACTATCGCCCCTCCCACTGGCTGTAAATAACGTCTGAGGAATCTTCTATAATCAGAGGTGAAACAAAGATCCTGGCTGGCGCTCCTCTCAGAATTCGGCAATCCATACCTCCTCGCCAAATCCCGTACCCCAGCCTTGCAGTGCTCACCCAGAGGGAACAACACCCGCTTAAGTCTATCCTGTCCAAGCATATATAGCATGTATGACTGATCCTTGGTCAGGTCCTTGCCTTTTAGTAAGCGATAAGTGCCGTTGCGTCGCTCTACCCTAGCATAGTGACCTGTAGCCAGATAATCAAACCCAGAAGAGATAGCATAATCGAAAAGAAAGCCGAATTTTATATATTTGTTGCACGCAACGCAAGGATTAGGTGTACGCCCCTCTGCATATTCCTGGCAGAAGTAGTCGATAACATGATGCTTGAACTCAGCCCTGACATCGACTATATGCAACGGTATGTTAAGGATACGGCAAACTTTTTCCACCACAGGAACATGACCGGCAAACCCACGTTCACCAATTACCTCCTCACAAACCTTCTCTTTACCAGCCCACAAAAACATGGTCACCCCAGCAACTTCATAGCCAGCCTCTTTCAAAAGCAAGGCTGCTACAGACGAATCGACCCCACCGCTTAGAGCAACCAGTACCCGTTTCCTCATCGCGTGACCTCGCATCTATTTCGCAGCAAGCCTCTAACCCGCTCCCATACGATCCCGCTGATCTCACTCTTAGGGAGATTCGCATCAATAACGAGCCAACGTTCAGGCTCTCGTGCAGCCAGCTCAAGATACCCCATCCTCACTCTCTCATGGAAGTCAATGCCTTCAGTTTCAAAACGGTCGTCCATACTATCTGACTTCCGCCCCAAACCATTCACCACCGGCAAGTCAAGAAGTACTGTCAGATCCGGTTTCAGGCCCCTGGTAGCAATCTTGTTCATGTAATCGATCATCACCATATCGAGTCCGCGGCCATAACCCTGATAAGCAACGGTGGAGTCCGCAAACCTGTCGCAGACGACTACTTTCCCCTGTCTTAACCCAGGTAGAATAACCTTGTCCACTAGTTCAATGCGACAAACAATAAACAAAAACAATTCACTCAAAGATGACAAGCCCTCCCCAGCACCTCTCTTTAGTATTTTTCTCAGTCTGTTCCCCAAGAGCGTGCCCCCAGGTTCGTAAGTCAACTCTGCAGAAATGCCAGAACTCAGAAGTTTTTTCCAGAGGACCCTGGCCTGCGTGCTCTTACCACACCCCTCACTGCCCTCAAAGGTTACAAAAAGGCTCAAGTACTACCCCCAATTCGTTCCCCACTACACAACTCTGACCCGTCTTTTTGGCTCCTCGCCCACACCGTAGGAGGTCAGGTTATGTTGCTCTATAAGTAAATGCTGTAAGCGCCGAATATAGGCGCTCTGAGGACTTAGCTCAATAGGACCTTTACCTTCCTTGACCAACATGACAGCACGCTCAGCCTCCCCGAGCGCTGAACGCACCCTCGAGTCTCCTTTCGTCAGCAGGAAGTCGTCGATAAACTGCCGCAACTGTGGTGAGTTGTTGCTTTTGACAGCATAAATCGGGACTCCAAGCGTCTCAGCATCTCTTATCCTCTGTGGTTTACGACGATAGTAGTTCTTGGTTGTCAGCAACAGGTCACATTGTGAAAGGTCGGAAGTAAACTCTAAGTCAACCCCCTTTTCTCTACTAGCCTCTTGCAGCTTCGAACGGTTCACTCCAAAAAGGCATAGCTTCATCCTTTGCCTCTGGGGTTCAATATTCTTTTCTGTCAGACTATAGGAAACCACTTTCTTTTTCTTTACATCGCCGTCATCACCAAACCAGCGAACTTCAGCCTCAAGCGGTTTGCCGCGCAGAATAGCATCCACTGCCTGCCCCACATCAGGATGGACAACCACCGTGTTGCGTTCACGTATCTCAACAACCACATCAAAGGTAGGTGGTGCCTTGCGCTCCAAAATGGATTTCTGAGTACGGCGGCGTCTGGCTTCCTCATCCCCCAAAGTCACCGATTGGATTCCACCGACCAGATCGCACAAGGTTGGGTTCATCATCAGGTTTTCAAGAGTGTTACCATGGGCAGTGCCCACAAGCTGTACACCTCGTTCGGCTATCGTTCGAGCTGCCTCAGCTTCCAGACTCGTCCCGATCTCATCAATTATGATCACTTCAGGCATGTGATTCTCAACCGCCTCAATCATTACTGCATGCTGCATGCTAGGCGTAGGCACCTGCATACGCCTGGCATGTCCAATAGCAGGATGTGGTATATCGCCATCCCCGGCAATTTCGTTGGAGGTGTCGACTACAATAACCCGCTTGCCGAAATCATCGGAGAGCACCCTCGCTACCTCACGCAACATCGTAGTCTTACCCACTCCCGGTCGACCCAGCAACAGAACACTTTTGCCCGATTCTACAAGGTCTTGAATGATCCTTACCGTGCCGAAGACAGCTCTACCAACACGGCAGGTCAAACCGACGATTCGCCCCTCTCGATTGCGTATGGCTGAAATCCTGTGCAAGGTGCGTTCAATCCCAGCGCGATTGTCACCACTAAAACTCCCGATGTTTGACACAACATGCTCGATATCAGACCCGGTGACCTCAGAATTGCTCAGAATTACTTCTTTTTGCGGATAACGGGCTTCGGGAGGACGGCCCAAGTCTAAAACCACCTCCAATAACTCGCTGTTGTCAGGCTGCTCCAATAGCGCCTGACGAATATTAGGCGGCAAAACATTCAGCAAAGCATCCAAGTCGTCCCTGACAACCGTTGGCAGGTCTTTTCTATTAGCCACATCTGCTTTTGCTCCCGAATCTGCCGAGGTGGCACGCCGGCTGGGCTTCATAACACTCATTGGAATACGTCACTCTTTGACAACAATATCCACGAAATACTTGTGAAACCGGACATCATCTGTCAATTCTGGATGAAAAGAGCAGGCAAGCATTTTGCCCTGCTGTACTGCGACAGGAACGGCATCTAAACGGCACAGAACATCTACACCTTCACCAACTGCCTCAATTATCGGAGCCCGAATAAAGATTCCCCGAAACGGTACGGTACCTAACACGTCGATATTAAGATCGGCTTCAAAGCTGTCCACCTGCCTTCCATATGCATTGCGACGCACCTCAACGTTAAGAACACCAACAGTATCTAACTCGAAACCAACCACCTTTTTAGCCAAGAGTATCAAACCAGCACAAGTACCAAATATAGGAAATCCTTGCTGCACCAATTTGCGCACCTTCCCTAAAAGGGCAAAGTCTTTCATTAACCTGCTGATAGTTGTACTTTCACCGCCTGGCAGAACCAGTGCGCTCAAACCATTCACCTCTGATGGTAAACGCACCGGGATAGCCTCAACACCAAGGGCATGGAAAGACTTGATATGCTCAGAAACTGCCCCCTGGAGAGCAAGCACACCGATCTTCAACCTTACCACCCTCTGCTGGCGAGAAGTTCTTGTGGTGGTATAGTCTTTATGTCTATCCCTGGCATGGGAAGACCTATGCCTTTGGATACCTCCGCAATGATTGCTGGATCTCTGAAATGGGTTGTTGCTTTGACTATAGCTCTGGCTCTAGCTTCTGGGTTACTCGACTTGAAAATCCCCGACCCAACAAAAATACCGTCAGCGCCCAATTGCATCATAAGCGCTGCATCAGCTGGGGTTGCTATGCCACCGGCAGCAAAGTTAACTACAGGTAGCTTCCCAGTACGGTGGACCTCCATTACAAGTTCAAGAGGGGCACCCAGGTTCTTTGCCTCAGCAGTAAGTTCATCTATAGGTAACGCTTGCAGCCTTCTAATGCCGTCCTGTACTGCACGCATATGACGTACTGCCTCAACAATATTTCCCGTACCAGCTTCGCCCTTCGTGCGGATCATGGCTGCACCTTCGGCGATGCGGCGCAAGGCTTCGCCAAGGTCGCGACATCCACAAACAAACGGGACCTTAAAGTCGTGCTTCCAGATATGGTGGCTTTCATCAGCCGGTGTCAACACCTCAGACTCGTCGATAAAGTCGACACCGAGCGCTTCTAATACCTGGGCTTCAACAAAATGGCCAATTCGGCATTTTGCCATCACAGGGATGCTGACAGCCTCAATTATGGCAAGAATAACCGAAGGGTCAGCCATACGTGCTACGCCGCCAGCCGCCCTGATATCCGCCGGTACACGCTCCAATGCCATCACCGCACAGGCACCAGCATTTTCGGCTATTTTCGCCTGCTCAGGTGTCACCACGTCCATTATCACGCCACCTTTTAGCATCTGAGCAAGCCCGGCTTTGACTTTCCATGTCCCCGTATCTATCATTTTCTTGACCGACTCCATTTACAAAATATTTTACTGCTGTCTCAATATCAAAGCAACATAGCTAGGTGCTTCTTTTTATCTCCTCTATCTCCCACTCTACTTCTCATAACTCTTGCTCTATATCTTTCTTAATACTCTTCCAGCACCTCCAAGTACTCTTCCCAGCTGGGGAACTTGCTTGGTCTCCAAAAGAAAAACCCGAATGGCAGAAAACCAAAGCACATACGCCCCAAATAGCCCCTGTACCACACAATAAAAATTATACCACTGACTCCTGATAAAGTAGAATTTCAGATAAGGCAATCTACCTGTGCTATAATGCTAACTAATGAAGATCCTCGGCATCGATACATCCTGCGATGATACAGCAGCGGCAATTGTAGAAGACGGAGCCACCGTCCTCTCAAACGTTGTTGCCTCACAGGTAAATATCCACCGTGGCTACGGAGGCATTGTACCTGAAGTTGCTTCCCGACAGCACCTTCTTAGCATATTACCTGTCATAGAAAGCGCTATGAACAATGCCCGGACTAGATGGGCGGACATCAGCGCCATCGCTGTAACCAATGGACCAGGGCTGGCAGGATGTTTGCTGGTCGGCGTCAGTGTGGCTAAGTCAATCTCGCTGGCTAATAGACTGACGCTTATCAGCGTGAACCACCTTGAAGGCCATATATATGCAAACTGGTTATCGGGTTACCAGCCAGAATTTCCTTGCCTTTGTCTCATCGTCTCAGGTGGACACAGCGACCTTGTACTTATGAAGAACCACGGCGAATTCCAGAAGTTAGGACAGACAAGGGATGACGCTGCCGGAGAAGCCTTTGATAAGGCAGCCAGAATCCTCGGGCTTGACTATCCGGGCGGCCCTGCTATCGAGGATGCGGCCAAAGACACAACACCAGACTTCCCTTTGCCGCGAGCGTGGCTCAAAGGAACCGACGATTTTAGTTTCAGCGGGCTGAAGACTGCACTACTGCACCTAGCGTCCAGCAACACTGCCTCAGTTCCCTCCTTCGTCTCCAAAGCAGCAGCTAGCTTTCAGCAAGCGGTGGTCGAGGTGTTATCCATCAAGACAATAGAAGCAGCCAAGAGAACACATGTTAAGCAGATACTCGTATCCGGAGGGGTCGCTGCCAATAAGGCCCTCCGCAACTTTCTATTGGATAATTCTCCCGTCCCGGTTCTGTTCCCACCACCTTCCCTGTGCACCGACAATGCAGCAATGATTGCCTCCTGCGGCTATTTCCACCTTGCCCAAGGAGAAATCAGTCACTATAACATAGACGTGTTACCCAGCCTCTCTCTGGATTAGCTAAAGGACAGATAGTACACCGCCGACGATGACAAAAAGCCTTAAACAGATAGATCAATCCTTGGTTTTGGGTTGTGGAAAGCTCTAGCTCCGAATCAATACCGAGCTGTTGACGCATGTACCGCGTTATCTCATTATCGGCAATTTTGCCGTACCTCAGGAAGATGGCAAACGCCCCCTCGCTCAGATGTGGCTCCTTGAAAATCTCTCCCCAGGCAAACACAAAAGGCAGGATGACGTTTACAGCTACTTCAGCAGCCCTCGCTCTACCTATGAGGGCTGAATTATTAGCTTTTGCCACTCCGAAATCAATGTGGTTTTCCCAGTAGCCATCCGTGTTTACTATTAAACCCTTTTCCAGCCAGGATCGTTCGATACCGTAGGGTGCTTGCCTCAACAACCCCAAAATTCCGTTCAGGAACCCAGACTCGTCATACCGGGACAAAAGCTCGCTCAACGCGCCAACACGACGTGGTGGAAAATTATCAGGCCTGACTCTAAAGAAACACCATTCCGTCTCATCAACAATTCCCCTGTTGCCTATAGACCTCCATAGCATCTCCAGTTCTCTAACTTCATCATCACCGCATACTATATTATGCCTCCCTACACGCTGACTTGGTAACAGTCCGGCAAACCCAAAAAGCAGTGCCTTTCTCTCCGTACTGCCCATATGGCCACGTGCAACCTCAATAGGCAATCCATCGGCTAATTTCTCGAACGGCACACAGTTTTGCGCATATCCCAGAGCCCGGCAAAGCTTTCTGACCAATAACCGAGCAGCCTCATTCCTTACCAGCATATCCTTGACTGAACTAACTTTAGCAAAAAATCGCGCTTCACCCATCAAAGCAACAAGTCCCAAAACAGGCGCACCATAGCTATTCGGGCATCTCAGCAAAGCACCTGTCAGCACTCCAGGGCCATAACTAAGATGCTGGACGATACTACCGAACAAGTCACTCAGAGCTATTGTGGGAACTGTCTTTCCATCTCGGAGCCTCGCTCGTTGATACGTATCACAGTACCACACGACGTGTAGAACGATGCTATCAGACTTAGTGTCCCGATTATGCCCGTGACTGTACCACTCACTGGAAGCCACATGAAGCTCCACCTCACCCTCCACCATCCTACCCCCCACTAAAAAGACGCCGCCAGTAAAGTCAGACCTCCCAGCAACATTCCGTTTCCCGGGGTGGATAACTTCCACTTCCTCGCCAGTATCCGCCACTAGATGCGTTACGATCTTCTGCTGCCAGATAACAGCAATCGACTTCTCCGTAATTTGCCACTTCATGAATGTCCTGCCTATCTAGACCGCTGGTGAATCTTCCTCAAGCATCTGCAGCTACCCGTCAATAATGTGTGTCACCTCCCAACCTCGCTTCCCGAGTTCTGCAGCAATAAACCTACGGTGACACCGCCAAGGCAACCTTTCTGCACACACAATAGCAGCCACTCTCCCCAAAACAATAGCTTCAAGCGCCTCCAAACCTTTGATAAACTCTTCAGTACCGGTAAAAGCCAAGTAACCACCTTTTCTATAGCCTCCAAGCTTATCCCCTAAGTACAAATAGCTAATCCCCATTCTAGACAATAACCCAGCGAACTCTTGCTGATTGAAGTGCTCAAGCCGACTGACAGGAAAACGCCGCACATCGACCACAAGCTCAATCCCATACCGATTGAGCAACCTGATAAACTCGTCCCTAGAACGGGTGCTCGTCCCCAGACTGTAAATTAGTTTACGGTGAGAATCCATTACTGTTTTAGAAGATTCTTAAATCGCAATGCATCATCATACATTTCAATGTTGTTGAACAATATATATGCCTCAGCCTCAGTATCTACCAGTCCACTCAAACGGCACAGTTCCTTATCCGTGTATTTGTGCCTGTAATTGGAACCCCCGTGGAGCCTGAAGTATTTCAACTCGCCACACAACGGCAGTCTTTCCAAGGGGTCAACACAGTGGGTAAGCCTCAATTCCTGACACAAAGAACTCACGCTTTTATCGCTCCAGTTCCCCCTCGGCTCCCAAACGAAAAGAAACCCCTCTTGCCCCAGCTTTTTGAAGAAAAGTCGCATGTTTTCGATGTTTTGTACGGAGTCCACAAAGGATGCCGGAGTCTGAAAGACCACCACTCGGGCACCAAGAACCAGAGCAATCTCTTTGGTTTTCTTCCAAGCCCTCAAAACTTCGGGGGTGGGACGAAAAAACCCGTATTGCTGCACCTCTTCAGGTGAAACTTTCCAGCCAAGTCTACGATACGTGGGGCTCGATGGTGGGTGAGTGATTAGTTGCCACGCCTTAACAGTGAACTCAAAATCTGCCGGCGCCTCTTGCCGCCACTTTAACGCAGTCTCCACCACAGGAGGCCTATAGAAGGTCTGCTGCACTTCAACAAGATTAAAAACTGAGAAATACTGCCTTCTCTCTTTTGGGAAACCACAACATCCTACCCTTACTCGCCCCATTACATGCTACTCCTTTCTGACCTGATATCTGAATCCAGAACGATCCGCCACGATATTGAGCAGCGTGATTGTAGCCCCCCTTGGTTTATAAACGCCACTCTCCCACTCGCTCACCGTCTGCTGCCTAATACCAAGAAGTCTAGCCAGTTCAACCTGAGTAAGTCCCATGTGACGCCGCAATGCACGAATGCTATTTTTATTCCAGCTAACACACTGTTTTCTTTTAGCCATCACAGCTATATTTTACACGTTACCGTGTAAAATGTACAATCAACACGCGCCCGTAAGAATTTGTCGGATAGGCAAATATAGCACACTCGGTTACTATAAAACTGCAATACAGTAAAACTCTTGATTTTCAAACAAACTATTGCTATAATTAAATTAGCAGTCGCCACTTCAGACTGCTAATTTTGTAGTTGTAAACGGCTGCGAGGATATCTACCAACAAAAAGGAGGGGAGAAGGTAGGTATGAATTGCAGGGTTTGTGGCACACCATTCTATATTGGTAGAACTGTATTCCGTTGTTCTTGTGGTGGCCTTGTCCACAGCTGGTGTTGGGAAAAACACGTACTCGAGGCACACAAGCCGTCATTCACCATCGGTACTGTAGATCTGGACGGCGATTTCGCACCATTAGGTAAGGAAATAGGTAAAGAAAAGGACTTACAGCCTCTTGGGAAACAGGTGGCTTAAGTCAAGTAAATCGAGGAGGTGCCATGCCGATTTATGAGTATTACTGCCCAAAATGCGACAGGGAATTCGAGCTAATGCGTCCGCTCAGTCAATGTGACTCTCCTGGCTTCTGCCCCTCCTGTGGTGAAAGAGGAGAAAAACTAATATCCTGCTGTGCCGCAAAGGTGGACTTTTATATCAGGCCACCGAGCAAGGCGCCCTTTAGAGGTAGAGGCAAAACAACAAGCAAATAGGAACGACGTCGCGAACTAAAAAGACACGGCCGCTCTGTGGCCTTCCATCATCGGACACTGGACAGTCAATATGGCAACACTGATAGACAAGAATTATACAGAAACTCATATTACTACCGAAGAGGCACCTGGCTATCAGGTGCTTTATACCTTACCCTGCTTCCGTTGCGGGGTATGTTGTCGCCGTTACCAACCACGTATTGACCTTGTCGAAGTAAGGAGCATAGCCGATAGCATCGGTATCACCTGGCAGGAATTTGCTGCCAATTACCTAGATAGTCGCTACTTCGGCGAGGAACAGTTTCTACTCCGTCAAGAGAATGGTGCTTGCATCTTCCTCAAGCAGGTAAACGAGAGAATAGCCGTATGTCAGATCCATCCCTTCAAACCATCCGCCTGCCGTGATTGGACACCGAGCCTGTACAGAAAAGAATGCCAAACAGGCCTAGCACAGCTCTGGAAGCTAAGTGTGGATCAAGAGGGCAACTTGAAGGGCAACACTGAAGACCTGCTCCGATTTCACTCGTTCCTTAGCTCACTTTGTCAGTGTTAGTTTGCAGAATTGTGCATGAGGGAAACAAACAGCGTTTCACCCTTTCAGCAGGATGACGAGTAGATGTCAATATTGCAGAGGTAACAAAAATGAAGATCTGTGTTAAAAAGATTTATTGCTCCAATTGTCGCCGCCTAGTACGCTGCCGCGAGCAGGCTACCAATGGGGCAGTCCAAGTCATATGCTCTAGGTGCGGCAAGCTCCTCAGGATATGGAATGGAATAACCTGGCAATCAGTGTAGCGCCATGACAAAGCATGACTATTGCGAGACACTAGGCATAGATGGAGACGCCGACGAGGCGACCATTAAACGTGCCTATCGCTCGTTAGCTACAAAACTGGCGCAAATAAACAGATTGAGGTCCACAACACACGACCATGCAACCTTTGCCTGGGCAATGGTGCTAGTCCACAGGGACCTATTACTTGCGACCAGTGTAAGGGCACCGGGCAGATCATTTTTGAACGGCGGTCTGGCTACAGTATTTTCCAACAGATCACTGTATGTCCGAAACGCCGGGGCAGAGGCCTTATCTACGAAAGTAAGGAGATTGAAATCAGAGTGTCCCAAGGGGCCGATGACGGCTATGTCATAAAAATACGAGGCGAAGGTGCACCAGGGGGAAACGGGGCAATCCCTGGAGACCTTTATGTGGTAGTGAAGCTCAAAAAACATCCCAGCTTCGAAAAGCATGGCGATGATATTTATACGACTCAGGAGATTTCTTTTGTACAGGTCGCACTGGGTAACAGGATTGAAATAGCAGGATTATACAGCCCTGTTCGAGTTGACATCCCTGAGGGAATCCAGGCAGACACAGTCCTGCAGATACCCAGTTAGGGGCTCCCCAGTTCTGAAGGAAAAGGTAAAGGTGATCTATTATAAGAGTTAAAGTGGTGACCCCACAAAACCTGGGCCAGAAAGAGAAGGAACTATTGAGAGAATTCGACAAAGTGCAGAAAGAAAAGCAAGCTGAACGAGCGAAAACATAATTTTTCAGTGATGCTTGCTAGTCAAGCAACACACCCACAGCATTTTTGCATATCGGAGTCTTGGGGGGCTACTGCGCAATACGGACAAATATGTGAAATCACAAAGAGAAGAAAACAAAGAGCAGTACGATCAATCCTGTTTCCCCAATCTCAGGTAACTATTGACCCAGGAGGTCAACTATGGAACTATCGCCTTTAGCCAAAGAAAAGTTAGCCAGGATCGGTGATCTATCACCCGCCGAGAAAGAAAAGTTAAAAGTCTCCGAGAAGCTGACCCAACTGCTAGCTGGCTACTTCACCAACAAGATCGATGTGAACAGTCTATGGCTGGAACTAAAAAAATATAAAGAACAAGGACACGAATCAATTGTCAGAGAAGCACAGCGCAGACTGCTTAACGCCATCACGCTCACCGGCAATCAAGCCGATTTCGAACACTGTCGAAGCGCGTTACTCGGTTGCGAAACCATCAAAGAACACAGTAGATACCCCGACCTAGAGCATGGCTTGAAAATGCTTGAGTCACTTCGTTTGCAATATCAACAGGAAAAGGAAAGGGCGTTTAACAATATCAAGCGGAGCATTCAGCAACAGGTCGAAATGGCTGCCAAGCAAGTGCTGAGGCAGAGCAACAACAGGAATATCTCAGTAGATGTAGAGGGCTCGGTAGAGGCAACAGCACGCACCAGCCCTCAGTGGAGAAACTTCTTAATAGAACACGACAGGATCTACGGGCAAAAGTTTGATGAGCTGATCGCAAGGATAAAAAGGCTACTATGACTAGCCATAGCCTCACAAACAGCCACAACCTCTTTACAAGCCTCACAACCTGTGTTAAAATAATTAGCAGTCTAATGCACAGAGTGCTAAAAATAACAACTGGAAGGAGGTAGGCGAAATGGCAACGAAACTTGAACCGTTAGGTGACAGGGTAGTAGTCAAACCCAAACCTAAAGAGGAGGTCACAAAAGGCGGCATAGTCCTGCCGGACACCGCCAAGGAGAAACCGCAAGAGGGGGAGGTTATTGCGGTTGGTCCCGGCAGGCTTACTGATGACGGCAAAAGAATAGCTATGGATATAAAAGTAGGTGACATCGTTATCTATGCCAAATACGGAGGCACTGAAATAAAAGAGGATGATGAGGAGCTGATTATCCTAAGAGAAAGCGACATCTTAGCCAGAAAGGTGAAATAAACAAAGCAAAAGGAGGTGGTTTGAAACATGGCAAAACAAATTATTTACGGCGAAGAGGCAAGGCGCGCACTAAAGGCAGGTGTTGATGCACTTGCCAATGCTGTCAAAGTAACCCTTGGTCCACGAGGGCGTCCTGTAGCCCTGGAGAGGAAGTTTGGCGCACCAAACGTAATCAATGATGGTGTCTCCATAGCAAAGGACATTGAGCTACCAGATCCCTTTGAAAACATGGGGGCTCAGCTGGTCAAAGAAGCAGCCACCAAGACTAATGACAAATGTGGCGACGGTACAACCACAGCTACGGTTCTGGCACAGGCCGTCATAAGTGAGGGCTTCAAGAACATCGCTGCAGGCGCTGATGCCATGGCTATAAAGCGTGGCATTGAGAAAGGGGTAGCCGCACTTGTAGAAGAGCTGAAGAAAATGGCGACTCCGGTGACCACCAAAGAACAGGTCGCTCAGGTAGCCACTATTTCAGCCGCGGATCCTGAAATCGGTAATCTGATTGCCGAAGTGATGGAAAAAGTTGGCAAAGATGGGGTGATCACCGTTGAGGAGTCGAAGGGTCTGCAGTTTGAGACCGAGTATGTAGAAGGTATGGAATTCGACCGCGGCTATATCAGCCCTTATTTTATCACCAACCCCGAACTTATGAAGGCAGAACTTGAAGACCCCTATATCCTAATCACTGACAAGAAGATCTCAGCGATTTCTGAGCTCCTGCCGATCCTGGAGAAAGTGCTACAGGTCTCTAAGAACTTTGTGGTCATCGCAGAAGATGTGGAGGGGGAAGCTTTAGCCACGCTGGTAGTCAATAAACTGCGCGGTACCATCAACTGTCTCGCAGTGAAAGCACCTGGGTTTGGTGACAGGCGCAAGGCAATGCTTGAAGACATAGCAATCCTCACCGGTGGCAAAGTCATATCTGAAGAAGTCGGCAGAAAACTTGACTCGGCTACAATGGCTGACCTTGGCAGGGCAAGGAAAGTGGTTGCTGACAAAGACAACACCACCATCGTGGAGGGTAAAGGATCTGAAGAGGCGATCCAAGCCCGTATCAAACAGATAAAAGCACAGATTGAAGAGACCACTTCAGACTATGACAAAGAAAAACTGCAAGAAAGACTAGCTAAACTGGCTGGCGGGGTAGCAGTGATCAAAGTCGGTGCCGCTACCGAAGTCGAGCTTAAAGAAAAGAAGCACCGGGTCGAAGATGCCCTGTCCGCAACCAGAGCCGCGGTAGAGGAAGGAATCCTGCCGGGCGGCGGTGTAGCCCTGATCAACGCCGTGCCTGCGCTGGACAAGGTAAAGGTGGAGGGCGACGAAGCTGTCGGTGTTTCCATCCTAAAGCGGGCTCTGGAAGAGCCACTGCGCTGGATAGCCGAAAATGCTGGACAAGAAGGCTCAGTGGTGATAGACAAAGTTAAACGCAGCAAGAAGGGCGTAGGTTATGATGCGCTGCGCGACGAGTTTGGTGACATGGTCGCTAAAGGTATTATCGATCCACTCAAAGTCACCAGGACCGCACTGGAGAACGCTGCCAGCATCGCAAATATGATCCTCACCACCGAGTCTCTTGTAGCCGACATTCCAGAGAAAGAGAAGGCCGCCACGCCGCCTATGCCCGAATATTAATCTACACTGAACCCCCGGGCTATCCGAAAGGGTAGTCCCGGGGGTCCTTTTTATACATTGAGCACTCTCTCAAGTAAATCCGCTTTTCTTATCGGTCCCACCACAGCCAGGTTGAAAGCATTAGGATCAAACAGCCATCGTGCTACTCTTTCTAAATCCTCTCTGGTAATCGCCTCCACCAAAGAGATGACCTCGTCAACACTGAGTATACGCTTCGTCAGCAACTCCTGTGCCCCAAACCACCCAGCAACATTGCGACTATTCTCCAGACTTAGCAGCAATCTTCCTTTGGCTATTTCTTTGGCTTTACAAAGCTCTGACTCTGACAGGTCATCTTTAACAGCAAGCAACTCATCAATAATTGCTTTGAGCGCAGCCTCAGCTTGCATCGGGTCAACGCCAGCATGAACTATGAAAGCGCCAGTATCAGTGAAATGGTCAGCATAGCTCTGGATTTCGTAGGCAAGCCCCTTTTCCTCCCTTAACTTGAGAAACAGCCGGCTGCTCATTCCCTCACCCAGAACAATACTTAAAAGGTCAACGGCATAACGGTCAGGGTCAAAGAATGACACACCCGGCACGCCCAAGCAAAGCTGGAGTTGCTCTGTTTCCCGAAATTCTATCCTCAACCGCCCTTGTCCCACAAACCCGGCACTGGAAAAACCACTCGGTATTTTGCCATCCTCCCACTGACTGACAGCCTCACTAATAACATCCAGCGCCTGTTTCTGGTCTATATCGCCAGCAATACTCGCCACAACATTGTTTGGCAGGTAATGGTCACGGTGAAACTGGGTAATCTGCTGCCTAGTTAGAGAACCCACGATCTCCTTGCTTCCAGCAATATCACGACCCAATGGTTTCCCTGGCCAGAGAAGCTCGTCAATTAGCATTGCCACACGTTGTCTCGGAGAATCCAAAGTCATGTTTATCTCTTCGACTATTACCTGGCGCTCCCGCTCTATATCATCTGCCTCAAGACGAGGATTGCAAATCAGGTCTACCAAGACATCAACAGCCAGAGCAAAGTGCTTGGTCGGCACTCGACACCAGAAAGATGTCAGCTCCTTGTCTGTGCCGCCATTAAGCAGACCACCCACGCTTTCTATAGCCTCGCTGATCTCCTTGGCACTCTTTCGCTTCCGCGTTCCCTTAAAGCAAAGGTGCTCTAGAAAATGGGCAACACCAGCCTGCGAATCCATCTCGTATCTCGGTCCAGCACCTATAAAAAATACTATCGATACCGAACGCGTGTGCGGTAACTCGCTGGTGATCACACGCATACCGTTGGCCAGAGTCGTCTTTTGGTACACTATGTCAAGATTCTACCTGTCATTCACTACGCCGTCAATATATATCACACAGCTTGGTTACTAAACAGCCCTGGTGATATCATCACCGATACTTGCTTGACAGGATCCTCACTGCAAGGGTTGGCGACAGCGGTAAAAACCACCGGCCTCCAAACTAGCGTGCCCTCACCAAGGGTGCAGAAGCTACAGCATCACTTTGGAAAGGGTGTCCGAGCAACATCGCGCAGAAGCTTGCACAACTTCCTTCCCCGCCGAGAAGTATAGTAAAATACGATTCCAAACGCACAGGAGGAAGAGATGAATCTCGCCAGGTTTTTAGAGGATAACATTAAAAGGTTTGGGGAATACGACTTCGTATGGTTTGAAGAGCAGTGGTACACCAATGTCCAGCTTAGTCACGAAGTAAATAAACTGGGAAATGTCCTGAAACAACTCGATGTAAAAAGAGGTGATCGTGTAGGCGTACAGTTGTCCAACTGTGTTGACTTAATCAAAGCTTTCTTCGCTATTTTCAAGATCGGTGCCGTGGTCGTGCCTGTCAACCCTTCACTCCGTGCTCCTGACCTCGCTTACATATATCAAGACACTGGTATGGCAACGCTGATCAGCAGCTCAGAATACATTGATAGAATAAAGTCCGCCATACCTGAAGCTCCACAGCTAAAAAATATACTGCTGGTCGACCAGCCCCTAGAAGGTACCCTTTCCATACGGACACTAATCGAAAAAGCCCCTGATCATCTGGCGCTGGCTGATACTGACAATGACGACCTTGCTGTGCTTCTGTATACCGCTGGAACCACCGGCAGACCGAAGGGTGTTATGCTGACACACTATAACTTCTATACTCTGGTATCCGGATATTATGAGCAGGTGCTGCTGGATACAAGGGGTATTTGTATTACTGGCAAGGTGCGGCAATGGGATCCTAGACAGGGTAAACTTATCGAGAAGGATATCGAGGTCTTCGGAGTAAACCGCAGACGCGTCTCTCTGATAACTCTGCCATTATTCCACGGCTACGGTATCTTCGCAGTCAACCTCGAATTCCTTACTGGTGGAAAATTGATCGTGCTCAGGAGATGGGACACTGAAGAGGCGATGAAAGCCATCGAAAGGTTTAAGGTCACTGATTTCCGTGGCATACCAACCATGTATATCCAGATACTGAACCACCCCAACGCTGACAAATACGATTTCAGCTCGTTAGAAACTTGCATCTGCGGTGCTGCACCGATGCCTTTGGAAATAGCCCGCCAATGGAAAGAAAGATATGGTATAGACATCTGGGAGGGATACGGACTCAGTGAAGCTACAGCAGTCAACTGTGGGAACGTGGCCGAAAGGCGACCTCCCAAATATGGCTCGGTAGGAAAATGCTATCAAAAGTGCAACACTATTAAAATTTTTGACGAGAGTGGTCACGAACTGCCACCAAGACAAACCGGCGAAGTCGTTATTAAAGGTCCCACCGTGATGAAGGGCTACTGGAATAAGCCCACTGAAACAGCCGAGGCTTTGCGAAATGGTTGGCTTTATACTGGTGACATAGGTTATATGGATGATGATGGTTATCTCTATCTCACCGAACGAAAGAAAGACCTCATCATCAGGGGCGGCGAAAATATATATCCAAAGGAGGTGGAAGACGTCCTGTATAAGCATCCACAGGTACTGGAAGCAGCAGTTGTCGGCATCCCAGACCAGATCTACGGCGAAGAAGTGAAAGCCTTCGTTGTGTTGAAAACGCCTAATTCAGTTACCGCACAAGAACTAATGGACTTCTGCAAACAATATTTACCCACGTATAAAAGGCCGAAGTCTATCGAGTTTCTTGACGCACTGCCAAAAAGCGATGTGGGTAAGATACTGCGACGGGAGCTGAGGAAATTGGGTTAATGTCACCCGGGCTCTGCTAAGCAACCCTGATCACGTTTAAACCAATGCTGGATAAGCTACAAAAGTCTAATTGACCTTTTGGGCAGCCATTGCTATACTTTTTACAAATTCCCAATTCACAGGAGGCAATTACACCGTGGAAAAGGCTTTAAGGTACCCGGTATTGATTGATATCGTCTTGCCTAAAAAGGGGCTTCTTGCAAATGCTGCTCTAGTGCTTGGCTTTGCCTTACTCACAGCTGCTTCAGCCCAAATAAGCTTCTGGATAGGTCCGGTGCCTGTAACCGGCCAGACTTTTGCAGTCTTGCTGGCAGGTGCTTTCCTTGGTAGCGCACGCGGGGCACTCAGCCAGCTAACTTACCTGGCCATTGGAGCAACAGGCATACCATTCTGGTTCGCAGCAGGCGGTGTCCCAGGAATCGCGCGCCTGCTGGGACCGACCGGAGGATATTTAATCGGATTTGTCGCTGGAGCTTTCGTCACCGGCTGGCTGGCAGAAAAAGGGTGGGATCGTCACTTCTGGAAAACAGCCTTAGCCATGCTTGCAGGAAATGCCACAATATACGCATTCGGACTGCCCCGCTTAGCCTGCTTTGTTCCCCCAGACTCTGTGTTGAAGCTTGGGCTATACCCTTTCATTGCTGGGGACGTCATTAAATTGATAGCCGCCTCTTTAGCTTTACCTGGCAGCTGGCAGATACTCAAACTCATTAAGAAATGACAGGGCTGTAACAGTCGAACCTGCTTGTGAGGTGCAAGTTTGGAAATCATCTGGCTGGGGCACTCTTGCTTTCGACTCAAGGGGAAAACAGTAAATATTGTTACCGATCCTTGCCCGCCGGATCTAGGCTACTCAATAGGCAGACTTTCTGCTGATATAGTAACAATAAGCCACTCCCACACTGGCCATACCTTCACACAAGCGATCGCCGGAGAGTTTAAAGTATTGAAGGGCCCTGGAGAATATGAACTCAAGAATACCTTCGTCACCGGCATCTCTACATGGCACGACCAAGTCCAGGGTGAAAAGCTGGGTAAGAACACGGTATACCTCCTTGAGGTAGATGGGCTAGTATTATGTCATCTGGGTGATATCGGACATCTACCTTCTTCCGAACTGATAGAGGAATTCGGCGATATTAATGTGCTGTTCATACCTATTGGAGGAGTATCAACCTTGGGTGGAACAACGGCTGCCGAGATGGTAAGGCGACTAACTCCCAGGTTTGTCATCCCCATGCACTACAAGACACCGGTGCTAACCAGAGACCTCGAACCCGTAGACAGATTCCTCAAAGAACTAGGCTTGAAAGAGGTCCCCCATCAACCAAAGCTTTCCGTCACTCGTTCTACACTCCCTACGAACACACAGGTGATAGTTTTAGACTATCCACAGTAACAGACCATCCTTTGACAGTATCTTAGCGCTACCGTAGAATAACGCTAGCCATGAGCTTAGCCAAAAAGTTGTATGAATTGCAGCAGATCGAGCAGGAGATTCAACAACAACAGGGAATACTGACTGAAATAAACTTTCGGCTAAGCGAAAACACCCCACTACTCCAGGCAAGAGAGGAGCTTTCTAGATTGAAATCCCACCTGGACCAGAAGGAAAAACAACAGCGTGACCTGGAGTGGCAAATAGATGACCTGGAAAATAACCTTAAGCTGCTAAACAACAAGCTTTACGGCGGCACCATTAAGAACCCGAAAGAGTTGATCAACCTGGAGAAGGAAATCGAAATCTTTAGGTCTAGAATCAAGCAAGCAGAAGAAGATCTCCTAGAGGTGATGGCTGAGATAGAAAAAATGCGCCACAAAATGAACACAAGCCAGGAACAGCTTAAAAAAATAGAGACTGAGTGGCAAGCCGAATGCAAAATTCTCAGTGAAAAACAGGCAGAGGTAGAGGTTCAGCTAGCTGAACTGGAACAGAAACGAAATGACATGGTCTCCCGAATCGACCCTCAGTCTCTGGAAACATACCGGAACCTTATACTGCGCAAAGGGCAAGCCGTGGTGAAAGTTGAACAAGGAAAATGCCAGGGATGCCATATCACCCTGCCAGTTAGCGAATGGCATAAGGTTAGAGCTGGTAATCTGGCGCATTGCAGCAGTTGTGGCAGAATTCTTTTTCTAGGCTGAACAAAAAGAGTTTAAATGCATCTAAAGATATTTGCTGACGGTGCCTCTTGGGGAAATCCAGGACCAGCAGCCATCGGGGTGGTGATCAAAGATGAAGATGGCACTGAGTTGTTCACAATCTCCCGATACATCGGGAACGCAACCAACAATCAGGCTGAATATCAGGCAGTCATTGCAGCGCTTCAGGCAGCAAGAAATTTCAAGCCTGAAAAAATCACGCTCCACATCGACTCAGAGCTGGTAGCCAAGCAACTCGACAGCCGCTACAAGGTAAAGAGCCCAACACTGTACCCTTTGCACAAGAAAGCCAGTGAATTGTCCTCCAAATTCACCAATTTCCGCATAGTGAACATCAAAAACACAGAAAATAATGCCGCCCATCAACTAGCCAAGACAGCTCTGAAGAAGGCTACCAAAAGCAGCACGACCCGGAGATAAGAAAATACACCGCAAGATTTTGCCGCTCAAGCCCATAAACTTTTCCTTCTCGGCTTCGTTTTTCTTAGCGAATCAAGAAATGGAGGCAGTAAATCCGTTAATTAAGGATTTCATCCTTTTTTGCATAGAACGCCGCGGCATGGAGTGGCCAGCCCTCTACGACGAAATGGCACGCGTAGCAGCACAGCGCCTATTTCGCGGACTGGGCATCGCCGAATTAAGAGGATTGGGCCTCTCTCTGGCGCTTGACAGCTTGGACAAGACTTTCGAACTGGTTAAGCAGCTCACAAGTCAACCCGAAAAAGACTGAACTGAGCTCGTTCAGAAACATGTGAGACGCCAGAGCATAAGAAACTACCTCCGGGCG
>CAZJVJ010000018.1:0-22504 GCA_964549635.1 uncultured Dehalococcoidales bacterium
AGTGTATATTGGATATCACATTTAACGCCTTGCGAAATAAGGATCACTTCAGACGATGTTCTCAAAAATTGTATAAGTGAAGGGGTGTCGCAAGGATTATTTGGTCTTGGAGATTTAGAGAATGGAAAGCCCGTATGTCGTCGCTTCAGGGAGGAGTGTTCACCAGAGTTGGTGGAAGGTGAAATTTTGATAAAGGCAGAACTTTGCAAACCTAAAGTAGAGATTTCAGAAGAAGAAATCGAGTCATACGCAAACCAGATTAAGGAAGCTAAGGCACTGCCCTTAATTGAAGAGGTGACTGCAAAGATTCCTTGGAACGTGCTGACTCTGGAACAGAAGGAAAAATTTGAGAAGCTTGCGGAAGAAAGAAAGAGTGAAATCGAGGGAAAGGCTCCTAAGAAGGACAGGTTTCGCGCTATTTACCTTAAGCTTCGTGTTGCTCCTGGCAAATTATCGGTCATTGTGCCAAGAGTTAACGACTTGAAGAACAAGTTTGCTCAGGTAGATGTAATAGTTGAGATATCTGCAAGGGAAGGTGAAATAACGATTTCCGAATATGAAGACAAAATAAAGGAGGCGCTTTTGTTAGCAAATGTGTCTGTAGAGGAAGATAGATTTGAGTGATTTTGTTTTGAGTGGGAAAACAGAGGTGAGTCGAGGTGAAACTTGAACCCGGAATTTAGTTGAATTTATTTCCCGTAGACATCCCGGAAGAAAATATAGAGTTGGTGGCACGGCTTCGGTCAGAAATACTGGATTTTAGGCCTCTTCGAGATAAAATAGAGGAAAGTGAGTGGCAAACATGGGTTTATGCTTCGCCGGGCAGTAATGAGGCTTACGGTTATGGGCCTGACAAAGAGAAGTTAATACCTTCGGGCTTTCACCACGTCACCAAAAAACCTTCAGACCTTCCCCATCTTATATGCCGGCTTATCGCCGAGGGGTTGATGGGATATCTTGGAAGCAAGGGTTATGATACGTTTTGGCCTAAGAGGCCTCCCAAAGTTCGCCTTCGCGTGTTAAATAAAATTCCTCAGGAAGTTTGTGGTCGAAGAGTTCGTCTCTACCGGGGCTTTGACCTCCGCCCTTTTTTGGACAGATCCACTGACGAGCAAGTCTGAACACAACAATTATTCAGAAGCTTATATACTTCATACGGAGTAATATTCAACCTCTTATATCTCTGAACAATTTCGTGCTGACTATTGCTACACATTGCTGACTATCGTGACCTGGGCCAGTACTTCGCCAGAATGAGTGCCAGAGCCTGATAGTGTAACAAGTGACGTTTTGTTGAATTCCCGGGGCGAATTGGTCGGCGGGGGCTTTGAAAGTCCACCATTGCCGGCAAAGCCCGGTTGGCATAACCGTGCCATCGCATCCATAGGCAGGCGCCGTTTGTGTTCTTTGTAGCTTTACCAGCAAACTAATGCTTTCTGCGCTCGCCTAACAACACGGCCAGGTCGGGTCCGAACTTTTCGCCGAAGCCTGCGACATGCGTTGACTCCAAGCCGTCATGGATGTTAAGATATATCGCACTGCGTAATATGTGGGGTGCAACTTGGCGTTCACACAGCAGTTGTTAAAGGGGCTTATCGACCCCATCGTGCTTTCTACAGTCAGCCGGCTTCCCATATACGGCTATGAGCTAATTAAGGAGCTTGAGCGGAAGACCGGCGGACGGCTCAACCTGACGGCGAGTACGGTATATTCTTCGCTCAGGCGTATGGAGCAAAAAGGCCTGATTATGTCCGGCTGGATGCAGGCCACCAGGCAAAGAGCCCGGAGGTACTACCATATAACTGAAAAAGGGCGGCAGTTTCTGGCCAAGCGCTCGGTAGAGTGGCACGATTTCTTTACACTGGTCAACAGCCTGATACAGGAAACAGGCCCCACCGATGGCAAGAATGTTCTGGTGAGCTAGGCATGATATACCTCTTGTGAAAGCGATATCTGCCTCAGGGAGGGAACTTTAATGCCAAGACTGCATATCCGTGATATTAACATCTATTACGAGATTGTAGGTGAAGGCGAGCCATTGCTCCTCATCCACGGATTCCGCTCAAGTATGCAGATGTGGCGGAAACAAATCCCGGTATTCTCACCTCACTACAAGGTGGTGACCTTTGACCTCCGCGGCCATGGGAAGTCAGATAAGCCTTTGAAGCCTTATAGTATCCGTGTGTTCGCAGCGGATATCGTCGGGCTTATGAAAGCCCTGGAACTTCCTCCGGCACATGTTGTCGGGTTCTCCATGGGAGGTATGATAGGAATACAGCTTTGCCTGGAGGCTCCTGAATCGGTAAAAAGCCTGGTAGTGGTAAATTCTCCCTTCACTGGTTTCAGGCAGTCATTTAGAGATGCCTTCGAATGTCTGAAACACTTCACCCGGATCCACCTTGCAGAAATGTGGCAGATGAGGCGGACTAATGGCAGGCAATCGTTTGTAGAACAGACCGGAGATGGGGAGGCACAGGCGTCTGCTGAACGATTGGAGATAAATCATATGATCGCCCAGGCAAACTCCTTCTGGGCTGTCTTGAAGGAGAGTTTAATCGATAAGATAGGCCTGATCAATTGCCCCACGCTGTTTATTGCTTCCGATAATGACTATGTCCCGGTATCGGTGAAAAGCGCTTACATATCGAGAATTCCCGGCGCTGAGCTGGTGGTAATTCCAAACTCCGGGCATTCTGTACCTGTCCAGCAGTCGGAGACTTTCAACTCTATCCTGATGGGCTTTCTGTCAAGGCACGTGTCATTGTCGAAAATAGCCTGGTGATGAGGCATGATTTGAGTGCTGGACAGTAGTTTCGGCGGCTGTCTGCGCGCCTGTCAGCGCTTTAAACCAGCATATAGCCGAATGCTTTTTTGCTGATGATGCGTGTGGGCTTTGCGGGGTCGGGTTCCACCTTTTCCCTAAGCCGATGGACAAGCTGGTCGAGCGTGGCGTCGGATATAGCCGAGGGGTCCTTGCTTTCGGGCCACACGGCTTCGATTATGTCATCGCGTGAGCATACATTGCCGGCATTTTTATAAAGAAACAGCAGCAGGTCATATTCCTTTTTCGATAGCTTCGTGGGCTTGCCATCCACTAGGACCTCTTTTTTGCCCTCATAGATATTCAGCCACGGCACCTCGGACACTGTACCATGTTCAGTGGCCGAGGGCGCTTTTCTGGGAATTATGCCGGTGTCTTCGGTCTCCTTGAACAGGAGCACCGTCCGGGCTGAGGTGCCCTCTACCCCGAGCCCTATCTTGCAGTTATGCTTTAATTCGTATAGGCTGCCGGCAATTATCCTGTCATCATTCAGCATTGTGCCATTGGTGCTGCCAAGGTCTCGCAGCCAGTATTTTTTCTCTTTGCACAGGATCTCCACATGGCGCCTCGAAATGACCTCGTCGTTCAATTCTATATCAGGCTGATTATATGGAGTCCGGCGGCCCACAACGGTCACCGGTCTGTTTAAAGTGAATGTTTTGCCGGCATCCTCGGGACTGCCCTTACTCACAATTAGAAATGCCAAGTTTGACCTCCGACCACGAAAGGCCCGTTTTCGACCATTGTAGTATAATTGTATTGTCAGTTGACCTGTCAGACTCATATTAGGTATTTGTCAGTCAACTGTCAAGCACCGGGGTTATTAATTAGCTAGACTCTTTATGAGGGTCTGTGTCAGCGACTTTAATGTTAAGAAGTTCGAAAATACCGTGTCGGGCATGTGGTGCGGAGAGTGACGGGGAGGCAGGGGTTTGCCAGAAATGTGGCCTGTCTCTAGTACCGGAAACGCAAGACCGAGCTGAACGCAAAACTATATGCCCCAGATGCCAGTTTGCCAATAAGCCTGGCAGCTTCTTCTGTTACGCCTGCGGAAAATATTTTGCCGATACAGGCGCGGTAACAGGCGGGAAAAAGGGTAAGGGGAAGCGTAGCACCTCACCTCCGATACCGAAAGCCAGGATAATAATGCCAGGCGGCGCTGAGTTTATGCTCACAGGCGACCCCGTTTTTATAGAGCGTGCCGATTTTGATAGCACGCTGCCCTATGACGTATTAATGGCGATTTCAAGACAGCACGTTTTGATTACCTATAGCAGAGGTAGATACTATATCCAGGACTATGGAGCGGAAGGCAAGGGCAGCACCAACCATACAAAGCTTAACGGTATCGACATATACGGTAAAAAAAGGAAAGCGCTTAAGGACGGAGATAAGATAGAGCTTGCCGGGCAGCCAGAGCTCACTATGACCTTCAGGCTGCTGGAAGCACCTGACTCAAGCAGCGAGGGGTGAGGAACCGAATTGGAAATAGGTTATAGCTGGGACACGGGAATTTTGAGAAACCTGAACGAGGACAGCATACTGTGCATCAGGTTCGACCTGAAGACGCACCTGGGAGTGGTCTCGGCTGGCCTTTTCGCCGTGGCAGATGGTATGGGCGGGCATAACGCCGGTGAAATCGCCAGCGACCTGGCTGTAAGGGCTTTCCATGCTGAGTGCCTTTCCGGTCTGCTCACTCAGTCCGCAGCCCAACCGCTTTCTATCCTGAACGGTGCCTTCAGCAAAGCCAACGCGGCGGTCCTGGATGCTGCTAGGGATATCGAGCTGCTGGGCATGGGCACCACTCTGACCGCAGCGCTTGTGCTCGGGAGTGACCTGTACGTGGCCCATGCCGGCGATTCCAGATGCTACATCATCAACACTCGGGAGACCATACAGGTCACGAAAGACCATTCTGTAGTCCAGGAACTGGTAGATGCTGGAGCTATTACGCCGGAGGAGGCAAGAATCCACCCTCGCCGGACTGAGATAACACGCGCCCTCGGTTGTTGCCGGGAAATTGTCCCGGACCTGTACCATATGAAACTGTATTCCGGTGACAACATATTGCTCTGTTCTGACGGCCTCTGCAGTGTGCTATCTTCAGACCGGATATCTGAGATTGTCCTGGGTTCACCGAGCCTCAGCCAGGCCTGCATTGACCTGACTGCCCAGACCAACCTTGCCGGAGGGCCAGATAATATATCAATAATTATAGTGAGACCAGAGAACCTGCCATCATGGCAGGCGGTGGTCACCGCTCAGACCAGCATCAGGAGAAAATGAATGTGGGGTATAAGTTTTTCTGTGATTTTAATGGTCCTGGTGTATGCGGTTCTGGCACTGTGCATAGTTCTGCTGGTCGACATTCGCAAGCGAAAAAGTAGCGGCTCAGGCTACGGCCAAAAAAAGACACGGACTTCTGCCTCTCCCTGTCATGGGACATATACGGTTAACGGGCGCTATGAACTGGTCTCACCGCCTTATAAACAGGGTGGCATGGCCACGATATGGCGTGCCGTTGAACGTAAAACAGGCCGGCCGTGCATTATCAAGACGCCACGGCGGGGTACAACGATGGACAATGTGTACCTGGAAAAGCTCATGCTGGAAGCGAGCTGCCTGAAGAAACTCGACCATCCTGGCATAGTTAAATACATTGACGATTTCTATTACAAAGGTGAATTCCACCTGGTCCTTGAACACCTGAACGGGGAAACGCTGTTAGCTTTATCGCCAAGGTCTCCACTGGAAGAAGCTCAGGTTGTTCTGTGGGCCTGCCACCTGCTGGAGGCACTCTCTTATGTACATGCCGCTGGCATAGTCCACAGAGATGTGAACCCGAAAAACATAATGCTGTGCAGTGATGGCACGGTCAAGCTGATTGATTTCGGTACTGCAAAGGAACTGAACTATGTTGATAAAGATAGGACGAAATACGACCCATTTACACAGATTACCAACAAGGGTTTCGACATACCGGAGCTGTTTATGGGCAGGGAGAGTGACCACAGGTGCGATTTGTGCGGCCTGGCACAGACCTGCATATACCTGCTCACGCTGAATCAGCCAAACGAGCTCTGTCTGAACCAGTTCAAATATAACTGGCCACGTTCCTTCAGCGAAGCTACCGTCCTTGCCGATTACCTTATTTCCTCGGGTGTCTCAAAGCGTGTGGCGAAGTGTCTGGCACAGGCCGTCATGTTTTCCCCGGATGACAGGTTCGCCAATGCACGCGCTATGCAGGCGGCGCTGTCATCGGAAAGCGGTCATCTGATAAAACAGGTAAACGTTTTGTCACGGAAATGAAGCTCACATCATTGTTTTATATGGGCACATTTGTCTGCACCGCTGTTGCGGTGTTGTTTGCCGGCACAACGGTGGTCGGTGCGGTGGGCCCAGCAACGGACAACGCTACCGTGCTGGACATACCGGCTGATGACCAGCCCTGGGGTGAAATAAGGCCATTTGTAGCCTATGTCCGGCAAGGCCCATCATTGCAGTCCCGGGAGGCACCGCCCGACTTTATCCCAAGCTTTGTCGGGGGGTCGGAGGGGGACGGCTTTAAGGTTACCGGCAATGAAATATGGTATCTGGACGTGGACATCAACGCGCCGGGGTGGCTTTATATCTATGAATATTTCCCCGAGGGTGAGGAGTTGCCGGGCAGGTGGTTGGCTTACAAATGGCATCTTATAGAAAGTGGCCGCTGGCGGCTCGGCCCGTTCGCCCCCGGGGATGATGAACCGGAGGGACAGCATATATACAGGCTCTGGTTCTACAGCGATGGTCAGTGGGCCGGGGAGAAAGACCAAAATTCGCCACACGGCAAGCTTATTTACTGGACGTACGTTAAAGGTCAGGAGGCTCAGGGGGCTGGTGGGCCTGCAGCCTCCCAGTTACCGGCAGTGATGCCAGCAAAAGACAAGCTTTTAGAAAAGTTACGCCGGCTTATAAATTCGCCGATTGTAATCATATCCTTGGCCTTGCTCCTTTTCCTTCTGCCCGGCCTTTATGTTTCCAGGCGCTACATGGGGTGGGGCAAAGGGCGCGATGCAGTATCGCCGTCTGCTGATGTAGAGTCTCAAAGGACACCGGTCCTATCGCCGCCGACCGCTGTCGCCGCAAAAATATTGCTGCCCAACGGCATGGAACTGGTGCTTGACAGGGAAAACAGGGTCATTGGCCGAAGTGACCTTGCCAGAGTGCTGGGTATTGATGAGCTGGAGTTGGTCTCAAGGCGACACTTTGAAATCAGGGTGCAGGACGGATATTTCTGCATTGAGGACCTGGGAAGTGCCAATGGTACGAAGCTCAACGGTGCCGATATCAGCGGCAAAGGGCCGGTCAGCCTCAGTCACGATGACCTTATAGAAGTGGCCGGTATAGTAAGATTAAAGTTTTACATCCTTTAGCTTTGCACAGCTGGGCGAATTTAGCCCCACAGAGCGTTTTTTACCCCGCCATTTTGTCAGAAAACTGTCAGCGACCTGTCAGCCTGTAATCAAGCAATCCAATGGCGCTACGCGTATATTAGAAGGGGAAATGGCTAATTGGGGGGTTAACAGTAAGACATGAAGAAATCTGTTTCAGCGCTTCTGGTGATTTTTCTGGCCCTGCTGGCTGTTATCGGCGGTATACCGCCCGTCCAGGCACAGGAATACCCCTCCCCGCCAGCAGACCCTTCCGAACCATGGCAACCGCCTTACACCGGGGTGGTGCCTATGGAGCCGCAGGTGCGGGTGGAGATATATGGTCAGACCTGGCCCTCCTTGCAAGTTGCGCCGCCGGAAGTTGCGCCGGGCACTCCGCACTCGATAGTAGGTGCTTACCTGGTCAACAGCTATGGGCAGGTGCTGACCACCCTGTACCGCAACTGGTCATGTTATCTAATAATATCCGTCAGCGGCCCGGGATATTTCTATCTCTGGGAATATTATCCTGCGGGCACCGTTCCCCACGGTCACTGGCTGTGTTACAGGTGGTATATACCACGCGCCGGTGTCTGGCAGTTAGGGCCGTTTGTAGCCGAACCATTCGACCCGCCTGGCAGGTATATCTGGAAGATGTGGTTCCTCTCCGGGCATTACTGGTCAACGCGCTTGCTGAGCTTCAATTACACCGGCAGTTACTATCCTCCAGACATACCTGGCCTGGCGCCGGAGCCGGTCAATCCCCCGGTGATAAACTCATTCAGTGCCAGCAAGACACCCATTGAGCTGGGGGAGACCGTCGTCCTTTCCTGGACTACCACCAACGCTAATAGCGTCACCATTTCGCCGGGGATTGGAACGGTTGCCACCTCAGGTTCCACCTCAGTCACGCCGTCTGCCACCACCACCTACACGCTGGTGGCAGTGGGGAAGGCGGGCAAGTCAGCCTCATCTTCGGTAACTGTAACGGTCATGCCCAGGATACCGCCCGCCATCAGTGCTGATAGGGTGGTGATACGGAGGGGGAAGACAGCATCCCTGTCATGGAATGCACCGGGGGCCACCCGTGTATCCATTACCGGTGTGGGCAGCGTTGGCACCAGCGGTACGGTTCAGGTATCTCCGGAGAGAACCACCACATACACGCTTACCGCTGCCTATATGGACGGCAGCACGCAGTCCGCGTCGGTAACGGTCAATGTAGAGCAGCCGCCGTACCTGCTCTGGTGCCTCATAGCCCTGCTGGCAATGGCGGTGATTGCTGTAATCGTGCTGATTGTCCTGATGGCCAGAAGAAGGGCAGAAACACGCCCGAAACAGGAAGCAGCCACGCAGGCAGGTCAGTCCACCCAGCCTGAAACAACGCCCTCTACAGACACATTGCCGGCTACCACGCCTGTGCTGGAAGCTGAGCTGGCTAAGCTGGTGATGCCGGATGGTAGTGAGATACTTCTAGCCGGTAATGCCAGGTCCTTTGGCAGGCATGACTTTGAAAAGTTCGTGCCCCAGGAACATATTAGCTATATCTCCAGGCAGCATTTCAACATCTGGTACGAAGGTGGCCATTACTACATCGAAGACCGTAGCAGCACCAACGGCACAAGGCTAAATGGCAAGGATATAAAGGGGACTGGCAGGCACGCGCTGGCTGATGGCGATGCCATTGAACTGGCAAGGAAATTCAGCATTACTTTTAAGAAGGAAACTAATAAGAAGGAGGTAAAATGAGTTTCAGAATGATGATTTTCATCCTGACGGCGATATTGCTGCTATTCTCCGCACTGCTAGTTAAGGTCAAAATGATTGAAAGGAGGTAAGAAGATGAGTCTCAAAAAACCGGTTTTAGCCCTAGCAGCAGTTTTACTATGCCTGGCACTATTGTTGCCGGCGGTACCGGCATATGCTGAAGACGAGGCGGCTGATGCACAGGCGGACGCATCAGCCACGGCTACAGCTACTGTTACCGCCACCGTCACCGAGTCCGACCCCTCTGGCACTGTTACCGTAACCGCCGTTGCCACTGCCACCGCTACAGCCACCGCCACTGTTTCAGGTCCCTCCTCTCCACCTCCACCACCTCCACCTCCACCACCGTCTCCACCTCCACCACCCTCTGCCCCGCCCCCACCGCGGCCGCCGGCACCACCGCCGCAGGACTGCTGTCGGCGATGTGACCCGTGTTGCCCTTGCTACCCGGTGTGCTCATGGCCGTGTGACTGCAGGTGGTCGGTGTGTGTTCGGCCAAGCATTGTTGTGGTGGCGCAGCCACAACCGCAACCACAGCCACAACCTCAGCCTATGATTGACCCTCCGCCGGTCGTCAATGCCTTCAGCGCTAGCCCCAGCTACATACAGCCAGGGCAAACGGCCACGCTGATGTGGACGGTGAGCGACGTACTGGAAAGGAGGGTCAGCGTTACCATATCGCCCGGCATCGGCTCGGTCCCCGCCTCCGGTTCATATGTGGTGAGCCCTACCTCCACAACCACCTATACGCTCACTGCCACCAATGTCGACGGTACCGTAACTGCCAGCACCACCGTTACGGTTGCCCCTCCTGCCGCCACCTTAAGCCCCAGCAGCGGCTCGGCGGTCGGTGTTCCGGGGGGTGACGATAATAGCGGTAAAAAGGGCACCCTGGCCCTTGGGCTTGGTGGTACCAGCGGCCCTATAAATTCAAGGCTGCTATACGGCCTGGTGATTGCGCTGCTGGCTGCAGCTATTGTGGCGGCAGTGATTCTTGCCCGTAAGAAGCCCGCCTTGGCCCATGCCGGCCATAACAATGCAATCACACAGCTGGGACATCTGTCCTGTGTTACCGATACACGGATTTCAGAGGAAACCACGCATACAAAACCGGTTATCTCAGGGGCCGGTCCCAAGTTTGTCACACCGGATGGCAAGGCTGTGGCTTCCCCAGCAGACAGCGGAACACTCGGGCGGAAAGACTTCCGTTCGCTATTAGGGCCAGAAAAAGCAGCCCTTATCTCCAGAGCACACATCCGTCTCGATTGTGAGGACGGACAGTACTATATCGAGGACTGCGGCAGCACCAACGGCACCAAGCTCAACGGGGCCGGCATTAAGGGCAAAGGCAGGCTGCCGCTTAAGGACGGCGACGAAATCGAACTCGCCAATGTTCTTACCTTGACCTTCAAAACCTAAAAAGAGAGAGCCGGCGCGCCGCATTACCAGCCCGTGCCGGCTTTCCTTTATTTTTCGCTTACTTGCAGACTGTTGCTTTTCCCGACAGCCCTTGACAGCAGCGGCACCCGCATGTAAAACTCTTGTCTGCCCAATTTAGCCGCTTTGCTTCAAAACACGAGGTTCAGCGTTTGCTAGAGTTCGTTAAGCTTGGAATGACAAGCCGCTCTTCAACCTGGCATCTTTAGGGCTGGTAAAAACAACGATGACAGTAGTAGTGACAGGTGCTACCGGGCATGTTGGTGCTAACTTAGTGCGGAGGCTGCTCGCTCAACAGCGCCATGTGCGGGTGCTAATCCACATAAACAGGAAGGCAGTTCAGGGGCTTGATGTTGAGATAGCCGAAGGCGATGTCTGCGATATACGGACGCTGTATGACGCGTTCAACGGTGCCGACGTGGTATATCACCTAGCTGCCCGCGTCTCGATATCGATGGATGACTGGCCACTGCTTGAACAGGTCAATGTCATGGGCACCCGAAATGTGGTCAAGGCGTGTCTTCACACCGGGGTACGTCGGCTTGTCCACTTCAGTTCAATTCATGCCCTGTGTCAGGAGCCGTTAGACCTACCTGTGGACGAGTCACGGCCGTTGGTGAGATACAAGCGCTGCCCACCTTATGACCGTTCCAAAGCAGAGGGTGAGAAACAAGTATATTGGGGCATAGAACAGGGGTTAGACGCTGTAATAATTATCCCGACGGCGGCTATCGGCCCCTATGACTATGGGCCATCGCATTTCGGGCAAGCCTTACTGGCGCTTGCCCGGGCTGAATTGCCAGCGTTGGTGGCCGGTGGCTTTAATTGGGTGGATGTTCGCGATGTTGTGGAAGGAGCGATAAGGGCTGAGCAGCATGCGCCTGCCGGCGCCAGGTATATACTATCTGGCCACTGGGTATCTGTGCCTGAGCTAGCAGCCATTGTTGAGCTGGCCACTCGTGTTCCAGCACCGCGTTTGGTGTGCCCTTTGTGGTTGGCAGCTGCTTGTACTCCGTTTACTGCTGGCTTGGCTCGTTTAACCGGCAAGCGGCCACTGTATACCGGGGCCGCCATCAAAGCACTGGCCGGCAATCGCAACATAAGCCATGCAAAGGCTACTCGTGAACTTGGCTATAATCCTCGCCCATTTACTGAGACAATTCTTGATACTCTTAAATGGTTTGCGGATAATGGCTACCTTGGCCGTTAGCAGGTTCAAGCAATGATATGACTCTGCCGGGCACCGTGAGCGAGCAATTGTTTTTCTACAGCCTCACCATAGGCTGGTTTATACTGGCGGTTGTAGCCTTTGCCGCATTGTTTTTCGTTGTGGCGCCATATGGCCGTCACGCTCGCAGCGGTTGGGGTCCCATTATAGACAGCAGGCTGGGCTGGGTAATTATGGAAGCGCCAGCCCCGCTTGTTTTTGCGGTGTGTTTTGCCATTGGCACCAATGCACACACCCCTGCCGAGCTGATGTTTTTCGCTTTGTGGGAGATACATTATATTCACCGGGCGTTTGTATATCCTCTCGGCTTGCGTGGCGGGATAAAACGCATGCCTCTTGTTGTCATGTGCCTTGCGTTTATATTCAATGGAGTGAACGCGTACCTTAACGGTCGTTATATTTTTACGTTCTCCCGTGGCTACGATAATCAATGGCTTCTGGACCCACGTTTTGTTGTCGGTGTCACACTCTTTGTGACCGGTCTTATTGTCAATCGCCAGGCAGACTACACCCTTCGCAATCTACGCAAACCGGGGGAGTCTGGTTATAAGATTCCCTATGGAGCGCTCTACCGCTGGATATCCTGTCCTAACTATTTTGGTGAGATAGTCATGTGGGTTGGCTGGGCTGTGGCCACATGGTCGCTGCCCGGCCTTGTCTTTGCTATCTGGACTATAGCTAATCTAGCGCCCCGGTCACGGGCCCATCATATTTGGTATCGGGAGCACTTTTCCAATTATCCTCCTGAGCGCAAGGCACTGGTGCCGGGCATATGGTGATTATGCCTACCGGGAGTAGAAATAGGTCTTTCCTTTTTCTTCAGCTATCGCCCGCCACATCTCCAGAACGTCGCGGGGTGGGGGCACAGTCTCATCCTGCTTCCGGGCGACAAGCGATAGTGCACCCGGGGCACATTCTACCGCGCACAGTCCGCAGCCGATGCAACCGGTGCTGCTAACCACCGCCTTTTCATCTTTTCTGTCCATGGAGATGGCACTGACCGGGCAGATGGAGACGCAGGACTCACAGCCATTGCACAGCTCAATGTTTACCACTGCGTAGTAGCTGGATTTGGCTACGGCTGTGGGCATTTTGAACTGAGTTAGAGACCGCATAACTCCACAGCAACAGGCGCAACACTGGCACATGCCGACCATGTTCTCCGTAACATTCAGTCCCAGATGGACAAGGCCAGCATTCTCGCCCCGCTGTAACACCTTCAGAGCCTCCTGAACTGTTGCCTTTTTGCCGATGCCCTTATCGATGGCGAACTCGCCCCAGGCGTCAAAATACATGCAGATGGAATCTAATGGTCTGGCACAGCCCCGCCCTACCAGCTTCTGTTCCTTGCGGCAGATACAGTCGGTGATGGCTATGGTCTGTGCCTGGCTGACTACCTGTGAGGCGCTCTGGTAAGGGATGATTTCCATCTGGGACAGGCTCTGTTCGGCGGGCAGCACCCGCATCCAGGGTGTCTTGGCACCGGCGATCTCCTTGACCAAGTCTGGGTAGAGGTCTTCAAAGGCGTGGGCAAGCTCTTCGTCCAGCTTCTGCACCTGGAACTCGTAGATGCCGGGGACAAAGGCTACCAGTGCATAGCGGAGTTCATCACCCTTCTTGCGCTCGAAAATAAGCCCTTTATCAGCCATCCGTGCCAGAACTTTTGCCAGCTCATCCTTATTTATCCCTGTCTTTTCGGAAAGCTGTTTAACCGTCTGTGGCCGTGGAGTCAGGTGAACAGCGATTTCAGCCTCTTCCCTGGTGAATAGTTTCTTCAGTATTTCAATCTCAAGGCCGCTGACTGTGCTGGGGTATCCTGCCGGATGGCGTGCCAGGTGCTGGCTCAACTGGTGATACATATGGTGCATGTTATCCCTCCTTATGGCTGACGCGGATGAAAATTATATCACCCATTAGTTGCAATGACTATGTAGCCTGCACGATCAGTTGTAGCGCCAGGCTCTAAATTTGCCCGGCAGTCCAGCGCCCACACAACGCGAAACATTGTTCCGTAGTATAATTAACCAGGTCTACAACTCATTACCGAGCTCAGGGTAAGCTTCTTGCTGCTGGTGGGCATGTAGTCGAGCCGGGCGGTGGCAAGGAGCCGCCCAAAGTAAAGGATTTTGAGAAATACTTGGTAAGGCTGTGAACATTTGAAAGGTATGTCTAACCAGGCTGTGAAGCGGTTATCGGTTGTTGTGGCCTTTGTGCTGTGCTTGGAGTTGGGCTTTTATGGTCCGGTGAATTCTGCTGGGGAGGGCGCCGCTGCAGTCAAGGAGCTGAACTTCGTCTTCATCCATGGTGCTGGCGGCACCGCCTGCACGCAACAGCTACTGGCAGATACCATGCTGGAGTTTATACCAGCATATATACATGAATATGAGCAGGTCAACCCTGGCATCAAGGTTACTGTCAACATTTTGAACAGGTGTTATCCAAGCGATGTGGATATTGACACCTGGGCCCGTGAGATAGCCGACAGCATAGATAGGTATCTGCCTGGCAAGGGGAAGATAATCCTGATCGGGCACAGCATGGGCGGCAAGTCGGCTCTTTATGCTGTAGCCAAAAATGTGGGCGGGTTAGCCGACAGGGTAGCCCTGGTGGTCACCATTAATTCCCCGATTAAGCCGCTTGACAGGTACTTCATTACCGGTGGCGGGTCCTTTTTGGCCTACTGCCGTGCCGCTCTCCGGCAATCTGATAGGGGTGTATGCACATCGGCGGCAAGCTACGATAGCTCTGAGGACGGAAAATGGGTTGGGGAAAATAAACGCTGGCTGGCGCTAGTATCGGGTGAAAGTGCGCCGTTGAGCAAGCAGTACGATTACGGTGGCATTGATGCCTTCCCCAGGGATATGGACGATGGTGCCATACCGATATGCGCCCAGTACTCGGAGGGTGCCGATGTGGTATATTACGGCGAGCATGGGCACAGTGATTTTGGAAGTCTGCCCGAGGTAGCCGACTTGTTAGCGGAACACATTTTGCGGTACATCTTCGGTGGCTACTTAGAGTGCTCCGTATTTGCCAGAAGTGGCAGCTTCGGACATAGGGCTGGCTGGGGACTGGGGACAGAGCATTGGCGTGACCTTGTAGGTGATGTCCCGGGAATGAGCGGCAAGCTGTGGCACTGGAATAAGTCTTATACCAGGTGGCAGGAGTGGGCAGATATCGTGGAATATTATCCACCTACTTATGAGTGGGATGAAAGAAGCCGTTATCAAATAAGGATGGTTAAGACCTCACAGATTTTTGCTAATATCGAGGAACTGAGATGGCTAAATCCAGCTGACCCCCAGGACTACCGCCTTTACCTGCGCACCAGGGCAGGACCGAGAAACTCCATACAGGTTCAGTGGAGCATTTACCGGAAGGGGCTGCTGGCTGGTGGGGAAAAGCGTGACCGGTACGAGGTCAAAGTGGTCGCCGGCACACCTCTAGCCGGTATCGGGCGGGTGTCCTGGGCAGGCGATGACACGCGCGACTTAAGGCTGGAAATATGGTCGCAGGCGGAAAGACCCCTCCGCTGGTTCGAAGCTGAGTGGAAGGTTTTTCGGAGGGAAAGCCGATACAGGAAAGTCATAGACGAGATTCCGCCGTTGCCAGCATTTGCCCACACCAGATAGGTGCTGAGCCAGCCGGCTTTCTTATGCTTTGAGCACAGCCCGAGCCTTTAAGAAGCGGAGCAAACGCTCTCGCGTGACCATGCCGAGAAGCCTGTCCTCTCGCACCACCGGTATCTGGTCTATATCGTAGTCATCCATTTGTTCCAACAGGTCTACAGCCGGCTGGTCGGGACGAGCTGTCTTTAGCTTGCTTGCCGGTGTCATTATGTCGCCTATCCGCGTCGAATTCCAGCGCTTTTCCGGTATCTGTATGTCGCTTAAAGTTACCAGCCCCTGTAACTTGCCGTCCTCGATCACCGCGAAACAGTGCTGCCCAGAATTGATGATGTATTCTCGGACCACTCCGAAGGTTAGCTGCTGTTTTATGGGTGTGTAGTCCTGTGTCATCATATCATAGGCTACTATGCCCTGGAGTGCCCCGTGGACCATTGCCTGACGATAGCTGAGTCTGGCGGCATCTTCCAGTAACCAGCCAAAAACCAGGGTGGCTGTGCTGGCAAGCCAGCCGCCGCCCATGATAAACATAAAAATACCAAGGGCGATGAGCAAAAAGCCTATGACTCTCCCGGTAAGTGAGGCGAGCCGTGTTGCCCGAGGGTAATCCTTAAGCGCAATCAATAGTATGGCCCGCAGTCCCCTGCCACCGTCCAGCGGGAAAGCCGGGATGAGGTTAAAGAAAGCTATCATGAGGTTGAAAAAGAACAGCCATTGCATGAATTCGGCGGCCATCGGAATTCCCAGGCCAGCCGGAAGAGATTGAAAGGCAAAGAATATACCGGCTATTATCAGGCTGGAGACCGGACCGGCAATGGCGACTAGCAATTCGGCGCTGGGGCGGGTGTCCTGTTCATTTATTCGTGGCACCCCGCCGAAAACATAAAGCGTGATGCTTCTCACTGGCATGCCCCTGTTTACAGCTACAAAACTGTGAGCTAATTCACGCAAGGACACAGAGCCGAAATAAAGGAGTCCAGCCACAACCCCATGAACTACGTTCAGCCACAGCGGGTAAATTCCGTGGAAGTAAGCGACGAGCGCCAGCGCTATCAAGGGCAGCGTAACAAACCACGTATAATGCAACCGCACTGGAATCCCGAAGAATTCACCCAGATTTATACCACGAGGCATTCCTGCTCCCTCTAAATGTGCCACATAGTATAAATGCTGTGACTAAGCGAGGCAAGACACCGATGCCTGTTTATCTCCGTGCTTGCCCTTCCCTGACAGGCGCTTCCTGCTGTGCTGCGGTCCTTTGATTGGGGGGATGGGTGGGATTGACAGTAGCCACTTTATCAGGGTATAAAAGGGCGCGGCAGATGTCGCAAAGTTGCCACGCCGCATAAGGATAAGGAGGCAGGGAAATGTGTGATACCATTGTGGCTTTGGGCACTGCTACCAAAGATGGCTGCACCCTTTTTGGCAAAAACAGCGACCGCGAACCCGACGAGGTGCAGAACATCAAAATATATCCTCGTCAGAAGCACAAGCCGGGCGATACAGTCAAATGCACCTATATAACCATACCCCAGGTCGCCGAGACGGCTGGTGTTATGCTGTGCCAGCCCTTCTGGATGTTCGGCGCTGAGATGGGAGCCAATGAGCACGGTGTGGTCATCGGCAACGAGGCGCTGTTCACAAAGGAGAAACCGGATGCCATAGGGCTCACTGGTATGGACATGCTGCGCCTAGCCCTGGAGCGGAGCCAGACCGCCAGGCAGGCGCTGAACACAATCATCGAGCTGCTGGAGAAATACGGACAGGGCGGAAATTGTGGCTACCGCCAGAGGCTTCGCTATATGAACAGCTTTCTCATTGCTGACAGTCAGGAAGCTTACGTGCTGGAGACGGTCAAGTCATGGTGGGCATGGAAACGAATCACCGACTGCTGGAGCATCTCAAACATAATCTCTCTGGGGAAGGAGTTCGATGCCTGCTCGCCCGGGTTAATCGAAAACGCTATTAAAAAGGGCTACTGTAAGAGCGAGGCTGATTTCAATTTCCGCAATTGCTATTCAGACAGGATAATCACCTGGGGTGCTATGGGGACACCCAGGGAGGCACGTTCCAGGGCCTTTCTCATGGAGAGGAAAGGCTCTCTAACCACAGCAGATTTTATGGCCATCCTCCGTGACCACGGCGGCACACCAGGGCGGACACCTGAGAAATTCGGCGGCACCATATGCATGCATGCCGCCGATAAGCTCATCCGCCGCAGCCAGTCGGTCTGTTCCCTGGTGGCAAAAATAGGTCAGGAGCAGCAGCTTTACTACACAACCGGCGCTTCTAACCCGTGCCTCACCCCCTACTATCCGGTCTTTCTGCCCAATACGGTGAACCCAGCGGCATATGTTGAGGGCGGTGCTCATTACGATGGCAAATCCTTCTGGTGGCAGTGCGAGAAGTTGCACCGCAAGGCATTGTGGCACTTCACATATGCTTTAGATGCCATACGCCCTCAGATTGCCCAATATGAGCTGGAGATGCTGGCTGCTGTGGAAGGCGGCAGGGTGTCCTTGACCCAGGACACGGTAGACAGGTACTTCGCCAAAGCCAGAGATATTATCGGCGATTGGGGGGCCAGGCTGGACAGTCTGCCGGTGAAAAAACCGAACTTGCTGTTCCGGCGCTACTGGCAGGGCTATAACAAGCTCAACGGACTTGATTGAGCGTATCAGCCAGCAGATAGAGAATTACGTCGCCGACATTGGTGCCGGTGTCACCTGTTTTTATGAGTGAGCCGCCGATTTTTGTGAACAGCGTGTTGCTGTCAAAGCGTTCAATATATTTTTGTACCTCAATTCCCCTGGCAGTAGCCCGGTAGAGGGTATAATTATCCACCATAGCTCCGGCCACATCGGGAAGATAGTCTGAGCCATCTGTGCCTATGCTGGCAGCTAGCCAGTAACCGGGGCATGGCCTCATAGCCAGCATCGTCACCGCAGCATAATGTTGATTTCTGCCTCCCTTACCGGCGTTTTGCGGCACCTTCGGCGTCGTCTCACCGCCGAGCAAAATGGCGTGATAGCCCTGGTATTTGTTCTCTAGAATTTCTCTGGCCCTGATCACGGCTGCCTCAGCAGTATCGCCACTTTGTTCAGAGGTGATGATGTGTGGCGTAAACCCGAGCTCCTTTGCCCTTTCCGCCATGGCTTCGAGGGCAAGACGGTTGTTTCCGATTATATGGTTGTAGCAGTTACTCAGGCTCTTGGGCGTTTCCTTCACCTCACCGCGGCATCCCCTTTTTAAATAGGCAATAATGCTCTGTGGCACGCCTGTCAGCAAATCATATTTCTCAAGTATGCCGTAAGCATCTTTAAAGGTTGTGGAATCGGGATAGGTTGGGCCTGAGGCGATGACATCCAGGTCATCGCCGATAACATCTGATATTATCAGTGATACCACCCTTACTGGCGCGTAGAGTTCTCCCAATTGCCCTCCCTTTATCCTGGAAATATGCTTTCGCACCGCGTTGATTTCGTGTATACTGGCGCCACATTTCAGCAGGAGTTCGGTGGTCCTCTGTTTGTCCCTGAGCGTTACGGTATCGACCGGATATGGCATCAGGGCGGAACCGCCCCCGGAAAGCAGGCAAATGACCAGATCATCTTCATTCATGGAATGCTTATTTTTCAGTGCCAGCATTTGCCTTACCCCATTGAGACCGTTTTCATCGGGCAGTGGATGGCCGGCTTTTATCACCTTGATTTTCTTTGTCCTGTGGCGGGACCTGCAATTTACGACGCCGGCGTGAATGTTCTCAGCACCAACAATTTCTTCCAGCGCTTGAGCCATCAGCCCGGCCGCCTTACCACCGCCGATGACGAAAATCCTGCCTTTGGAGATACTGTAGACAGCCTCTTTTACTGTGAGGCACCTGTGGAGGGGGTCGTAGCTTACCGTTGATTTCATAATATTTCCGGGGAGGACGCGCTGGATACCGGCTTCGATGATTTTCAACGCCTGTCGTCTTAATGGTGTGGTGGCAAGCTCGCCCCTGTTTTTTACAAGCATTCTCAACATCTGTGCGCGTAGTAAGGAAAGACTACTTTCCGGGCCTTAAGTATACGCCCTTTACGCAGCAAAATTAAACTGGCTCATAGCGCAAGCCATTACCATCGCTCACAGAACACGCCCCGTTCTGGTCGTGGCTCTTAATTGACCTGTCGATTTCTCGATGTTAGAATTTTGGGCAACTTAAGGTCAGAAGGAGGTATGATACATGGCATGGTATGTTTATCTGGCTTATTTTGTTGCCGGGGTGTTTCTGGCCAACGGTGTACCTCACTTTGTTAATGGCATCTCCGGTCGGAAGTTCCAGAGCCCCTTTGCCTCACCGCCCACCGTGGGCGAGTCATCAGCTATAGTGAATGTTATCTGGGGGTGGGTGAACTTTATCATCGGTTTCCTGCTCATCAAAGGTGTGGGCGACTTCCGCTGTGGCTTCAATCTTGATGTGCTGATGGTCTTCCTGGGGGCACTGGTCATGTCGCTGGGTCTGGCCTGGTACTTTGCCCGCGTACGCAAGAGCTAAATGCCCAAATTTTCTGCTCGGGTGTTCTCCCGCGGTTTTAGCCCTGATGGGCCTGATTTTTGAGGCGATTTGAGCGTGCCAACCGTAGTTCAGGACAGCGATGTCAGGATAGTCAGGCTTGATGTGGGGCCCTTCGGCACTAATGCTTATATAGTGGTCTGTGGGGCTACCGGAGACAGCCTGCTGGTGGATACGCCCGGTGAAACCGATAAAATACTGAGAGAACTGTCAGCCACCAGCCCGAGATACCTTGTGTTAACTCATAGCCACCTCGACCACATCGGTGCGCTGGCTGAGCTTAGGTCCAGGCTGAAAATCCCGCTGGCAGTCCATCCTCTGGATGCTACCGGACTGCCGTTTCCTCCGGACATCGAGCTAAATGATGGGGATGACCTGCAGTTAGGCAAGCTTAAGATTAAGGTGTTGCACACGCCGGGGCATACGCCGGGCAGCATCTGCCTCCTGCTGGGCAGGTATCTGATATCCGGGGATACCATCTTTCCGGGCGGGCCAGGCAAGACCGGGACGCCGGCCGACTTCAGGCAGATAGTGAAGTCCCTGGAGACCAAAATCTTCGTATTGCCAGACGATACCCGGGTGTTCCCCGGTCATGGTGATGCCGCAGTATTGGGGGAGGAGAAGAGGGAATTTGCTGTCTTTTCGTCGAAACCACACTCCCCTGATTTGTGCGGGGATGTCCTGTGGCTGTCGTCATAATCAGCCTACCACCATATTTCGACGCGGTAAAAGGCTTCTGCCAGTGCGAAACCTTTACCCTCGGCAAACTTCTCATATCTCTGTTTGAGCAGTTCATACCATTCCTTTGGGAAGTGGCCTACCTGGCTGTGGTGGCAGCGCAAGGCGGCCATCTTTATCTCGAAGGTATCGGTTATATCTGAAAAAAAGTTTGGCTCTTCGGCACCCCAGAGAAGGACCTCTTTGACCTTGTGGGGCTCAAGCCCCTGTTCTATCAAATCAGGGTACGACCAGCGGTCACGTGCGTAGGGGAAGACTGCATCCAGCACCACCTGCCCGGTGATGCGGTGGTCGCGATGCCAGATGTAGCGCCTGTAGGGGTCACTGGTAGCCACCAGCTCCGGGCGGTACGTCCTGATAAGACGGACGATGTCCTTACGGAACTCAGGCGTGTCCTCAAGGGCCTGGTCTTCATATCGCAGGAAGACCACTTCTTCCAGCCCCAGTAATTTGGAGGCAGCCAGTTGTTCCTGCTCGCGGATATCAGCCAGTTTCTCGGGGATCATCTGTGGGTCATTGCTGCCCTTGTCGCCGTTGGTGCATACCACATATACCACCCCTTTGCCCTGCTGCGTCCATTTGGCTACTGTACCGGCGATGCCGTACTCGGCATCGTCAGCGTGCGGTGTAATTACCAGTGCGTAGCATGTTTTTGGCATTATCCAGCCTCCAAAGCCGAAGTAGTTAAATGAAATTGTATGATACTACCTGCCCTGATAAAATTGCAATTGTTCAATGTGGCGGGATGAAGCAAAAATTAGCCATCAGGAACTGCAATCCACGAAACACGCAGGACTGCGGCGCCTATGAGCGGCTAAAAAAGGGGGCGGTCTTTGCCCACCTGCTCAGCCGGCCCGGCTATGAGGTAAGCAAAAACCTTTTCTTTGCCGAAGCCGAAGGCGTGATTGTCGGCTATATCAACGTACTGCCGGAGCCCGGCATCGGGCGTACCATACTCGAGTACGGCCTCAGCCCACAATACAGCCGGAAAGCGGTGCTTATCAGTCTCTTCGACCGGGCTTTAGAGCGCGCCAGAGAGCTGGGTGCCGAAGTCGCCCATGTGAACATTCCGGCGTCTGAACCAGTTGAGGCGAGGTTTCTGTCAAACCTGGGGTTCAAACCAGTCCGCCGATTCTATGAGATGAGTCTCGATTTCCGTGGAATAGAGCTCGAGGCTATCGTTAAGCGTGGCCTGGTTTATCGTTCCTTAAAGGCTGGTGAGGAAGGGTTGCTTGCCCTGATTGAAAACCGCTGCTTCTCAGGCACCTGGGGTTTCAACCCGGAGACCGACGAATACATAGCCTGGGAGCTCGGTGTCAGAGGCGGCTGCTACGACGATGTCATCTTAGCCCTGAGCGGGGAGAGGGTAATCGGCTACTGCTGGACTCAAGTAGAGTGTGGGTGTGAGCCTGCCACCGGCAGGAGGCGGGGTCGTATCTGCATGCTGGGCGTTGAGCCTGACTACAGGGGGAGGGGTATAGGCAGGGAGGTGATCAAAGCCGGGCTTTGGCACCTGAAAGACAAAGGGCGGGATATCGTTGACATAACCGTTGATAGCCAGAACACCCCTGCCGTCAACTTATACTACTCGCTCGGTTTTCAGACTCAGGCGGTGACCGTGTGGTATGAGAAAGCCGTGGCTTAAATGTTTTTTTGGTACCGGAATGTAGCGCCGGGCTTTAGCCTCGCGATAACAGCGGCGACCTGGAAAAGCCGCACTACACTCTGGAATGACATCAGCCCGTGTTATTGACATTTCAAGCGGATTGTGGACATAATGTCTGTGTATTGATGTAGGGCGAGGCTTTAGCCTCGCCTCAGCTGACCTCAAAAGGTCGCACTGCAGTAGATTATATGCCTGACCCGCTCAACGGGGACCAAGCATATGGAAGGGGGTTCGGAATGGAAGGTGGGACGAAA
>CAZJVJ010000019.1:0-14836 GCA_964549635.1 uncultured Dehalococcoidales bacterium
GGCTTGCTGAGCCGCAATGAGGGCATTTCTGTCTTCCCTTAATCTCTGTCCTTACTATCACCCTATCCTCCCCTTCCCAGACTTCCCCCACTTTGTAACCTTCAAGCCCCAACAGGATTGTGGTACCATTATCTTGGCCTTTGGCCATGGTGGTAAGACCTCCTTTCGTTTAATTCTGTGCTTTGCGGTTCTTACCACCATAAAGTTTTCTGGAAAATTTTTCCACGCAATCTATAATACAGCCTGCTCACCCTTGCTAAGCCGAAAACCTGCAACTAAACCTTTGCACTTATCACTCTCCATTTCCAAATACGTTGTGTAGCTTTCTTCGCGGCGCAAAATTTCAATTCGAACATTTCTTCCTACTGGTTGTTGTCTTCTTCACCAATGTTTTCCAGGATGCCTGGTATCATACTACAACATTCGTGGCTTGTTGAGCTCATTCCCGAGGAAAGACTCTGTTAACTGGCTCAAGATTGTCCTGCAGGCCCAGTAGGGTCCACACCAAAACCGCTATTGGGTTTAAATCTTCAAAAAATTAGCTCAAGTAGCTCTAGAGATTAAACATCATGCTCATTTGGGGCTTCTCACCGACTGAAATTGAGAATTTCAAAAAGCTAATCCTGTTGCCTCACAGATACAACTTTGATACTATATGGGTAATTTGAAATGAAAGACCGATCGATTGCTGCTTAGCTAATCCACATACAGCACCACAATGAGAGTTGGACTGGTTTACGACCCCGTTTATCTTGAGCACGATACAGGCAATCATGTTGAGAATGCTCAAAGATTGATAGCCACCATATCCCACCTCGAAGAAAGCCAGAAAGAGGACAAACTTATCCTGGTGCCACCACGCGAAGCCACCATCACTGAAATATCAGCCGTGCATGCACCAGAATATATTTCCCGGATCCAGAGGCAGGCGGAGCGAGGGGGTGGCTGGCTTGACTCAGACACCGTAATGTCACCGGGCTCCTACAAAGCGGCAATTTACGCCGCCGGTGGTGTTTTGACTGCAGTTGACGCAGTGATGAATAGACAGGTCAATAGTGCCTTCGCCCTAGTTAGACCTCCAGGACATCACGCCACGTGCTGGCAAGCCATGGGCTTCTGTCTTTTTAACAACATAGCCATAGCTGCCAAATACGCACTGGCTAATTTCGATATCAAACGGATACTTATCATTGATTTTGATGTCCACCATGGAAATGGCACGCAAGACACCTTTTATGCCGACCCAAATGTCCTCTATTTTTCTGTTCACCAATATCCTTTTTATCCGGGAACGGGAAGCATCAATGAGACCGGTGCCAGAGGAGGCGAAGGGTTTACCGTCAATGTACCCCTTTTAGCCGGATGGGGCGACGATGAATATCAGATAGTCTTCGAAGATATTCTGGCACCTATAGCTAAACGTTTCGAACCACAGCTTATTCTTGTCTCAGCCGGCTACGATGCTCACTGGGCCGACAGCCTAGCCCTGATGCAGGTAAGCGTCTCCGGTTTTGCTCGCCTGGTGGAAATCATAAAAACTTTGGCTGACATGTTATGTCAAAAACGTGTGGTCTTCGCTCTAGAAGGTGGCTATAATCTTGAGGCATTGCCGCTATCAATAGCCGCAACACTTGATATTCTGCGTGGACACCGTGAAATTGTTGACCCTATGGGTAAGCGCGAGGCAAAATCAAAACCAGCTCATTTCGATAACTTTATTCGGATGGTTAAAGAGGTACATAACATTCAGGGTTAGTCGCCACAAGACGATCAGGCCCCATTAGGTTCCCACGCCACTCAAACTGAAGGCCTGACCTGCTTCCGCGGAAAGGTCAGTCCTCCAAACCCTTTATCCCACACTACCAGCAGCTGCCCAGCAATGCACAAAGATGTATAAATCCCGACAGCGATACCAACTAGAAGTGCCAAAACCAAAGTATGGGTAGTTGTCCCGCCAAGCAGATAAAGTGCCACTATCACAAAAAGAGTAGCCAGCCCGGTATTGAGAGAACGACCTAGCGATTCGATTATGCCGCAATTTGCCACCTCTGCAAAATCGTTACTTACACCGCGTTTCAAGTTCTCACGAATGCGGTCAAAAACCACCACGATATTATTCACACTTATACCCACAACTGCCAGCACTCCGGTGACGAATAAAGCATCAACTTCCACACCAGCTAACCAGCCGAGAATAGAAAAAACAGCAATAACCAGCACAAGGTCATGAATCAAAGCAATTACAGCACAGGTTCCCCAGCGAAAGGGCTTTGGCATTTTGCGGAAAGCCCATGAGATGTAAAGCAATATACCTACAGAAGCAGCTATTGTAGCAATAATAGTGTTCCGTACCGTCCCCCTGGCTACAATGGGCGAAACGCTGTAAAGGCTGCTTACTGTGACTTTTGAACCCAACCCAACCTCTAAACCCTCTTTTAGTCGCACATTCTCTTCTGAAGAAATCTCAGGAAGTCGGACGAAAAATTCCCCTTTTCCAGCGGGTTGAACGATCGCTCTATCATAACCCAGCTTAGCCAGTTCCTGCCGTAGCTGGCTCAGCTCCACTATTTTGTCAAACTGTAAAGTCATAGCTGTGCCACTGCTAAAATCGACTCCTGGCTTAAGCCCAAAGATGGCCAGCGACAGTATCCCCGGAATAATTATTATAGCCGAGATAAGAAAAAACCAATTCCTCTTGCCGACCAGATCAATCATAAGTTTCACACTCCATAAGCAATCGGACTCTTTGCCACGCCAAGCCCCACAAATGTACGCATAAAAGTCCTAGTTACGACTACCTGAGTGAACATACTCAAGGCTGTCCCGATGAACAGAGTGGTGGCAAAACCCATCACCAGAAAATTGGCGAACGTATTTCCTAGCCAGTAAAGCACAACGCAGGCAATGAATACCGTTATGTTAGCATCAAAAATAGCCGTCCAGGACTGACGGAAGCTCTCCTCGACCGCTGCCCCAAGAGTACGCCCACGTCTCAACTCCTCCTTCAACCGTTCAGCTACAAGCACATTACCATCTACTCCCATCCCCACTGATACAATGAAACCGGCAATGCCAGGAAGTGTCAAAACTACTGGGATCAACTTGAAGACCGCTAGGTTCAACGCCACAAATACCAATAGTGCCAGGCAGGCCACAAAACCAGAGAAGCGATAATAACTGACCATAAATAGGATTACCAGGGCGGCTCCAATTATCCCAGCCTCCAGGCTCTTCTTCAGAGAATCCGCCCCTAGCGTAGCTCCTATATCCCTTCGCTCAACCACGGTTAGAGGTACATCCAGGGAGCCCGAGTTAAGCTGTATTGCTAACATTCTGGCCTCATTAATGTTCAACCCGGTAATAACCCCCTTCTCCTTGATCACCGCCTGCACCGTTGGTGCCGAGATAAGCTGTTCATCCAGGAATATGCCCAGTGGTTTGTGTAGATTGCGTTTGGTGATCTGTTCAAATAAGACCGCGCCTTCTGGATTCCATTCAAATGCTACCTCGGGCTTATTGGTATTGGGCTCCAGCACCACCTGGGCATTCGGCTTCAGATACTTGCCGGTGAGCTCCCTCTCTTTCCCATCACTACCAATAGCCACAGCCTTTGTCCACTGCTCTCTGCCCCCCTCATCCAGCACTGGTTTACCAGACTCATCCAGCTTTATCTCTCTAAAATCAAGCTCAGCCGTCTGCCCAATGAGCCTGATCGCCTCGTCAATGTCCCTGACCCCCGGTAGCTGAACAAGGACAAAATTACCGCGTTCGTTCCGGATTGTCTGGACTATTGGTTCAGTCACACCATAGGCATTAACTCTCCGCTCAATCTTCTGCTTCACACCCTCAATGACATCTGCATCTGTCTGCGCCGGATCCTTCTTGGTCAAATCAATGGCGTAAACCAGATGACTGCCACCCCTGAGGTCAAGTCCTAATTTAAACTCTTCCCTTCCCAGTATCTTGGTACCTGGCATTACTATCCACAGGCACAGGGCAAAAAGAAGCAGTATAAAAATCAGCAGAACTGTATTTCCTGTTTTCAATCGATTACCTTTTCCCCACGATGTAACTAAAATATCCGATTTTTAAACCGTAGCGCAATTTTTAATCCCGTCCTAGGAAGAGCCACTTATCAGCAAGCCATGCTGCACCGCCGCTTTTCCAGCTCCTTACGCACCAGCTCTATCGCCTCCTCCCTTGTGCTCAGCTCACCGGCCATCTGGGCCTCACGCACTTCAGTCAAAAGCTCACCTATTAGTGGCCCCGGCCTCAAATTGAAAATGAGCATCAAATCATGCCCATCAATCAGCTTCACGGGCAAAACCTTAGCCTCCTGTCTTAAGTGCTCCAGCAGTATATAATTAATCAATCGGTTATGCTGCTGCCATTCCTCAGCATCGAGCCGCGGTCCATTAGTAGCCAGATAATCAGCCAGAGCCAAAAAAAGTATATCGACACCGGCATCCCCGCTATCACGAAAATACCGATAGACTGCCCGACTCGTAGGCATACCCTCGTTTACCATCTGTACAGGACGGAGATGGTGATAGACCAGTTTCTCCACGAGCTTTATTTCGCGGTTACTGAAGCGCAGCCTCTCCAGAATGGCGGCCGACATAGTTGCACCCACTTTAGTATGCCCTAAAAATCGTATCCTGCCCGTATCCTCCACCGTTCTGGTCGCTGGTTTGGCAATATCATGCAGCAAACCACCCAGCTTAAGCAGCAATCTGCGGCTGCTCCCGCTGGATACTTCCTCATCAAAATGCCGGCTTATTTCTTCCGACCACGGTACTACCGCCAGTAAATCATCCCCACCATGCTCCCACTTAGATTCACGAAGCAAAAACTCTACAGCAGCAACGGTCTCCACAGAATGATCGAAGACATCCCAATAGTGATCCTTAGGCTGCTCCACCTCCTTCAGGTTCTCCAGTTCTGGAATTAACTGGGTGAGCAACCCCAACTTGTCTAAATAGTTTATTATACAAGCAGAACCGGACAAGGCTAGCATCCTAACTAATTCTTCGCGCGACCTTTCCCCCGAAACAAGCCTAACTTGCTGGCAATTCTGTCGAATCAATGCCTCAGTACTCGGCTCGATCCTGAAACCTAACTCAGCAGCAAGTCTGACACAACGCAAAAGCCTTGCTGCGTCTTCCTCGAAAACCGTCTCGCTCACCGCCCTTAACAACTTTTTTCTTAAATCCGTTTGCCCTGAGAACGGGTCAATAATCTGACCGGAGCCGGAGACAAAACTCTGAAGTTCCACCGCCATAGCATCTATGGTGAAATCGCGCCGTGCCAGATCATCCTCGATCTTTCCCGAGAACGCAGCAAAATCCAGATGCCACAATCCACCATAGGTAGCCACAACCCTGGCTATGCTATTAGTCCTGTCTAGCAAGACAAACTTGCCACCGATGGCTTTAGCTACATTCCCAGCTATAGCAAGCGCATCCCCACCAATGGCGATGTCCACGTCCCTTGTCTCTCGCTCCAGCCACCAGTCGCGGACAAAGCCACCGACCAGATAGGCTGGGACATTATGTTGGCTGGCAATAGCGGACACCTTGGTCAGGAGATAAAGCAAATCTTGCTTCATGACAGGCATTGCGTCAAATTATAGCCTGGGGCGAAGGAATTGTAAAGGCCAGCTGTAACTTGTTGGCCTCCATCTGCCACGCTATAATGAATTGCAATGTCTTACAAACGTATCATTGCCAAGTTTGGTACAAACCTGCTCACCGGCGGTACCGGCCGCCTTGACCTTGACATTATGTCAACATTGGTTAGGCAGATAGTCCAGCTTCATAGCCAGGGACATGAAGTGATTATCGTCTCCTCCGGAGCAGTTGCTGCTGGAAGACAGAAGCTGGGCACAACCAGAGAACAAAGAGGTATCCCGTTCAAGCAAGTCCTTGCTTCAGTAGGACAGAGCCATCTCATGTATACCTATGAGCAACTTTTCAGCAAACACAACATCATTATTGCTCAAGCGCTCCTAACCAAATCCGACCTTCTCGACCGCGCCGGCTATTTGAACGCTCGGAATACCCTGCTGGCCCTGATTGAACTAGGGGTAATCTGTATTGTTAACGAAAATGATGTTGTAGCTACTGATGAACTCGGAGAGCTTACCTTTGGAGACAATGATAACCTGTCAGCGATGGTAGCTAATCTGGTAGATGCCGACCTTCTGGCACTGCTCACCGATATAGATGGACTATTCACTGCAGACCCACAACGTGACCCTGAAGCCAGGCTCATTCCCATGGTTGACAAGATAGACACCGAAATAGAACGGTTGGCTGGCGGTACCTTAAGTTCCTGCGGGGTTGGTGGCATGATAACCAAGCTGGAAGCTGCCAAGCTGGCAACAGCGTCCGGAGTCACCGTGGTCATCGCCAACGGACGCAAGCCTGATATCCTGCTAGAAATTGCCAGCGGGAAAAACATGGGCACCATATTCCCACCACGGACAAGCAAAATGGAAAGCAGGAAGCGGTGGATGCTTAGCGGGCTTGCCTCCAAGGGCAAACTGATAATCGATGATGGTGCCGTACTGGCTCTTAAAAAACATAACCGTAGCCTGCTCCCTGCCGGCGTTGTTAGCGTGGAGGGTGAGTTCCAGCGCGGCGATGTGGTAGACATTTTCGATTCTCACGGCAACCATATCGGCTGCGGTATGCCCAACTACAATGCCAGGGATATCAATATTATTAAAGGAGCACACTCCAGAGCAATTTCACGGCTCCTCGGCTACGAATACGGCACCGAAGTAATCCATCGGAATAATATGGTACTTATATAGGAAGGAGTAAATATGAAACTTGCGTTTAGTGAACTTGAACACAAGGGTGAGGCAGCCAAGGCAGCGTCAAGGAAGCTCGCGTTCCTGCCTACTGAAGTTAAAAATAGGGCCCTGCTTAGCATTGCCGATTTTTTAGTAGCCCGGCAAGATGAAGTCCTGTCAGCGAACAAACTTGACTATAAAGACGCTGAAGCATCAGGTATGAGCACAGCTATGCTAGACCGACTCATGCTATCACCAGGTCGCCTTGAAGCTATAGCCCATGATGTAAGAACTGTAGCTGCGTTGCCTGACCCTATTGGTGAGGTCATCGAAGAACGCGTATTACCTAACGGCCTACGACTGAGTAAAAAGCGCGTGCCGCTCGGGGTTATTGCAGCTATTTACGAGAGTCGCCCGAACGTCACCGTCGACATTTCGGTTCTGTGCCTCAAATCGGGTAATGCCGTCATACTCCGAGGCGGCAAGGAAGCACTACGCTCAAACCTGGCACTAGCCAAAATCGTCCAAGAAGCCGCTTACAAAGCTGGTGTGCCGCAAGGGGCCGTCCAAATAATAGAATCTACAGATAGAGCAATCGTCGACCGCATGCTAAAGATGAAAGACATAATTGACCTTCTCATTCCCCGAGGTGGTGCTGGCCTGATAAAGTCGGTTGCTAAAAAAGCTACAATGCCAGTGGTCACCGGTGGTATCGGCGTGTGCCATACATATGTGGACAAGTATGCTGACCTGAACAAAGCTGTAGCTATCGCCTACAATGCCAAGGTACAACGACCAACCGTATGCAACGCTCTGGACACACTGCTGGTCCATGCTGAAATCGCTCAACGATACCTGCCACTGATTGCCCAGGAATGGTCAAAGGCAGGCGTGGAAATGCATTGCGATAAGCGCGCTCTTGCCATCCTTAAGCCAATTCCCGGACTCAAACTTGTTCCGGCAAGAGCTAGGGACTGGGGCAAGGAATTCCTGGCATTGATTGCAGCAATCAAGGTGGTTGACTCACTGGATGAAGCATTAGCACATATCGAGCGCTATGGATCAGGGCATTCTGAAGCTATTGTTACCGAAGATAAGTCAGTGGCTACGCGATTCCTCGATGAGGTGGATGCCGCCTGCGTCTATGCTAACGCTAGCACTCGCTTCACTGATGGCGGTCAGTTCGGAATGGGAGCTGAGATAGGTATAAGCACACAAAAATTCCACGCCCGCGGTCCAATGGCCCTCAGAGAGCTGACCAGCTACAAATGGATTATCATAGGCGATGGGCACGTCCGTACTTAAAAAATAGCTCTGTCATTTTGCGTTGCTACACTGTGCGGATGTATTCTCCCTCTCTATAACGAACATCAAAGCTTGTGGGCCATGAGTTTGTTCGCCCATAAGTTCGTTCACCGTCAGGCCAAATCGCTAAGATTATCTACCTTAAAACTGCCAAAGCCGCCTTCTGAATTTCAAGTAGCTGCTTTATGCCTTTCTCAGCAATTGCCAACAGAATGTTAACAGTTTCCTTGGAGAAGGGCCTGCCTTCCGCTGTTCCCTGAATCTCTACAAACTCATTGCTGTCTGTCATAACCACATTGAAATCAACTGCAGCTTGAAAATCTTCCTCATAACATAGGTCAAGAAGCACCTCTCTGCCTACAATGCCAACGCTGGTAGCAGCTACAGCGCCTTTTACCGGAATCATTGGCAGTATCCCCTGCTTTTTCAGGTTATGAAATGCCTGGACCAGGGCAACATACCCACCGGTTATAGCTGCAGTCCGTGTCCCGCCATCAGCCTGCAATACATCGCAGTCAACAGTGAAAGTCCTCTCACCCAGAACAGCCAGGTCAGTCACAGCTCTCAAGCTTCGCCCAATAAGACGCTGAATTTCCTGATTCCTACCGGTTGTCCTATCGGGGAAAATATTGCGAGGAGTACGGGTGACTGTAGAACGTGGTAGCATGGCGTACTCAGCAGTCACCCATCCGGTACCCGCACCTTTAAGAAAGGTAGGTACTCTTTCTTCAACACTCACCGCACAGAGCACTCTGGTGCGCCCCAGCTCTATTAAAGCTGAGCCCTCGGCAAATTCCTGGTAGCCTAATTTTATATGCACCGGGCGAAGTTCATCATTAGTACGACCATCTACCCTTTTCATTAACACCCTTGCCTTATTGTGTTATCAAAGTATAACATTCATCTGAGTAGCAGAACAATTGCCACCCCATCATCAACTACCTGTGAGAGACAAGGGGATAAGATGGGAACTAATTGACCCAGGCGTACAACCGGTGATACCATTCCAATGATGGAACTGCCTGAAATAAACCTCTGGGCGCTGGGAGGCACAGGACTTATTGCCGGTATTCTGGGTTCATTGTTGGGAGTTGGCGGTGGTTTCTTCATTGTCCCAATACTTACTTTAGCGCTACATTTGCCAATAAAAGTAGCCATAGGCAGCAGTCTAATTACGATTGTCGCCACCTCCTGCACAGCAGCCAGCATTTACACTGGAAACCGACTGACGAATATACGATTAGGTTTACTTTTGAAAACAACAACTATTCCGGGAGCTATAATCGGTGGTCTTACTGCTGCTGTCATCGCCCCTTCAGTACTAACTATCCTTTTCGGGCTTATCCTTTTCTATACCGCCTATAGCATGATTGCAGGTCGATACATTCAATATGAAAACGTAAAATCACAGAATAATTTGTCTAAATCTGATATTACCAACAATTTATCTACTTCTTTGGCAGACTCCTATCACGACCACAACTTAGGCAGGGTTGTGACCTACAAAGTGGACCATTTACCCCATGGGCTGGGCACCAGTTTCTTCGCCGGTCTCATCTCAAGCCTACTCGGTGTGGGTGGCGGGATCGTCAATGTGCCTGTACTCAACCTCATTATGGGAGTGCCTATGAAGGCAGCAATTGCTACCAGCAGTTTTATCATAGCCGTCACAGCTACTGTTGGCGCCATTCTTTACCACTATAACGGCTATATATACCCTTTCATAGTAGCCCCGTTGATTGCTGGTGCTGTTTTTGGAGCTAGATTTGGTGCTGAATTGACACAAAGAGTCAGAGGGCTATTACTTAGACGCATATTTGGTATATTTCTTTTTGTCACAGCTCTGCTAATGTTTCTTAGAGCAGCTAATATAATTTAGAACCTGCCCAAAAATGAAATAACGATGGAATGTAAAGACCCAAAAGAAAACCAGCTAAACGATTTGATTAGCCTCTTTTTCAAGGTGGGTGTATTAATTTCCTTAATCCTAGTTGTCGCTGGCCTTATTATCCTTATAGCCATATCTGGTAATAAAAGCATCTACCCATATGTCAGATTGGAGCAAATGCCAGCGGCTATTATCATTAGCATTGGAATCTTATTTCTTTTGCTTACGCCCGCTATGCCGATCTTCCTCGCTATAGCAACTTTCTTGAGACAGAACAACAAATTTTACCTGGGCATCTCCATCATAGTCCTTTGCCTTCTCATTCTCACACTTGTCCTAGCACGGATCTAAATTGACCGGCAAGAAAGCCTATGCTATGATTGCCTTAGATGTCGGCACTAACTGACCTTTATGCTGAAATCGAACGCTGCCAAGACTGCGAATTAGGAAAACTCCGCACCAGAGCAGTACCTGGCGAAGGGCCAGAACAAACGGAAATCCTTTTCATCGGTGAAGCACCTGGATGGCATGAAGACCAGCAAGGACGCCCCTTTGTTGGTCCAGCAGGAAAATATTTAGATGAGCTACTGGCCACCATTGGGCTAAAACGCGAACAGGTCTATATTGCTAACATCATAAAATGCCGCCCCCCAGCGAACCGAGATCCATTGCCAGGAGAAATTCAGGCTTGCAGCAAATGGCTTGACCGCCAGATAGAGTTGTTACGTCCCAAAATGATTATCACTTTGGGGCGCTACTCCATGGCGAAATACTTTCCTAACCAGAGCATCAGCCAAGTTCACGGTAAGGCAAAAAAGCAAGGCAACATCATTTATTATGCCATGTACCACCCGGCAGCAGCGCTTCATCAAGGGAGCCTACGTAAGGTAATCGAAACTGATATACTCAAGATCCCCAAGATTTTGGCTCAAGCTGATAAGCTACTAGAAACTGAGGCTGAGCCTCAGCAGCTAAGTTTATTCTAGATAATTGACGTGGCTAGACAGAAACTCAGAATAATCCCCCTTGGCGGACTGGGTGAAATTGGCAAAAACATGATTGCCCTTGAATTTGCCAATGACATTATCATCATAGACGCCGGTCTCATGTTTCCCCAAGAAGATATGCTGGGGGTAGATTTAGTAATTCCTAATATCAGCTACTTGCTAGAAAGACGGCAAAAGCTGCGTGGCATAATCATTACACATGGGCACGAAGACCATGTTGGTGCTTTGCCACACATATTGCCACAACTCGATTTGCCAGTATATTGTGCGAAACTCACTAAAGGGCTTATCTCGGCGAAGCTAAAAGAATACCGCTGCTCGAAAAAAGCTAAGCTAAAGACAATTCATCCCGGGACCAAGTTCTCGCTGGGCACCTTTAAAATAGAACCTTTCTCTGTCTGCCACAGTATTCCTGACGCTTTAGGCTTTATCATCCATACACCAGTTGGCACAGTAGTTCACAGTGGCGATTTCAAAATAGACTACACACCGGTTGATGGCAAACCGACTGACCTAGCTAAGCTAGCTCAAATAGGAGATCAGGGGGTCCTGGTTCTGCTTGCTGACTCCACCTACGCTGAGCTTCCCGGATACACCCCTTCAGAAAGGGTGGTTGGGGAAACGCTAGAGCGTATTATAGCTGAGGCTCCAGGAAGAGTAATTATCACCACCTTTTCCTCGTTAGTTTCACGTATTCAGCAGGTGATTGACGCTGCTGCCAAACATCAACGGCACGTCTTCATCATTGGCCGCAGCATGAGAGATTCGGTCCGAATAGCCTCCGAACTGGGTTATTTAAACTCTCCACCAGGGGTGCTTCGCCGACTCGACGAATTGCACCGTTTCCCTCACAACAAAATTGTCCTCCTGACTACTGGAAGCCAGGGGGAGCCAACTTCAGCTCTGGTGCGAATCGCTAACCGGGACAATAGTCAGATACGTATTATCCCGGGTGATACTGTGGTAATGTCAGCCACACCAGTACCCGGCAACGAAGCACTGGTTAACCGGACAGTCGATGCTCTTTTTCGGCAAGGAGCTCAGGTAATTTATGAGAAACTGGCCCAGGTACACGTTCATGGCCATGGCAGCCAGGAGGAATTGAAACTCTTAATCAGCCTGGTTAAACCGAAATTCTTTGTACCAATTCATGGTGAATACCGTCACCTGAGTCTGCATGCCAGATTAGCCAGAACCTTAGGTATACCAGAAACAAACATCTTTGTTGTGGAAAATGGAGCAATACTTGAGCTCGACCAGGACAGAGGCAAGATAGTGAGCAGACTTCCAGCAGGCAACGTTTACGTAGATGGTCTAGTTATGGGCGACCTGGCCAGCGTCGTCCTCCGAGACCGCAAACTATTATCCAGAGACGGAATTGTAGTGGTAATTATCGCTATTGATAAAGAGAAGGGTAAAATTGTGGGGCGACCTGACATCGTATCGCGAGGTTTTGTGGATATGAAGGAAGGTGAGACCATACTGGAACAAGGACGAGACATAGTGAAAGCTGCATTAGACCGTGGCGGTGGGCATCCCGTTGAATGGAGCTACATCAACGCCAAAGTCAAAGATGCTCTTGGCAAGTTTTTTTACGAGCAAACCAGACGCCGGCCAATGATCCTCACTACAACCGTAGAGGTATAAACACCCTATGCCCCAAAAAAGAACCTCAGCTAAAAAAGCAGGTGCTGACAGGACCAGAAAGCGCAAATCTTCTGTGTTCCCGGTTGTTTTGAGGTTGTTACTTTTGATTCTCACTATAGCGTTAATCTTGTGGTTTTGGCCCCGTGTAACTAATTGGGCCATCAATACCTGGGAAACCATAGCTATCTTCCTTACTACCACGTGGGAAAACCTGCTAGGGGTTCTGGGAATCGGACTCGCCCTAATAGCCATAGCTTTATGCATAATAGTCTGGATATTCGCAAAAGGCCGTTTTTCCCTGTTTTCCAGATACTGGCAATGGTGGCTCGGCGGAATTCCACTTGCTTTCGCCATCTGGGGACTATCAGCTTTCTTCACCCCCGGAAGCGGAATTATCAGTGAGACAACCCTAGGAGGTAAAGTTGGCAAAGGTATCATCAGTGATTCTTACGTAGTGGGGGCATGGCGGCTAGCTGGTCTAGTTTTCTTAGGTGTTTTGATATTAGCCCCGAGATGGACCTGGCACTTAATAGCGAACCTATTCACAGGTATAGGCAAGCTCTTCAAATTTGTGTGGCATGGCATTGCAAAAGCCTTTCAACCCCGCCCTAAAATTAAAGTCGAACCGGTAAAGAGGGAGCTGGAAATCACCAGAAGGGAACAAGAGCCGATTGTACAAGTACCCAACTCCACATTACCTAAAACAGCTGAGATAACAACTTCCGAAGCGTGGCAGCTGGGAAAATACCAGGCAGTGTTAACTGCTGGAGGCTGGCAATTACCACCCATTAGCATCCTGGATAAGCCAACAGAAGTGGAGCTAAGCCAGAGTGATATCGAAAAGCGAGCCCAGCTAATCGAAGAGGCCTTGGCTAGCTACGGCGTCGAAGCCAAGGTAGTCCAGATAAACGTCGGCCCCACCGTAACTCAATTCGGCGTTGAGCCAGGCTGGGACCGTAAGTACAAGGAAATCAGAGAGCGTGACAAGGACGGCAATATCAAAGTCCGCCTGGAGGAGGTATCAAAGACCAGGGTCAAGGTAGACCGCATCTGCTCTCTAGCCAACGACCTCGCCCTGGCACTGGCAGCACCAAGCATCAGAATCGAAGCCCCAGTGCCCGGTAAATCAATGGTCGGCATCGAAGTCCCTAACACCACCTTCGGCCTCGTCAACCTCAGAAGCGTCATCGAGAGCACCACCTTCCAGAAAGCCTACGCTAAATCTAAACTGGCACTGGCTCTGGGCAAAGGCGCCGGCGGTGAAACTGTGGCCGCCGACCTCACCAGAATGCCACACTTACTCATCGCCGGAGCCACCGGCAGCGGCAAAACGGCCTGCCTCAACTCAATCATCTGCTGCCTACTCATCCACAATACCCCAGATGACGTCCAGTTCATCATGATTGACCCCAAGCGCGTAGAATTGGTTAACTTCAACAGCCTCCCACACCTCATAGCTCCAGTGGTCGTCGACACCGATAAGGCTGTACTGGCACTGCGCTGGCTCAACAGGGAAATGGACAACCGCTACCATAAGTTCGCTCAGGCCGGAGCACGTAATATAGAAAGCTACAACAAAAACCACCAACCAGGGGAGACAATGCCCTATATAGTACTGATTATAGATGAACTGGCTGATTTGATGATGGCAGCTTTCGATGAGGTGGAACACACACTATGCCGCCTGGCTCAAATGGCACGAGCTACAGGCATACATCTCATCGTGGCAACACAACGCCCCTCAGTAGACGTTGTCACCGGCCTCATAAAAGCTAATTTCCCTACCCGCATCAGCTTCGCCCTCACTTCACAAGTGGACTCACGCACCATACTGGACTCCGCCGGCGCCGAAAAGCTCCTGGGCAGAGGAGATATGCTTTACATGCCCACCGATGCCGCTAAACCAAAACGCCTCCAGGGAACTTTTATCTCCGACGCCGAAATCGAGCGCATAGTCTATTTCTGGAACAACCAGCGCCGACCCGAGATGACACCAGTTAGATTCGACGAAATAGACGAGCTCACCTCAAAGGAAAAGAACGGTGAAGATACCCTCATGGAGGCTGCCAGACAACTAGCCAGAGAACATAAATATATCTCCACTTCATTTCTCCAGCGCCGCCTCCGTATCGGATACCCCAGAGCTGCCCGAATTATGGAAAAACTGGAAGAAGAAGGCTACAAAAGAGA
>CAZJVJ010000020.1:0-2680 GCA_964549635.1 uncultured Dehalococcoidales bacterium
TATGAGAAAGCCGTGGCTTAAATGTTTTTTTGGTGCCGGAATGTAGCGCCGGGCTTTAGCCTCGCGATAACAGCGGCGATCTGGAAAAGCCGCACTACACTCTGGAATGACATCAGCCCGTGTTGTTGACATTTCAAGCGGATTGTGGACATAATGTCTGTATATTGATGTAGGGCGAGGCTTTAGCCTCGCCTCAGCTGACCTTAAAAGGTGGCACTACAGTAGATTATATGCCTGACCCGCTCAACGGGGATTAAGCATATGAAAGGGGGTTCGGAATGGAAGGTGGGACGAAAGCCAAAGGCTCAGCCGCCCGGCGTTCCGGGGCTAAAGGTGCTGGCCCAGCCAGGTCTGAAGGTCCGGGCGGTGCTTCCCAAGGCCAGGATAGAAGCTCAGGTATTGAGTTAGCGGAAATTAGCTTTACCCGCATGCTTGAGAGGCTTAAGCCGCATGACCACCTCTGTCTTATCTATGAATCACCGAAGGAGTGGCGGGCGGCTGTTGTGACCTTTATAGCCATCGGACTGAGGTGCGGCGAGAAATGTATCTACATTGCGGATACCAGTACCGGCGACGAAATCCGCAGATACCTCATAGAGGAAGGGATAGATGTGGCTTCGGCGGAGAAATCAGGGCAGCTTTCGTTGCTGCACCAGACCGAAACATATACCCGGGAAGGCTCCTTCGACCCTGACAGGATGATTGCCCTGCTCATCTCGGAGACGGAAAAAGCCGTTGCCGGGGGCTATCGGGCGCTTCGAGTTACCGGTGAGATGACCTGGATGCTCCGTGGCTTCCCAGGCTCGGAAAGGCTGGTGGAATATGAGGCAAAGCTAAACAAGGATTTATTTCCCAGATATCCCTGCCTTGCCATCTGCCAGTATGACCGCTGGAAGTTCGACCCTGAAATAATCAAGGGCGTGGTTATGACCCATCCTCTACTTATCAAGGGCAACCAGGTCTATAGGAACTTCTACTACATCCCGCCTGAAGAGTTTCTCAGTCGAAAGCACGCTGAGGTCGAAGTCCAGCACTGGTTGAACAGTCTTGAGCGGGAACGGCAGGTGCAGATGAGACTGCGCCAGAGCGAGGAGAGGTACCGGACATTGACCGAGCAGTCTGTTATGGGGATACTTGTAGTCCAGGACTTCCGCATCGTCTTCGCCAACGATACCTATAGTAAGATATCGGGGTATAGCATCGATGAGCTGCTGTCACTGCCGCCAGAAAAGGTGCAGGCGTTGGTACATCCCGAGGATATGGCGTTGGTCTGGGGACGCTATCGTGATAGGCTGGCTGGCAAGCCGGTGCCTTCCCATTATGAGTATCGGGGCGTACGCAAGGACGGGTCAGTGATATGGGTGGAGATGCATGCCAGCCGCATCGAGTGGGACGGTAAGCCAGCCGTCCAGGCAGCTATCATAGACGTCACCGAAAGAAAGCAGGCGCAGGAGGCACTTAGAGAATCAGAGGAGAGGTACCGCTCACTGGTGCAGGCTGCCAATGAAAGCATCGCTGTGGTGCAGGATGGCATAATCAAACTGGCTAATCCAAAGGCAGTCGAGATTACAGGCTATTCCATTGATGAATTGAAGTCCATTAACGTGTTCGCTCTCGTTCACCCCGAGGACCGGGACAGGCTTATGGAATATCATGCACGGAGAATGAGAGGCGAAGAGGCACCTTCTTTATACCAGTTTAAATGTATCGACAAGGCGGGCTGTGTTAAATGGCTGCAGAGAAGTGCCACTACAATTGCCTGGGAGGGCAGGCCCGCTGCCCTGGTAATCGATACCGATATTACTGAGCAGAAGCGGGCCGAGGCGAAGCTGCAGCACCTAAACCAGGTGCTTCAGGCTATCCGCAACATCAACCAGCTTATTGCCAGGAGCACCGACCGTGACAGTATGCTCAGAGGGGCCTGCAGGACATTTGTCCAGACCCGTGGTTACAACTGGGCCTGGATTGCACTGCTTGATGAGTCCGGCAAGCTGATAACTGCGGCTCAAGCCGGGCACGGAAAGGGCTTCCGGCAGGTAGTGGAGCGGCTTAAGCGCGGCGAAGTGCCCTACTGCGTCAGGCAGGCGCTGGACAAAACAGGCGTCACAATAGTACAGGACACGCCGTCGCAGTGTGGTGATTGTCCAGTGAAAGAAGAACACCCTGGTGGATGTGCCATGAGCGTCAGGCTGGAACACGGCGGGAAAGTCTACGGCGTGATGACTGTCTGCCTTCCGACCGGTACGCCTGTGGAGAAGGAGGAGCTGGAACTGCTTGAGGAAGCTGCCGGCGACATCGCCTTCGGCCTGACCAAGATGGAACTAGAAGAGGCACTGCGGAAATCAGAGGAAAAATACCGTCGTATGGTCGAGACCATAAACGATATAATATTCTCAATAGATACGGAGGGCAATCTCACCTACATCAGCCCGGTGATAGAGCGATTGGGTGGCTACAAACCGGATGAGCTTATAGGCAGGCATTTTTCCAGCTTTGTCCATCCGGATGATTTCCCCGGGCTGGAAGCCAGCTTTGTGAGGACTCTGGAGGGCAAGCTTGAGCCTTACGAATACCGGGTTTTTGTTAAGAATGGCGATGTGCGGTATGTGCGCAGCTTCAGCAGTCTAACCATTGACGACGAGGGTCGAGTGGTGGGCCTGACGGGAGTCTTGTCCGATAT
>CAZJVJ010000020.1:2780-13985 GCA_964549635.1 uncultured Dehalococcoidales bacterium
ACCGAGCGCAAGCGGCTGGAGGAGGAGAAAAGGCAGATAGAGCTTAAGGCCCAAATTGCCAGCCGCTTGGCTTCGGTCGGTGAGATGACCGCCGGCGTTGCCCACGAGATAAATAACCCGCTCACCGGCATCATCGGTTACGCCCAGTTGCTTATGGATAGAAAGGACATTCCCCTTGATGCCAAAAGGGACCTCGCGGCTATAAACGAGGGCGCCCAGCGGGTGGCCGGCATCGTGAAGCGGCTGCTGACCTTCTCCCGTCAGGTCAAGCCGGAACGGAGGCTGGTTGACATCAACGAGATTATAGAGAGCACGCTGCTGCTTCGCGACTATCATCTGAGGACAAACAACATAAACGTTATCACAAAGCTCGACCCACATCTGCCTGAAACCATAGCTGACCCGGGACAAATACAGCAAGTGCTGCTCAATCTAATCGTCAATGCTGAGACTGAGATGAAGCTGGCCCACGGCGGGGGCAAGCTCACCATAACTACCCGAAAATGCGATGGCAATATAGAGATACGCGTTAAAGACAATGGTCCCGGTATAAAGCCGGAGATTATGGACAGGATCTTCGACCCCTTCTTCACCACCAGGGAGGTGGGTGAGGGCACCGGCCTGGGGCTGAGCCTGTGCTACGGCATAGTGAAGGAACATAAGGGGAACATATACGCTGAAAGCAAGCCGGGTGAGGGTGCTACCTTTATCGTGGAGCTTCCCATCATTACCGCGGTTGAAGTGCCAAAGCCGGCAGAGCCAGTTGTGGAGCAGACTGAGAAACAGGCCAGAGCCAGGATACTGGTGGTGGACGATGAGAAAGTAATCACCGAGCTGGTAAAACGGGTGCTGGATGGGGAGGGTTATGAGGTGGATACCGCAAATAACGCCGCTGAGGCTCTGAAGATGATTGAGGGTGGGAGATACCACCTCATACTTCTGGATGTCAAGATGCCGGGCATGGACGGCGTTGAATTATACCAACGCATTAAAGATATAGCCAGGTCACTGGCCCGGAGGGTGGTCTTCATCACCGGCGACGTTATGGGTGCAGATACTGAGAGGTTCCTCTCAGAGGCCAGGGCGGCACGCTTGGACAAGCCCTTCAGCGCCGAGCAGTTGCGGATGGCGGTAAGGAGCGCCTTGAGGGCAAATATGTAGTGCCAGCCGTTTAGTGCAGGGCTTTAGCCTTGCCTTAGGCGACACCGAAGGGTCACACTGAAGCGGTCAGGCTTTCAGCAGACGGTTGTATTCCTGGAGTACCCTGTCGGCGATGGTCTTCCAGCTGAATTTCGCTATAGCTTCACGCCTGATTTTCCAATCCTGCGTTTTTGCCTGGTCGGAAAGGAGTCCTGATATGGCATCAGCCAGTTCAGGCGGTGAATTATCGTTGACTATGCGTCCCAATTGGTTACTGCGTATAATCTGGCGCATGCCGCCCACATCTGTAGCCACTATCGGTGTGCCACAGGCCAGGGATTCCAGGGCAACCATGCCAAAGCTTTCGTAATAGGAGGGGATAACGCAGACATCGGCAGCGCTATAATATAGCGGCAGCTTTTCCTGGGATACAGAGCCGGCAAAGGTGATTCTGTCATCAATGCCCAGCTCTCGCGCTGTATTCTGCAATACCTGTAGCTGGTGGCGACTATATTCGTCACCGCCGACAATCAAAAGCTGCGGTCTCTCTCCACCGTTCAGGTATGTCAGTGCCCTCAGTAGTCTATCAAGCCCTTTAAGAGGTTCGATTCTGCCCACAAATAAAATGACCTTCCGGTGGTTCAGCTTGAGCACCTTCCGTGCTATTTCCTTATCCAAAGGCCGGAAGAGGTCGAGGTTGACGCCGCAGGGGATAACGGTGACTTTCTGCGGGGTAGCATCGTAGTGCCTGATGAGTTCTGTCTTTTCACGATGTGTAGACGCGACAATTAGGTCGCAGCTGGCGACTATTTCCCGCTCGCTTTCTATGCGCAGCTCGGTCTCATCCTCTCCTATGCCGATGCAGTTTTTGACGGCACCCAGGGTATGGAACATCACAACGTGAGGGACGCGCCACCAGCCCTGTAACTGTTTGCCCACCAGGCTAGATAGCCAGTAATGGCTGTGTATCAGGTCATAGCGTGTACTATCGGACTTCCTGAAATTTTCCACGCCGCACATAAAATTATGAAGGCAGGTATAGAGGGCTACCTTGGGCATCTCCTCGTTACCGCCGGCTTCCAGGTGGATTAGCCTGACATTTTTGCCCAGGCTTATTATAGGCTCGTGCGGTTGCTGGTGCTCCCTGGTGTAAATGTCCACTGCATACCCCCTTTTTGCCAGTTCCCGCGCCAGCTCGCGAATATAGACGTTCATCCCCCCGGTATCCCTGCCCCCCAGCATGCCGAGGGGACAGCTGTGGACACTGAGCATGGCTATTTTCATCTGTTGCGGCATGACAGGGTTATCCTGCGTATTTTAACTGACACCTGTACAGCGGCAGTTCATGTCCGCCCAGGTGGTACTTATACGCTTCACCTCCCTTCAGGAAATCGAAGCGTTTTTTGCCCCTTTCAATGCTTTCCTTGATACACAGAGCCTTTGAGATAAAGCCCACACTCAACCACCGGTAACTGAGGTCGTAGCCGCTGTTATACAAGTATACCGTGTCTTGATATTCAAAGCACATGGTGGCAGCCACCGGTGAACCGTTAAGCTCGAGAAAATTCAACTTTAGAAGTCCCTCCGCCGCCATAATATTTGCCACCGCCCTGAAAAAGGACTCGATTTTCGGCGTCAAAAAAGCTGCCTTATCCTGGCGGCTGCCCCGAAACAGCTTTAGAAAGACGTCGAGGTCCTGACTATTTGCCTCCGTGCTGGTGCGGTAATGTAGCTCACCCTCTTCATCCAACCGCCTCATTTTTCGTTTCAACTCGTGTCGTTGCTTGCCCGTCAGCATCTGGAGGTATTCGTCCCAGGTATCGGGCAAATCGAGCTCCACGGTAACATCTTCTGTGGCACATTCAGCGTGCCATCCCAGTCCCTGAGCTGCGCTTATAAGGCTGGTGATTACTGAAGAGTCAGGCCTCAGAGGTGCCAGGTCAAGCTGGCTGATGTTTTCAGCGATTAGACTTTGCAGTAGCCGGCGAAAAAAAGTCTGCTCGGCGCCGGGCTCTATTATGAAGTCCAGATAATCGCAGACATCGCTGCTGCCGATAAAGTAAGCTGTATCACCCCTTACCAGGAGCGGTGCAATGCCAGCGGTCCTGCCCCGGTATCTTAAGGCACCCAGCCACAGCCTGGCGCCGGAGCCGAAGTGTTGCCACCAGATTTTTGACCATTCCGGGGACGAGAAGATTGGGCACGCCGGCGAATGGTGTTGGATATCTTTCCACGGGTGGTGTATAGAGTCGAAGCTTTCCAAAGTAAATTCTTTGTCCATAAACCCAACCTGAAGGTCGAGGGTGAAGCGAGTTGTCCGATTGTGTATTATAGCTTGAGTTGTGTGGTGAATTCCAACCGCCGTTTCGTGCCACCGATGTAGTGCGGCCCTTCAGGGTCGCCTGGTGGGGGTCAGGGGGCGAGGCTAAAGACTCGCACTACATGCCGGCACCGCAGATTGATGCCTGCGCATAAATGTGTTAGATTAGACAGACCTGTGATGGACTATGATACGAAAGGAGCTCCGGAGATGGGTCGTCAAAAATTCCCGAGACTCTTCGAGCCGGGCCGTATAGGCAGCCTGGAGATTAAGAACCGGCTGGTGATGCCACCGATGGCGACAGGCCTTGCCTTAAAAGATGGCACGGTGACTGACAGGCAAATAGACTACTATGCCGAGAGGGCTAAGGGCGGTGCCGGCCTTATCATTGTGGAGATTACCTGCGTGGATTCCCCTGTGGGCAAGGGCAATGTCAGGCAGATAGCTATAGATGATGACTGTTTTATTCCCGGGCTGAGCCGGCTGGCAGAGGCTATAAAGCGGAGCGGTGCCAGGGCAGCAATACAGCTCCATCATGCCGGCAGACAGACTTCATCTCGGTGGACCGGACATCAGCCGGTAGCCCCGTCGCCAGTTGCCATGCCCGGGGGTGAGCAGCCAAGGGAACTGACATTGGAGGAGATTGCAGCCCTGAGGAGCCGCTTTGCTGAAGCGGCGGAGCGGGCCAAAAGGGCTGGTTTCGACGGCGTAGAGATTCACGGTGCCCATTGCTATCTTATCTGTCAATTTCTGTCTCCGCTGTCCAACCAAAGGCGAGATGCCTATGGCGGTAGGTTGGAAAACAGGGCTCGCTTTCTGCTGGAGGTGATAGAGGCGGTGAGGGGCAGAGTGGGCAAAGACTATCCTGTGTGGTGTCGCCTCAGTGCTATGGAGATAGGTGGAGAGGGGGGCATTACGCTGGAAGATACGCTAACGGTGGCTAAGATGGCGGAGGAGGCCGGTGTGGATGCCATACATGTTTCGGCGCATCCGATTGCCCCGGCGCGCCGTCCGCCGATGGCACAGCCACCCTGTGCCTTCGTGCCCTTTGCTGAGGCTGTAAAGAAGGTGGTTTCCGTCCCGGTCATAGCTGTCAGCCGGATACCGCCTGAGCTCGGCGAAGAAATTATCCGTGAGGGCAAGGCAGACTTTATCGCCATAGGCAGACCCCTGCTGGCAGACCCGGGCTTACCGCAAAAGGCAGCTTCAGGCAGGCTGGAAGACATCAGGCCCTGTCTCTACTGCATGACCTGTCTTGATAGCCTGTACTGGCGTAAGGAAGGGGTCTGTTGCACGGTAAACCCCATATTGGGCAGGGAGCGTGAGTGCGAGGTGCAGCCTGCGGAAAGGCTTAAAAGGGTGGTGGTTATCGGCGGTGGCCCGGGCGGGATGGAGGCGGCTAGGGTGGCAGCGCTGAGAGGACATAAGGTAGTCCTGTTTGATGATGGCGATGAACTGGGTGGTCAGATGCTTCTAGCCGTAAAGCCGCCGTTCAAAGAGACGATTGAGACATTTCGGCAGTACCTGGTGAGACAGGTAAACAAATCGGGAGTTGAGCTGCGTCTGGGGGTAAAATTTGCTCCCAATTTGCTGGCTAAGTTAAGGCCGGATACTGTGGTCCTGGCCACCGGTGTGGTTCCGGTTATACCGCAAATACCGGGGATAGACGGCAAGCATGTCGTCCAGGCCAAAGAGGTGCTGATGGGTGTTGAGACCGGTGAGCGGGTGGTGGTGATAGGAGGTGAGCTGGTGGGTTGTGAGACGGCCCTGTATCTGGCAGAACGCGGTAAAAAGGTTACTATCATGCGGCGGGGCCCGGAATTAGCCACAAAGGTCAATCAGTTCATCAGGATACCTTTGATAAACAGGCTCCAGGCAAAGGGAGTGACTATCTTCACCGGAGTTGACTATGAGGAGGTCACGCCAACCGGCGTGGTCATTAGGAACGGGGTGGGAGAGAGGAGGGTAATTCAGGCAGATACTGTGGTTCTGGCGGCTGGCGCCAAGCCCAATACCGAGCTTCTGCCCCTTGTAGAGGGCAGGGTTGCTCAGGTACTGTGTGTGGGTGATTGCGTTCAGCCGCGAGGCATACGGGAGGCGGTGGAAGAGGGCTTTCGGGCTGGGCTTGCCATCTGATAGCCTTCACTTTGAAGGGGAGATGCTTTTGAGGTATTGGGCGCGCTGAGTCAAAGCTGCCAGAGCGCTTACAGCCCTATCAGGCATGGTGTAGGCGGGTATGCCTCTTCTGGTTGCCAGGCTCATGCCTTCCCGCTGGTCGATCGAATTTCCAGGAACAACGATAATAGGCTTCTTTACTTGGTCGCGGATGCCAACCAGACGTGACAGAAACCACTCATCCTGAATGAAGGCATAACAGATGGTGAGGCAGGAGTCCACTGCCGGCGCCATTATTTCCAGGCAGGTGGCGTAGATGGTCGGAGCCTCGCTTAATGGTACCCACACCAGGTCCACCGGGTTTTTCAGGCTGGGCGATGGCGGTATTTTACAATCGAGAAAGGCTCGAAGCCTTTGCTGGACATCCTCGGGCAGCGGCGAAATTTTAAGGCCAGCTCTGGCGCAGGCATCAGCGCTGGCTACAGCCCCGCCACCAGCTTCTATTAACAGTCCCACTTCATTCCCGCTGGGCAGATGGGGACAACTGAAAGCTATTGCCAGGTCTATAAGTTCTTCCAGGTTTGTGGCCAGGATAATGCCTTTCTGGCGACAGGCGGCCTGGAATGTGGTGTAGTTGCCAGCCAGCGAGCCGGTGTGCGAGGCGGCTGCCCTGGCCCCTAATTCGGAGCTACCGCCCTTCCACACGATAATCGGTTTTTTCGGCGAGATTTCTCCAGCGAGGCTGAGGAAGCGCTCCGGCTGTTTTATACCTTCTATATAGGCCAGAAAGACTTTTGTCTCCGGGTCAGTGCCGAAGTATTCCAGGAAGTCCTCGATGGTCAGGTCGCTCTGGTTACCGATGCTTATAATGCCGCTAAAGCGAAGGCCTCGCTCGCTGCCGAGGCGTGTCATATTCTCACTTGCCCAGCCGCTCTGTCCCACGAAAGCTACACCGCCTGGCTCCATCGGTATTCTGGCATAGGGCACGATGGTGTTGATGTTGGCTCTGGGTGAGACTATCCCCATACAATTGGGGCCTACCACCCTGACACCACCCTTATGGGCAGTTTCCAGCATCTGGTATTCCAGCTCCCTGCCTTCAGCGCCAAGTTCGCTGAAGCCGACGCTGTGTATAATGGCGAACTTTACTCCCTTTCGGGCACATTCCGCCATTACTTGAGGGACACTCTGGGCTGGTATGGCCATCACTGCCAAATCAACTTCTCCCGGGACGTCCAGGACGCTGGGGTAGCTCTTCAGGGACATAATTTCTGACTCCTTGCGGTTTATGGGGTAGATTGTTCCCTTGTAGCCGTCCTTGAGCAGGCTGGAGATGAACATGCCCCCTGACTTCGTTTCATCCCGTGAAGCGCCAACTATGGCTATGGAGCGCGGCTCAAACAGGTTTTTTAAGTCGGGCCTGCTGGTTTTACATGTCATGGCTTATCGAGACTCAGTTTCGTTTTAGCGTTTAGGTGCGAAATATCTTGTTTGCCCCTTTGGCAAATTTGGTCTCATTAGGCCCGGCGGCTCCAGCTTTGGAAAGAGGGCTGCGGTCGCGCTAGCCCGGCGCTGTGTTTTTTCATGAAGAGCTTTCGGGTCGCGGGGATTGTCCTGCAGTCTGGCGATGCGCGGGTAGCTCCTGGGCAATTGCCCGTGTCTTCTGGGAGACAATTTAAAGTTGATGGACGCGTTATTCACCAGGCTCATTCTATAAGTATAATGGTCTTCAAAAGTATTTGTTATGCGACGTGTGATGGCAGGTCTATGCTTTCCAGCCACCCTGGCATAGTTAAGTAGCCCAACGCCTATAATGGTGGTAATGGGTTCAGGCATAAAGATAAGGGCCAGCGCCAGTGATTGCAACCCGGCGGAATATGCACCTTTCATAGCAGTCTAAGACGAAATATTTAAACCTATCAGCCTGTTTTTGTCAAACTGATTATGACAGAGAACTTCGTGTTTAGGTATTTCCAGCCTTACGGCACCCCGTGCGGGTATATTACGCCGGCTAATCAATAAGGCAGCTATGGGGTAGAGCATGGACTACGCCCATCATCTTCTCAACAGGGACAACAAATGAGATGCCGTTACCGGGTTTATCCAGCTCTGCAGCTTTTATAATCCTGCTGAGAACCATTTCTTCTTTGTCTCTGGAGATGACAGAAAGAACAATTTCCTTCTCGGGTTCTATACAAATCCCCATGATCCTCTGGCGCTCGTGAATTCCCACTCCTCTGCCGAACATGATTGTCCCTCCCTCTGCACCCGCCTTCATTGATGCCTCAACTACGCGGTCACCCCAGCCTTTTCTGACTATAGTTACAATGAGCGCTTTACCCTCTTTGGCTTCTTCGGACATTATTTCTTCACCTCCATACTAGTGAGTTTTGTGCGGAAAATTAACCCTAGCAGCATGACTGACAGTATAGGGGCTAAAGCTATCAGTGCTACAAGCCCGAAACCATCGGCAACAGGGTTTCTACCTTCCATTGTGGAAGTAAATCCTACTGCTATCGATAGAAGGAAGGTCACCGCCATGGGCCCGGTGGCTACACCTCCAGCATCGAAGGCAATAGAGACAAAGGTTCTATCACAAAACCAGATTATAATTAGCGCCACTATGTATGACGGGACGATGATATATAGGAAGGGTATTCCATACAGTATTTTCACCACACCCAGAGATATGAGGGCACCAACACCGAGCGATATTGTAACAAGCACTAACCATTTGCGAATGAAACCGCTTGAGGACTCTTCGACTTGGTTGCTTAGAATCCTTACTGCTGGTTCGCTAAAGGTTGCTAGAAACCCCATGCCAAAACCGAGTGGAATTAGAAGCCATTTGTTCTCTAGCGTTCCGGCTATCTCCCCCATGGCCCGCCCTACGGGCATAAACCCGATTTTTACGCCCTGCAGGAAAAGAGCCAGCCCGACCAGGGCAATCAATGTTCCTTTCAGCAGGTTAAGCACCCGCCCCGCAGGCAATTTTAAAAACAGGAACTGAAATATAAGGAACAATAGCAGTAAGGGTAGCAGTGCCCTTATCACGCTCAGAAAGGTATGCCCTGCCCCTTCTAATACTACCAGCTCATTCATCCCATAATTATTCCCATAAGCATTACGCCGATAACAGGTCCGATGGAAGCCAGACCAATTAGCCCAAATCCGTCAGAAAGCGCCGATTTTCCTGCCAGGACTGAACTGAAGCCGATGCCCAGTGCCAGAATTATTGGCACTGTCATGGGGCCGGTGGTAACACCTCCCGCATCAAAGGCAACCGGAACAAAATCAGGCGGTGTGAAGAAACATAGCACCAAAATGGCGACGTAACCAGCAACCAGCAGGTAAGTGATGGGGATACCAAGGATAACACGCACTATAGCCATAGCTACGAAAAAGCCGATGCCAATGGCGATAATATAAATCAAAAGGTTGCCTGAAATGCTGCCCTGAGAAACAACATCGACTTGATTGGTCAGCACAATGACATCCGGTTCAGCAACAGTTACTGCGAAACCTACGAGGAACACGATGGGAACGACGTAGATTAAAGACCCCAGTTTAGGAAGCTCAGCACCGATTGCCTCACCCATGGGCAGAAGGCCGATTCTAACACCAACGAGAAAAAGTGTCATGCCCATTATTGCCATGCCGGCACCCAGTAGAAGCTGAAGAATGAGATTGACAGGTGTTTTGACGGCAAATAACTGCAAGGCCACGACTGTAAAAGTTATCGGCAGGATTGCTTGGACTACTTCTAATACGGTCTGTATAATGACCTTCATCGGGCTCTCCTGCCTGTACCTTCAGTGGCTATGTTTCAGACAATACTGGTTGCTGTACGTGCTCGCCCGTCTATATCCTATCGTCTGAATTAAGAATAGTCAAATACTGGTACCGGTCGAGTAAAGCTAATATGGCTTGGATGGGTACACCGTCCGTGAAGAGGTGAGATAAAAAACAGCCTTTATTTCAGTTTCTTCTGCAGCCAGGCGATTCTCTCTCTGATAACCCTGGAGGCTTCAAAACTGTTAGCGCAGCGACTTAGCTCATTGGCCAGCTTGTCATCGCCGAACACATCGCGGACCCAGTTGCTGAAGTCATTTTTCATTTCTGTCACATGATGGCGGAATGAGACCTCACTGATGCGGTCTAAACATTCAGCCAGCTGGTATAGATTCTGGGAAATGCAGCCATCATGGCAGAAAAAGCGTTTATCTCCGCTGGTATCAGCCAGAACCCGGGCGGCATCCTGCTTGGTTCTTATAGCCATTGCCCATCACCTAGTGATATAAAGTCATCGACCTATTGACCCAAAGCTGTCGTGCAGATATAATAAGCAACCTGGAGCAGTGAATTTTAAAATATGAAATTACATTCATATTAAAGCTGACCCACAGGCTAAAGGTAAGCTAGCACAATTTTCTGGTTCTGTCAAAGCTTTAATCAGGGGAAGTGGCAAATGGCGAAGTGGAGTTTTATCACCAACCATGGTCTGGTTCTGGGCTTTATTGCTCGTAACCCCAGGAGCACAGCCCGGGCCATTGCCCAGGCGGTGGGTATAACGGAAAGGACGACGCATAAAATCATAGCTGACTTGGAAGAGGCTGGTTACATCACCCGAAAGAAGGTGGGCAGGCAAAATCAGTATCACATTAATGAGAACCAGCCATTGCGCCATCCCAGTCAAGATGAGGTTATGGTCGGCGAATTGCTGCAGATATTGAGGTGGGGTGGTGCTGCCGTAGCCAGAGAGCAATTGCGGTTGCTATAGTTACTCCGGATGACAATGGAAGCGCTAATTGAACGGGCGGCTAAGGACCTGTTGAAGAGTAAGCATGCCATTGCCTTAACAGGTGCTGGTGTATCTACAGAGTCAGGCATACCCGATTTCCGTGGGCCGGAGGGCATATGGACTAAAGACCCCGAGGCCGAGAAAAGGGCCTATCAAACTTATTATAAGTTTCTGCGCGACCCCAAAGATTACTGGGAAGACATACTAGCTGGGCGCTCTTTGCTCGGTAACCTGGAGGCGGCGAGACCGAACCCAGGCCATTATGCACTTGCCGAGCTGGAGAGGATGGGCATTTTAAAGGCGGTGCTCACCCAGAATGTTGACGGCCTGCACGAAAAGGCGGGAAGCCGAAAGGTGCTGGAATATCATGGTAGCGTTTTTAAACTGAGGTGTCCGGCTTGCGGGCTGAGATTCAGACGCGATGAATATGACCTGGAAAGGCTAATAAGGGAGGGCCAATTGCCACCTCGGTGTAACAAATGTGCTGGCGCGGTTAAAAGTGATGTTGTCCACTTCAATGAGCCTATACCTTCAGATGTTGCCCATGAAAGCCTGGAGGAAGCCTGGAAATGCGACCTAATGTTGATCTGCGGCACCTCGGCAGTGGTGTATCCCTTCGCCCAGTTGCCCCGGATAGCCCGGCAGCGCCAGGTTGAGGTGGAGCGAAGGACAGAATCTGGCCTTTATTTTATAAAAAGCCAGGCTGCTACTGTGATAATCGAGGTCAATGCCGAGCCCACTCCATTGACAAAGGAAGGCATTTCCGACTATCTCATCCAGGGGCGGACTGCCGAAATCCTGCCCAAAATCGTGGAAGCCGTAAAAAGGC
>CAZJVJ010000021.1:0-12985 GCA_964549635.1 uncultured Dehalococcoidales bacterium
TAATGCCGAAAAGGCAAAAATAAAGCCTGTTGGAGGATCCGGAAACAAAGATGGCTCATTGCTAAACAGTCTCAACTAGCACTCGGGGGTAAATGAGTGCTCGTCAAGGTTTAAACTTTTGTGAAAAATCCTTTCGGGTCGAAAAGCCTGAGGAGAGTTATCTCGTCTTCGGCTGGCGGTTCGAGTCTCTTTAAATCTGGTGAGACCTTGAGCTCCCAGCCAACTTTTTCCTTTACCCTGTCTATTGCCTCTTCTTCCTTCTGGCTTGCCTCGGAAGGAATATAAGCTGTCAATGTAAAAGTATCCTTGCCGCTAGTCTTTTCAAAAACGCCGATGTCTGTCACCAATGTGGTTACCTTTTCTCCTGTGAAAGTGATATAGGGTACTTTTTCCACCAGCCTCTGTTTGCCCGAATTGATTACCACTATAGTCTCTCTATTGTTGCTGGCTATGTCATTAGCTCCTCCTGAACCGACGAGGTAAGCTATCCCAGGAATTTTTGTTGAGTTCACGTTCCCGTATTTATCAATTTGCCCGGCCGCTAGAACGCCGAGACACTCGTTCGTAGGGCCACTGACGAAGACGCCAAGCATCGTCTCGATATTGTTTAGTATTTTGCACGTGGGCATGTGGTGGTATCCGAATATCGTTGGGTCTGATGGTCTGGGAAGATAGCCATACATGCCAATCTCAGCCATTAGATCCACATCATGCCCCTTTTCCTTAAGTTTGTAAGTGGCAAGCCAGGCTGCTAAATTTGAAAGTCCTACGCCTGTTAGTATCGTTTTATAGCCGCCGGCGATGAATTTTTCGGTTATAATCTGGGCTCCTGCCACTACCATTTTTTCCAGGTGGTTCGGCTCCTTTTTGAATTCAATTTTTGGTAGCATCGACATTAGTTCAACTCTCCAGGCGTCTGAAGCAGCCTTTCCCTTCAGATAGAGAAGCCGGTCTCGTCCCACCTTCGAGAGATAATCAGTGTGGTCTTTGCAATCCAGAATCCAGTATTTTATCCACTTCAAAAACCTCCGCTCGTCTCTCGAGGCTTCTCGAACATCTATCACAAAATCATAGTCGTCAAAGTAATGCTCGAATTCGGGCAACCCACAATTAGTCATGCCGCCGGGATGGGCTCCGAATGGCACCTCGCAAACTGCTCTTACCATGTAGGACGGAATGCGCCCCAGATGCGAGTGCTTACGTATGTAATCAGTGGTGACTAGTTTCTCGACAGTAACTATAACACCATTTTTAGCCCCCCAAGCCCCAAAGACGTCAGCTCCTAGAGGATAGGTCATAATGGTATTCCCGCAAGGGTCTGCTGCTATGGCATGAACTAAAGCTATATCTGGCCGTAAGGCTTCCATCAATCCTATTTTTTCGCTTGGATGGAACGGGTTGTCTATGACTTTAAATGATCCCTTGTTCTCGTGTTCCATGGAGCTTCCAATAAGTGATCTAGTTGGCGTGACCTGCCAGCCCATAGCCCCGGCTAGAAGCCTTTGTGGGATGGTGAGCATTGTCCAATTTTCAAACTCTATTTCACCAGACAAATAGGCCTTCTGAATGATTGGGTTGGGACCTGGTGAGGGGTATGAATCACCGGCAAAACTGGTTATAACTTTTTTCACGAGTCTGCCCTGAATTAAAGCCATTAGCGTTGCGGTGACACTAGTACTTATGAGGGTGAATCCAGGGTCTTTCCCCCAGAACTCCCTAACGAGCTGATAGAAAATGGCGCCGCCCCTTCCAGCAAAGTGAATAGCCATACCTTTTTTTACATGTTGCCTAATGGCATCTTCTAGGGAACAGACCTTGCTTTCCCCTTCAACTAGGGGTATTTGGAATTTTGAATCTATGAAAGCTTTTAAGTCTTTTGATGCTATCAAGGTAGCTTTTTCTAACAAAATGGTGGCTGTCCGTCACCTTCAGGTTTTTTAACAAATATACTTCGGCGTTTCGCTCTATATTGCACAGTGCATGACGACAGGACTCGAGTTAGGCTGGTTCCAGAAGGGTTCCATATCATGTGGAAATGTAATGTTTTCAAACAGCCTCATTATAGTAGAGTCCACGTTTAAGCTGTTTAACAGTCATTGCATTACTAGCAATGGCCTCCTTAAAGCCCATGAGATGCTGCATGATTTTGTAAGCATTTAGTGTTGATGAGGACTTTTTTGTCCCAGTAACGCAGAGCGGCGGAATGTTAGCATATGTAAAGGGAGCTGTCAATGCTGCGATGGATCTTGTTTGCACTCTGGTGAACGTGATGATACAATGTCAAATCAAGCTATGGTGCTAAGTGACCGGACAATCAAGGAGGAAATTGCCAAAGGTAGGATTATCATTGAGCCACTGTTTGAAGATTGCATTCAACCTTCGAGCGTTGACCTACACCTAGACAGAAAACTTCTTGTCTTTAAACAGCAAAGATATCCTGCTTATATAGATGTAAAGAGTAATCAGAACCACTTAAATGAGGTTGTAGAGGTGGAAGAGGACAATGCCTTTTTCCTTGCTCCCGGGGAGTTTGTCCTGGCTAGCACTTTAGAATCGATAACTTTACCGAATGATATAGTCGGACGACTTGAAGGTAAAAGCTCTTTAGGGCGGTTGGGTCTTTTGATACATTCGACTGCTGGCTATGTCGACCCAGGTTGGCATGGTCATCTTACTATTGAGCTGTGCAATGTTGCCAAATTGCCGATTACTCTTTATTATAAAATGAAGATCGGTCAGATTTCTTTTTTGAGGTTAAGCTCTCCCGTAGACAGGTTGTATGGGGCAGTTGAGTTGAGAAGTAAATATCAGGGGCAGACTGAACCAACAGCCAGTAAGTATTTTGAAGATTTTTTAGAAAGGTCCTAAGTGTTAGCTCGCCCGGTGGACTTTATGGAATGTGCTTTGTCTCTGGCTGGCCTAGCTTTGGGTTATACTAGCCCAAATCCAGCGGTGGGGGCTGTGGTGGTTAGTGATGGAGTCGTTGTTGGTTTGGGACATACGCAACCGCCAGGCTCCGACCATGCTGAGATAATGGCACTTCGCCAAGCTGGCCCGAGGGCGAAAGGGGCAACAATGTATGTCACGTTGGAACCTTGTTGCTATTATGGGCGTACCCCTCCTTGCACCCAGGCAATAATTGACGCTGGCATCTCAGAAGTCCATGTAGCACTGATTGACCCTAACCCTCTGGTTTCTGGCAATGGGTTAAAGGCATTGCAGGAGGCTGGCATTAAGACGTTTGTTGGTCACTGTGAAGAGAAAGCTAGAGAGATAAATGAAGGTTACATTAAGCATATTACTACAGGTAGGCCGTTTGTTATTGCCAAATTTGCTATGAGCCTGGATGGTAAAATTGCTACCGGAAGCGGTGATTCCAGGTGGATAAGCGGTGATGAGTCGCGCAAATTCGTTCACTATTTGCGTCATATAGTGGATGCTATTATGGTTGGAGCGAATACCGTGGTTACCGATGACCCTCAGCTTTCTGCCCGAGGATGTAGTGGAAAAGGGGGTAAGACGAAGCAACAACCTTTAAGGGTTATTGTAGATGGGAAAGGGCGGACGCCATTGTCAGCCCGGCTGTTCGAAGAACCTGGAAAGACTCTAATCGCTGTGGCCAAGCCTTTCAGTACAAAAAAGATGGAGCAGTTCAGAAAGGTTGGTGCTGAGGTTGTCGAGTTGCCGGCTGAAAGAGGTATTATTGATTTAGCCGAGCTGTTAAATGTGCTTGGCAAACGGCAGGTTACCAGTGTTTTGGTTGAGGGCGGAAACAAGCTTTTCGGCTCATTGTTTGACCATAATCTAGTGGACAAAGTCTTAGCATTTATTTCACCAATCATAATTGGTGGCGAGGAGGCTAAAAGCGCTGTCGGTGGCAATGGCGTTACCAGGGTTACAGAAGCACTTAGACTGACCCGAGTGAGGGTTATGGAGTTCGGTGACGATATTCTAATTAGCGGCTATATTGGCGGCAAGTGAAATGTTTACGGGTATAATTGAGGAAATAGGGGTAATTAAAAATACCAGTCCAAGGCAATTGCATATTGAAGCCAAAAAGGTGTTAGCTGATACGAAGCCAGGCGATAGTATAGCCGTAAACGGGGTTTGTCTAACGGTAACATCGCTTCATGACAAAGGTTTTTCTGTTGATATTATGCCTGAAACGATTCGGCGTTCTAATCTGGGCCGGCTTCGCTACGGCGATATGGTGAATTTAGAGAGAGCCATCTCGGCTAATGGTCGTTTTGGCGGACATTTCGTACAGGGACATGTAGATGGTACTGGGTCAATCATCTCTTTATTGGCTGAAGATAGAGCGGTCGTTGCTAAGATTTTGACACCTGCGGAACTGATGCCTTATATAGTTAACAAAGGCTTTATCGCTGTTGATGGCGTTAGTCTTACAGTGATCAGTTGCGATGACTTTTCCTTTTCAGTTTCATTGGTGACGTATACGCGAGAGCATACGACACTCGGTAGAAAAAAGCCTGGCGATGTGGTTAATTTGGAAGTGGATATTATCGCCAAGTATGTTGAACGACTTGTGTCAGGTGAGAAACCGGGCATAACGTTGGACTTTCTTGTAAAGCACGACTTTCTGAAAATGAGGTGAAGTCTAGTGACATTTGCTACTATTCCAGAGGCTATTGAAGATATAAGGGCCGGAAAATTTATCATCATTGTTGATGATGAGAACCGCGAGAACGAAGGTGACCTCGCAATCGCTGCGGAGAAGGTCACTCCGGAGGCGATAAACTTTATGGCCAAACATGCTCGCGGTCTAATCTGTTTGCCTATAATTGGCAGTAGATTAGACGAGTTGAGGATTCCTTTGATGGTTCAGGAAAATACAGCAAAGTTTTGTACTGCCTTTGCTGTCTCGATCGAGGCTAAACACAAAACCTCCAGCGGAATCTCCGCGTATGATCGCGCAGCTACTGTAAAGGCTGTGCTGGATCCAAGCACACGACCTGAAGATTTGGCGCGTCCCGGACATATGTTTCCTATAAGGGCTAGGGAGGGTGGTGTGTTGGTCAGGGCTGGGCATACTGAGGCTATAGTTGATTTAGCTAAACTGGCTGGGCTTTATCCGGCTGGTGTTATTTGTGAGATTATGAATGAAGATGGCACCATGGCTAGGCTGCCGCAACTCGAGGTCATTGCAGCTAAATTTGGTATTAAAATCGTCAGTATAGCTGATTTGATTGCCTATCGTCGACGCCATGAAAAGCTTGTGGAAAAAGTTGCTGAAACAAGAATCCCCACCAAATATGGCGAATTCACCATTATCGCTTACCGAAGCAGGGTCGACCCGGATGAGCAGGTTGCTTTGGTTAAAGGTGATATATCAGGTGATGAGCCGGTTTTAGTGCGAGTCCATAGTGAGTGCTTAACCGGTGATGTGTTCGGCAGTTTACGTTGTGATTGTGGTGGTCAGATCGACTTGGCAATGGAAAAAATTGCTGCGGAAGGAAGGGGCGTGTTTCTGTATATGCGGCAGGAGGGTAGGGGAATAGGTTTCCATAATAAGATGCGGGCTTATGCTCTCCAGGATCAGGGGTTGGATACTGTCGAAGCAAATATTGCGCTTGGCTTTGAACCAGATTTGAGGGATTACGGCATCGGGGCTCAGATTCTGGCAGATTTAGGGTTACATAAGATTCGCCTGTTAACTAATAATCCCAAAAAGGTCATTGGGCTGGAAAGTTATGGTCTTCAGATAGTGGAGACCGTTCCATTAAGGACGCCACCTAATCCTTACAATTTGGAATATCTTAAGACAAAGCAAGAAAAGCTGGGGCACTTATTGGAGGTGGATGAGGTCACAGAGGCTTAGTGTTAAACGCAAGGAGGCTATGTACAATGGCTAAACAGTATGAGGGTATGCTACTGGGGAAGGGGTTAAAATTTGGAGTGGTCGTTTCCCGTTTCAATGAAGTCATAACTACAAGGTTGCTTGCTGGTGCTAAAGATGCCTTCCTGCGTCATGGTGTTGATGAGAAGGACATTGATGTTGCCTGGACACCAGGCTCTTTAGAGATTCCTTTAATAGCTAAAAGGTTGGCAGAAAGTAAAAAGTATAACGCCATTGTTTGTCTTGGAGCTGTAATCCGGGGTGGCACACCACATTTTGAATACGTGGCTTCTGAGGTGAACAGAGGTATCGCTCGGGTAAGCCTTGATACTGGATTGCCAGTTATTCAGGGTATAATAACTGCTGATACACTTGAGCAGGCTATTGAAAGGGCTGGGGCTAAAGAGGGTAACCGTGGCTTCATGGCAGCGTCAAGTGCCATTGAAATGGCAAATCTGCTTAAAGCCTTAGAGGGCTAGAAACTTATCTATGGTGTAATCTTGTAGACGCGATCTCCAGGTCTCACACGGTCAGGTACTTTTACGCCAACAGAATCCCCGGCTTTGCCTTCGGTTACGTTGACATTGTTGATTTGCATGGACTCAACTGTGAGTTCAATGTCTGTCGTATGCCCCTTTATGCGGATCTTGTCACCAACTTTAAGTGTCCCAGTTAGCGTTATGCCCGCTACCACAGGCCGGGCAAAAAAGTCGCTCACTCGTCCTATTTCAACTTCTGGCATCTAACGCCCCTCCTTCCTGTCTTTAAGTATATGTCTATAGATCAAATAAATCAACACCCATTCAGTGGACATAAAGTTAAGAGCATTGACAGCTTATGTTCAAGGTGTTAACATCTGGGAAATTTTGCAGAAGTGGTGTGTTCTAAATGTTAGGCTGAAAGGGGGTGATATAAATAGCATTTCAAACAGAAATCCGCTTAGAAATATGGAAAAGAAGGGGGAAGTATTATGGCTTATGAGAACTTGATTGTAGAACGAGATGGGAGCATTGGTATCATCACCTTGAACCGTCCGCCGGCGAATCCGATAAATCTAGCTACGTTAAATGAACTTGACCAGGCACTAACAGAGTTTGAGAGTGACAGGACGATAAGAGTCGTAATTATTACAGGTGCTGGCGAAAAAGGATTCTCTGCTGGCTTCGATGTGAAGACGGCGGGGACACCAGAGGCGGAAAAGACTGGTCCCAGGGGGGTGGAGGTATTTAGCCGGGTCGAGAAATATACTAAACCTATCATCGCCGCAATTAACGGTTTTGCGCTTGGAGGTGGTTGTGAGTTAGCCATGGCTTGCCACTTCAGGATAATGGTCGATTCTGAAAGGGTGGTAATCGGGTTGCCTGAAATCGACCTTGGCATCATTCCTGGGTGGGGTGGAACCCAGAGGTTGCCCAGATTGGTGGGAAAGACAAGGGCATTAGAAATGTTGCTTCTGGGAAAGAGGATCAGGGCACCGGAGGCTTTAAGTATAGGTCTTATCAACAGGGTATCGCGGCCAGAGGAGCTGATGAAGGATGCCAAGGAGCTTGCCGTGGCATTAGCTAAGAAAGCTCCTATTGCGGTAAGGGTGATCCTTGATGCGGTAACCCGAGGGCTTGAGACAACTACTGACGAGGGTATTAGGATTGAGCGGGAAGGTTCCCAAATAGTGATGAAGACGAAGGATGCTATGGAGGGAATGATAGCGTTTATACAGAAGCGTGAGCCAGTTTTCACAGGCGAGTAGCACTGTTACAGAAATCTAAAAGAAGGGAGAGTGTGATATGAAAGTAGATGACATTAAAAAAATAGCAGTTATGGGTGCTGGTGACATGGGGCATGGGATTGCTGAAGTGGCATTGCTGGCTGGCTACAAGGTGACAATGAGAGATGTTGAGCAGAGGTTTGTTGATAAAGGGCTTGCCAGAATTAGGGAGAGCTTGGCAAAGCTCGTGGAAAAGCAGAAGGTGTCGGAAGAAGCCAAACAGAAGATGCTCAGTAATATCGAGGTTTTTGTTGATATCGATAAGGCTGTCAAGGATGCTGACTTTGTCATAGAGGCTGTTCCGGAGATAATGAGCATCAAAAAGGAAGTCTTCAAAGAACTGGATAAACTAGCACCTAAACATGCGGTACTGGCGTCGAATACCTCCAATATGAGCATCACTGAAATCGCTTCGGCTACGAATAGGCCAGACAAAGTTGTTGGTATGCATTTTTTCAACCCTGCTGTCCTGATGAAGCTTGTTGAGGTCATAAAAGGCGATAAGACCAGCGAAGAGACCATGCAGTTGGCCTATGACCTTGCGTTGAAAATGAACAAGGTTCCAGTTAGGGTTGAGAAGGACTCGATTGGTTTCATTTATAACAGGGTTAATGCCCCGAACTCAATTTTACTTGGTGCCATACTTGAAAGGGGCCTAGCTACACCTGAAGAGATAGATGCCAAGATGAGGAAGGTGGGTATGCCCATGGGACCTTACGAGTTGATGGATTATGTGGGGTTGGATGTTGCCTATCATAGTGCTCTTTACTTTGCTGAGAGGCTTTCACCTGACTACAAGCCACCCAAATGGTTGAAGGAGTTGGTTGACTCAGGCAATCTGGGGAAAAAGACAGGCAAAGGAATTTTCGATTGGTCGCTAGGTAGACCCGCCATAGACCTGTCTAAGGCGAAGGAAGATTTTGACCCGACTGACCTTATCGCTATACAGGTTAATGAGGCTACGAAGCTGCTGGAAGAAGGAGTCGTTAAAAACCCAGATGATATAGATAAGGCGATTGTTAATGGGGGTGGCTCTGCATTTGGCCCCTTTCAGCTCGCTAAGGGAATAGGCTTTGACAAGTTAGCTAAAAGATGTGAAGAACTGGCCAAACAGTTCGGTGTCAAGGCGTTCGAACCAACAGAGACCTTGAAGAAGGGCAAAATTTAGTGGGGTCCCTGTGCACGGCTGGTTTTAACCGCATTTCTTTGAAATTTGTTTCCACGCATGATAGTGAAAGGCGGAATGTAAGCAAAATTGGAGCGGCGATAGATAGATAGTGTGGAGCGACCAACTATCGCCGTTCCTTTTTTGTAAGGGCCCTCTCATCGTCATTCTTGGACCTACGCGTTCTACAAATACCAGACACATGCTGAAATTGCCACACTTATCAGGCCAATTCCGCACAGAATTATTCCAGTGAGCAAGCCTACCAGACCCTTGTCATGCGGGACGATTGTTGTCAACTTGTCCATTCGCTTCATTGCTATAACCTCCTTTGCCACTTGTAACGCTCAAAGTCAGGAATTCGTTTAGATACCTTCTACGTCTATTATCCTAGGTGTGTTGCGTCACGTAAATCGGGCATACGTATGGTTTTAAATCATATAATGGTCTTACGACCAATGGCTGCAATCTGTGGCCGTCTTTCCTAGCCCGTTTGGTGGACAGTTTTTATGCCTTTAGTATCGGCTTGACGAATGTCTTAATCTGGTAGTAGTCTGGTATTTGATGCATCAGCAATATTCTGGAAATGGCTAGAGTTTCGATCGTTCAAGCAAAAAACGATTTTTACTCTGCCTTCGCTAAGGCGGTTAGTGACGTTAGCGGGCAGCTTATTAGCCGAGGCGACTCCGTGCTCATTAAGCCAAACCTGGTGATGCCGGCGCCACCTGACAGCGGGGAGATAACTAATCCTGAAGTCATCGAAGCAGTTGCCCATTACTGTATGGACTCCGGTGCAGCTCGTGTCATCATTGGCGACGGTCCAAGTTATTACATCCCAAAATCCCAACTAAGAGAATGCTTCACGCGCACTGGTGTCAGTCAGATTGCTAAGCGCTTGGGTGTAGAGTGGGTGTTGTTTGATGAGCATGATTACCGAGTGTTCCAAAATGTGTCACCGTATACACCGGATAAATTCAGCATTACTGAGTTTGCCTTTAGCTGTGATAAATTTATTAATCTACCTGTGCTTAAGACACACTATCTCACCACTGTGACCTTGGCTATGAAAAACTTGAAGGGTTGTCTTAAGAGGGAGGACAAGCCTCTTTTTCATAACTGTGACCTGAATCGGGCTATCGTTGAGCTATGCAAAATAATCAGACCAAGTGTCAATGTAATAGATTGCACGGCGAAGGCCATCGTCTGTCAGTTAGACGACGGATATGAATTCAGGGAGAAAAAGTCAGGCGGCTTGCTTATTATAAGTTCGGATATCGTGGCAGTGGATGCAGTAGGATGTGCTGTTATGGGTATAGAGCCGGGGAAAGTGCCCTTAGTGACTTTGGGGGCGGCGGTTGGTTTGGGGCAGAGTGAACTTACCCGCATGGACATCGTAGGTGAAGAGTTAAAGCGACTGAAGGTAAGAGTTAAGATACCTAGAGAGCAATTACGGCGTACCTTCCCACAGCTTCAGATTACGGGAGAGAATAATGCATGCAGTGGCTGTCTTATACCTGTGATATCCAGCCTGGTATTGCTCCAAGAACGCGGGGCAAGGTTAGATGAGCCACTAGCAATAGGCATTGGGAAGAGCCCTAATTTACCCGATGATAGGAGTTGTTTGGTGATAGGTGATTGTGCGCAAATTGAAGGGTTAGGTGAATGCAATTGGGTGCCAGGCTGTCCACCAAATAAAGAAGCGGTGCTGTGGAGATTAACAAAGTGGTTCATCACGACTGGGCAGAGCTGTTAATATTAATAATAATAGTATCTTAGGGGGAGTGCCACATGGTGAAGAACTTGGAAGTTTTACCGGGTGTTTTTCGACTTGGCGGTTTTTGGGGTAGTGGAGTATGGGGGGCAAATGTTTATTTACTGGTCGATGATGACCTGACATTGGTCGATACTGGGTTCAAGGGCAGGGCCGGGCAGATATTAAGACATATAGCAAAGCTTGGTTATTCCCATTCTAATATAGAACGGATAATTATCACTCACTATCATGCAGACCATATTGGCAGCCTTGCCGAATTGAAAAGAATTACCAAGGCTAGTGTTATTGCCCACCCTGCTGATGCACCATACATTGATGGCAGATTACCGCAGCCAGGACCAGCGAGGCCTAAGTGGCTGAATAAAGCCTTGGCTTCTTCCCAAAAGGTGTGGGCCACTGTTCCAGTAGGCGTGGATATACTAATAAACGATGGTGATGAGTTACCGATACTCGGTGGCATCAAGATATTACATGTCCCTGGACACACACCGGGTAGCATCTGCTTATTTGTGCAAAGTAAAAGGTTGGTAATTGTTGGCGATGTGATTGCCAACCGCTTTGGCTTAAGGCTACCCTCGCTCGCTTTTACGGTAGATTTAGCACAGGAGATGGTGTCAGTTAAAAAAATAGCCAGCTTGGATTTTGATGTTATCTGCTTCGGGCATGGTTTGCCTCTCACTCGCAAAGCACGTACGGCCGTCGTAGATTTTGCTAATAGTCTCCCTTGGTTTTATGACGCATGAGAGCGGAATTTCTCGCAAATGTTTGAGCTCCAATGGAACCACGCAGACTTTGGGATAAGAGTAAAAAGAGACTATACTGCGATGTATGGTGAAGGTGTTAAATTTAGCGGCGTGCTAGAGTTGTAATCTATCCAATATCGGTGAGGTTTATCTAGGGCCTGAGCCCTTCATAAATGCCCAGAGGTACATAAATGGCAGGAGCAACATCCACAGAGCCCACAGCATGTAAAACACGACCCAGTCAATGGTTCGAACCTTCATCGCAAATTCAAAAGCGGGAGTCTCCATGTTCTCCATGTTTTGGTAGGCCGTGCAGGAATCGAACCTGCGACACCCTGATTAAAAGTCAGGTGCTCTGCCAACTGAGCTAACGGCCCATCAACCGTCCCTAATTATATAGCTGTAACCGTGGCAAGTTCAAACAGTTTGACATACTGGCTGTTGTAATGCCCGGGAACAGATTGGTCATTGACAATATGAAAGTGTAACTAATCGGAAGCCAGAATAGTATGTATGTATTGAGCTAGGGCAGGGTGTATGTCACAGATATAGCCATCCCTGGTTGCTTCAACGGAGAAAGTAAGCCTAACCGGTTTCCTTGGCGAGCTGGAAAATTTATTAAGTCCAGTTTCATTCCAGGGCATTTCTTTTCCGAGTATATCCAGCATGCCTCGCACGTCGCGAGGTTGTTGAAGCATCACTTCAAAGCGGAGGCGTTTTGCTAATATATTCAATTGGTCGGTTTTAAGCTTTATTCTCATGGCTGTATTTTCCACCCCTTAGATGCCGGGCATTTATGTTTAATACCTAATTTTGGGCTTCGGTATACTAAGTTCAGTTTGAAAAGGGCACAGAGAGTGTACCATATTCTATTTTTATAATCAACAAGGTTACCTTTTTCTTATGATGACAACAGGGTATTGAAAGCCACTTTTCAGAAAGCTGATTTGCTTAAAAGCTGGATAACAAGCGGGTGAGCGGATTCGAACCGCCGACGTCTTGCTTGGGAAGCAAGCATTCTGCCACTGAATTACACCCGCATCAACAATTATGTTACTGCTATAACGGTACAATGTCAACTGAAGCGTGGAGAAATGTTTCTCACACTGGAAAGAGTTACCGTCACGATGCTGCGGATTATGCAAATACTGTATGTAACAAGTATAAGGCTCTTCTTTGACTATAACGTACTATGAGTGATCGGGCTGTAGCCAGCTAGGTATTTTACAGTCACTGGGCTGGTCGTGTTGATGGATAAAGGGCTTTATATCTATTACCGGCGTTCCGTCTATGGCATCGAGGCCGATGACTTTAAGGACATTGTTTCTGACCTCAATCAGCTTTACAGTAGTCACGCCTATTGGGTTGGGTCGTGCTGGGCTTCGGCTGGCAAATACGCCTACCAAAGGCAAGTTCTGATCGCCCTTTGGATGAACTCTAGTTACTGTATATTCTGACGGAGCTAAGTTGTGCATCCAGTAAAGGATTATCAGATGGGAAAATTCTTCTATTCCACTTAAAGCCTCTGTTAAGTTATCGTTTATTATTATTTCGGAGATGACTTTCTGCCATTCCTCTCTTCTAGACTCTGTGACACTATTTTTTACGATGCCAATTGGCGTTAACTTTATCTCCATGTTCAGATTATAGTTGAGTTAAATTAACCAGTAAGCAAGCGTTT
>CAZJVJ010000022.1:0-12673 GCA_964549635.1 uncultured Dehalococcoidales bacterium
TGCCACCGTATTCTTTTCGCCAACGGTAATAGATGTGGGCACTTACCCTGATTCTCTTGCTTGCTACGGAGATGGTTGCCCCCTGGCTTAAGAGGGTCTCCGCTTCCCTGAGCTTGTTGAGTGTCAGTATTCGCAGGACATTCACTGAATTATCCCACAAAGAATGGCAGTTCTTATAGTCATCCATACGCTCAAACTTTACCATGCTTACATTCTATCCCGTGGATACCTTCCTAACGAGACAGAATGGAGGCAATCGCTGGCAGCAAATTAAACATTCCCGAGGATTGTTGATTCTAGATTAACCATTCGTCAGTTTTTTGGGGCGTAAGACTTGACAAGATCTCTTAGCTATTATATACTATGTTGACCATAATAGTCAACAATTCGAGGTGAAATGATAAAGCTTTCTACCAGAGGGCGATATGGAACCAGGGTTCTCCTGGATTTAGCCCTTCGGTGGGGAGAAGGGCCGATACCATTGAAGGATGTAGCCCGAAACCAGCAGGTCTCGGTGCTGTATCTGGAGCACTTGATAAGACCTCTTATGGCTGCTGGACTAATAAAGAGTATACGAGGTGCCAGAGGTGGCATCTGGCTGGTCAAGCCTCCTCAGGAGATAAAGCTTAGTGAAGTGATCGGACTACTTGAGGGTTCTACTGACTTGGTTGGGTGCCTTGATGACCCCAGCACTTGTCCTCGCGCCGATTCTTGTGTGACGCGTGATCTTTGGGCTGAGCTGAAAAAGGCAATAGACGGGGTTTTGGCGTCCACAACATTGCAGGATTTGGTTGAGCGTCAAAAGAGAAAAGAGCACTCTGCTGAGAAATATACTACATATAAGTTACGGAATGATGGTTTGAACGAGGCATGCAAGAACGAGAAAGGCTACTATGACTGACAGATATGCAAGGCAAACGCTTTTCATTGATATAGGCAAGGAAGGGCAGAGGAGATTAAGGGAGAGTTGCGTGGTGCTCATCGGCTGTGGGGCGGTAGGTACAGTTGTTGCCACTTCTCTGGTGCGTGCTGGTGTGGGCAAGATGAGAATTGTAGATAGAGATTTCATAGAGTACCACAATTTGCAGACTCATATCGTCTTTGATGAGGATGACATTAAAAATCAATTACCAAAGGCTGTGGCTGCGAAACGGCGTCTGATGAAGGTAAATTCGGAGGTTGAGGTTGAGGGAATAGTCGCTAACGTAAACTACACTAACATTGAGAGTTTCGTAAGTGGTGCAAACTTAATTCTGGACGGGGTAGACAACATAGAAACTCGTTTTCTCATTAACGATGCCTCATTAAAGCAGAAAATCCCGTGGATTTATGGGGAGGCTGTTGCTTCACGGGGACTGACTTTTGACATAATTCCTGGTGAAACTCCGTGCTTCCAATGCATCTTTGCCAGCCCGTTCAGCCATGGGACAGTTTACACTGCCGAGACTGTTGGTGTGATTAGTCCTGCTCCGCTTGTCGTCGGCTCACTTGAGTCCGTTGAGGCCTTGAAGATACTAGTTGGCGCCAAGGGCATCAATCGAGACCACATAGTTGTTGATGTTTGGAAAGGCACTTTTCATCGCTTAAAAATCAGCTCCCGTAGTGGTTGCCCTGCCTGCCAGGGTAAATACGAATTCTTGGAGGGAAAGTTTGGCATGAAGGTCACTTCGCTTTGTGGCCAGCATGCCGTTCAGGTTATAAATCCCAAGATGGAAAGTATCTCGTTGGAAAATTTGGCAGCACGTCTAAACTCGATGGGGCAGGTTTTCTATAACGAGTTTATGTTGCGATTTTCCAGTGATTCTCATGAGATGGTTGTTTTCCCCGACGGTCGCGCGATTGTTAAGAATACCAATGATGAGTCATTAGCTCTATGGCTTTATAACAAATATATCGGAGGCTAATAGGGTAAAGGCTATGATATACCTTGATAATGCAGCTACCTCCTGGCCTAAGCCAGAAAGCGTTTATCGGGCCATGGATGAGTTCTTGAGAAAGAATGCGGGCAGTCCGGGTCGTGGTGCTCACAGTATGTCTTTAGCAGCTGCGGAGATGGTTGCAGAAACGAGGATGCTTATTGCCCGCCTCATAAATGCCCCAGAGAGGGAGCGGATTATCTTCACCCTCAATTGCACGGATGCCCTAAACCTAGGGATTAAGGGGCTGCTTAAACCAGGAGACCACGTTATTACTAGCTGTATCGAACATAATTCCGTAGTCCGTCCTCTGAACAAACTTGAGCGGCAAGGGGTCAAGGTTGTCAGAATACCACCTTCGGCTGAGACAGGTGTCATGTCGCCCAGGGATATCGTCAATGCGATAAATAGAGAGACCAAGCTACTGATTGTTGCCCATGCCTCGAATGTAACAGGTGTTATCCAGCCTATTGATGAATATGGAATGGTGGCTAGACAGCATAACCTAATCTTCATGGTGGACGCGGCTCAATCGATTGGCAAGTACCCTATTGATGTCCAGGCGAGTAATATCGATTTGCTCGCCTTCGCCGGGCACAAGGGGTTATTTGGGCCTCCAGGTACCGGAGGGCTTTATGTGGGCAACCGCGTTGACCTCGATTCGCTGCGCGAGGGTGGCACCGGCGTATATTCTGAGCAAGAAGAGCAACCAACTGCTTTACCGTATCGATACGAAAGTGGAACTTTAAATAGCGTCGGCATCTGTGGGCTTGGCGCTGGGCTGAAATATATCTTCAGTGAAGGTTTAGAGAAAATTAGCGCCCATGAGCAGTACCTGACTGGCAGACTAATTGAGGGATTATCCAGCATACCCGGGTTAACTCTTTACAGAGCCAATGGCGGGAGTAATCAGGCACCAGTTATCTCGTTCAATATTGAGGGATACGAGCCAGCAGAGGTAGGTATCATTCTTGACCAAGCTTTCGATATCAAGGCGAGAGCCGGGCTTCATTGCTCCCCAGCAGCTCATAAGACCCTGGGCACTTATCCACTCGGTACCGTACGCTTAAGCCCGGGGTATTTTAATACTGATGATGAGATTTCCTTTACACTTCACGCTCTAGAAAAGATTGCGAGGGCGCAGATTCGGTAGGAGCTTACCAGAAACTAAAAAACAAAGGGGGTACATGGTAGTGCGTACAAGTCAATATTTAGCGGTGAAGGTGCTGGTTCTTGCGGCGATATCGGTTGCCATGGGTATGGCATTTGTCTATCAGGGAATTGAAAAGGAAACCTGGATACGGGAAGCAATGCGGATGGAGAAGGTAACTTTGGGCCTCCCCGAAAGTGCAGTGAAGGCTGGTGAGGTGATTGATTCCTCAGAAGAAGCACAAGCCGCTGCCGACACGATAAGAGAGCATCGCCGAACGATAGCTCTTAGTTATCAGGAATTGCTGGGTAGTGGCCGTTATGACCCGACAAATCCCAAACACTTGACCTATGCACAGGCTTTGAACATGGAGAACTATTTGTATCTTGCTGTTCTTGGCTTCGGTGTTACCACCGTGGTTATCGCTGTCGGTGCATTTATGATCATAGTGGGGATTAGCCTTGGTTGTGTTGGGATAGTATTGCTTAAATTGACAAAAAGAATATCCTAGCATTGGTTTTTATAAAAACTTCAAATAATTCTTACGATATTTTCACCAATGCCTGTTATCATTCGGTCAATGCCTTATTAAGTAATCGGGTAACCGGGGAAGCAAATAAATAATAGTCAAGGAGGTTAACGGTTAATGAGTCGAAAAAGTTTGGTACAGTCTTTTGTTTTTGTGTTGGTGTTAAGTCTGGTGTTGGTTTTAGTTAGTTGCAGTGGGGCACAAGCCACGGCTAATACTTCGGCCGAGACTACGAAAGCTATACCGGGTGATGACACTGTTGTACAAAGTTCAGGCTTATCTGGGCCAGAGACATCTCAGCCACCTAAACAAGAGGAAAACATCAATATAGTGCGAATAAGCGACATATTGACCAAACCTGATGCTTACAAAGATCAAGTGGTTGTGGTGAAGGGGAAAATTATTTCTGAGTGTGGCGCCGGTTGCTGGTTCACCTTGAACGATGGTACTGGAACTATATATGTTGACCTGAAACCGAGCAACTTTGTAATACCACAGAAACGAGGAGCTACTGCAATGGTGCACGGAGAAGTAGTCCGTAAAAGCGGCGATACATATATTATTGGCAAGAAGGTTGAATTTTAAGGGATAGTTACTATGAACTTTACCAATCTGGCTGTGAAGAATCTGTTAAGGCGGCGTGGCAGGACAATCCTGACCATACTCGGTGTGGCTATTGCTATCGCTGCGTTGTTCAGCCTTTTGTCTTTTAATTCCGGTTATGAGAAACAGTTGAGCGGTGAACTTGGTAGTCTAGGTATCCATATTTTGGCAGTGCCCAAAGGATGTCCTTATGAGGCCGCCTCGCTTATTATTCACGGTGGCGTTATACCGAAATATCTGTCGGATTCAGACGTTGAGGCAACGAAGAAAATCTCCGGTATAGAAATCGCCAGCCCCATGCTCCTTCATCAGTTTTACAAGGATGATAAGCCTCACATTGTGTATGGTATCAATATTGATGATATGCTCCGCCTTAAGCCGTGGTGGAAGGTTGAGGGTAGGTTCTTCTCGCAGTATGAAGATAATGTGATGGTCATTGGCAGAAGCCTGGCGGATAGAGAAAAATTAAATGTAGGTGATGTGTTGCCTTTCGGACCAGACAAAACACCATTTACTATTGTTGGCATCTTGGAAAGGACGGGCACACAGGATGATGAGTTCCACTTTTTACCCCTTCAGGTTGTGCAAAGGGTCTTTGACAAGCCTAGCCAAGTAACAACAATAGCCATCAGGGTGAGTGATATTTCCAAGATACCTGAGATTTCCAGTCAACTAGAGAAGATTCCTGACATCCAGGTTGTAACCATGACGCAGGTGATGGGCACCATCATGAATTTGGTGGGTTCAGCACGGACGCTCCTCATGTCGGTCATTGCTGTAGCTATCATTATAAGTGCTGTAGGCATAATGAATACGCTGCTCATGTCTGTCAACGAAAGGATGAGGGAGTTCGGGATGATGAAAGCCATAGGAGCTTCTGGGACGGATATCGGCAAGCTGGTACTTATTGAGACGCTATTCATTACCATCATTGGCGGAGTAATTGGCCTGCTGCTCTCGACACTAGGCTCTAGCTTGATAGAGGGCTTTGTCAAGGGAATAATCCCATATTCGCCGGCTGGCAGGCTTATAGCGCCTGAACCAGGGTTGATCGGCTTGTGTTTATTATTCTCTGTCATTATCGGATTTGCCTGTGGGATATACCCGGCGATTAAGGCATCACGCCTAACACCGATGGAAGCTATACGGAGTAATTTGGAATGAAAGAAGAAATTATTTTGGCAAAAGGGTTAACTAAGATATACCGTCGCGGCAGTGAGGAAATACATGCTCTTAATGATGTCAGTTTTGCTGTCACAAAAGGTGCATTTGTGACTATTGTAGGCCCTTCTGGTTCAGGAAAGACTACATTATTAAATCTTCTAGGCTGTCTTGATACACCAACGCAGGGCAGTTTAAGATTAGATGGTACGGAAATCAGTGGTCTTAAAGAGAAAGATTTAGTTGAGTTACGTCGTAAAAATATAGGTTTTGTCTTTCAGCAGTTCTACCTCTTGCCCACCCTAACAGTGCGTGAGAACATTGAACTGCCGCGCCTCTTCAGTAAGAGGAATAGCTATAAGACTAAGAGCGACGAAATTATTGAGCTTGTGGGGCTGAGTGCCAGAGCTGACCATTTGCCCAGTCAGCTTAGCGGTGGTGAGATGCAACGGGTAGCTATTGGCAGAGCCCTTATCAACGAGCCAAAAATCATATTGGCAGATGAGCCGACCGGGAATTTAGATTCGGCTACAGCCCACAATATTTACGAGCTTTTCCAAAACTTGAACAGTCAAGGGCTCACCTTGATCATTGTCACTCATAATGTGGAACTAGCGAAAACTGCTCACAAGGTAGTTCACTTGAGAGACGGTGAGATAACTCAAGAAGTTTCGAACGTGGGTTTGTCAAGAAAAGTCGGGAGGTAAATAAATGGAAAGGATAGCCAAGGATATTACTGAACTTATTGGCAACACTCCTCTGGTCAGACTAAACAAGATAACGGAAGGTGCCAAGGCTGAGGTTGTAGCCAAGCTCGAATCTTTTAATCCTTGCGGTAGCGTGAAAGATAGAATCGGCATGTCCATGATTCAAGCGGCCGAAGAGGCAGGATTGATAACTAAAGACACAGTAATCGTTGAACCTACAAGTGGCAATACCGGGATTGCCCTAGCGTTTGTATGCGCTTCTCGTGGTTACCGTTTAATACTTACTATGCCTGATACCATGTCGATTGAGCGCAGAAGGCTTTTGGCTGCTTTTGGCGCCGAGTTGGTGCTTACTCCTGGTGCTGAAGGTATGCCTGGTGCTGTCAGGAAAGCCGAGCAAATAGTAGCGGAAAACCCTGGTTATTTTATGCCTCAGCAATTTAAGAATCCGGCTAATCCTAAAATCCATCGTGAGACTACTGCTGAGGAGATTTGGCGAGATACCGACGGCAGAGTGGATATACTGGTTGCCGGTGTTGGCACCGGAGGCACAATCACAGGTGTTGCTGAAGTGATAAAGAAAAGAAAGCCCGAGTTTAAAGCCATTGCTGTAGAGCCTATTGCCTCTCCCGTTCTTTCCGGTGGAAAGCCAGGACCACATAAGATTCAAGGTATCGGTGCTGGTTTTATTCCTGAGGTTATGAGATTAGACTTGGTTGATGAGATTATCACGGTTGCCCATGAGGATGCGGGCCTTATGTCACAAAGGTTAGCCAGAGAGGAGGGGATATTGGTGGGTATATCCTCGGGCGCAGCTACCTGGGCAGCGCTGGAAGTTGCCCGCAGGCAAGAGAATCAAGGTAAGTTAATAGTGGTTATTTTACCTGACACAGGTGAGCGCTACTTGAGTACCTGGCTCTTCCAAGAGCAACTTGCTTCAGCCCCTGGCATTTAATTTAAAAAGGAGTGACTGTCTTGTTTGATACTTTGAGAGAAGACGTCAAAACTGTGATGGCTAGAGACCCTGCAGCGCGAAGTAAGCTCGAGGTGGTCTTCTGCTATCCCGGGCTGCATGCATTATGGTTCCATCGAGTGGCTCATTTCCTATGGCGACACAGGTTTCATTTTTTAGCTCGTTTTATCTCGCATGTCAGCCGCTTTCTGACCGGGATCGAAATTCACCCTGGAGCCAAAATCGGCCGACGCTTCTTTATTGACCATGGTGCCGGGGTGGTCATCGGAGAGACAGCTGAAATCGGAGACGATGTACTAATGTATCAAGGGGCAGTTCTAGGTGGAACAAGTTCGAAGAAAGAAAAGCGCCATCCCACCGTTGGCAACAATGTAGTAATTGGTGCTGGGGCAGTAGCTCTCGGTGCTATTACTATAGGTGACGGAGCTAGAATTGGTGCGGGTTCAGTAGTGATTAAGTCAGTCCCGTCCGGGGCTACGGTGGTTGGAATACCCGGAAGAGTTGTCGAGGGTGGCCAAAGCCCGCTTATGGAGTTGGAGCATGGTAAGCTGCCTGACCCTGTGGCAGAAGCCATCGGGCTGGTTTTGCAGAGACAGGATAAGTTGGAAGAGCGTCTGAGGCGGCTGGAGGATTCCAGTGGAGAATTTGTTGAGCAAGAGTTTAGCGTGATAAGTAGGAAGGTGGCCAGGTATTTCAACGAAGGAGAAGGGATATGAGATTTGAAACGCTAGCTATTCATGCCGGTGAGAGACCAGATAAGACATTTGGTGCCATATCGGTACCCATATACCAAACATCTACTTTTGTCTTTGAGGATGTGGGTAAAACACGAGGTTATGATTATTCTCGCACGGCGAACCCAACACGCAAGGTGCTGGAAGATACTATTGCTCGGCTTGAGGGGGGTAAAGCCGGGTTCGCTTTTGCTACGGGAATGGCTGCAGAGGCAACAGTGATACACCTTTTGAACGCCGGTGACCATGTGATTTCGGGTGACGATGTCTACGGCGGGACCTACAGGCTGTTTCAAAATGTGATGAGTCACTTCGGGCTGGAGTTTACCTTTTTGAGAATGAATAGTAGAGAAGTTATTGAGCAAGCGATAAAGCCCAATACTAAAATGATCTGGATTGAAACACCTTCCAATCCGCTGCTGAACATCGTTGATATAGAGATGGTAGCAGAAGTGGCTAAGAAGCGTGGAATATTAACGGTAATTGATAATACCTTTGCCACGCCATATTTTTTGAAACCAATTGAGTATGGGATTGACCTAGTTGTCCATTCCACGACGAAGTATCTTAACGGGCATTGCGATGTTGTTGGTGGTGCAGTGGTAACTTCAACTGATGAATTGACCCAGCGGGTTCAATTTCTGCTCAACGCAATGGGGACATGCGCATCACCTTTTGATTGCTGGCTAGTGCTCAGGGGGCTCGAAACCTTAGCGGTGAGAATGAGGCAACATGAGGAGAATGCTATGGCTGTAGCCAATTACCTTAAGAAACATCCTAAAGTAAAGAGGGTGTTCTACCCTGGGCTTGACTCTCATCCAGGACATGACATCGCTAAAAAACAGATGAGAGGATTTGGAGGGGTGCTGTCTTTTGAAATAAGGGGCGGTATCGAGAGCGTTAACACCTTCTTGAGAAGGCTCAAAGTCTTTTCACTGGCAGAATCGCTTGGCGGTGTTGCTTCCCTTGCTGAGCATCCAGCTACCATGAGCCATGCCTCAATGCCTCAAGATGTCAGGCAGAATGTAGGTATTACTGACGAGCTAGTCAGGTTATCAGTAGGTCTGGAAAATATCGATGATTTGATTGCCGATTTGGAGCTGGCACTGAAGCATTGTTGAGGAAGGGAATATGCCGTTTGCTACAGGTTTGCGTTGTAGAAAATGCGGGCAGGAATACCCACTGCAGTCCATTAAAGTGTGTGATTTCTGTCTCAGCCCGGTTGAGGTTAATTATGACTACAAGGCTATGGCCAGAGTGGTCAGCCACAAGAGGATCGCGGATGGACCATCTAGCATGTGGCGGTATCGTGATATGCTGCCAGTCCAGGGCGAGGAGATAGACATTGGCACTGGCTTTACACCTCTAATCAAGGCGGATAACTTGGGGCGTGAATTAGGCTTGGAGCGGCTCTATATCAAAAATGACTGTCTGAATCCTACCTATTCATTCAAAGATAGGGCTGTTTCAGTAGCAGTGACCAAGGCACGTGAACTCGGGTTTGACACTGTTGCCTGCGCATCCACCGGCAATCTCGCTGCCAGCGTTGCCGCTCATGCTTCTAAGGCGAACATGGACGCCTATGTCTTTGTACCTGCCAGTGTTGAACCAGGAAAGCTGGTTGGAGTAGCAATCTATAACCCCAAACTGGTGACCGTTGACGGCAGCTATGACGATGTCAATAAGCTGTGTGCCGAAATAGCACAAAGATATAATTGGGGGTTCATCAACATAAACCTCAGACCATATTACGCAGAAGGGAGCAAAACTCTGGCATTTGAGGTGGCTGAGCAACTGGAATGGCGGGCACCAGATTGCGTGGTTGCCCCCGCTGGCTCGGGGCTGCTTTTTACCCGAATTTGGAAGGGGCTGCAGGAGTTATCTATGCTTAAGTTGATTGGACAAGTCAATACTCATATGTACGTAACACAGGCTGCTGGCAGCTCACCTATAGTACATGCTTTTGAGGCAGGTAGCCTGCACGTGCATCCGGTGACACCGAACACCATGGTTACCTCCATTGCAATTGGAAACCCTGCCGATGGTTACTATGCTTTGATGGTGGCCAGACAATCAGGAGGCGGAGCACAAGATGTTACCGATGAGGAGGCTATTGAGGGGATGAAGTTATTAGCACGAACTGAGGGCATTTTCGCTGAGGCTGCTGGTGGTGTAGTAATTGCCGGGCTCAGGAAACTAGCTGCCACTGGGACAATCAAGCGGGAGCAGCTCACAGTAGCTTTTATTACCGGAGCCGGACCGAGGACGCAAGAGATTGTGGCTAATGCTGTAAGACCACTTAAGATTCAGCCTAATCTGGAGTCATTCAGTGAAGTTCTCGGCAGGTAAGCCTGAAAACGTTGTATCGTTCGGGTTAATTTTGGCCAGAAAAAGAGGAGGCAATGATGGCTAAAAAACAAGTGATGTTTACTTTTCCTCAGGAGTTGATTAAAGAACCTATAATCTATAACCTCGGCCATAAGTTTAAGGTAGTGACCAATATCCGTCGTGCTGATGTATCGGAAAATAAAGGTTGGGTCGTGCTCGAATTGGAAGGAGAAGATAAAGAGATTGAAGCTGGTATTGCCTGGGTGACAAACAAAGGGGTAAGGGTTGACCCGGTGGTCGGGGATATCGTGGAGGGTTGACAGGTGAAGCGTATATACCTCGATTACGCAGCTACAACGCCGACACATCCTGAAGTGCTGAAGGTGATGTTGCCCTACTTCACAGAAGCCTTCGGCAACCCCTCCAGTATATATTCGCTTGGCCGGGAGGCAAAGGCAGCTATTGAGAAGGCGAGGACTAAAGTTGCTGACCTCATCGGTGCTCGGGCCGAGGAAATTGTCTTTACTAGCGGCGGAACGGAGGCGGATAATTTTGCCATAAAGGGCGTAGCTTTTGCTAACGAGCACAAGGGTAATCACATTATCACTAGCTCCATCGAGCATCATGCAGTGATAGAGACGTGCAAGTTCTTGGAAAGGAGAGGCTTTTCGGTAACTTACCTCCCTGTAGATGAGTACGGTCTGGTTGACCCTGATGATGTCAAAAAGACTATTACTGACAAGACTATTTTGATATCGGTAATGCATGCCAATAATGAGGTGGGTACGATAGAGCCTATTTCGGAAATAGGAAAAATTGCCAAGGAGGCAGGGATTTACTTTCATACCGATGCAGTACAAACAGTGGGGCATATCCCGGTGAACGTTGATGAACTTGTAGTAGATTTGCTCTCTTTGTCAGCACATAAACTCTATGGACCTAAGGGAATTGGAGCGTTGTATATTAGGAAGGGTACAAGACTGGTCAATTTTATGCATGGGGGTGGGCAAGAGAATGGACGACGAGCCAGTACCGAGAATGTCCCGGGTATTGTGGGCCTAGGTAAAGCCGCCGAAATTAGCCAGAAGGAAATGAAAGAGGAGACAGAACGGCTTACCGTTTTGCGTGACAGGCTTGTTACTGGCCTTCAAGAGAAGATTGACGGAGTCCACTTGAACGGTCACCCCACGTTTAGGCTGCCAAGCAATGTCAATATAAGTGTAGATTTTGTAGAAGGAGAGTCCATGCTTCTAAGTCTTGATTTGGAAGGCATTTGTGTCTCTACAGGCTCAGCTTGTAGCTCATCAAGCCTTGAGCCATCTCATGTACTTCGGGCAATGGGGTGTTCTCATGAGCGGGCTCACGGTTCTCTCAGATTCACTTTGGGCAAATGGACGACAGAAGAGGAGATAAGCCGCGTCTTGGAAGTTTTGCCTAAAATTGTGGCTAGACTCCGAGCTATGTCACCGCTCTTTAAGAGCCGTCCATAGGGTACAGGAGAGATGAACGAGTTACCCGAAATTGGCAAAATCTCGTCCGAAATTTTTGCCGAGTTGATATTTCCGCGCCTGGGGGCAAAGAGCGAGAAGGTCTTGGTGGGGCCCCAGCACGGCGTGGATGTTGGTATAGTAGAAATTGGGAACAAGGCGGTATCGTTTACTTGCGACCCGGTGTTCATTGTTCCGGAGTACGGATGGGAAAGGGCTGCCTGGTTTGCCATTCACATCATTGCATCCGATTCCGTGACTTGTGGGCTCAAGCCTCAGTTTCTATCCATAGATTTGAATCTACCTATCGAGATGACCAAGGAGCAACTGGAAATCGTTTGGGAAATAATGCATCGCGAATGTGAGAAACTAGGTGTTTCCATCATCTGTGGCCACACCGCTAGATATGAGAATTGTCATTATCCCATGGTAGGTGGAGCTACCATGGTTGGCATAGGTGAAAAGGATGAATATGTTACTCCCGGGATTGCCAGAGCTGGAGATAAAATAATCATCACCAAGGGGCCAGCTATCGAGGCCACAGGTATTTTTGCTACCATGTTTCCGCAGCTTATCGAGAAGGAATTCGGGCGAGAGTTTAGCCGAAAGGCGCAACAGGTATTTTATAAGATGTCGGTGGTGGAGGATGCTATTACTGCCGTAAGTGTCGGCGTGCGAGAGAACGGGGTCACTGCTATGCACGATGCTACCGAATGTGGAATATGGGGTGGTCTGCATGAATTGACTCAGGCAGCCGGTCTCGGCGTGCGAATAGAAAAGGAGCGGATCGTCATCGATGAGTGTGTGGAAAGGATATGTGGCTATTTTGGCATTGACCCCTATGCCTCCATAAGTGAGGGTACACTAATCATATCCTGCAAGGAGCACAAGGCACAAGATATATTGAAGGCGTTGCATCGGAAAGGCATTGAATCTTCGATTGTTGGGGAGTTCACAGAGCCAGAGGAAGGAATGGTACTCATAGAAGGGGGTAGGGAAAGGAAGCTTGAGCATCCCGTAGTTGACCCATTTTGGAGGGCTTTCTATGGTGCCCTGAAGAATTGTTGATTCTTGATTAACCGTTA
>CAZJVJ010000023.1:0-12337 GCA_964549635.1 uncultured Dehalococcoidales bacterium
TTTCCGGCGTTTTTGTCACGTGCTTACGGAACCTGTATAACCCGAGGATGCTGCCTTCAACGATGGCCTGGGAGGCTATTTCAGGCTCGATTCCACCAATACCGCCTCCGTGGAGGATGGTGGCGATTTTTCGGCAATTCAGCTTTCTCAAAGCCCTGCAAAATTCCCCAGAAATTTGACGGATCCTGTCCACACTGAACTCGGACTGTTTACCGAGTCCGGCTACGGCCACAATGCGTGCTGGAAGCCTGCCCAGGCTGTGGATAATGCTGATTTCATTGAGCTTTCCCTTAATCTCACCTTGTGCGATGAGGTTGGTAATGACACCATCAAGCGCCTTATCTACAGCACCGGTGGCTCCTCCTGGACGTTCTACGCCTTCAAAAAGGTTGACCACAATGGCATCAGCTTGAACGCTGGTGATATCTCCGACTATTACTTTTATTTCCACTTTTGCCTCCTGAACCCTTGCGGACACACGCCCTTTCCAGCGCATGTGCCCTCTCGCATTTTCCTTCCCGTTTATTTTATCCCATCTTATTGCAGAATAAAAATATTTTTTAGTGCCGTATATCAGAATGTCAGCGGTTCAGGGTGCGCACTATCTTGTCTATTACGGGGTTGATGTCCCGCGAGGTATCAACAGCGAAGTGGTTTCGTCTGATTTTGTGCACCCTCGATTGCATGCGCCTGTAGACCTCCCAGTCAGCATCTGATTTGTCCTGCGGGTTAGCTCCTTTTTGGCGCGTCTGGAGACGCTCATATACCACGTCTGGCGGAGCTTCAACTCGTACCAAAATCAGCCTTGCCCCTGCTTTGTCGCTTATACGATAAAGATGTTCGCGGTGGTGTTCTGACAGATTGGTGGCATCGAAGATAACCGATACCCCTCCTTTCAGGAGCAGTTCGATGATGCTGTGGCAGGCTGCAAACAGTCGGGCGCTTTCTTGAGCACTGTAAGTTGGCGTGGAGAACAGGATTTTACGCAAAGCGTCGCTCTCCAGAATGCAAAAGGGTAACCTTTCAGCCAGCTTGCGGCAGAAAAAGGATTTACCTGTTCCCGGTAAGCCGCTTACTACCACGAACGCGGGGTTAACCACAGGTTCAGGGAGTGACCCGAGGGATTCCATTAGCCTGGCTAAATCTTGGCTTGTCAGGTTTTCATTCATCGCATGGGTGAGTTTTGGTTGTCTCTTATGCTTTAGCCTGTGCCAGTGTCTTGCTTACCAAATCAACAGGATAGTAGGGTCCAGAATAGTCTTTGCGTCCTACCATTTGTCGTGCCTCCCCGGCACAGGTGGAAACACATAGACCGCATCCGTAACATCTGGCAAGTTCCACTTCACAGAATCCATCCGCAAGTCGATTTGCGCTGAAGTGACACCGTTCTACGCACTTTCCGCACCCTGTGCATCGTTCTCTGACCAAAGCCACAATGTCCGGTCCCGGACTCAGCACATTACCAGCAGTCAAATGAGCTCTCATGGGGACGCATATCTCTTTCTCACAATGGCATATAACGATAAGCCATTCTCTGGAACGCAGGCAAGCGTAGAAAGCCGGTACCAGTCCTTCTTGATGAAGTTTCTTAAGCAGTTCCTTGGCTGCTTCAGGACTAAGGTCACTATATTCTGTGCTGGCTCGCTTTGCCCCTTCGACACCAAACAGGATTGCCAAATCTTTGACATAGGTACCTTGTCTTCGTCCCAGGGCTTTCTGGCAGACGCAAGGTCCTAGTGCCAGCTCTGGTTTTCCCAGAGCTGATATGGCGTCAATAAAGTCACTGGTTCGCTTAAGTGTTACCACCTCTGCGGTGGGCAGGAAGCTCAGTGCCCGTGATATTGCCTTGAGTATAGGCTTTCCACCATCATTGAGGAATCGTATTCTGAGCAGTCTGTCAATTGTTCTCAAAACTAGCGGTTCACTTTTGGAATAGAGGCTCTGCAGCAGGATTGGAAGTTTTCCAGCTCTGGTCAGGTCTCCGTCTTTTATCTTATGTGCCATCTTCTGCAACGAAGATTGTAATCCAACAGGATTTTTGGGTCAACGTAGAATATCTTGACTGTGGTAGACGGGTGCTAGTATCCTGTGGCGTCCCTGGAGGGATTCGAACCCACGACCCGCTGCTTAGAAGGCAGCCGCTCTGTCCACTGAGCTACAGGGACACAATCAGAGTGTAACATAAGAAAGGCCAATGGACAAGTGCATGGCTGTAACCTCCGCCAGTTACTCTATCGTTTGGCCGGAATGCGAATTTGAAGAAAAGTTTACCAGTCCGGGGAGTTAACGCTTATGAGCCGTAGCGGTGTGCTTCTTCCAGCATGTGACATGCACATAAACAGCGCACCTGGCACAGTAATAGATTCTGGTACTGGCTTTTTTGTGACACACCGGGCAGTTCATGTTTATTCCTCCACACTATCAAGTTCGGCTTTCTCATTTTTCTGCTCTTTTTCTTTTTTACCCGCGTCCTCTGTCCCGCCCTTCCTGTTGTCGGTGGTGAAAAAGCCAGGGCCTTTGAAAATGATAGGCACTGGTGTGAAGAGCCGTCTGGCTCCATTCCGGCATTTGGGGCAGGCGGCTACGGATGCATCAGAGAAACTTTGCTTCAATTCGAATTTCAAGTCGCATTTCGGGCACAAATACTCATAAAGCGGCATTTCCTGGTCCTCCACAAAGGCGAATCTCAATTATAGTGTCATACGACTTGATAGATTATTTAGCAATCTTATTTCTGGACTGCTAATTTTATAGCAGTGGAGCTGATTAGTCAAGTGGGGTAAGGGTGGCTTTTCTTCACAGGTTAGTAGGCCTGTGGTATACTATGATTGCGCCAGAGAATAAGAAGCCTCGTCGTTTTGGCGCTTCCATTTATTTAAGTTGCTGGGGCTCGTAGCTCAGCGGCAGAGCGGCCGGCTCATAACCGGTTGGTCGCAGGTTCGAATCCTGCCGAGCCCACCATTATTACCGTATAAAGCCCGACATTTTTCTAGACATTTCACGGCAATGCACGGATTATGTGCAATTGGGCGCCGGCTGAAAACAGTGGGCGTTTCAGGAAACGTCTACCAAGTGGGACAATCTGTCGATTGTTGTGGCTATAAATTGTTTATCGTCAATTGCGATCTCAATAGCGCCGTGCGGGCAAATGCTAACGCAGCGACCGCAACCTCTGCAGCCGTCGTTCCTGTGAGCGCGGTTGTTAACCAGGCTGATAGCATCCACAAAACAAACATCGCGAGTGCAAGTACCACAGCCCACGCACTTGTCTGTGACTGTAACCATAACGCCAGGCATTTTTGTTACTTTGTTACCGATTAAGGGGGCGATATGAGGCAATATCCGCCATAGGCAGCAACACGGACAGCAATTGCAGACAGTAAGTAGCTTGTCTGCTGGGCTTACGCCAAGCCATAGTGAATCCAGTTTGTTGCGACCGACAAGATGAACTAGGCCAGCCTCCCGGCACCGCTGGACATGTTTATGGGCTTCCTTTTTGGTTACACGCCGTCCTAGCTTAGGATTGATACCTAGTGCTGCTTCTCCAAGGAAAAGGCAGCCTAAATCTATTGGGTAATCTTTGCACTTAGAAGCTTCCCTACAGATACAACTGTTCATAATCCAATGATAGTTGGCTTTTTCAATGAAATATTCCACTATCTGGGATGGTAATACCACGTGCTCCAATTTCTTAATGGGCCTGTTCACCTGAATTACCTGGTCTTTAGGCAGATAGATTATGTCGTCTCCATGAAAGAGCCAGCGGTCAATAAGGTTTCCTATTGTGGGTACTTTAGTTAACCGGGCTATAAGGAAACGACCGGGAAAACACCGTTTTAGAAGCCCCACAAACCACAAAGGTCGTCCCATGATAGTTAAGGTAAATGGAAAATAGTTTATAGGCAGACAGCAGCAATACAGCTTGCGCGTGTTTTCGGGCTCTTATAAGGCCAAATTGTATCCAGGCTAAGGTGAATGCGAAGGGGCTGGGTGGCTAACAACCAAAATTTTAATAAGAGGCCCCAGCCCTTCGCGTTTTCCTGTACCGAGAGTTTAACTTTTGCCTATTCGGAACATTTTGGTTCCGCACGTAGGACATATGCCCTGGGTGGCCGGCTTACCGTTCTTCATCCTTATGCTTTTGGCGTCCTTCATTTCTTTCTTAGTGCGGCACTTCATGCAATAGGCTTGCATAATTTAACCTCCTTTTTCGTTTGATATAAACAATAGCCTATCATATATAAATTTGTCAACCAGTACAAGCTATTGACTTTAATTAGTAACATTGTTATCTTTGTTTTAGAAATGGCACATGTAGAAATGAATGTGATTACCGGCGGGAATATCCCCTGGGGTATTAAAAGAGAAATAGAAAACACCTTCCGCGATTGTTATCGTCGATTTGGTTCAAAGGCTCCCTACAAAGTAGAAATTCATATAGTGAATACAGGGTTGGACATGCTTGCGATACTCAAAGAAGATAAGCTCAGGCGAGGCATAACCACCACGGGGGATGAGGAGTTTATTTGTTCTCATGATGCCTGGCGCGGTTATCCACGCGTTATCTGTTGTCTGGAGAGATTGAATACACTTAACAAATTGGCCAGGGTAGGGGCAGTTAGGCATGAAGCAGCTCACACTGCACTTCATGGCTCGCTTGAGTACTATATTTTCAGGATACCAGAAGAGTGTCGGCACACGGCCGCTATTAAAGGGCTTGATTCATCTGTGCTAGGCCAGGCCATTTATTTTGTGTCTGTAGCGGTTAAAGACTTCGAAGCCACCAGGTTTTTAGTTCAAAATGACTTCATTAGCTGCCAGTTTGCCTTTGCCTTAGAGTGGCTGCAAACTTCGGAACAGGAAAAATCAGCCTGGAAATTAGCTCAAGCAAATCGTCCGGCAAAGTTCATGTTTTTGGTTGCGTTGCTTAAACCGACTCTTTTTGCTCACCCATTACTTGCGTTGCCGAGGTCGAAGAAGATTCCTCTAGAGTACCAGGTCCGATTAGCCAGAAAGGTGGAAGAGTTGCTGGAGTATTTGGGCACAGCTGAGCGGAACAGGTTGCTTCAAGTAGCGGGAGTTATAGCAGAAAATTCCACTGATGATACCCATAAAAACGTTGATTTTGCTATGTGTCAAGCTATGGGCCTTGCTTAGATTTGTAGCTAAGTGCCTGTTTCTTGCCGGTCGGCGCCATATCCTACCGTACTAGGTTTCTGAAAAACCTGAACTCAGATAACTCCAGGACGAGCTGTCTGGATTACTGATGAGATAACTGGCGTGGGCAGTGCCAGCAGCGGCTCTTTATACTAGCGGCAAGGGAGTGACTCAATTTAGATGATAGAAGTAGATGGCTCGGCCAAATCAGGCAGTGGGACGCTTTTGCGCCATGGCCTGGCCCTGGCAACCCTGCTGGGAGAGGACTTGCACATGTGGAATATAAGGGCAGGCAGAGATAAGCCCGGTTTACGCCCGCAGCACCGCCAGTCAGTTTTAGCCTGCTGCGCTATATCTCAGGCTACTGTAGAAGGTGCAGAAGTCAATTCAATGGAGATATATTATAAACCAAGCAAGGTAATAAGAGGCGGCCACTATAAATGGGATATAGGAACTGGTGGCTCAACCACCATGCTGGCTATGACCCTGCTGCCGATAGCTTGCTTTGCCACAGAGCCGAGTACGTTGAACATTTCGGGCGGTTTGTTCCAAGATTTTGCGCCTTCAGCTTACCACATGAAATACGTCCTCTTTCCTACCTTACAGAAAATGAGGGTAAACGCTGATTTGGAAGTCAAACGTCCTGGTTATGCAGAACAGGGAGGGGGTATTATCAAAGTATCTGTCACACCGGTGGCCGGCAAGATCGAATCCGTCCGTCTTCTTGACACAGACAAGGTGAAGCGCATAAAGGGGATTGCCATTTGCTCGCACCTGAGGCAGGCTAACGTAAGCGACCGGATGGCAGAGGCATGCTGGCGAACATTACGTCACCAGGGCTACGATGCCGAAATAGAAGTGATTTATGATACTACAGCCAGCCACGAAGGCGCTGCTTTGGCCATTTGGGCTGAGGCTGGCAGCTGTATTTTCGGCTCGGATATGGCGGGGAAAAAGGGAAGACGGGCTGAAAGCATTGGGAGCTATGTGGCAAACAACCTCATTAAGGACATCAAATCGGGGGCCACAGTTGACAGTTTCTTAGCTGACCAGTTGATAATTTATGCAGCTTTGGCTGAAGGTATAACCGAATATGTTATACCACGAATGACCGACCACGTTGAAGCCAACTTGTGGCTGATTAAACATATTTTGGGTAAATTCGGTGCCAGAACAGAGATGAGCGGCAGACGACTCAAGATAAAGGGTATAGGTTATACCCGTCGGTAGAGGGCACTCAAATAATTGCACTGCTCAGGAGTTGCTGCTTCAGGCCATTCAATCTTTCTTCAAACGGTCCCCCTAATTGGTTCAGCCTCTTCAGCCATTCCTCTTTGGCTCGTATATTAATCTTGCTTATGGCTGTGCCGGAGATTCTTAATTGGTGCAGCATTTCCCTGCCAGCTTTTTCTATCTCCTGTCCCTCTCTATTTTTGGCCTCCCCGTATTCATTAAAAAGCTCTTTTATCTTGTCTATGATTTGCGCTGAGGCCACAGATGGAGATATGGCCAGAATGCCTTGGCTTATTTCATCTAGCTTGAGACCATAGCTCAAGTCAATGCCTTGTACCAAACGGCGAATTACGGAACGACTTATCAAATCCTTATCCTGGCCGCTGTATTTGGCAAGCTCTGACTCTAGAAAACGGACATCACCCAGGCCAAGGTATTTTTCAGCCAGCGCTTTACCAATTGAGCGGCATTTCTCATCTTTTTGTTTTTTGCGCTCTTCTGGAGATAATGCGCCCAGCTTGTTAGCTTTTTCCTGGGCTATTTCCCAGGCACTCCTAATTTCTCCCATTTTGGCTGTAGTTCCAGAAGACCCCTTTTGGTTTTCCGAAGCATTTTACATTATAATTGAATTAGGTTCAAAATTATGTATCAGCCATTTAAATACTACAAGGCTATGCAGCTTGCCAATAACTTTTACTGTTATATCTGGCAAGGCCGGGGCAATAACTGCAATAGTTGTCTATTTACAAATGTGCTGCGGGGCGACAAACCCCATGTCATTGTTGACCCCGGGCATATAACCAATGAGATTGGTGAAACTTGCTTCGCTTTTTTGAACAAAGCACTGGAGGAGGATGGCTTCAAAGTCAGCGATATTGGTTTGATAATTAATACGCATAGCCATCCAGACCATTGTCAAGCTAACGAGCTGGTGGTTCAAAGAAGCGGGGCCTGGGTTACTTTGTCTGAGGAGGAAGACGAATTTCGCAATACACTTGGGAAAAAGTTGTACTCGATGTTCAGGATAAAGGAACCAGAGTTTACGCCGCTTTTTTACCTCAAGGAGGGAACTTTGGATTTAGGTGTGAAGAACAAAATTAGACTCCAGGTCTTGCACACACCGGGCCATTCTCCAGGTTCTGTCTGTCTGTATTGGCCTGATAATAAACTCTTGATAACCGGAGATGTGGTCTTTTACGGCAGCATAGGGAGGACAGATTTCCCGAGCGGCAGCCTTTCGCTGCTCAAAAAAAGTATAGACAGATTGTCGGAACTTGACGTTGCGTGTCTTGTTCCCGGGCATAGCACTGAATACGGAAGTATTATAAGGGGCAAATTGAATGTAGAACGTAATTTCCAGGCAGTGAAGCTGTTTCTGTGAGGATTTCCAAAGGTCACTTAGAATGATGTTCAGAATTCTGAATTGCAAAATTACCTAAGGCAGAGGCAACGGGTTGGACTTGTATGGAGATTGATAAGAAAATTCAATATGCTATAGAGCACACGGAGGTGGTGAGACCTCCCAAGCAACAACTAGCCACTTTTGGTGCCACCAATATATATTATTACCTGGTCACCGAGCTTACAGAATGGGTTATTGTGGTGAGGGAAGGGAGGGTTATTGCTGCCAGGCCCAAGATCGTCACCCCGTCTTATCTCGTCAATCTGGAGGGATTTAGCCCGCAGGCCAAAAGATTCATAGAGATGATGGCAGAGAAATATCCACATGAGCCTGGCATATTCTACAGCTACAGGAACGAACCTAAGGAGATGAATATTGTTTCGGAGCCGATAAATGCCGTTGTCGACAAAATTAACCAGCGTATAGACAGCCAGCGTGACCCATTAAGTGCTATTATCAAGGGTGTTGAGGAGCTCTGGGATGTGTCTCTGCTCAAGTTTACCTACGAGTTGACCAGGAGTTCTTTGTCTCACAACGTCGCTGAACTTGAAAGAAGCGGGCTGCTATACACAGATGCTGCTGGTATACCCAGGGACGCCAGAAATTACATAGAACAGCTTTTCGAGAAAACCAAACGAAACCCTTCCTGGGCGCCTGAGCTGGCAGCCGAATTGAGAAGATGGGGCTTGTTTGACGAGTACCAGGACCGGTTCCTCGGCATGTTTAGGAAAAGGTAGCCTTTCCTGAACCTGTTCCAGAACCTCTAGTTATAACCAAATCTTTGGGATTTGGCTCGAGTAACAAATTTTTTACAAGAAATTTGGCAGAATTCTATTGACAATACCCACAACAGTAGTGATATAGTACTGTAGTACTATTGTGACAGGTTAGAATTGCGGGGATACTCTGAGGAGCTTGCACTATGAACCTGAGAAGGTGCAATATAGAAATAATAGGCGACATGCTCAGGGTGGGTGAGAATGGGGCTGGCAAAACTAAAATTATGTATAGTGCTAACATGAGCTACAGCCAGATGGAGAAATACCTGAGGTTCCTCATCAGCCACGGTTTTATTGATAAGGTGGAAGTGGGAAATCCGAAAGTGACCTACCGGGTGACCGACAAAGGGCTATCTCTGTTAAAGAGCATAGATGCTGTATTGGAGGTTCTCGAGTTCCGGAATGATTAAATTTTACTCCGTCCCGCCATTCAAGTTTCTATATTTGGGTGCCACTGACGGGTAGGCCAAGTTTGATAACGGGAGTTGCCTATGCCCGAGAAAAGAATGCTCATAGTAGATGCTGATGTGGTAAGAAAGATAGATGAAAACCGTGGTGATATGACCGTATCGGAGTTCATCAACTTTCTTATTGACAGCCAGCTAAAACAGGATGCTGAGGTACAGAATAGCAACCATGTCACTAAAGAGGAATTCCGCCAGTTTGAGCAGGGAATAAGAGAACTCCTGCGCAACTTCCTTGAGTTCTTCCTCAGCTACGGACTTGAGCTGGGCAAACAAACAACAAGCAAAGAGCTTGACAGGCTAGCTCAAAAACTACAGGATATGGGCAGTAGCACCAAAGCCAAAGGTATTTAAGGTAGACAACTGCCACTTTGTTCTCCTGCATTATCCCTCTGTTCGAATACGATAGAACTATCTTCTAGAACACAACCACTTCCCAAGCTAATCTAAACGTGCCTATTATTTTTTAGGCTATATAGCTGAGGAGGTGCATTGTGTCTAAAATTAAGGAACTTTTGCGTCAGGAGAGGTATGAAGAGCTCTGGCAAATCGGTTGCGGTTTTATTGACCTTACATTGGAGCAGTTCATGGCTATTCAAAAACAGTTGCTGCTTGAGCAAATTGAACGGTTGAAAAATTGCCAGCTGGGTAGAAAGCTGATGCGCGGGGCCATGCCTGAGACGGTGGAGGAATTTAGGGAAAAGGTGCCACTAACTACATACGCTGACTATTGCCCTGAGCTTTTGGCAAGAAGAGAAGACGTATTGCCAGAAAAACCGGTTATGTGGATGCATACTTCGGGCCGCTCAGTGGAATATTCTGCAGGCAAGTCAACAACTGTTAAATGGATTCCCCTTAGTCCCAGATTTTATCAAGAGATGGCAGTAGTATTCTTGGGTTGCGGACTCTTTGCCAGCTGTAAGTATAGGGGGGATACCTCTCCTCTTAAGACGAAGCGCCCCAAGTATCTCTACGCTGTAGGTGCACGTCCTTATGCCTCGGGCACCTTTGCCTATATTGGTCAAAATGAAATTATGGGGGAGAGCTTGCCCCCTCTGGACGAAGCGGAAAAGATGTCTTTCGATGCCAGAATACAGCTCGGCTTTCGGCAGGCTCTATCTCAAGGACTAGACGTTTTCTTTGGTTTATCTACTGTTCTGGCTATTGTCGGTGAAAGGCTCAGTCAGCAATCGAAAACAATGGACTTGAGTCCCTTTCTGCTTCAGCCAAAGGCGTTGTTCCGTCTGGTTAGAGGGGTAGTGAAAAGCAAGCTAGCCCGTCGTCCGATACTGCCACGGGACCTGTGGTCGGTTAAGGCAATTATGGGCGGTGGTGCCGACAGTACGGTTTTTAAGAAGAAAATAAAGGAGCTATGGGGAAGATATCCGCTTGAGGTTTATGCTGGAACTGAAGGCGGCGTTTACGCTACCCAGACCTGGGACTACGATGGAATGACCTTCATTCCAAACCTTAACTTCTTCGAATTCATACCCGATGCAGAGCGTCTAAAGTGGCAGTTGGATCCTAACTATCAGCCCAAGACCGTCTTGCTTAACGAGGTCAAGGCCGGTGAATGCTATGATGTAATCATCACCAATTTCCATGGTGGCATAATGACCAGGTATCGGCTGGGCGATTTAATAAGGATAACATCTTTGCGTAATGAGAAGCTGGGCATTGATATACCCCAGATGGTCTTCGAAAGCCGAACTGATGATCTTATCGATATTATTGGTCTAGGCCGCCTCACCGAGAAGATAATCTGGCAGGCAATTGAGAACACCGGCATACCATACGCAGACTGGATGGCACGTAAAGAGGTGATTGATGGGAAGCCAATGGTGCATCTGTACCTGGAGCTTAAGGAAAATTACATTGCCAGCGAGCGAGGTCTGGCTACCGCCATTTATAACGAACTCGTGGAACTGGATAAGGAATATGAGTACAATATCTACCGAGTTTATGGTACTCCGGAAGCTGTAATAGGTGTAAAGCCTATAAAAGTGACGCTGTTGCCGACGGGTGCCTTCGATAACTACAGGATTCAGCGGCAGGCTGAAGGTGCTGACTTAGCCCATCTGAAGCCACCTCATATCAATCCTTCTGATAAAGTCCTCTCGTTACTTGGAGCAAAAGTTAAGGTCGCACCAGTGGAGGAAGCTGTAGCTGAACCGGAAGTCGTTGCCAGACAATAGCATGGGGCGGCACAGCCCAAAAACTTTTCAGGATAGATTGCTTACCAGACTGATTGCAAAGCTTTAGCCTTGCGGCTCAACGACTGGAAAGTCAAAGGAGGATGTAGATGGTGAAATCACTAGTCACGGGGAGGGAAGCAATTGAATACGGCGGTGATGATTTACTTTATGAGGAACTGAGGTTCTGGCGGGAGTTCAATCAATTTACCCGCAGCAAGCTTGGTCGCCCCTATATTGAAGGCAAACTTTATGAAGAATTGAAAAGCGGGATCTTGGAATTTCTGGGCTCGCCAGAGGGGTGCTGGTTTGACGCTGGATGTGGAAACCTGCCGGTATCAAAGTGGATACTGGAAAAGGCGAATAGAAATATAAGAATTTGGGCTGGTGATATAGACGTTAGTGGCGCTGCCGAAGAAATAAAACAAATCAAAGACGGCCATCTAATTACAGTTATGTATACAGACCTGACTAAGGAATGGCCGTTTCCTAGCGATTTCTTCGACGGAGTTGTGGCCAACCACGTTTTTACCTTTTTGACTAGACCTGAGAAAGCGGAGACAAATGGAGCACTAAAGGAGGCGCTTGAGGAAGCCTACAGGGTATTGAAACCTGGCGGGATACTAATTTGGACCATGCCCAAGAAAAATGCCGATACGTTGTATGGATTGTTTCACAGCCTGAAATATTTGCTGAACCCTTCACGATGGCAAAAATATGGGCCCTCCCTCCTTCTAACTACAATGAAAGCAGCCAGATATACCCGGAAAATTGACCGAAAAGCTAAGAGTGGAATTTATGCCCTTCTAGACAAAGAGGAGTGCGAGCAAATGCTCTATTCAATAGGTTTCATAGATTTGGAATGGAAGAATGTTTTTGCCAGGCAATCCTGGCTAAACAAGGCGCGGAAACCCGCTGGTTGAGCCTACCAATATGGTAGTGCCACCATTTTAGGGTATCTACCTCCACGCTCCGGCGATTCAAGGTAGCAACATCATATAACATCAACCAGCAGCTTATTAATTCCTGACTTTCCAAAATTTTTGGGAAGAACTGGCTGAGTGGAAGGCCAACGCTGGCCTGATTCAACGTCAGCAAGGCAAGGATGGT
>CAZJVJ010000024.1:0-11980 GCA_964549635.1 uncultured Dehalococcoidales bacterium
GTCTGAAGTGATCCTTATTTCGCCAGGCGTTAAATGTGATATCCAATATACACTGCCCGCCAGATGGACACCCGACTGGTTTCAAGACAAGGACGGTAAAGGACTCACTGCTGGTTTTATGTTTGAGGCAGATGTCAATCCGATGTATTAAGCTTAAGGGCTTAACTGTTTATGACACCGCCAGCCCGGCGACCTGTTATAAAACAAATTTAGTTAATCTTTATATTCTGAGACATCCGTCAATCGCGTCAATAAGTATTATAGCCCGATGGGCATACACTCCATCCTGATGTGCAGGCTATCTCCGATATACGCCCAGTACCTCGTACCCACCGGGGATGGCGTGTGCTTCAGCCACCTGTGCCGGGTCGAACCCGGTCACCTGCCAGCTTCCACCCCAGCCCATCTCTCTGGCTGCCAGAAAGAAGTGCGCCATGGCAATACCCACGTCAAGCCGATAGTAGTGCTTGCCTTCGCGGACTGCTCCTGTGGCATCAGCCACGGCTATTACATCAGCCTCACCAGCCAGAAACCGCCAGGGCTGGGTGTTGGCCCAGGAAGGCGCCAGACGGGCACACTCCAGAGCTTCAAGAAGCTCATTATCCTGAGTACTAAGCGGCGTGCCCCACCGGGTGCCAAAAGCTATCTGCCTCAATGGCTTCCTCCGGCCGAAGTTCACCGCCCCAAGCTCAATAAGCTCATAAGTCATCCGACCGTAGAAAGATGTATCGGGATAGCCGATTGGTGTTAAAGCGATGACGCGCTCTCCCTTCCTTAAGTCAACCAGTTGGCTAATCCGCTCCTCGGTGAACATACCGCCGATCCAGCAGGTGCCGAGGCCCTGCTGAGTGGCGAAAAGTATCATCTGTTCCATGCGGAAGCCCATGTTCAGCATAAATAGCGGCTTCTCCTCCGAGGTGGCAACAATGAAGTGCGGCGCCGAGCCGAAAAGCCACCGCCGTCCGGTGAGAAGCGTCATTCGCTGAGCCACCGGCCGCCTCTCCTCGATGAGGTGGAAGCAGACGCGGATACTTTCATCCAGAGCCACAGAATTCACACCAGCACTCACCACAGCCTGCAACAGCTCCCCCGGTACTTGCCTTGACTCATAATGGCGCACGCTGAACCGCTTGCGTATAGTATCCCGAATGCTCATGAGCCCCTCAATTCAACTGTGCACTTACAACCTTGACCTAAATTCCGGATAGCTCAAACCTTATACAGCAAATCAATGTATCTGTCCAGGAGGTCTGCCACGATGGTGCGGTCCGGGATGGTGGCAGCCATGCCATAGACCGGCGCCATACCACCCTTTTCCTCAGGATGCTCCTTGACGTGCTCGACGGCTGATTGCAAATCTTGGATAAAGCGTTCTGCCACCCCTTTCTGGGTATGTCTCAAGGTAACGCAGATGTGCACGGAGGCAGGCCTGTGAAGTCCGTTCAAGCTCCATCCCTTTCCGGTCATGTAATCCATGATGCGGTATATATCCAGCGTCCGCGAGCTGAAGGCTATATTCCAGAGGGGTTTGCCTAAAATGTATAGCTCAGGAATTTTGGCAATCCCTGCCTTTATCAGCTCCGCAGTTTGCAAAATTTTTCTGGTGGCTTCCAGATACCCTTTCTCCCCGATACTCACCATTGCCGCCCAGCAGGCAGCTATTAAGGCGCCCGGACGGCTTCCAGCAAATGTTGGAGAGAAATACAGGCCACCCGGCCAATCAGTGGTTTTGAAATACTGGTAATGCCGCAGCTCCAGGCCGCGGTACAGGACAACAGATGTCCCCTTGGGGGCATAACCGTATTTGTGCGTATCTACTGAAATAGAAGTGACACCCGGCACCCGGAAATCGAAGGGGGGAACGTTATACCCCAGTTTTTCAGCCCAGGGCAGCACAAACCCGCCCAAGCAGGCATCCGTATGAAAGCCGATCCCCCGTTCTCTAGCCAGCTCGGCCAACTCCGCTATGGGGTCTATAATGCCGTGGGGAAAGGAAGGGGCCGAACCCACCAGCACTATTGTGTTTTTGGTAATCGCTTTTCTGGTGGCAGTTACGTCTGCCTTGTATTCATCATCTACGGGAACACGGACTATCCGTATGTTGAAATACTCAGCTGCTTTGTCGAAGGCAGCGTGGGCGGTGGTCGGAACAATCATCTCTGGCTTGGTGATGCCCTTTTTAGCCCTGGCCCAGTCCCTGTATGCCTTCATCGCCAGCAAAATGCTCTCCGTTCCACCAGAAGTCACTGTGCCGCATATCCGGTCTTCTGGCTCTCTGCCCGGTCCGATTCTGCTTGCGCCCAGCATATCGGCCGTCATGGATACCACCTCGGCCTCATATTTGACCGTGCTGGGCCATAAATCGGCATGCAACGGGTTGCTCTGCGAATTGATAGCATATGCCTTGTTGAGAAAGTCGATGTATTCCTTATCACCATGATATACGGCCCCCGAGGCAAACCCGTCGCGCCATCTGGGCTCTTCCATGGCGCTCAACCTCTCCATTTCCCTCAAGATGGCCTCTCTGCTGCGCCCCGTTTCAGGGAGCTGTGCATAAGTGACGAACTTGTCTTTATACGGCTTGACCACGCGCTCCAAGTCCTTCATTATGCTATCGTATTCCGTCTCTAGCCGTTCCCTCACAGATGGGACACGTCTGGCAAGCTTCATTATTGCAGCGGCCAGAGGCTTGGGGATTCTAGTAGTATAATCAAGGTTTTTTTTGTCCATCTCCTTCCTCCCGGCTGTAGCCTCATAACTTAACCAGCGTGGACTGATTTATCAAATCGTTCCCTGTTCAGTTGTCTATATAAACCCCTCAGACTGCGGTAAAGGCCCTTGTAGGCACAAAACAATGGCTCATAAATCTCCGAATTTTCAGACTGCGGTTCGTAGACATCGGCTACCTTGATTACCCTTTTCAACGACTGGAAATTCGGGTACAGTCCGAGGCCGACTGCTGCCACCAGCGCTGCCCCAACCGCTCCAGCCTCCCTGGGGTCGTAAACTGCCTCAATCCTCCGCCGCGTTACATCTGCCAGAATCTGCATCCAGGGCTTGCCTCTGGCACCACCACCTATCACCCGGAGTTGCGGCAGGGGAAATTTAAACTCCCGCTCCACAATTTCCACAAGCCACCTTATGTTATAAGCCACACCCTCATAGACAGCGCGCAACAGGTTTCCGCGGCTGTGCTCGCCACTGAGGTTGACAAAGGCAGCCCGAACGTAGCAATCATCTACGGGCGCCCTTTCTCCATAAATCCAAGGGGTGAAGAGAAGGTGATCGGAGCCCGGCGGGACCCTGGTGACCTCCTCGTCCATGAGCGCGTAAACATTGGGGATGTCAGGGTCTTTTTTCTCTGCTTTGTAGAACTCTTCGGCAATCCACTGAAGGCAAGCTCCGGCAGCTTCAGTCTCGGCAATCAGGAAGGTCTTATCAGGGTCGGCAGCCTGAATAGTTGCCACGCCGCACTTGCCCCGTAACAGGCGAGAGGTGACCACACCTACCCAGCCAGATGTGCCCAGGCAGATATGGCCTTCACCCTCACCAATGGCGCCAGAGCCCACCGCCGCACAGGGCGCGTCCCCGGCACCAGCGATGACCGGCGTGCCTGGCAATAGTCCGCATTCATCTGCCGCCTCCCTGGTCAATTCTCCCACCCTATCAACTGGCCGCACCAGGGGAGGGAACTTCTCCAGGTCAAGGCCTACATAGCGGAAAATGCTGTTAAGCCACGTTTTCTTCTTAAGGTCAATACCGAATACCGAGGCACCGGTCCACTCCATGAGCATATTTCCGGTACTGCGGTAAAAAAGGTAACCGGCGACGTCAAGAAAGCAACACATCCTGTCGTAGATGTGGGGTTCCATCTCCTTAAGCCAGAGCAATTTGGGCAGGCCATCCTTGCCACTTAAGGTGGCTCCAGCAATGAGCGTGAAAACGCGCCTGCCGAGGAACTTTCTCATCATCCGCTCTGCCTGACGGCAGGCCCTGTTATCAATCCAGATTATGGCCCGCCGCAATGGCTCACCGCTCCTGTCCATAGGGACAATATTAATCATCTGTGTGCAAAAGGTAACACATGAAACATCCCTTGGTGACACACCCGTCTGCTCAAGTAGCAGATTCGTCGTCCGCGATACCGCCTTCCACCAGTCTTCAGGCTCCTGCTCTGCCCAACCGGGGTTAGGGAAGTAGGTCTTATAAGGTTCAAAGCACTTGCCGCGGACGTGTCCCTCGATGTCTACCAGGACTGCCTTATTGCCGCTGGTGCCCACGTCGTGGGCAATTATGAATTCCGCCATCTGCCTTTCCCCAAGCTTATTATATCACCTTTAGCCTGCTTTTCTAGCCGTCCCACGGATTCACAGAAAAAATTTGACTTCTTATTGGAAAACTACTAAACTCTATTGCCTGAATCAGGTACAGTGTAATGCAGCGGTGGGGCTCCAACCCCGTCCAAAGCGACTACCTAGCTCAAGCGATTAAATTGGTGATAGGTTAAAAACAATGAAACGGTACGAACTTGAAGTTGCCAAACGTGAAGTAACCGGCAAAAAGGTGAGGTTTCTGCGCCGGAAGGGTATAACGCCAGGCAACATCTACGGGCATGGAATTGACTCGGTGCCGGTGCAGGTTGATACCAAAAGCCTGAAGCACTTGCTGGCACATGTAGGTAAGACCGACCTAATCTCTCTCAAGGTTAACGGTTCAAAGGCCCCGGTGCTGGCTTTAGTCCGCGATGTGCAAAAAAGTCCAATTACTGACGAATTGCTTCATGTGGACTTCTATCAGGTCAAGATGACCGAAAAGATAAAGGTGGATGTCCCTCTGGCATTCGTCGGCGAGGCGCCGGTTATGGAAAAGGTCAAAGGTGCCTCCATTCTTCATCTCATTGATTCGTTGCACATTGAAGCCTTGCCTGACCACCTGCCTCACAATGTGGAAGTCGACCTCTCAAGCCTCGTGGATATTGACAGCACAATCCATGTCAGGGACATCCGACTTGGAGATGGCATAACCCTCCTCAGCGACCCCGACCAAATGGTGGTCAAGGTAGTCGAGGCTCGCAAAGAGGTTGCTCCTGCAGTGGCCGAAGCCAAAGAGGAGGTTGAGCGGGTAACGCCAGAGGAAGCAGAAGCTGAAGCCGGTGCTGAAGAGGAGTGATGGCAAGGCCTCTTTTAATTTCGCCCCATTGAGGACTTAAAAAAACACCGCAACACCCGCAGTGCCTTCCCCGGGCTAGCTATGGTCTGTGACGAAGTCCCTCAACGCCTTGAGGTACTGCTCCATACCACCCAGGAAAATAGTATTGTGGTCAACACCGGGTATTATGAGGAGTCGCTTGTCTCTGGCGGCGATATTGCTATAAAGAAACTTGCCTTCAGCAAGAGGCACAATCTGGTCATACTCACCGTGGATAACCAGGGTGGGAACAGCTATATTACGTATAAGCCTCAGGCTTGAAGGCGTATCTGGAACCTCAATACCCAGGGATTCCAGAGGAAAGCCCAGATAGTCAAAGAGATTGAAAATATTAGCGAAGCCGCTTTCTATTATCAGCCCCTTCAGTTGCGTCTGGTAGTGATAGGCAAGCTCAATAGCAGAGGCGCTACCCAGGGAGCGGCCCATAAGAAAGGTACTACCTGAAAACTCCTTTTCTTTAAGTGCTTGTTTGAAGCCTTCAAATATGAGGTGAGCGTCCTTTATCATGTTGCTAAGTGTGGGGGTGCCACTGCTGCTGCCGTAGCCTCTGTAATCGGCGACAAAGAGATTAAGTCCGACTTGGTTAAAAATAGAGCCAATAGCCGCATAATCGCTGGCTATCTCACCATTACCATGAAAGAACAGTATATTGGGGTGCTTCCGATTTCCGAAATAGAAGCGATAGGAAATAGAAACACCTTCATCAACCGGGATAGAGCCGGAAAGGACGTTAGGCGTTGTGAAACCTGTAAAAAGGTCGCGGCGGGGATAAAATATGAATTGTAGAATCTCCGGTCGGTCCAGAGCTGAAAGCTCAGGCCATGGTTCAGCCATCTCCGCCCCCTTTATAGCCAAAATGGCAAGGCCACACCGAAAAGTGTTTTTTAAACAACCTTTATTTCCCCCTTCACCTCATCATCGATGGTAAGGATGCCATAGGAACGGTATCCTGGCCCGGGGTTAAACATAAGAACTCCACTTAATTGTACCATCTTGGCTTCATGGCTGTGCCCATAGATAATTATGTCAACATCATTAAACAGCGCCCTTACCCTGTGCTCAATACCGTCCGGGCCACCGGAGCCGTGGATAATCCCAATCCTTTTGCCAGCGACCATGACAATCTCTCTTTCTGGTAGCAGGCTCTTCAGTTTCATCGAGTCCACGTTGCCCCGGACTGCTTTTACCTCAGCCATCTGCTTCAGCCCTTCCAGGACTGCTGAGCCCACAAAATCACCGGCGTGAACTATTAAGTCCACAGTGGAAAGGGCTTTGATGGTCTCTGCCGGTAGTTCTTCGACCAGATGTACATGAGTATCAGAAAGCACAGCTATCTTCATGAGAAGCCCCCTGCACCCAGGCAAAGCGTAATTCTAAAGGCACTGTAGAAATTCCTCAATGGCCTGATTTACTTTCTCAGGACTTTCCATAAAGACGAAATGAGAGCCTTCAAAAAGGGCCAGTCTGGCACCGGCGATCTTGCTGGCTAAATACTGGGAATATTTGACCGGTGTCATCTCGTCATCCATGCCACAGATAACCAGTGTAGGCACCCCAACCTGATGAATTTTATCCATGATATCAAACTTATCGCAGCATCTGAAATCGTTCAAACGCACGGCAGCATCCACCTCCAGGGCTTTATCAATCACCCTTTCCCTCACATCCGGAGCTACCCGACTGTAGAATGGTTCTAAGAAATTCCTAATTAATTCGGCCGGGGCACCGATGCTGGCTTCGAGCAAGTTAAGAAAGTCCGGCCTTACCCGCAACCTGGCCCCGGTACCAATAAGCACAATGCCCCTAACATCGAGCGGATATTTCAGCGCATATACCTGTGCGACGGCACCGCCCATAGAATGGCCAACAAGTACAGGCTGCGAATAACCTTTATCCAGAACATACCGATGAAGCCAGTCAGCATAGTCATCAATGCTGGTACAAGGCTCGCCCCCAGGATGGCCCGGAAGGTTGACAGCCTCAGAGTGGGAGAAGTATTCAGTTTGATAGTGCCAGACAAGGCCGGTGTTGCCGGCACCGTGAATGAAAATGATCTTCACCCCAGCACCTGCAAAATGCCCTGGCGGACCATCTTAATGGCGATAGCCGCCAGAAAAATACTGACCACCTTGGATGTGGCTCTGACTCCGCCCTCGCCCAGGAAAGCCACCACCCGGTTCGCCTGAGCAAAAAGCAACCAGGCTATGGCTAGGTTGATAATAAAAGAGACTATCACGATAACAATATGGTACTGGTCAGCCAATATCAGAAGTGTGGCCAGCACTGCTGGCCCAACCATAAGTGGCGTGCCCAGAGGTACCACGCCCAATGTCTCATCACCGATAGAAGCCTGGGCTTCAACCATCTTCCCGGCCACCAATTCTTTTGCCGCCAGAAGAAAAAGGATAATGCCACCAGCGATCAGAAAGTCAGAAACTTCAATGCCTAAAAACAGAAAAATGGCCTTCCCCAGAGCCACAAAGCCTAACCCCAACCCCAGAGCGGTAATTACCGCCAGCCATATTGTTCTACTGCGCTCCTTTGGCTTCATATCCCGCGTTAAGGGAACCAATATTGGCAGAACACCAATTGCATCCATAGCTACGAATATGGGCACGAAGGTCAGGCCGAATTCCTGTGAAATGCGAATAAAACCTTCCATTAATTAGACAGAGCCCCTATTCTGCTGAGTCTTTACCCTCGGCCTTTTCATCTCCACGGTGAATGAAGGCAATAGAAGCTACCCTGTCATCCAAATCTAGCTTCTTCAAATGCACGCCCTGAGTATTTCTGCCCTGAAGCGAAACCTCTTCGTCAACAGGGATGCGAATGACGATACCCTTGGCTGAAACGATAATAACGTGCTGCCCCTGGGAAACAAGCTTGGCCGCTATAACCTTGCCGGTCTTTTCGTTAACTTTATGCGCCCGAATCCCCTTGCCGCCACGGGCCTGCAAATGGTAGCTTCCAACTCGGGTACGTTTGCCGAAGCCTTTCTCTGTAACTGTAAGAAGATAGGCGTCAGGGAACACAGTGCTCATTGCCACTACCCGGTCATCGGAGCTCAGCCTGATGCCACGCACGCCTCCGCTGGTCCGCGAGGCGGGCCGTAAACCCTTTACTGCGAACCGGATCGCCTGACCGTTTTGAGTTACCAGGATAACCTCATCCTTCTGAGAAGCAACGTCCGCAGCCACCAGCTCCTCATCTCCACGGAGCTTCATGGCGATAAGGCCGCTGCTTCTGACCTGAGCGAAATTGTCGAAGCGCGTCTTCTTTACCAGCCCCTTAGACGTAGCCATAACCATAAACAGGCCTGGCGTGAAATCCTTCACCACCACAGCAGCAGTTATCTGCTCCTTGGGATCGCAGGACACCAGATTCACCAGTGCTGTACCTCTGGTTGTTCGCGACAAATCTTGAGGGATATCGTAGCATTTAACGCGGTAGACCTTGCCGCGATTGGTAAATAGAAGCAGGTTGTCATGGGTATCAGCCACCACAACATGTCTTACCATATCGGTTTCACGGGTCACCATCCCAATTTGCCCTCGACCGCCCCGATGCTGTTTTTGATAGGTGGCAGCTGGAATGCGCTTTATATATCCCTGTTCGCTTAAAGTAATCACCACATCCTGATGTGGAATAAGGTCCTCATCCTGGAACTCCTCAGCCTCCTCTCGTTTAATTACAGTACGGCGAGGGTCGCCGTATTCCTTCTTAAGCTCGGCCACATCCTGTTTAATAAGAAAGAGTATTTTCTTCGGATTTGCCAGGAGGTCTTCCAGATAAGCGATAGTCTTAACCACTTCGCTGTACTCATCGGTTATCTTCTGTTGTTCCAGACGTGCCAGACGACGTAGTTGCATATCCAGAATCGCTTGGGCCTGGACTTGCGACAGGCCAAAATTTTCCATCAAGCCGGTTCGGGCTGCATCAGCGGTCTCCGCCTTCCGTATAGTCTGGATAACCTTATCCAGGTGGTCGAGGGCAATGCGGAACCCTTCCAGAATATGGGCCCTGTCCTTTGCCTTCTGGAGCTCAAACTGGGAGCGGCGGGTAATAACCACCCGACGAAAATCTATGTAGCAAGATAAGGCTTCCTTAACATTAATCACTTGAGGCTGGCCATCCACCAAAGCCAGCATGTTAATGAAGAAAGACGATTGCATGGGAGTGTACTTGTACAGGTTGTTACATACCTTGGTAGGTTGGGCGTCCTTTTTTAGCCCGATTACTATCCTCATCCCATGGCGGTCAGACTCATCACGAACCTCACTTATGCCGTCGATCTTTCTTTCTTTGACCAGCTCGGCTATTCTTTCCACCAAGGCCGCTTTGTTGGTCTGGTACGGGAGCTCGGTGACTACTATCTGTTGCCGCCCACCCTTTAAACTTTCCTCGGTCAGCTTAGCTCGGAGCACGATCTTGCCCTGCCCGCTGGCGTAGGCCTCCTTTATGCCGCGCCGGCCGAGAATCATACCGCCGGTGGGGAAATCAGGGCCTTTGACTATTTTCATTAACTCATCAACATCGGCATCGGGGTTGTCGATAAGGTAACTTATAGCATCGCATATCTCGCTGAGGTTGTGAGGTGGTATATTGGTAGCCATGCCCACAGCAATGCCTGAAGATCCATTCACCAGTAGATTAGGCAATCTGGCAGGCAAAACCGTTGGCTCTTTCAGGCTGTCGTCAAAATTGGGCATAAAATCAACGGTATCCTTATCGATATCGACCAGCATCTCTTCGGCGATTTTTGTCAGCCGGGCCTCGGTATAGCGCATAGCCGCTGGTGGGTCATCGTCCATACTGCCAAAATTGCCCTGCCCGTCAATCAGCTTGTATCGCATCGAAAAATCCTGCGCCATTCTGACCATAGCTTCGTATACTGGCGCATCACCGTGAGGATGATATTTACCGAGCACCTCGCCGACTATGCGAGCGCTTTTCTTGTAAGGACTATTGTGGCGAAGACCAAGCCCATCCATAGCATAGAGGATGCGACGGTGCACAGGTTTCAAGCCATCGCGCACATCTGGAAGAGCCCGGGAAACAATAACGCTCATAGCATAATCGAGGTAGGAGCTCTTCATCTCTTCTTCGATGATTACCGGCTTGACTAATCCGACTTCCATGTTTTCGTCTCCCAAAAATGTGCTACATCAACCGTTTCCCGAAGGTAACGCTTACTCCTAGTCCATAAACTCGTCTTCCGCCATTACCTCCTCGCTGGGGGTAACTCCCTCAAATATAGAGAAGCCTTCGGGTACGAGTTCGGCTTCCTCTAATTCGGCGTATTCTGCCTCCTCCAGAACTTCCTCTTCTAGAGCCTCATGTCTTAACAGAGTATCTTTAATATGCGGCTGGAAGCCTTCGAGAGCTTTAACAGGGAAGGAAAGTCGTCCAGCCTGACTGGGATGTTGATATACCTCACGAATGATAACCTTTGCGCTGTCATTATCAATGCTTACAATGGCCGCAGCATATTTATTGCCACCCTTTATTAATTTGGCCAGGCGCAGACCATGTGGTGGCTCTACCAGTCCCAAGTACTCCCCCTGCTCATTCTCCACAACCAGCTGCTGTCCCCTCAGTTTTAAATAGACCTTGTTGCCAGCGGCCATTTTAGCCAATACCTCCTGGGGAGCCAGGTTTTGCAGATTTACCACCCCAGCTTTCCCCATTTCACCAATAAAGAGGGTCGGGGCAACCTCACGGCGCTCCTTTTTTACGCTGACCTGCGAATCTGGCAATAGGGATAGTCGCTGCAGGTTTTTCTGGGCTATCGAATTATTCGGGTCAAGCTCCAAAGCCCGCGTATAAGCCTCCTTAGCTCTGGCAAACTCTCCTAATTCCATATACGCCCTACCCAATCGATTATAGGCATCTATATCCGTAGGGAAGAGTTCAAGTATGCTTTGGTTAACGGCTATTGCTTCCCGCCAACGACTCTGCATAGCCAGAGCGATGGCCTCCTGGCTAGCTTTACGCCTAAGTCTAGCTTTATCTTCTTCACGGTCTGGCATTTTTACCCCCTATCGAACGCCTCACTCGCCTCGTAAACTCTTAATTGTACCTCAGTCACTGTGTCAAAAAAAGCCAACATTGTCAAGTGTTTGCCAGCTTTTGACAAAGCGGGCTGATTATGTTAGCCTAATGGCATTGGAAACACAAGAAGGAGAACCTGTGAGAGAAAAGGTAGAGCAAGTCCTAAATAAAATCAGGCCAAGCCTGCGTGCTGATGGAGGAGATGTAGAGCTTGTCGACGTCAAAGAAGGCGTGGTCAGCTTAAGGCTGAAGGGTGCGTGTGCTGGCTGCCCTATGTCAACCATGACGTTGAAAAATAGCATAGAACGAATACTGAAGCAAGAGATATCAGACATTAAAGAAGTTGTGGCAGTCTAGCCTCACAATGGCACTTTTTCTAACTCAAAAGCCTTATGCAGGGCTTTAACAGCGTCCTTGACCCTATCTTCAGCAATAATACACGTTATCCTTATTTCCGAAGTGGTAATTAGCTGGATATTGATACCCTGCTCATAAAGAGTCCGGAACATTGTAGCCGCATAGCCTGGCACATTTTGCATGCCCGTCCCAACAATGCTGACTTTGGCCAGCGTCGAATCACTGACACACTCTTTAGCTCCGATCGATTTGACCACCGGCTTAACCAAAGCCATTGCTTTATCTAAATCACTTCTGGCGACGGTGAAAGTTAAATCAGTGATATTATTAATGCTGGCATTTTGGACTATAGTGTCCACACTTA
>CAZJVJ010000025.1:0-10208 GCA_964549635.1 uncultured Dehalococcoidales bacterium
CAAACTATTTATGCTGCCACCGCGGTCGCCGGAGCTGAATGGCTATGTGGAGCGGGCACACAGGACACAGCGAGGACTCTTATGAGGTCATAGATAGTACTTTTGAGCTTGTCAGCCTAAGAGAAGAGCTATCACGATGGCAGAGGGTGTGTAATACGGTAGACCGCATCAATCGCCGGTATATCTGACACCATTGAAGTTTCTAAAGCAGCTGTGGCAAAACAGAGGAGGGAGGTAATGTGTCGCTAATGTACTGAACCAGTACAGCTTCTTGCAGTACCGATCCTAAAGATATAATATATACCCGATGAAAGCCCTTATACTGTCGGGTGGCAAGGGGACGAGACTAAAACCTCTCACCAACACCATAGCCAAACAGCTCCTGCCGGTGGCGAACAAGCCCATTCTCCATTATGTCATGGAGCAGGTTGCCGAAACTGGTATAAAAGACATCGGCGTTATCATATCACCCGAAACGGGTGACAAAATCAAAGAAGCCCTCGGCGATGGCTCCAGATGGGACACTCGGCTCACCTACATTACTCAGCCGCAGCCTCTCGGCCTTGCCCATGCTGTGAAGACAGCCCGTGACTTTCTGGGCAGCTCGCCGTTCCTCATGTTTCTGGGGGATAACCTTATCCAGGGCGGTATCACGGATTTCGTAACCGAGTTCGAACGAAATCGCCCCGGCGCCCTGGTGCTGCTGAAAGAAGTGCCTGACCCCCGTCTCTTCGGCGTTGCTGAGCTCGATGGCACGGGCAGGGTCGTCCGTCTGGTGGAAAAACCAAAGGAGCCCAAAAGCAATCTGGCGCTGGTTGGCATCTACCTTTTCTCTCCAGATATTCACAATGCCATAGAACGAATTACACCATCATGGCGCGGTGAGCTGGAGATAACCGATGCCATCCAGAGTCTACTCGATGATGGTAAGACCGTACACAGCCATATCCTAAAGGGCTGGTGGCTGGACACAGGCAAGAAGGATGACCTCCTTGAGGCCAACCGCGTGGTGCTCGATGACCTCCTCCAGCGTGATGTCAGAGGGGATGTGGACGGACGCAGCCATGTTATCGGCAGGGTGGAGATAGGCGAGGGCACCAAAGTGGAAAACAGTACCATCAGGGGGCCGGTAGCCATTGCCCACTCCTGTGTCATTAAGGACTCGTACATCGGCCCCTTTACCAGCATCGGCGCTGGCACCATCGTAGAGAACTCCAGCATCGAACACTCCGTTATCCTTGAAGGCTGCTCCGTGTGCCACATCGAACGGCTGTCGGACAGCCTCGTGGGCAGGGGTGCCAGGGTGCTCAAACAGGAGCGTGGCTTCAAAACAGTCAGGTTGTGCATCGGTGACGATACTGAGATAGTCCTTTAGACGGAGGAAAAAGGAGCGCCATGCTGAAGGAATACCCGCTGGAAGGTGTAAGGACCTATGAACTTAGCATACTACCTGATGAGCGCGGCTTTTTCGCCGAAGCGCTGCGGGAGGACTGGCGGGACTTCATCGATGAATGGGTCATGCAGGTGAACTTGAGCTACAGCCACCCCGGTATCGTCAGGGCATGGCACCGACACCTGCGTGGTCAGGTGGACTACTTTCTGTTAATTGAAGGCGCCATGAAAATCTGTGCCTATGATGAGAAAACCCGGAGGCTTGCCGAGGTCATCGCCAGTGCGCACAAGCCTATGCTCGTTAGGATACCCGGTCACTACCTCCATGGCACAAAAACTGTGGGTAGCCAGCCGTCGCTCACAGTCTATTTCGTCACCCGCCTTTACGACTATAAGAACCCGGATGAAGAGCGCCGTCCCTGGAACGACCCCTCCATCATCCCCTCAGAGATAAACGGCAGCAAGAACGACCCCCGTGTGGGTAAGCCCTGGGACTGGTTCTACCCGGCACATAAATAGTAGGAGACGAATGGCGTGAAACTGCTTGTCACCGGCGGCGCAGGCTTTATAGGCAGCAACTTTGTCCGCTACGTGATACAGCAACACCCTGATTGGGAAATAACCAATCTGGACAAGCTCACCTACGCCGGCAATCTGGAAAATCTGAAAGAAGTGGAACAGAGCCCGCACTACCGATTCATAAAGGGTGACATCGCTGATAGGGATCTGGTTGATAACTTGCTCCGGGAGAAGTTTGATGCCGTAATAAACTTTGCCGCTGAGTCCCATGTTGACCGCAGTATCCTGGACGCCTCCCCTTTTCTCGAGACCAACATCCGTGGCACTCAGATACTTCTCGAAGGCACCAGAAAATATCAGATAAGAAGGTTTGTCCAGGTCTCCACAGACGAGGTCTATGGCTCGACAGAACAAGGCAGCTTTACTGAGTCTTCACCCCTATATCCCAGCAGTCCCTATTCGGCCAGCAAGGCCGCCGCCGACCTCATTTGCCTTGCCTACCGTAAGACTTATGGGACACCGGTCATTATCACCCGCTGCTCCAATAATTTCGGTCCCTATCAGTTTCCGGAAAAGTTTGTCCCCCTCGCCATCACCAACGCCATCGAAGACAAGCCCATCCCTGTGTACGGCGATGGTCTCAATGTAAGGGACTGGATTTTTGTCTTGGACTACTGCCGTGCCCTGGAAGCTGTGCTAGAAAAAGGCAGAGATGGCGAGGTCTACAACATCGGCGCCGGCAATGAAATGACCAACCTTGCCCTGGTGCATAAACTTTTAAGCTTGCTAAACAAGCCGGACAGTCTCATCCAGTTTGTTGCCGACCGGCCCGGGCATGACCGCCGCTACTCGTTAGATATTAGCAAGATACGCCATGAGCTGGGCTGGAAACCAGTCTACTCCTTCGATGATGCGCTCACTTTCACCGCGAAATGGTATTTAAGCAACCGTGAGTGGTGGCAGCGGATAAAGAGCGGCGACTACGCTAAGTACTATGAGCAGGTGTACCTTAAGAGATGAAGGTCGCAATCATCGGCGCCAGCGGCCAGCTCGGCTCTGACCTGTGCAAAGCGCTCACTGCCTTTGATACAGTTCCCTTTACTCACTATGACACCGAAATTGCGGATATCGACTCGGTAAACCGTGCGCTCTGCAGACACTGTCCAGACATCGTCATCAACACCGCCGCCTTTGTCCGTGTCGATGACTGCGAGGTCGAGCCTGATAGGGCTTTCCTGATAAATGCTTTCGGTGCCCGAAATGTTGCTGTTGTGGCGGAGAAGCTCGGTGCCAAACTCGTCCATATCAGCACCGATTATGTATTCGGCGGCGAACCGGAGATCCGCACCACACCCTACACCGAATTCGATACCCCCATCCCTGCCAACGTTTACGGCAAGTCGAAACTAGCCGGCGAGCACTTTGTCCGGCATCTCTGTCGTAAACACTTTATCGTCCGTGTCTCCGCCCTCTTCGGGACTGCCGGCTGTAGCGGGAAAGGCGGCAACTTCGTCGAGACCATGATACGCCTGGCAAAGGGGCGTCCTCAGCTGACGGTGGTCAAGGACCAGGTCTTCTCCCCCACCTATACCAAGGATGTCGCCCGCAAGATAGCCTGGCTCATCACCACTGAATACTACGGGACCTTTCACATCACCAACAAAGGCACCTGCTCATGGTACGGTTTTGCCGTGGAGATACTCAAGCAGGCGGGCCTTTCCACTTGCGTTATCCCCATAACCTCAGACCAGTACCCGCAGAAAGCCATGAGGCCACGGTACTCAGTGCTTGATAATTACCATCTTCGCCTTCTCGGTGCTGATGACCTGAGGCCCTGGCAGGAAGCGCTCACTGACTACCTCACCGAACAGGGATATAAAGCAAGCCAGTGACTTTAAGGACGTGCGCAGGTTTCAAGATAGCCTTTGTTGGCGTACGCGGCATACCCGGCGGCTACGGCGGCGCCGAGACCTTCGTGGGAGAAATAGCATCCGGACTGCTCCAGCGGGGCTTTAAAGTCATCGTTACCTGCGAGTCCACCGGATTCGGTCAGGATGTTTACCACGGCATCACCAGACTCCACATCCCGGCCATTCAGGGAAAAACTCTGACCATCCCCACCGTCAACGATGTTCTAGCAACTATATACCTGCTGTGTAAGCACCCCGATGTTCGCCTGATATACTACGTCGCTCCCGATGGCGCGCTGGCTGCCATTGTTCCACGCTTGCTAGGCAAAAAGGTGGTCATCAATACCGACGGCTTAGAGTGGAAACGCCCCATCCTCAGGCGCCGCTACTTGTCACCGTTCTGGAAGGGTCTCTCCTACCTCGCCTCCTGGTACCTCAAATTTTCTGAGTGGCTCGCTGTGAAAATAGCTCACACCGCCATCGCCGATTCCAAAGCCATTAAACACCACCTGGATAAGACCTACCACGCCACCAACACGGTCTACATCCCCTACGGCGCCAGAAAGCTGCTGGATGAGACCACAGCCGGTGAAGACGGACTGTTACTAAATACTTTCAGCCTATGCCCATGGGGCTATTACCTCACTGTGGGCAGGATAGTTGCCGAGAACAACATTCATCTTGAGATAGCAGCCTTCAAAAACACGGCTTCCCAACGCAGGCTGGTCATCGTCGGCAACTTTGATCCCAAGGACGGCTACTGCAGCTTTCTGGAGAAACTTAAAAACAATGATTCCCGGATACTTTTCCTTGGCACCATCTACGATAAACAAAAACTGGGCACGCTGCGCAAAAACTGTCTCGCTTACATCCATGCGTACGAAGTAGGTGGCACCAACCCCTCTCTCCTAGAACAGATGGTCTTTGGTAGACCGATTCTGGCATATGATGTACCCTTCCACCGCGAGGTGCTTCAGGAAGGCGGCATTTACTTCAAGAACGAAGATGATCTGGCAGGACAGCTGGCTGCCTTAGAGACGGACACCTTCAATCTCCACCAGCTTGCTGCCTTTCAGTCTCGCCGTCTCGCCGAGGAATACAACTGGGACAAGGTCACTGGTGAATACTGCACCCTTTTCCTCCGGTTGCTCCGATAGTAAAATAGCACATAAAACATATAAAAATGAAAGCCAGCATCATCGTCCTTACTAAAAATGCTGGAGAAGGCTGGGGAAGACTTCTTCAGAACCTCCTCTCCCAAAACTTCGACGGCGAATACGAAATCATAGTCATAGATTCCGGCTCCACCGATGGCACTGTGGAGATAGCCCGCTCCTATCCGGTAAGGCTGGTACAGATACCCCCCGAGGAGTTCCACCATGGCAGGACCAGGAACCTGGGCGCTACGCTTGCCCGGGGCGAAATACTGGTGTACATCACCCAGGACGCCCTGCCCGTGCGCCGTGACTGGCTTCGGAAGCTGGCGGACAACTTCGCCGACCCCTCGGTAGCCATGGTCTATGGCAGACAGATACCCTACGAGCACGCCAAACCGCCGGAAAAATTCTTTTACCTCTACTACTTCCCCGACTTCAAGATTCGCGTCACCTCTCGTGATAGCGACTACTACCGTGACAACATGTTTGTTTCAGACGTTAATTCAGCGCTGAAAAAAAACATCTGGCAAAAGTTACCCTTCTCGGAAAAGGTCATCGTCGCTGAGGACAAAGAGCTTGCCGGCCGTCTGCTCCGTGCTGGCTGGACGCTCATTTATGAACCTGAGGCACCTGTCTATCACTCACATGACGAGAGTCTGCGTAAAATTTTTGACCGTTCTTTTCTCTTTGGCATTGCCTCTAGGCAGGGGGCAGGCGGTCTCCCCCGTTCCCGCAACTGGGTCGGCCACCGCCAGGGCTACATATTTCGGGAGATGAAGTTCGCCCTGTCACACGACCGCTGGTGGTACTGGGTGCCATATTCCATCGCCTACGAAATCAGCAAAGTCCTGGGTGTCACCTGCGGTTATCTCAGAGGTATGCTACAATGACGGGCAAAATGTGGCAGTACCGTGAACTCATCAAAAACCTTACTCTTGCTGAGTTCAAGAACCGCTACCAGAACACCACTCTGGGTTTCTTTTGGTCGCTGTTAAGCCCGTTGCTCCTTTCGCTAGTCCTCTGGTTCGTCTTCCGAAACCTCTTCCGCCAGGAGGAAAACTTCGCTGTCAACCTTCTTGTAGGTATAATGGCATGGCGCTTCTTCGCCGCAGGCACCACCGCGACCCTACATTCCATAGTAGGCAAGCCCAGCTTGGTGACCAAAATTTATGTACCGCGGCACATACTCGTCCTCAGCACCGTGCTGGCAAACCTTATCAGCTCACTTCTGGAGTTCCTTGTCCTGCTCCCCATCCTGCTTGTCCTGCTCGGGCACCTTCCACTCACCGTAGTACTTTTCCCTCTTGTCCACATTCCCTACCTTTTTTTCATTTATGGCATCGGGCTTGTCCTAGCCGCCCTTTTCGTTTACTTCCGTGACCTTAACCAGATATGGGATGTGCTGATAAATATCCTCTTTTTCTGCTCGCCCATCGTCTATCCGCTGTCAATAGTCCCCGGATACCTCATGCCGTACTATATCCTCAACCCTGTAACCCAGTTTATCATCGTGTACCGCAACCTCATGGTCGCTGGCACGGCTCCGTCCATAGCCAGTATTATAGGCATAATCATCGCCGCCATAATCGCCTGGCTTATGGGCAATTTTGTCTTCGCGCGGCTCCAGCGCCGCTTCGCCGAGGAGGTGTGATGAGCGCCATCATCGTCGATGCTGTCTCTAAAAAATTCCGCATTCCCAGGGAGAAGAGGACCACCCTCTTCCAGAACATAATCGCGGTCATCAAAAGGCAGATCGAATATGAGGAGTTCTGGGCACTCAGAGATGTCAGCTTTGAGGTAGACAAAGGCGAGACCTTCGGCATCATAGGCAGGAACGGCTCGGGCAAGACCACCCTGCTCAAAGTACTGGCTCGTGTGCTCTATCCCGATGGGGGCAAGGTGACCATCAACGGCAAAGTTGCCTCCTTCCTCGAGCTTGGCGTTGGCTTCCATCCAGAGCTCACCGCCAGGGACAATGTCTACATCTATGCCTCCATCCTGGGCATGGGCAAAAAGCAGGTGGACAGGGTATATAACGACATCTTCGACTTCGCCGAACTCCGGAAATTTCAGGACATGAAGCTCAAGAACTATTCCTCCGGGATGTACCTCCGCCTCGCCTTCTCCACAGCCATCCATGCTGAGCCCGATACCATGCTGGTGGACGAGGTGCTGGCGGTGGGTGATGACGTCTTTCAGAAAAAGTGCATCGCTAAAATAGAAGAGTTCCGCCGTCAGGGAAGGACAATCATCCTCGTCTCCCACAATTTGAATCTGGTTCGGCGGATTTGCCAGCGCTGCCTCTTACTGGATGGCGGCAGGGCAATTTCCGTCGGCGCTACAGACAGGGTAATAGCTCATTACCTCTCGGTGCTGCAACAGGGTTCTGCATAGATTCGCTCGAATGGGAGTGCCAAACGATGACGCCAGTATTGCTCGCCACGTGGAACTTTTGCTGGGAGCTGGCGCATTTGGTCTGTGCCCTTCGTGCTGGGCCTGACTTCCTGAAACTTATGCTATAATATCCGGCTAAGGAGCGATTTGATATTTGATGACGTGAGCCTGTTTAGCAACTCTGGTGCAAATTTTTTCGTCGAGTAGAGCCATGTAGCTTTGAAGCTGATATACTCAGGCTAAAAAACAAGGTGGTGAGTCAACGACCATGACGGGCGTGAGCTCAATAGACTAATTGAGAAAGACTTGAGCAAGGGGATAGAGGTTGTAGCTGGAGACAAAGGCTGCGATTATGGTGACAACCGTTATTACTTGGAGCAGAAAGGGATAAAGTCAGCCATCAGGCCTAACTGCCGCGGGACTAAGAAGGAACACAGAAACGATGTCATTATATAGGCTTTGTCAGGCATGCAGTTCAGGGTTATCTGACTTTCATGGTGTTGGGCTTAAAGATGCTGGTGAAGTTGCTAGCCGGTGTCAGCTCCAAAAGTGAAGTCTAGGTCTGTGCTACGAGCGGTTAGACATGAGAGTTAGTGATTTAAAACAAGGGAAAAAGCGTGAAAGATGATCATAAAAGTATTAGGAAAGGGGGGAGACATCATAAACGGGGATTGAAAAGCAATGAAACAGACCTATCAAGGAGAGATGTGTATAAATCGCCCGTTACTAAACAGTCTCAGATGAGTGTGTGATAAACAGCTTCTATATTCATTTCCAACCCCAGCAGGTTTGTGTGTACCCTTCCTTAGGAGAAGTGCAGTTTGCTCTCCCTGCAGCACCGCCTGTTAGATTTGAGTCTTTTCCTGAAATTCAAAAGGATATGGTGATATTGGGTGACATTGTTTTCGGGCAGAAGGCAAAGGAAACAGTCACCGAAATCCTAGCTAGTCATGCTGAATCTGAAGTTGGTAAACTTGCTATGCTGGAGGGAAACTATGCAATCGCTCTGGCTGACCATGATAAGAAAGCGTGGTACTTTATTCCTTGTCTTCTTGGCACAATCCCGTTTTACTATTACCGCGACGACACTAACATAGTTGTAGCTACAAGAATAAAGTCCATATTAAGCTTAGGATTTCCGTCAAGGATGAGCATCAACTTTAAGGTAGCGTGCTCATACATCGCGGCGTGCAAGCTTGATTTCGATATGGACACGATGTTCAATGATATCCAAGTGGTTCCGGATGGCTACTACCTGAAGGTTGACCTAAGAGCTTGGAGAACAGAGCTTGTAAAGAAAATTGGTGTTTTAGATTTGTGGAATGAGCACGCAGAGGATAGAAACAAGGGAGATCAAACAGTCAGCCAATGTGCCGAGCAGCTGTGGCAGGTTCTTAAGGAATGTACAGCACCGTTCCTTAAACGCCTCGATATCACATGTTTTGGGTTGAGCTCGGGCATAGACTCGCCTGGCATATTGGCTGCTGCCTGCGCGATTCAAGACGACCAGATTCAAACGAGAAGCATCCTTCTTCAAGGAACGACTGATACAGATGACGCAAAGCTGATAAAGGAAATTGTGCTTAAATTCAATACCTTGCACAGGACTTCCTGGCTCAACCCATGCGCGGCAACAGAAGATTCTCTGGTTGAAGCGCTTTATATGCTGGAAACACCCACTTATAGACCGTCTACTTTGATTATTGAGCCAGAGTTTTACCGACTCCTAGCCAATGAGGGCTTCAGATATGTGGTTTCAGGATTGGCAGGCGACAGTCTGTTTGTTGGTTCGCCAGATGCATTCGTTGCTAAAGTCTGGGACAGCCTCGAGCAAAGAAGGTCGACTTCAGTGATTCTTCAGAATGTGTTGCTGCTCCTACATTATCCATCGATATTGAGCGAGAATGCGCCATACATATTTGGAAGCCTACTGGACATTTATGTTCCCGAGATGGCACCCAAAATGAAGGCGGTACTATTTCCAAGTCACCACCGTGGCTTCCACCAACAATCTCCGCTCTCCACTATGGGCAATGAGCTGGCTCACGAACTATTACGAACATGGAGACATTTTGGTACACCTTTGACTCATACTGAAGCTCTTACTCCACAGGCTTTAATCGACCTAGCCAATTTGATGCGGATTTCGTACAAATCTAGCTCCCGGCATAATATAACTTTACGGTTGCCTTATTGCTCTCCAAAGATGGTGGAGTTTGCCTTCGGCGTTCCGTACCGATACAAGTTGCGAGGCGGATACGCAAAGTACATACTGAGAAAGGCATTGTCTGGTCATTTGCCTCGCAGCGTAGTTTGGAATCGCAGGAAAACGGGTTTTTGGCCGCTTTTGCAAGATTGGTTCAACGGTGGGCTGAGGGGTATTATTGCACGTTGGCTGCGATTGCCCTTGCTTGACGACGAAACCGTTTTTGATGTGGCCGCGATAAGACGGATCCGAGAGGTGGTATCGGGAGGACGACCGCTTAGCGCAAAGGAGTGCCACCGGGCATGGCGACTGGCCTGTCTGGCCAAGTTTGGTCAGATTTACAGAGCCGATTTCACTTCGTGAATTTACAGTGTGCTGGGTTCAAGTCGACCGGAAGCGGGCTTTGAAGGAACAGCTGACAGATTGATTTAACCCTCTTGTAGTTATCAGACAATGGTACATAATCTGGGATACGAGGTTAAAAGTTGACTATATATCAAGGTAATAATCCAGAAGCTATCATACCAACAAAGAGCGTTGCGGTACTACTATAGCCTTGTGCGGACCGGTATGATGGTGCTTTTGAACGAAGGCTGGCGCCGTTTTTTTAGAAGGCTGAGTATTTGGCTG
>CAZJVJ010000025.1:10308-11563 GCA_964549635.1 uncultured Dehalococcoidales bacterium
ACAACCGGCTTAAATTGATGCCCTACACTCGAGAATTGCAGCGGCTGGGCATAGAAGTGCTCTACGGGCATTTTGATTTCGACCGATGGCTCAAGGAGAACGGCAAAAATATAGACCTGGTCTGGCTCACCAGGCCGGATACTTCAAAAAAGTATATCGACCGGATTAGGCAGGAAAGCAATGCCCGAATCTTGTATTATACCCAAGATTTGCATTACCTGAGGGAACAAAGAAGATACTTAATTGAGCAAGACAAGAGAGCGCTGGCAGTGGCTGAAAGGTTGAAGCAACTGGAATTCTCCATATTTAGCAAAGTTGATGTGGTTTTAACCCCTAGCAGCATTGAGAGAGAAATCATCTCAAACGAACTGCCAAATAAGCGTACGGAGGTGATTCCTGCCTGCTTTCTCTTTGAAGGTCCAGCAGACGAAATTGTCCCGTTCCATCTGAGGAAGGACATACTCTTTTTGGGTGGCTTTTACCATATTCCCAATGTTGATGCTGCGCTATTCCTGGTAAAAGAAATATTTCCGTTGATAAGGAAACAACTGCCGCACGTATGCCTGTACATTGTAGGCAGTAACCCACCCAAGCAGGTGTTGAAACTCCAATCAAGGTATATAGTGGTAACTGGTTACGTGGCTGACTTAGCTCCCTTTTTCAGCAGTTGTAGGGTGTTTGTTGCCCCGATTCGGTACGGCGCTGGTGTGAAAGTGAAAAACATTATCAGCATGAGCTATGGACTGCCGGTGGTGACCACTACCGTGGGTGCAGAGGGGTTGGGTTTGAGCGATGGGGTGAACGTGCTGATTGCCGATACCCCTGATGAATTTGCTGATAGGGTTGTTTCGCTTTACAATAGCGAGACCTTATGGACCAAGCTGGCGCTGGGAGCTCTTGAGGCAGTAAAGCGCAATTTTTCTTACGAGCTAGCCAGGGACATTATAACGGACTTGATAAGCTAGATATGACGAGCGGCGTTATTTTCGGGCTGAAAGAGGAGAAGAATCCGTGGGCGCGCGGCGGCTTCATTGTTGGAGAACTGGGTGGTATATGGGAAGACGCGGTAGTTGCACTACGCACTCGGGGTGGGGCCTGTAAGGTTTTGTACAAATGCGGCCTTTTTGAACGGGATTACGTTGTTGGCAGCCAAGGAGAGCGCCAGAACGAGGTGGTGCGCTTCAAAGTCCCAGCACGCGAATTTTTCCACCAACCCGGCCATCATACGGTTGAGCTGGTAAGTATGTCGTCTAGC
>CAZJVJ010000026.1:0-11494 GCA_964549635.1 uncultured Dehalococcoidales bacterium
ATAATGTAAGCCATGTCTAACTAGCATGTTGGTAATTCATTAAGGCCACCTCGATAAGTACTGGGGCAACTGGCGTCTGAACGATATGGTGAAACCCAACGATTTTTATCCCCAAGTATGCTCAGCCTCCGGGTAAAAAGCCAGCTAAAAATACTTGATTTAATGCCAACCCTTGACCTTACCGTACAACGAGATTGTAACATATTTCTGTGCAGATGATAAAAAGCATATGATAGTTTCGAGATGACTAGCTTAAATCTCCGGCCTTATGTTTCAAAAGTTGTTTTTTCCCGAAGCAAGTGTTATCCAGTTTTTTACTATCTTTTCTTTTCTGCCTTAGCTATACTATTGCTGTGGGATGGGTGTAATAAATAATACATGTTGGAGGTGCATAATGAAAAACCTAGTCGTTGTCGAGGTATCAATTGTACCAATAGGTACTGGTGAGACTGGGATCAGCCATTATATTGCTGCCTGCCTAGAGGTTCTCGAGGGTAAGAAAGATTTATCCTACAGGCTAACACCTATGGGAACTGTTCTGGAGGGTCCCCTTGACGAAGTACTCAAGGTCATACATCAGATGCATGAAGTTCCCTTTGAAAAAGGGGCATCCCGACTGATTACGAACATCAAGATAGATGATCGCCGTGATAAGCCAGTGACAATGGCTACTAAGGTAGAATCAGTGCTAAAATTACGGCCATCAGTTAAAGTTTGAAATGGTTGATCTCAGTGTCGAAATAGCCCCGTTGCAGCCTAAAGGGCTAATTTTAAGAAACCCAGTAATGACAGCTGCAGGTACTTTTGGCTACGGGATTGAATATAGCCGACTCATTGACGTGCAAAAACTAGGGGCTATCGTTTGTAAAGGGACCACCCTTGCACCCAAGAATGGCAATGTACAGCCACGGCTTGTAGAGACGGCCTCAGGCCTGCTTAATTCCATCGGTTTGCAGAATATTGGGATTGACAATGTCATACAGGAAAAAGCTCCAATATGGGCCCAGTGGCGAGTCCCGGTGATTGTAAACATTGCTGGCGAAACTATAGATGAATATATAGAAATCGCCGCAAAGCTCGAAGGGGTTCCTGGTATAAGTGGTATTGAAGTAAATATAAGCTGCCCCAATGTGGAATTCGGGGGGCTTGAATTTGGCACAAGTCCAAAGTCTGCTGCATCCATAACTGAGGCAATTAAAAATGTTAGCAGCTTGCCTGTTATCGTGAAGTTGAGCCCGAATGTGACTGATATTTTGGAGATTGCCTCAGCGGTAAACGAGGCTGGAGCTGATGCTATAACTGTGATAAATACAGTGCGAGGGGTAGCCATTGATGTGAGTAAGCGACAACCTGCTTTAGGCAATGTCTTTGGGGGACTTTCTGGGCCTGCGATCAAGCCAATTGCTCTTTATGCTGTGTACAAAGTTGCTGGGATTGTGGATATACCGATAATTGGTTGTGGTGGTATTACCTGCGCCAGAGATGCCTTAGAATTTATTATGGCCGGTGCCTCTGCTGTGCAGGTAGGTACAGCTAACCTGACTAATCCACAAGCCGCTCTAAATGTACTTGACGGAATCCGGGATTATATGGAGAGGGAAGGTATCAAAAGTATAAGAAGTATTATTGGAGTTGCCAGAAGAGATAATCGGGTCTAATTTTTTCTGGCCGCAATTTCGTTTTTGATAAATTCTATAATTTTAGGTGTAGGAGTACCCGGGCCAAAAATTGCCTTTATTCCAATCTTTTGTAAAGCGGGAATGTCTTCGTCCGGTATTATGCCGCCAGCGACAATTAGCACATCTCCCTTCCCCTTTTTCTTGAGTCCCTCTATAATCGGCGGGAAAAGCTCCAAATGGGCCCCGGAAAGAATGCTTAAACCGACAACATCAACGTCCTCCTGAACCGCCGCCTCGACTATCATTTCCGGAGTTTGTCTGATTCCTGTATATACCACCTCCATACCTGCGTCTCTGAGAGCTCGGGCGACCACCTTAGCTCCGCGATCATGGCCATCGAGTCCTGGTTTAGCAACTAAAACTCGGATTTTAGCTTCGTCTACCATAGGTTTGTCTCCCTCAGCAGGTTGTTTCACAGATTTATCTCGGCAGCTGGTGAGGCTAGGCCTTTTGTGCCAGCTCGATGAGTACTCCTTTAGTTGATTTAGGATGTATGAAGCCGACCTTACCAGCAAGTCCCGGGCGACCCTGCTTATCAATCAATTGGGCGCCTTTGTCGGCCAGGGTGCATAGTTCTCGGTCGACATCATCCACTTCAAAACAAATATGGTGGATGCCCTCTCCTCGGCTTTCAAGGAATCTAGCTACCCCGCTCTGCGGATCGATTGGTTCCAGAAGCTCAATTTCTCCACCTTCAGTCATTGGTAGGAGTGCAGCCTTTACTCCCTGCTGTGGTATGGTTTCTATTTTGCTTGGTTTAGCTCCAAAAAGACTATCGTAAAGTTGGAGTGCCTCATCCAAGTTTTTAACTACGACAGCAATATGGTGAACTTTTTTAATCATTGCACCTCCTTTAACCTTCTCTGATAAGGGCTCTGGCGATGGTCATTCGCTGCATTTCTGAGGTCCCCTCGTAAATTTCAGTTATTTTAGCGTCACGCAGATAACGCTCCACAGGGTAATCTTTACAATAGCCGTAGCCACCGTGAATTTGGATGGCGTTATTGGTAACCATCCTCGCCGTTTCTGCAGCATAGACCTTTGCCATAGAAGCCTCTTTCATAAACGGCATATCGTGGTCTTTAAGCCAGGCAGCTCGATAAGTGAGCAATCGAGCTGCGTCAATATGAGTTGCCATGTCAGCTAACATCCACTGTATTGCCTGGAAATTCACTAGCGGTTGCCCAAATTGCTGACGTTCTTTAGCATAACTTAAGGCTGCATCAAACGCAGCTTGAGCAATGCCCACAGCTTGAGCAGCTACGGTAACCCGACTCGAATCTATTGCCTCCAGAGCTATTCGCAGGCCCCGTCCCCTTTCGCCCAGTAAGTTAGATGCTGGTATTTGACAGTTCTCAAATATCAACTCTGTCGTCGATGAGCCACGGATTCCTAGTTTATGCTCTTCCTTGCCAACAGAGAAGCCAGGTGTCCCTTTTTCAACAATGAAAGCAGTTATGCCACGATGCCCCAACGATTTATCAATAGTAGCAAATACAACTGCCACTTCAGCCTCTAAGCCATTGGTGATGAACATCTTGGTGCCGTTTAAAACGTATTTATCGCCTTGTAAGGTAGCAGTCGTCTCTAAAGCTCCAGCGTCGCTTCCAGCGCCAGACTCTGTCAGCGCAAAACAAGCTAGCTTTTCGCCTTTAGCTAGAGGCGTAACATACTTGCGCTTCTGTTCCTCATTACCAAATTTGTAGATAGGATAGCAAGCCAGAGACAGGCTGGCTAGAAAGACTGTACCAATTGAAGCTGAAGCCCGACATATCTCTTCGGCAGCAATAGCCATGGATAGATAGTCACCCCCACTGCCGCCATATTCCTCCGATATTGTGATGCCAAATAACCCCAATTTAGCTGCGTTTTTGATAATTTCAGGCGGGTATCTGCCCTCCTCATCGATTTTTGCTGCAAGGGGCTTAATCTCATTGGTGGCAAAATCGCGCACCATTGCCTGGAACATCTTTTGCTCTTCGGTTAATTGGAAATCCATTTGACTCTCCTTTTACAGCTTAGCTTATGCATATGTAGACTTCAAAAGACAAGAAATTCCTTTTGAGTGCCAAATACCTTACGCAACACATCACATATCTCACCAATGCTAGCATAGGCTTCGACACATTCTATAAAGGCGGGCATGGTATTATCCTGGCTTCGGGCTGTATCTTCCAGTTTCTTAAGTGCTTTGGTGACTTTATCGTTGTCCCGATTTCTTTTCACCTGAGCTAAGCGTTCCTTTTGTTTTCTTTCCAGTTCCGGGTCAACGCGAAGTAATTCAGGTATCTTTGGAGATGGTGAAACAAATTTGTTGACACCCACAACAATAGCTTTGTTTTCTTCAATATTCTTTTGCTGGCGATAAGAACTTTCTTGAATTTCTCTTTGTTGAAAACCCTGCTCAATAGCGGCCACAGCGCCACCTAACTTGTCAATCTTTTCAATATATTCAGTGACTTGTCTTTCTAAGGCATCTGTAAGGAATTCGATTAAGTAAGAGCCCCCAAGGGGGTCTACGACATCACCAATGCCTGTCTCGTAGGCTAATATCTGTTGAGTCCGCAAAGCAATAGTAACTGCCTCTTGCGACGGCGTAGCATAAGCTTCATCAAAAGAGTTGGTGTGAAGCGATTGGGTTCCACCAAGAGTAGCTGCAAGAGCCTGAATGGCCACCCTGACAATATTATTGTAAGGCTGTTGCGCAGTGAGTGTGCAGCCAGCTGTTTGCGTGTGAAACCTCAACATCATTGAACGTGAATCTTTGGCTTTAAACCTCTGGCTCATAATTTTGGCCCATACCCGTCGCGCTGCTCGAAACTTAGCAACTTCCTCAAAAAGATTATTATGGCTATTAAAGAAGAAGGAAAGCCTGCCAGCAAACTCATCGACATCCAGCCCAGCCTCGATGGCCGCTTTGACATAAGCGATGCCGTTAGCCAGAGTAAAGGCAATCTCCTGAGCAGCTGTGGAACCAGCTTCACGTATATGATAGCCACTGATGCTAATAGTATTCCAACGGGGCATATGTTTGCTGCAGTAGGCAAAGATATCGGTGGTCAAGCGCATCGATGGACGGGGAGGAAAAATGTGAGTACCGCGAGCAATATACTCTTTAAGTATATCATTCTGGATGGTACCCTCTAACTTGGCTGGGTCAACCCCCTGTTTCTTAGCCACGGCGATATACATAGCAAGAAGTATCGGAGCTGTTGAGTTTATGGTCATTGATGTGCTAACTTTGTCTAAAGGGATTCCATTAAACAGTATCTCCATATCTTCGAGTGTGTCTATGGCAACTCCGACTTTACCTACCTCACCTTTAGCTAATGGATGGTCTGAGTCATAGCCTATTTGAGTGGGTAAATGGAAGGCAATGCTTAAACCCGTTTGTCCTTGTTCCAGTAAATAACGATAGCGCTTGTTAGACTCCTCTGCAGTGCCGAAACCGGCGTACTGCCTCATCGTCCATAGTCTGCCGCGGTACATGGTGGGCTGGATACCCCGCGTAAAAGGGTATTCTCCGGGATAGCCTAACGCTGTAAAATAGTCGAAATCTGGCAAATCGTCCGGCGCATATACAGGCGAGATACTTATACCGGAGGTGGTCTCGAAGCTTTCTTGCCTCTCAGGGAAACGTTTTAATGCTGGCATTAATACGTTTTGTTGCCATTCTGCTTTGCTTTTGCTCGGCATGGAGTGCCTCCGCTTTCAAGTTTCCGATTTTGTAACAAGCCATTTTAGCACAAGTTATACACTGAAACAAAGCAGTTACTAGCCTAACTTGCTGCCTAAATTAGAGTTGTTTTTATTGACACGGGATAGCATAGCCAATAAGCTTATAAGCTAATTTAGCTGCTAGAAAAGCGCAAGAGGCAGGTCCTTGTGCAGGGCAGAGTTCCACCAAATCGAAACCAACAATATGTTTGTGCTGGGCTACTGATCTCAGCAGGGCAAGAACTTCGTGCCATTGCATGCCACCCGGTTCTGGAAAACCTACTGCCGACATAATTGACGGATCAAAGACATCTAGGTCGATAGATATGTAAACAATGTCGCTCAATGAACCAATTATCTGCTCCGGTGAAGCTAATTCGGCGCTTGAGGTAGGAATAGTAAACGGGTGCATGTTGTTTCGATTGAGAAAATCCTGTTCATCTTGGCTCAGGCTTCGTATTCCAACCTGTACAATTGGGCAAAGCTCAACTATGCGACGCATAACGCAAGCGTGGCCATATCTAGTTCCCAAATACTCATCACGGAGGTCGGCATGAGCATCAAGTTGTAAAACACAAACGGTCTGATATTTCTCCTTGAGTGCTTTTACTACCCCTAGGCTAAGAGAATGTTCTCCTCCGAACATCACGGTGAATTTATCCTGTCGAAGTAACTCTTTGGCTACTTGGTAGACGGCTTGGGTCATTTCCTCAGGGCTACTTAAAACCGGCTTGATTTCTGGAAGGGTGTGAATTCCTACTTTAAATATCTCCCGGTTAAGCTCAATATCATACAATTCCAAGTATTTCGAAGCATTAATGATGGCTTGCGGGCCTTCACGAGTGCCACTGTGCCATTCGGTAGTGGCATCATAAGGGACTGGCAAAATAACAACCTTAGCGGTATTGAAATCTGTATATGGTGATGATAAGCCGGCAAAATTTTGTGGTGAAGAAAATAAGGATTCTGCGTTATTGTTCGTCATTTAACTAGGTGAGGTTCAATCACATCCTCAGCTTCAGTGAGGTCCGTTATTTTCCATTCTCTGCTAATGAGGCGACATGTTAACCTTGTTAGCTGAAATTTTTCTTTGAAAAACTTTATCGCTTGCTCAGCATCAAATTCCTTGCAGGAGAAAACATCGATATTGATATAACATCGTTCAACAAAAGTGTGAACGCTTATATGACTTTCAGCAATGAAAACAAATCCAGAAATTCCCCAGTCTTCAATGTTAGTCCCTACGTACTTTATAACAAGTGGCTGAGAGATCTTGGTCATTCCTATCTGAGCAGGATAGGAGTCTAACACTTGATAAAGAAATTCCTCGTCCTGCAGCAGATTTGAATTATTCCCGTAGCCATCAATAATAAGATGCATGTTTTCCCCCTAAAGCAATATCTTCCTTAGCTCGAAAAGAGCTGAGGTAACCGCTCTGTGCTTTACCTGCAAACGGTTACCAGGATAGTTCCTCACAAAACTTCTAATACACCGCCCATCATTTAATCCAATCAAGATTGTTCCAATTGGTTTACCCTCGACTTCTGAAGGTCCCATAACTCCTGTAAGGCCGATGCCGATAGAAGTTTTAAATTTTTCTCTAGCCACAGTGGCCATAGCTTCCGCTGTTTGGGTACTGATGAGACCATATTGTGCGACAAGATGCGGATCCAGTCCCAGGACAGCCTTGGCCTCATCTGTATATGCCACTAACCCACCTTTAAAATAACTGGAACTTCCCGGAATATTCGTGATGCAATGAGCCAGAAACCCTCCGGTGCATGACTCCATTGTTGCAATGCTTAGTCCTTTTGCCATAAGCAGTTTACCGACATTACTCTCAAGGGTTTCAGAGTCTACTCCCCATATATAATCGTCTAGAATCGCTCTGATGTCAGCTTCCCGTTGAGCGATCATCTGTTGCACTTCACTTTCCTTATCAGCTTTGGCTGTAATGCGCAGATAGATACCATCGCTCTTAGCATATGTGGCCAACGTGGGGTTTGTAGCTGAAAGAAAAGAGCTTACCCTTTCATCCACTTCGGCCTCGGTTAGGCCAAAGAGCTTAAGAGTCCTCGAAATGATAACAGCACCTGCTACTTTTTGCTGCAATTTAGGGAATACTTCTTTTGTCCACATAAGCTGCATTTCACGCGGTGGGCCAGGCATGGCTATAATTATCCGGTTGTCCCGTTCAACCCACCAGCCGGGAGCTGTGCCACGAGGATTTTGGATTATCTCGGCTGAAGGGATTACTGCTGCCTGCTTGATATTACTTGTTGGCATAGTTATTCTGTAGTAGCTAAACGATTCTTCAAACTTTCTGACTAGGTTCTGGTCGATGGTAATCTCCTCACCCAAAAAATCAGCAATAGCCTCACGAGTAATGTCGTCCTGTGTTGGTCCAAGACCTCCCGTAGTAATAATTACGTCAGACCTCTGCCAGGCATGACGCAAGGTGTCGATAACACGTAATTTGTTATCACCCACGGTAGATATAAAGTGGAGGTCAAGCCCAAGTAAAGGGAGTTGTCCGGCAAGATAAGCCGAGTTGGTATCAGTTATCTCCCCCAAGAGGAGTTCGGTGCCGATGGAGATTATTTCTGCCTTCATCTTGAGCCATGGTTCGCAGAATCAGCATTTAATAGCTGAAATCCCAAGGTATTTTTCTACCAGTGCCATAGCGCAGTAATTGCCACACATGCTGCAGGCTGGCCCTGTACTAGCATATTTACTGTGGACTCCTCTTACCCTTTCTGGGTCTAGAGAAAGCTGAGCTTGCATTTCCCAGTCAAGATTTTTTCTAGCAATGGACATTTTCCTGTCCCACTCGCTTGCTTTTTTGGTGCCCCTAACAATATCGGCAGCATGCGCAGCAATGCGCGATGCAATCACACCTATTTTCACGTCCTCTATATCAGGAAGTGAAAGGTGCTCTGCCGGTGTTACGTAGCAAAGAAAGTCAGCCCCTGAGGCAGCTGCAATTGCACCACCAATTGCAGCAGTGATATGGTCATATCCAGCACCGATATCGGTCACAAGTGGTCCTAGAACATAGAATGGAGCCTCACGGCAGAGCCTCTTTTCTAATTGGACATTGGCAACGATTTGATCTAAAGGCAGATGCCCTGGCCCTTCCACCATTGTTTGCACACCAGCTTCCCTAGCTCGCTCTACCAATTCGCCGAGGGTAATCAACTCTTCAATTTGTGGGCGGTCAGTAGCATCAGCAATACTACCTGGCCGCATACCATCGCCTAGACTTAGAGTCACGTCAAATTTTCGGGCGATGTCCAAGAGGCGGTCAAAATGCTCATATAGGGGATTCTCATGGTCATTATGTAACATCCAGCCAAGAAGAAAGGCCCCACCCCTTGATACGATATCTGTTAATCTTCGCTGTCTTTTTAGCCTCGTTATAGCGCGCTGAGTGACACCACAGTGAACGGTCATAAAATCGACACCGTCTCTGGCCTGCTGCTCAATTACCGCGAAAATTTCATCGACCGTCATGTTTACAATAGCTCCATGCCGTTCGATGGCTTCAATGCCTGCCTGGTATATTGGCACAGTGCCAACAGCTACTGGGCTGGCGGCGATAATAGCTTGACGAATGGCAGAAATGTCACCGCCTGTACTTAAGTCCATAACGGTATCAGCACCAAATTTGATAGCAATGTTTAATTTCTGCAATTCGGTTTCTACCGTGCCGTAATCTGATGAGGTACCAATGTTGGCATTGATTTTGACACGTAAGTCTTTACCAATACCAGTGGGAACCAAGTTCGTGTGATTTATGTTGGCTGGAATGACAATTTTACCCTCAGCCAAATGTTTCAGGATGGTCTCTTCACCTACTCCTTCCTGTTGAGCCACCTGTTTCATCTGTGGTGAAAGGATGCCTTGCCTTGCCAGTTCTATTTGTGTCATTTTCTCTTTCCGAAGCGAAAACTAGGGGCTTTAATCAGCCACTCCTATAAGTCGGTGGTCATTTTCTCCTTTCTTTTAAGCTTAAAATTTCAATCAAAATCCCGCCGTGGTGATTCTCTGCACCAGCAAATTTTCACCACAAATATTTCCAAACATCAATAGTAAAAGACTTGCATCAAATATAGCATAGACTGATACTAATAAACAAGTAAGTTAAAAACTCACCTTTTTGCTCTCTGTAATCGCCAACCCATGATTGCCGCTACTACTATGGCAACGACAAACAATACCAAAGTAAGCAATGATATTATGTAAACCTGTCGGGACATCGAAATTATTTCGAATCTCCCAATTTCAGACCAGGGACTCTCATTACCGATGTTATCTATAGCCTTTACTCGCCAGATGTAACTGCCTGGAGACAGTGTGTCACCTCCGTGCAATGTGTACCCCGAGTTAGTTAAATTCTCTTTGACCAAGTCGGGTGATAAGAAATCATAGCGGCGAGCAACTTCTAATACATAACTTATTTCACCAGGTTTACCAGAATCTGACCAATCAAAAGTGAGCTGTTGATTGTTCGTGCTTTGCTGTCCTGAAAAGGAAATTATATCGATAAGTTGTTTGCCGACTACTGTGAACACATCGCCAACTGAAGTGAAAACTGTCATTCTGGCTCCTGACTCAGGTGCCAGCAAATTAGGAGCTGGGGGTGCCATCTTTTCCGCAATAAAAATAGCTTGTGCAGAACTTCCTTTGTTACCTGTAGCGGTAATTTTGTTATCTTTAATTGTGGTTGGTGGGACTACAAAGGTGGCGTTGAAGCTACCTGTATCATCAGCAACAGACAATAAATCCAATCTGGTTTCATTAAAACTGATGGTGATTGTCTCGTCCTTAGCAAAGCCAGTCCCTGTAACAGTCACCTTAGTGCCTTTACTACCTGAGCTGGGTTTCAGTTCCATGTGAGGAATAACAGTGAATTTGGTGTCAGGGACAACTCCTTTAGGCGTGAAACTGCTGCCATAAACACCGATTGTGTGGAGGCCTTGAGTAGAAGGTGGGATAGCTAATGTGGTGCTCCAGCTACCGTCTGCCCCACCTACTATGTTGCATAAGATTATCTCACCGTCCCATGTTATCGTAATGCCGTCCTCACCAGTTCTAAAGCCAAATCCGTCGATTCTAATCTCAGTATTTACATGCCCAGACAATGGCCATATTTTCACTGCAGGAGCCACCATGAACTTAACCTTGCCAACCTCTGAAGCTTTTGTTGAAGAGCCAAAGGCACTTATGTAATGGTCGTCTTTCGTCGTTTCGGGGATATTGAAATCAATGCTCCATGTGCCGAGATGGCTTGCAGTAGTAGAAGTGGGAAGAACACTATCATCCCAAATTATTTTGATGTCTTTTTCAAAGGCATAGAAGCCAGTCCCTGTGACTGTAACTTGTGCATGTATTCCCCCAATACTTGGGAAAACGGTTATCTGAGGAAGCACAGTGAATGTAGTTGATGCTGTGCTACCAGTTTGGCCACTATTATCGACAATTTTAATAGTATGGTTACCTCTGGACGCAGGAAGTACTTTTAACTCGCACTTTAATTCACCAGTCACAGAAATAGGTACTTTTGTCAATATGATCTGGTTGCCCCAATAGACTGTCGCCCAGTGACCAGTAAAACCTGTGCCAGTGATTACAATAGATGTGCCAACAGTTCCGACTGTAGGCAAAACAGTGATATTAGCAGCATGCACTTCAGCCGGATACGCCAAGAGTGCAAACGATATGGTAACAACTAATAAAAGCAGTATACATATGGCCCTAATGTGCATCGTTTTTGCTCCTTGTCAGTTTATATCTGTAGGAAAATAGCTTCTTCTATACCCAGAGGCTTTGTTAATTTTTGTATAATGAGCCATGATACTGGTGACCGAGTAGTTTATCTTGAAGTCTATAAAAAATCAAATCTAACTGCCTACAGAAAGAGTTTGCAGGTTATGTTTTCAGCGGGGTTGTCACCATCTTGAGCTGACTTTAGCCTGCATATTTAGCAGGGAATTTTAAACAGCCGTATAAAAGCTAACCAGCTGAGACCGTTTAGCAATGCGCCATCTTTGTTTCCGGATCCTCCAACAGGCTTTATTTTTGCCTTTTCGGCATTA
>CAZJVJ010000027.1:0-11368 GCA_964549635.1 uncultured Dehalococcoidales bacterium
AACAGATTAAAATCTGCCGGGAAAAGGCTGGTATAGCAGAGGATGAACCGGTTAAGCTGTACCGCTTTCAGGTAAAAAGATACAGGTGAGCTTGACATATTTGACACGGCGTCATATATCTGCTAGTTTTTGAACAGGGAGAAGTAGTGGAATGAAGCTTATGGTTATCGGCGTTGGCGATTGCGGTTGCAGAATAGCCGCCGAATTCGCTGAATTGAATAAAAGGGCAAGAAGTGAACGCCGTGCCGATATAATCACATGCGCCTATGCGGTTAATAATGACCAGGAGCTTTTAGACACGGTTACCAAGTCCGGGCGGGAGTGGTTGAAACCGGTGGTCATCCGTGGTTCTCTGGGTAGCGATGGCAAGTCAAGCGAGGCCGGTGCCAGGCTAATACGCCAGGAAAGCGAGCGGTTGATGCTGGCTATGAGGCTTGGTGCCTTTGTGGACACGGATGCCTTCCTCTTTGTGGCGGGTGCTGGTGGTAGCCTCGGTTCGGGTGGGATCCCGGTGATAACCCAGTTGCTCAAGGAGAGGCGCGTAGATAAGCCGGTCTACGCGCTTATCATTCTTCCCTTCGACTCCGAGCTGGATGACCCGTCTATTGTTCGTAACACAGCAATTTGTTTGAAGTCCATAGATAAGCTGGTCGATGCCGTCATTCTGGTGGACAATGGAGGGCTCGGGGTAGTGGGCGATGTGATACCAGCCAGCGATGTAGGCGGTCTGAATAAGGAGATAGTGTACCTGTTTTATGACCTTCTTTGTGCTGGCGAGATGTCCGGCCCGAAGTATGTTGGCGGTAAGGTGCTCGATGCCGGCGATATCGTCCAGACTCTGTCTGGCTGGTCAGCCATAGGGGTGGGCAGGGCGGAGCTGAAGTCGTCACCCTTCCCGTGGCGCCGGGCGCAAACCTTTGAGGAGAAGGGTTCGGAAACGCGGAGGGCCGTGGAGGCGATGAATCTGGCTCTAATGCGATTGTCCGTTGATTGTAAACTGGAGGATGCTGGTAAGGCACTATACCTTCTGGTTGCTCCGGCCGAGCAAGCCAGTGTGGACATGGTCAAGGTGCTGGGCAACCGTTTGCGGGAACTGGCGCCGAATGCTGAGATCAGGGACGGCAGTTTCTACGGGCCTAAAGGCTTCATACAGGTTACCGTCGCGGTCTCGGAACTGATTTACGTCGACAGGATTAAGAGCTATTACGATAGAGCAACCAGGTTAAGTGAAGCGGTGGAGAAATAACAGCTAGGTTAGAATGACTCTTTTCGATTTGAATGGCTTGGAGGTGGCTGAGGGGGGGATGCCCCGTTTGGATACCGGTTCATTCCAGGATGTACCTTTAGCTACCAGAATGCGCCCTCGCAGCTTCGCCGAGTTCGTAGGCCAGGAACACCTGGTCGGCGAAGGACGGGTGCTGAGGAAGTGCATCGAGAAAGACCAGCTACCGTCACTGATTTTCTGGGGACCACCAGGTAGCGGAAAGACAACTTTAGCCTTCGTTATCGCCAGTGTCACCAAGTCCCATTTCACCCCGCTGAGCGCCGTCACCGCAGGAGTGGCTGATTTGCGCCGCATCGTGGAAGAAGCCAGACAAAGGCGGAGGCTTACCGGACAGCGTACCATCCTGTTTATTGACGAAATCCATCGCTTCAACAAGACTCAGCAGGACGCCATACTGCCCTTTGTGGAAAACGGTGTGGTGACCCTCATCGGTGCCACCACGGAAAATCCCTCTTTTGAGGTCATCTCAGCCCTTCTCTCAAGATGCCGGGTTTTTACTCTAAATTCGTTGACTGATGATGAGGTCAGCCTGATAGTCAAGCGGGCCCTTGAGGATGAGGAGAGGGGCCTCGGGAAGCTTAAAGTGGAGCTGAAGGCAAACGTCCTGAAGCATCTGGTGGTCATGTCCAATGGCGATGCGCGGGTGGCGCTCAATGCTCTGGAGATGGCCACTCTGGCTACAACGCCTGATGCCGACGGCTACCGCAGGCTTAGTTTGAAGACTGTCGAGGAAGCGCTACAACACCGCGCTTTGTTATATGATAAGAGCGGTGACCAGCATTATGACCTAATTTCGGCGCTGCATAAGTCCCTGCGCGGTTCGGACCCGGACGCCGCTTTATACTGGCTGGGCCGCATGCTCGAGGCTGGAGAGGACCCTCTGTACATCGCTCGGCGGCTGGTCCGCTTTGCCTCTGAGGATGTGGGTATGGCTGACCCACAGGCGCTGGTGATAGCCGTGGCCGCTCAACAAGCTGTCCATTTTGTGGGCATGCCCGAAGGTAATCTGGCACTGGCCGAGGCGGTGACCTATCTGGCCACAGCACCGAAAAGCAACTCTTTGTACGACGCCTATTCCAGAGTACAGGAGGACGTGGAGCGAAGTCGTAACGAACCGGTGCCGCTGCATCTGCGGAACCCGGTGACCGGGCTTATGCGCCGTATGGGTTACGGGAAGGGCTATAAGTATGCCCATGACTATCCCGGACACTTCGTGGCGCAGCAGAACCTGCCGCCCCAGCTGAAGGGGAGGCGTTATTACTTGCCCAGCGATCAGGGCTATGAAAAAGAAGTCTCCGCCAGGCTTAAAGCCTGGTGGGGGGACAGGCAGGAGCAGAGGGAGTGAGACGGAGCTCTATAACCTTTCCCAGCGGTAACCTTAAGCTGGAGGGCGTGTGCTATTTTCCCGATTGCGAAGGGTCTGCCCCGGCGGTTGTGCTGTGTCACCCTCATCCCCTTTACGGCGGTACGATGTACAATAATGTTATCCAAGCAACAGCTTCAGCTTTGCTGGATGAGTCCATTATCGCCCTGATGTTTAACTTCCGCGGCGTGGGGGGTAGTGAAGGCGACTACGGGGGCGGTGTGGCTGAGCAGGAGGACGTGGTGGCGGCCATAAGCTGGCTGGTCTCTCAGTCCGGCGTCGACGGCCGCAGGGTAGGGCTGTTCGGCTATTCCTTTGGTGCTGCGGTGGCATTGCCCGTAGCCTGCGCTGATGAGCGGGTCAAGGCGGTGGCGCTGGTCTCTCCACCACTTGAGCCGTCGCGGATACATCTGTTGAAGAATTGTGCCAGACCCAAGCTGATAATCTGCGGGACTGACGACTTTTTCGTGCCACTTGAGCAGGTGGAGCTGATTAAGAGGCAGGCTGCCGAACCTAAACAGGTTGAGCTTATACCGGGGGCCGACCATTTCTGGTGGGGGCAGGAGGTGGAGATGGCGGGCAAAGTGGCTGCCTTCTTTAAGGCGAAGCTGTAGATTACTGGCATCAGCCCCCAGTTTTTGAAGCAGCAGCCCGTCTTCCCTGGTGCGGCTCTGCGCTTTTAAGGCTGCGGTGGCAGGGCTAAAAAGTCTGACGCTACACGTCTGACAGTACAGCTCACATTCGTGGCGCTGGTGGGGCGTGTATCGAGTGGTCTCCGGTGGAGAAAGGGGCCGGCGATTACCTGCGGCGCTGGATTTCGGATATGCGGGCTGTAGCTGCCTCAACCAGCTGTGGGTCATTTGATATGGCTATTACCCTGCTGAAGTCGGCGATAGCCAAATCAGCCCGTCCTTTGTTGAAATAGACGATGCCGCGGTTGTAATAAGCCAGGGCGTATTTTGAGTCGAGCTCAATAGCCCTGGTAAAATCAGAGATTGCCTTATCCAGGTCCCCGATGTTGAGGAAGCTATAGCCGCGAACCTGGAAGTAGGGGGCGAAATCCGGTACCAGCTCGATTGCCTTTGTCAAATCGGCGATAGCCAAATCCCACTGTTGTTTCTGGTTGCGGACATTGCCCCTGACGGCATAGGCCTTTGCCAGCTTCGGGTCAAGCCGGATAGCCTGGTCTAAATCGGCTATAGCCGGGTCCCACTGTCCCCTGGCTCCGTACTCAGCACCGCGTAGGTAATATGTCATAGCCAGCTCTTTGGCAGCCGCCCTTGCCGTCGGGTCAAGCTCTATCACCTTGTTGAAGTCGGCAATAGCCTGACTGAGGTTTTTCACCTCTCTGTAGACCAGTGCCCTGTTGTAATAGGCGATGGCGTAGTCCGGGGCCAGCTCTATCGCCCTGTTCAGGTCCGCCAGGGCCAAATCGAGTTTCCAGATGTTGGTGTAAACCGAGGCACGATCGTTATAAGCCATAAAATTGTAGGGTTCCAGCTCGATGGCCTTGTTCAAATCGGCAATGGCCATTTCCCAGCGCTCGAAGCTGTTGTGCACCAGCGCCCGATTGTAATAGGCCTCAGCAAGCTTCGGGTCAAGCTCTATCGCTTTGTTCAAATCGGTGATGGCTGAGTCCGGTTGCCCTTTGCTGAAGTAAGCCCAGCCGCGCTTGCTATAGGCAACCGCCAGCCTGGGGTCCAGCTCAATAGCCTTGTTCAAATCAGCGATGGCCAGGTCCCATTGCCTTTGGCTATGGTACACATCAGCCCGGCGGTTATAGGCTTCCACCAGCCTGGGGTCAAGTTCAATAGCCTTGTTCAAATCAGCGATGGCCAGGTCCAGTCTCCCCTTTAAAGCATAGGCCCATCCCCGCTTGCTGTAGGCAGGAGCTTGCGTTGCATCAAGCTCAATCGCTTTGCTGTACTCGGAAACCGCCTCGTCCCACTGCCCCTGTTCCAGATGGGCATCACCCTGCTTAAGATGCTTGGCTACCGGGCTGGAGCACGCCAGCATCGCCAGCATGACACCAGTTAGCAACATGACCGCAAATTTGCCACGCATAACAATACTAAGTATAACATACCCGGGACCCCACCCCAACCCTGTAACAAAACCCCGAAACGACAAGTTTTACTTGTTATCCTAGAACATTCGTGCTATTATATGCTGGACTATGGAGAAGTTGTTGAAGGTAGCCTTAGATGAGGGCAGGTATGATGTGGCGGCCTATGTTCTTGTCTACGGGCTTATCAAGGCTATGCAAGTCGGGTCGCCGGACCATACCGGCGGTTGTTCACCTGGAAAGCGAGATGGCAGGAAAGGGCACGGCAAGAAGTAGAAGGCCGGGTTTCTACAGTCGGGCACTGAATGAGGCGGAAAGGCTGGAGCTGGAAGAAGCCAGAGGTGTGAATGGTATTGACGAGGAAATAGCCGTACTCCGCGTCAAGCTGAAGGAGCTCATTGCCAAGGAGCCTGAAAGATTCGACCTTCATCTAAGGATGGCCAATACCATTGCCCGGCTGGTTATGACCCGCTACAGCATAACCAGGGAGCAGAAGAAATCGCTCAAGGAGGCTATTACCAGGGTGCTCACTGAGATAGCTGTCCCATTGGGCATCAAGGCGATAATAAAGTAGCTGATTCCGATTATGCAGTTGCGTCCGTATCAAGTTGAAGTAGCCCGCGCCGTGGCCGACAGCGTGCAGCGTAATCAGGGTTTGACATTTTCGGTTGAAATAGCCCGCCAGGGCGGTAAAAACGAGCTCTCCGCCCATCTTGGGGTGTTGCTATTGACGATGTTTATGGCCGCCGGCGGCAATGCCGTGAAATGCTCACCGACCTTCAAACCGCAGACCATCATTTCCATGAACCGGCTCAAGGAGAGGCTGGACGATTTCGGCTTCGGCGGCCTGTGGTGTGTCGAGGCTGGCTATATTATCAGGCTGGGCAATGCCCGCCAGATATTCCTCTCAGCCGATAAGTCCAGTTCGGTTGTGGGCCACACCGCTGACATGCTTCTGGAAATTGACGAATCACAGGACGTGGACGAGGACAAATACACCAAGGAGTTCAGGCCTATGGCCTCGGCCTCAAATGCCACCACCGTCCACTACGGCACCACCTGGGATGACAGCACCCTCCTGGAGGCAGTTAAACAGACTAACCTGGAGCTGGAGAAAAAGGACGGCATAAAGCGCCACTTCAGGTATGACTGGCAGGAGGTGGCCAAATATAATCCGGGTTATAAAGCCTTCGTTGAGTCAGAAAGGGAGAGGCTTGGTGAAGACCATCCTTTGTTCCGGACTCAGTACGCCCTTCTGCCCATCCGCGGTGGCGGCCGTCTTGTCAACAGCCAACAGCTGGCTCAAATCCGGGGCGACCATTTCAGGCGCCATCAGCCTCAAAGGGGCGGTATTTATGTGGCTGGCATTGATTTTGCCGGTGAATCAGAGCAAACGGAAGACGAGGCCTTGTTGCGCCCGGGTAGAGACGCCACGGTTATAACCATCGCTGAAGTGGAAAATAGTATGGTTGAGACGATGGCCGGGGGACCTATAATCCGTGTGGTGGAACACTATGCCTGGGTGGGCCGGAAGCATTCTGAGCTTTATCCTCAGATGGTGGACATACTTAAGGACCTGTGGCATTGTAGCCGAATTGCTGCCGATGCCACGGGCATCGGTGAGCCCATTACCAGCTTCCTGCGCCGGTCACTGGGCGGCAGGCTAACGCCCTTTAAGTTCACGCAGAGAACCAAGTCCGAGCTGGGGTTTGACCTCCTGGCAGCTATCAACTCCGGCAGGCTTAAGTTATATAAGGCGGACGGTTCAGACGACTACAGGGAGCTCATGTTTGAGCTGGAGAAGGCCAGAGCCGTATATAGACCGAACCAGACGCTGAACTTTTTCGTTAGCCCGACTGAGGGACATGATGACTATTTGATGAGTCTGGCCCTGGTTGTCTGGGCGGCAAACAGGTACCTGCCGCGCAGGGCTACCGGGCGGACGGCGGCTGAGTCTTGACCGCCGGGCTGACAAATATACCTGCCGGTAAAGTGTGTCATGATGTCGCGATTTAGCTGTCGGCAAACAGATAGCCCCGGGGCTTCAAGCCTCGGGGCTATCGGGCTATCTTAGACCTGTCTACAGGTTAGATAAGGCTGGGCAGACCTTTAGCCGCCTCCTCCATGTCTCGCAGTCTGCCAGTTGTCTCCTTTATGCGCTCCTTCTGTGTCTGAGCGAAGGCTGTTGCCCTATCATAATAGTCTCTTATCTTCTGTACGAAGGCTAGCTGTGACAGTATTATGGTCACGTCAACGGTGGAACCGCCTCTGGGGAAATCACCGGCTCTGATTACGGCGTTCTCCGCCAGCTCTCTGAGGTAATCGCCCAGGCCCTTGGCTATGTCCATTGACATATCGCTGGCTGGTGCGGATAGCAAATATAAAGCTCTGCCGGCATCCTCAGGGTTTACGGCTATTGAGAGCTCGCTTACTGCGGCGTCCATCGCCTGCATGGCCCTCAATGTCTCCTCGCCCTTCTCTCTGAAGGAGACCTTGGCCAGTTGCCAGGGGAAGCGGAAAGCCCGCGGTATGGGTGACCTGCCGATGCCTATAGCTGTCCAGCCGTCTATGGACTGCATGATATCGCCGGCATCCAGCGTCTTAGCACCAACGTATTTGAACCTGCCTACCTCCCCGGCGCACATCATATCATAGAATGGCTCGACTATCGCCGCATTTATCCTTTCCAGGTTCATTGCCAGACTGGCATCCTTCCTCACATACCGCTGATTGTCAGCCAGAAAGACGCCGTCAGCCACTGAGTGTATGGACTTGAGACAGGTGGCGGTGTTATAAACGCTCCTGAGCTCTGCCATCTCCTCGTGCTCGAAGGGCAGCACCACCAGCGCATAGACCGGCTTACCGATGTACCGCTCCTTCAGCATTTGAGCGATGACCGATATAGCACCAGAGCCCGTGCCGCCAGCCGCCCCGGCGATGAGCAAGAAGGCATGGGTCTGATAGAAATTGGGCGCCGTCCTGACGGCATCTATCACCTTGTCGCCATCCTCTCTGGCCAGCTCAGCGCCCAGCTCATTCACCTTGCCCACGCCGTGTCCCCAGGTCTTACGCCCGCCGATGAGTATTCGATGCATGTAGTCGGAGCCGATGTGAGTCAAGCCAGTGAGGTCTGTCTGGTCAGTGTTTACAGCAAAGGTGCCGGTGACTATGTTGATGCCCCACTGTGACTGTGCCCGCTTGTTCAGGCGGACGAACTGGTCGGCGACCCGAGAACCACATTGTCCTAGTCCGATAACTAATAGTCTCATGGTGCTTCCTCACTTTCAGTCGACATATTTGTCAATTTGTTCAATATTAAGCTATAAAGCCTGTATTGTCAAGTTTTGCCCTTCATCCCCATTCGTCCTGTCGGCTTACCGATATGAAGCGCCAGATTATGGCGATGACCGCGATGGCGGCTACGACTATGACCGCAATGTGCCACCATTCCATGCCACCGACTTTGAAGAGCTGGCCGCTCGTCCATTCGCTCTCGTTCTCGGCGTTATCCACCGCCTTGACCCTCCAGTAGTATGTCCCTTTGCCCAGCGCCTCCTTTTCCGTTAGCGTGTATTCTGATGCGGTCAGCCCCGGCTTGTGTATCACCACGCCGGCAAAATCGGCACCGGGGCTTATTTCCAGCACATAGTACACGCCGCTGGGGTCGTCCACATCAGACCAGTCGAAAGAGACAGTGGTCTTGCCGATAGAATTAATCTGGTTGCCAGCCTCGGGTGATATCAGTCTTGGCGCTGGTGGTGGTGTTGATTCCACCGTAAATCTGGCTGAGAACACAGATGCAGTAGGGTCGGTGACGGTTACCGTGTGTTCGCCAGCCTTGCTTTTGGGGATTTTGAAGCTCGTGGTGAAGTTCCCCTTGGCATCGGTGGCCATGCCGCTGGCCACTTTAGTCCCGTCAAAGCTGATGGTTATTATCTGGCCGCTGGCAAAACCTGTACCGAGCACGGTTACCTCGGTACCTATAGCCCCGGAGGTCGGGCTCATCGCCATCTTCGGCGAAACCACCACCTTGACGTCGGGGATGTCGCCGGATTTGGTCACCTCCCCGGAGGCGTCTATTATGTGCTCACCCCGGGTACATGGCGGCACTTCTATCCTCTCTGCCCATGAGCCCTTAGCATCGGCGGTGATGTTGCTGGCCACCAGGACGCCGTCGAAAGTTACCTTGATGCCTGACTCGTTGGCCTCAAAGCCCACTCCGCTCACCCAAAGGCTATCGCCGACATAAATGGCGCCGCCGAGGTGACCGGAAGCTGGCTCCAGCTTTATGCCCGGTGACACGGTGAAGCTGATTTTGGGCACATTGACCTCGGGGGTAGCCGCTCCGGAAGCGCTTATCTCGTGGCTCCCTTTGGCCGATGTGGGTATGGTAAAGCTGGACTGCCAGGAGCCTTTGGCATCAGCGGCGATGCCGGTTTTCACCGTAAGCCCGGCGTAGGTTACTTTGATGTTGGTCTCACCGCTGGCAAAACCAGTGCCGGCTATGCCTACCACGGTGCCTACCCAGCCTGAGCTCGGGCTGATCTCAATTCGTGGCACTACTGTGAACGTAAGGTCTTCAACCTCGGTGGCCGGGGTGGTACCTTCAGCGTCTATGGTATGCTTGCCGCCGCTGCTCGCCGGGACTTTGATTGTCACCTGCCAGCTCCCCTTGCTGTTAGCGCTGATACCAGTCACCACCGGGCTGCCGTCGTAGAGTATCCGGATGCCGGTCTCGTTTCTGTTAAACCCCCAGCCACTGATGGTGAGGTTGGAGCCCACCGCACCCCTATCGGCGCTCAGGCCTATGGATGGCAGCACGGTGAACTCGGTGCTATAGTAGTTGTCGCCTACCTTTAGCGTGACCTTATGCTTGCCTCTGGAGGCTTCAGGTACGGCAAAGCTGATTGCACCGGTGTCCTTTTTGATTTCACCCTGGCTGATAAGCTGGTCAGCCTCACCCCAGTACAGATAGTAGGCACCGGCACCGTAGGCGTACGCATTGGGTATGGCTACTACTGTGCCCACAGTCCCCTTTGCCAGGTTTAATGTCAGACTGGCGGCACTGAGTGGCAGAGGCGTTAAGCATATGCACAGCAACGTCAGCGCTATTATAGCCGCAGATAGTCTCATCGTTACCTCCAGGCCTTTTTAACCTGCAGTCATAGCACTATCATACCACGAAATTGATTAAAGATATAGGGGGTGTATAATGCGCCCTGCCCGACTGTTGTGTACGAATATCTGCAACTGACCTATATATCCTTGGACAGGGTAGCCAGAAATTCGGCGTTGGTTCTGGTTTTTGCCAGGCGTTCCAGCAGCCTTTCCGTGGCTTCGGTGCTGTTGGGTGAGTCCTCGGCTATCATGGTGACTATCCTTCGTAGCAGCCATACCTGTTTCAGCGTTGTCTCATCCAGCAATAGTTCCTCGCGCCTCGTGCCGCTGTGCAGTATATCCATAGCCGGGAAAATCCTTTTTTCTGCCAGACGGCGGTCGAGGTGCAGTTCCATATTGCCGGTGCCCTTAAATTCTTCATAAATCAGCTCGTCCATACGGCTGCCCGTGTCTATGAGGCAGGTAGCTATGATGGTCAGGCTGCCGCCCTCCTCGGTATTGCGGGCGGCGCCGAAGAAGCGCTTTGGCGGGTAGAGTGCCACTGAGTCGATACCTCCGGACAGGGTACGTCCGCTGGGCGGCATCGCCAGGTTGTAGGCGCGGGTCAGTCGGGTGATGCCGTCGAGCAGGATGACCACATCTTTGCCCAGCTCAACCAACCTTTTTGCCCGCTCCAGTGCCAGTTCAGCCACCCGCGTGTGGTTCTCTGCCAGTTCGTCGAAGGTGGCTGCCACCACCTCCGCCCTGACCGAGCGTTTCATATCCGTGACCTCCTCGGGCCTTTCGCCGATAAGGCACACCATGAGGTGCGTCTCAGGGTAGTTGGTGGTGATGGCATTGGCTATGTGCTTGAGCAGTACGGTCTTGCCGGCTTTGGGTGGCGAGACGATAAGCCCGCGCTGACCACGACCTATCGGCGCTATCAGGTTTATCAATCGGGTTGACAGGTTATGCGGGTCGGTTTCCAGGTTGAATATTTTGTCCGGAAAGGTGGGCGTCAAAGAATTGAAGTGCGGTCGGTTCTTGGACTGTTCCGGGTCAAGCCCGTTTATAGCCTCGACCCGTATCAGGCTGCAGTATTTTTCGCCTTCCTTGGGCGGCCTGCCCTGTCCGGAAACGACATCGCCGGACCTTAAGCCGAAGCGGCGTATCTGTGAGTTTGAGATGTACACATCGTTGGGGCTGGGGAGCAGGCTTTCCTGTCTCAGAAAACCATAGCCTTCGCTCACGATGTCCAGTATGCCCTGGACGAACAGGTAGCCCTGCTGTTCGGCATAGGCCTGCACAAGCCGCATTATCAAGTCTTGTTTCTTCAGCCCGCTGTAGCCTTCAACGCCATACTGCTTGGCCAGCTCGACCAGTTCATCTCGGGTCTTGGTCTCAAGTTCGGCAACATTCATTTTGACAACCTCTCAATTAATAGTATCTTAAATAACCGATGTAGTGCCACCCCCTCTGGGTCACACCCCGGTCACCTGTTTCTCCTTTTCCTTGATTGGAGAGCCCCTCCGTCACTTCCTCTCCCTTGATGGGAGAG
>CAZJVJ010000028.1:0-11222 GCA_964549635.1 uncultured Dehalococcoidales bacterium
ATTCTAGCCTACTTTGAAATGTTGCAGCGGGATATAGCGAGGTTTCGAGATTGCTTAAAGCGCACTGATGTCATGCCGCTCGGTAGTGGAGCACTGGCCGGCGTAGCCCATCCCATTGACCGTGACTTTTTGGCTAAGCAGCTTGGTTTCAGTAGAGTCAGCACTAATAGCCTTGATGCCGTGTCTGACCGGGACTTCATTATTGAGTATCAAGCCGCAGCTGCCATAACCATGATGCACCTATCCAGGCTGGCAGAGGAAATTGTGCTGTGGTCATCAGCTGAGTTCAACTTTGTGGAGCTCGACGAGGCATACGCCACAAGCAGCAGCATCATGCCACAGAAAAAAAATCCGGACGTGGCAGAGCTGGTCCGGGGTAAAACAGGTAGAGTATACGGAAATCTAATCGGTCTCCTGACGGTGATGAAAGGGCTACCTCTCGCATACAATCGGGATATGCAAGAAGACAAAGAAGGGCTTTTCGATACCGTGGATACACTACTTTCCTCGCTAGAAGTGTTTACTGGGCTAATAAAAACATTAAAGACTAATACTGCTCGAATGCAGGATGCTGCCTCAGAAAGCTACATATTGGCGACTGACCTAGCCGACTATCTTGTAAGAAAAGGCGTGCCTTTTCGCCAAGCTCACAATATCGTCAGTAGGTTGGTAAAATATGCTATCGGCAAAAATAAGAGCTTTAGAGAGTTGAGTCTGGCTGAATACACCAAATTCTCACCTCTTTTTGCTGAAGATGTGTATGGACTTACCGTAGAAAAATCGGTCGAGTCCCGAAATTTGGTTGGTGGTACTGCACCGAACCAAGTAGCAGACGCCATATCACAGGCTAAGAAGATTATTGAGACCGATAATGAGTAAACACATTAAAATTGCACCATCAATCCTTTCGGCCGACTTCAGTAGCCTTGGAGAAGCAATTGCTGAAGTAACTAGGGCTGGTGCTGACTACATCCATGTTGATGTCATGGATGGGCACTTTGTGCCTAACATCACAATCGGCGCCCCAGTGGTAGCTTCAATCCGTCCTTGGACTAAACTCCCACTGGACGTGCACTTGATGGTTGAACGGCCTGAGCTGCACATTTCACAATTCGCCAATGCTGGAGCAGACATCATCACAGTACACGTTGAGGTATGCACACATCTGCACCGCACAATTGAAGCAATAAAGGGCTTAAGAGTCAAAGCCGGGGTAGCCCTGAATCCAGCCACTCCTTTAAGCTCACTGGATGAGATCCTTCCCATACTCGATTTGGTACTGATTATGACTGTCAATCCCGGTTTTGGCGGTCAAGCTTTCATAGAGAGCATGATGCCCAAAATAGCGCGTCTTAGGAAAATTCTAGATGACAGACGAGCCAAGGCGGAGCTAGAGGTCGACGGTGGCATCAATCTAACAATAGCCCCAAAAGTGGCTGAAGCAGGGGCTGATGTGCTGGTTGCTGGAGCAGCAATTTTCAATTCTAAAGAGGGAGCCGGCAAGGCATTGAGAGAAATGAAGCAGAGGCTGGGCTTAATGGGCTAGCTTATGTTGACTTCGCAAGCAGCGAGTGCACAGATTAAGTCGTTTTGGTTTCCCTTCTACCTTAATAGTGACCGGCTGAATATTGGGAAGCCATCGTCGCCTGGTATGTTGCTTAGAGTGACTTACCCTGTTACCAAAGTGTGCGGTTTTACCACAGACATCACATTTTGTAGCCAAATGTCAACTCCTCGGCTATTATTCAGACTGACTTGCCAGCTAAATTATGATTAAAGTAGCAATACAAACGAAAGGTCGTTTAAACCATCCGTGTGATAAAGATAAAGCAATCACTTTCCTCTTGACAACAGAAATGCAATTATACCACAATTTTCCAATTAAACAAAGGGGATGGAATGAGACAACTTAATTCCTGCGGTGGTCAGGAGCTCAGGGATATGTTTGGCGCCGGCACCAGCTGGCTGGAAAAAAGCGTCCCAGACATAAATGCCATAAATGTTTTCCCTGTACCTGACGGTGACACCGGAACAAACATGTTTCTAACCATGCTCGCCGTCATCGAAGAAGCTGACCGTACTTCTGAGCGCAGCATTTCCGCAATATCTAAAGCAATGGCTCAAGGCGCCCTAATGGGGGCTCGAGGTAATTCGGGTGTGATCTTGTCACAATTCTTCCGTGGTTTAGCCAAAGGGCTCAACGATAAAGAATTCATCAGCGGCAATGACTGGGCGATGGCATTAAGTGAGGGCTCGCGCACAGCTTACACAGGGCTATCACAGCCAGTGGAAGGCACTATGCTCACAGTGCTGCACGACGCAGCCAAAGCTGCTGAAGAGGCAGCTCGAGCCAGACCGGATGACATAACCTTCGTGACAGAAGCCGCAGTTGAGGCAGCCAAAATTTCAGTAGCAAAAACCCCCTACTTGCTACCTGTTCTCCGTGAAGCCGGGGTGGTTGACGCAGGAGGACAAGGTGTTTATGTACTACTTGAAGGAATTCTTCGCTATCTGCAGGGCAAGGTAGAGGAACTGAAATATCAAAAACCACAGTTGATTACCACTGACATACCTGCAACTGCTAAAACGGTTCCTGTATCAGCCGAGTCAGAAGAGGCATATGGCTACTGCACCAATTTCCTGCTCGAAGGTAACAAACTTAATCCAGACAAAATCAGAAAAAAACTGGAACGCAAAGGGGTATCCGTCGTCGTCGTTGGCGATGAGCACACAGTTAGGGTGCACATCCATACCTATGACCCCGGCAGCGTCATACGCTATGCCACCTCTCTTGGCACGCTGCATCAATTACAAATCCAGAATATGGATGACCAACATATTGACTTTCTTGAGATGCAAAAAAGAAGGGAGCCGCGACTTGAAATCGGTGTTGTAGCCGTAGCTGTTGGAAACGGGATGAGGGATGTTTTTAAAAGCCTAGGAGCGGCAGCCATAGTCCCTGGCGGACAGACAATGAACCCCAGTGTTCAAGAAATACTACAAACAGTCGAATCCGTACCGGCACAAAAAATAATTCTGTTACCAAACAACAAGAATATTATCCTCGCTGCTTCTCAAGTCCACTCCCTGACATCTAAAAAAATCACAGTCGTCCCGACAAAAACCATACCCCAGGGTATTGCTGCTCTTATAGCCTTCAACTACGAGAACGATTTGGAGGAAAATGTCCGGGCTATGCAAGAAGCCATAAAGAATGTAAAGACCGTTGAAATCACTACCGCAGAACGCACCACACAGATAAAAGGGTTGAAAATAAGGAAAGGCCAAGCAATAGCCATTATAGATGATGAGGACTTAGTAGCCGCTGGTGACGATATAACCGAGGTCTTATCACAAGCCATAGATAAGGCTGGTATTAAATCGGCAGAGGTAGTAACTCTATATTACGGTGGCGATATAGAAGCAACGCAGGCAGAGCAGGTGGCACAAGAGATTCGCAAAAAATACCCTGATAAACAGTTGGAGACGGTGTTTGGCGGACAACCGTATTACCACTATATAGTTTCGCTGGAATAGTTTTTGCATGGTAACCGAAAGTGCCACACCCATAAACTTTCCCCCAGCACTTATTTGCTATCGCATTAAGACCACAGAAGGTGAACAGTAGTGGCAGTTCCTGTTCTCATAGAAATTGAACCACTACGCACCATTCTTAAAATGGAATGTCAGAGAAACTATGCAAACACGGTGGTAATTGGTGGGCTCGACAGGTTCATCCATAAATGGGCTAGGGAGACAAAAAGTAAAATAAACTCGCCGAAACTCCTGTCCAGCTTTAACCAGCTTCAATTGCTTGACTCCAATTATACTGTCTGGGACATACACAGACGGAAAACCTGGGTAAAAGAAGTCCTTGATTGGCTAGCTCAAGCCGAAGAATTAACGGTAGACAAAAGTAAAAAGGGCAGTCAAATTCGTACTGAAAAAGCCGGCAGTCCAAAGTTTCATTCCAGAAATCCTATATTAACATCTGATGCAGGATTAGACTCACCTGTAACGGCCCTCAAAGGTATTGCGGCGAACTCAGCCACCAAACTAGCAAAGCTGGGCGTGCAGACAATCCGGGACTTACTTTATTTCTTCCCGAGACGCCATCTTGACTATAGCCAGAGAAGCCTTATCGCTAATCTGGAGGTCGGCAAAGAACAGACCGTATTGGCGACTGTGTGGGAGGCTAGAGTGACTAGGCTCGGAACCCAGAAGGGCACTGAAGTTATTGCTGGTGATGAAACTGGCAATATAAGGGCAGTTTGGTTCAACCAACCCTACTTGGCTAAAAATTTTCACACCAATGCTCAAATAGTGCTCAGTGGAAAGGTGAGTGAATTTAAAAATCAAAAAGTCTTCGAGTCACCTGAATGGGAACTGGTTGAAGATAAGGAGTTGATTCACACTGGACGCCTGGTTCCAAACTACCCCCTGACCCAGGGACTATATCCCCGCCAAACAAGAAACTTTGTCAAAACCGCTATTGATAGCTGTGCCTGGCAAATTGTCGATTTCCTACCTAAAGAAATCAAAAATCGGTGCCAGCTCCTAGACTTGCCTCAGGCAATAATCCAGGCTCATTACCCTGACAGCTATCTGATGAAAGATGAGGCGAGAAAACGCCTAGCTTTCGATGAGCTCTTCCTTCTTCAACTGGGCGTGCTTAGCAAGAAGCGGGAATGGCGAGAAAGTCAACCGGGAAACTCATTCAGGCTGAATAGGGAGAACATAGATAAGTTTTTGAAAGCTCTGCCCTTCACCCTGACACGGTCACAGCAACGAGTGCTTCAAGAAATCTTCGCTGACCTGCAACAATCAAAGCCTATGTCACGCCTTCTTCAAGGCGATGTAGGCAGTGGCAAAACAGTAGTCGCCATTGCAGCCCTGCTTGTAGCCGCCGATAACGGCTATCAGGGTGCTTTGATGGCACCTACCGAGATACTGGCTGAGCAACATTTCCGCAATATCTGCCAGCTCATGTCTAGGACAGGTGGCAAAAATGAAAAGGCGACTAATTTTTGCCGCTACCACGGCCTTCTGCCTCGCCCCGTTTCCTTCGCCTTGCTCACTGGAAGTTTGAGCGAAAAAGAAAAAGAAACCCTACATCAGCAAATTAAGGAAGGCAAGGTTCATATTGTTGTAGGGACACACGCTCTTATTCAAAAGGGGGTTAACTTTTCTAAACTGGGATTGGCAGTAATAGATGAGCAACACCGCTTTGGAGTGTTGCAGCGCTCCGCCCTCCGTCAGAAGGGCTTCAACCCACATATATTGGTAATGACGGCTACCCCCATCCCGCGCACCCTTGCGCTAACACTTTATGGTGACTTAGACCTCTCGATTATAGATGAAATGCCTCCGGGTAGACAGAAAATAAAGACGAAATGGCTTGCACCCGGTTATAGAGACAGAGCCTATGACTTCATACGGCGACAAGTTGCTGCCGGCCAGCAAGCATTCATAATCTGCCCTCTTATCGAAGAGTCTGAAAACACTGAGGCTAGGGCAGCGGTAGCTGAATATGAGCGCCTGTCAAAGGAAGTCTTCCCTGACCTTAGAGTCGGCTTGCTCCACGGACGGATGTCTGCCAGTGACAAGGAAAGGGTGATGCAAAGCTTCCGCAGTGGTGAACTTGATATCCTGGTATCCACACCGGTGGTCGAGGTAGGCATCGATGTTCCAAATGCAACCGTTATGCTTGTGGAGGCAGCCGACCGTTTTGGTTTATCACAGCTACATCAATTCCGGGGCAGGGTGGGCCGTGGCGAAAAACAGAGTTATTGCCTGCTTTTAGCAGAGAACCCTTCACCAGAGGGCATCCAAAGACTAAAAGCCATTGAGGAAACCCACGATGGCTTCGCTCTGGCTGAAAAGGATTTAGAGCTACGAGGACCAGGTGAGTTTTTTGGCATACGCCAGAGCGGTTTGCCTGACCTCCGCATGGCTAAGTTGTCTGATATAGCGCTCTTAGAGCTGGCCCGGAACGAGGCAATTTCTCTATTTCAACGTGACCCTGGCCTCCAGTTACCTGAACATCAGCTTTTAGCTCGGGAACTAGCCAGGGTATGGCAAATGGGTGGTGAATTGAGCTAATTTGAAAGTTAAGCGTGTTAGATTTTAATATTGAAGCATCATATGGACACCATTTTGTTCGCTAGCTTCCCAAAAGTTGGGCTTTTCGAAAAATTTTGAGACATTGTTAAATTACGGAGTAATTTATATATTTGTCCCCACGAGAAATAATGATTAAGCACAAACTGTTCAAAGCCTTACAGCAAGCGGTAACTGAGGCTTACCAATTACGCTTGCTCTCCACTACCGAATTGCCTGAAGTGGCCATAGAACGGCCGCAGAATCCTGAATATGGAGATTATGCTTCTAGTATTCCGCTAAAGCTGGCTAGAACAACGAAAATCTCCCCCGTAGCACTTGCTGAAAAACTCGTTGAGCTCATGCCAGCACTCCCCGAGGTCGCTCGCATAACCGTAGTCCCACCAGGTTTCATAAATTTCAGCCTCAGCAATGACTGGTTAACTAAGCAGGTAGCAGCTATTTTAGATGCCGGCGACCGTTACGGGGATATTGATATAGGCAATGGTAAACATGTTCAGATTGAGTTTGTCAGCGTCAATCCTACTGGGCCTCTTCACGTAGGCCATGGACGTGGTGGTGTAATAGGCAGCACTCTAGCTAATGTCCTAAGTGCCGCAGGTTACACAGTACAAAAAGAGTATTACATCAACGATGCCGGGAGTCAGTTGGACGCTTTCAAACTTACACTTTACGCACGTTATCTGCAATGTCTTGGCAAAACTGCTGAGGTGCCAAGCGATGGTTATTTGGGTAACTACATGATTGACTTAGCTAAAGAAATTATCAGTGAAAAAGGTGATTATTTCCTGACGATACCGAAGGACACTGCCATTCGAGAACTCGGGGACATCGGGGTTAGCAAGATCATGGAAAGGATTAGGCAAGACCTTGAGCTGCTTGGCGTTTCCTTCGATGTCTGGTTCAGCGAGAAAAGCCTGTATCAAAACAGCCAGTATAAAAAGGCAATGAAGGCTTTAAGAGACGGTGGTTACATCATAGAAAGGGAAAATGCCACCTGGTTTATATCCTCTGCTCTTGGTGAAGACAAAGATAACGTGTTAGTACGCAGCGATGGTTCGCCTACATATTTTGCCTCCGATGCCGCCTATCATTTTAACAAATTTTTGGAGCGAAAATTCGATACTGTGATAAACATTTGGGGAGCAGACCATCAGGGACATGTCCTTCGAATGCTAGCAGTGGTCAAGGCTTTGGGCATCGATCCAGAGCGGCTAAGGATCATAATATGTCAACTTGTTACATTGCGCCGCGGCCAAGAAATAGTCAGAGTCTCCAAGCGTAGCGGTGACATAATCACCTTGAGAGAAGTGATAGAGGAGGTTGGGCCAGACGCTTGCCGTTTTGTCTTCCTATCTCGTTCCGCTGATGCCCAGATGGATTTTGACCTCGAGCTGGCCAAAAAGCAATCCGCCGATAACCCGGTTTACTACGTTCAATACGCTCACGCCCGCATTGCGAGCATCCTCCGCCTGGCAGAAGAAAAAGGCATAGATTATACCTGCGGTGATGTCTCATTGCTTACTACCGAACCGGAATTGACGTTAATAAGACGAATGCTTTTGCTGCCAGAAATAATAGAACACATTGCTCGCACTCTGGAGCCCCACCATCTCCCCTATTATACTCAAGACCTTGCCACCGTATTTCACAGCTTTTACAAGCATTGCCGTGTTATCTCAAAAAATCAAGAGCTCACCTGTGCCAGGCTTAAGCTAGTCAAAGCGGCCCAAATCGTACTGGCTAAAACCTTGCGCCTTATGGGCATGACCGTTCCCGAGCGTATGTAAACATTGTTGCCTGATTTGTTCATCCTCGGTTTGTAGCTGGTCATTCTTTATGCTAAACTTTTCTGAATATGAAACAGCGCGTTTTTTCCGGCGCCAGGCCAACCGGAAAACAGCATATTGGCAACTATCTTGGTGCCATAAGCAATTACGTTGCCCTCCAAGAAGAAGGCATTTATGAGTGCATATATTGCATTGTGGACATACATGCCCTCACCACCCTGGAAGATACCGGCAGACTTCAACTCGATATTCATGAGATGACGCTCGACTGGTTAGCTGCCGGCCTTGATCCTCAAAAGAGTATCCTTTTCGTGCAATCACATGTGCCAGAAGTAATGGAACTCCATACCTTGCTCAGTATGATCACGCCCTTGGGATGGCTACTGCGTGTGCCCACTTTCAAGGAGAAAGCACGTATGCAGCCTCATAATATCAACTACGGACTTGTTGGTTATCCGGTTCTTATGACCGCAGATATAGTGCTCTATAAAGCAGAAGTTGTGCCGGTAGGGGAAGACCAGCTACCACATCTTGAGCTGGCACGTGAGATAGCTCGACGCTTTAACTCCCTCTTTGGCCCTACCTTTCCTGAGCCTCAAGCCAAACTCACCTCCTTCCCCATGGTACTTGGCTTAAATGGCTCGCAAAAGATGGGCAAAAGCTACAACAATTACATCGAACTGGCAGCCACACCAGAGGAGACATTAAGGCTAGTAATGACTGCAGTCACCGACCCAGCGCGAAAATATCGCTCCGATCCCGGTCACCCAGAGGTATGCAACGTCTTCCACCTCCATGGGTTCTTTAGCCGGGAGCGCGTGGAGGAAATCGCCATGCAATGTCGCACAGCAGGCATAGGCTGCGTTGATTGCAAAAAATTGCTTGCTCAAGGGATAAACTCAAACTTGGCAGACTTTCGGGAAAGAAGGGCTTCATTCGCTACGAAGTCAAGCTACGTAGCCGACGTGCTCGCTGAAGGCGCTCACCGAGCTCGGGCAATCGCTAGAGAGACCCTGAAAGAAGTCAAGGAGAAAATGGGGCTCATACCAGCTGCAGTCTAAGAACTTTGTTTATGGATAACTTTCCGGCAGCCAGAAGCGGTAGGAATGCACTTGAAATAGCTGTTACAGCAGCTACAGAAGCCGGCAATATTATACTTTCCCACTTCGGCTCCCGAAGACAGGTAGCATACAAGAGCAAGGGCAACCTAGTTACCGATGTGGATATTCTGTCTGAAAAATTTATAGTGGCACTTTTGAAAGACGAATATCCAGATTGGGACGTCATTTCCGAGGAATCAAATTCATCAGTCACGCCAACCGATTACACCTGGATAGTCGACCCATTGGATGGCACCAACAATTATACTTTCGGCATTCCATTTTTCTGTATAAATATTGCTCTGGCTAAAGGCGAGGATATACTACTTGGGATAACTTACGACCCCATAAGGAAAGAGCTGTTTAGAGCCGAAAGTGATAGAGGGGCTTACCTCAATGACTCAATGATTCAAGTCTCCACTAATGACTCGCTTCAAGACTCCCTGGCCGCATTCGACCTTGGTTATAGCTACGAGCGGGGCAAAGAGATGCTTGACATAGCCAACAAGTTATGGGGCCGAGTACATTGTGTCAGACTGCTCGGCTCTGCATCCCTTGGCCTGGCTTATGTCGCCTGTGGCCGGATCAATCTTTATTTTCACCGCTACCTTTTTCCCTGGGACATTGCCAGCGGGCTAATCCTGATTAGGGAAGCCGGCGGCGAAATTACTGACTGGGACGGCAAGCCAGCAAGTTTACGCACCTCAGAGATTATTGCCGCAAACCACCAACTCCACCAAGAATTCATGACATACTTCCCCCAAAAGTAATCCAATACAGACCAATCGGAGGTTTAAGCAGTGAAAATCACAGTCCTGAGCGGGAGCCCCAAGGGTGACCTGAGCATCACTCTCCAGTATGTGAAACTTATACAGAAAAAAACACCACAGCACGCGTTCAAAGTCCATCATGTATCACAGAACATCCAGAGGATAGAAAGGGACAGGCAAGTTTTTTTAAGTATCATAGATGACATTTTAACTTCCGATGGTATTCTGTGGTCTTTTCCTGTTTACGTGTTCTTGATCCCCTCGCAATACAAACGTTTCATCGAACTTATTTGGGAGAAGGGAGCACAGAGCGCTTTCAAAGACAAATACACAGCCTCTATAAGCACATCAATCCATTTCTACGATCATGCAGCCCACGATTACATAAGTGCAATTTGTGATGACCTAGATATGAGATTTATGGGCTCTTTTTCTGCCGATATGGATGATATTTTCATAGAGCAAATGAGAGCGAGGCTGCTGACATTTGCCCGAGGCTTTTTCGAAGCAATCGAAAATAGCCTGCCATCTGCAAAAAGCCATCCGTCCCTCATTCATAGCAAATTCAACTATCGCCCACGGAAAACCAAAGAAAAAATAGACACTTGTGGCAAAAAGGTCATAGTGGTGACAGATACGGAAAATGACCAGTCAAATCTGGCGAAAATGGTCCAGAAATTTAAAGACTCATTTCGCCAAGACATCGAGGTATTCAACCTGCACCATATAAATATGAGCGACGGCTGCCTGGGCTGCCTCCAGTGCGCATTCGATAACATCTGTATTTATCGGGACAAAGACGAGTTCATTGGCTTCTTCAATAAGCTGCGCAATGCTGATATAACTATTCATGCCGGCACCATTAAAGATAGGTTTCTATCCGCCAGGACAAAAACGTTTTGGGACAGGAGCTTTTTTAACGGACATATCCCAGCTCAGGCCGGTAAACAGATAGGATTCATAATCTCAGGTCCGTTAGCACAGATACCCAACCTCAGGCAGGTTCTCGAGGCAATGGCCGAACTACAGAGGGCAAACTTGGTCGGAATTGTTACCGACGAATGTGAAAATTCATCTCACTTAGACCTACTACTGCATAACCTTGCCAACAAATGCGTACAGTTCTCAGTCCAGAACTATATCAGACCACAAACATTTCTTGGTGTGGGCGGACATAAGCTTCTACGAGATTTCATCTGGGCACGTGGTCGTTTTCCGTTCATAGCAGATTACAAGTACTATCGAAACCATGGTATGTTTGATTTCCCACACAAAGACAAAAGAAATTTGAAACGGAGCAATCAGATGCTCGATCTAATCAAGACACCTGAAATGAAAGAAACAGTCCGCAAGATGATGAAATCTGAAATAGTCAAACCATACCAGAAAGCGATGGAGATCGCCTAACAAGGGTATATACCGTTAACGGTGCAGTACTACTG
>CAZJVJ010000029.1:0-11119 GCA_964549635.1 uncultured Dehalococcoidales bacterium
ACGAACGTACCAATAAGTACAGAAGGCTTGTCTTTGCCACACATTTTTTAAAAGCTGTCTCGCAACTTTGATTGACCTTTACCGTCCAGATAGTCAATAATTAGCCACGGTCCGATGGGCACAGCCAGGAGTTTTTTTTCTGGACTTTTTTGTTTCCTGCTATTTGACGTTCTCGTTCTCCTGGGTCTCATTACAACCTTAAATCTGACACTCCTGAATCCGGATTTTGTAACATCCGAGATGAAGAAACTAAACGTATACTCAGTGATAGCCGAGCGGGCAAAGACACTATTGCCAGACCAGCAGTTCATTGATTCCGAGACTTGGGATAAAGCCCTGGCTGAGCTGAGGCCCTGGTTTGAGCAACAGTCTGCCAACGTCATAAATGGCATATGGGGCTACCTGAAAGAGGATGAAGCTCTAAGTGTTACCATATCACTTGAACCGGTACGGTCTGTGGCCAAGAAGTACGCCAGAGAGGCTGTGCTCAAGTCATTACCTTCACAACTTCAAAACATTTCCCAAAATGAGATAGATGCTTACGTGGCAGCAGTATACGCGGAGATAGACAGGACAATTCCAGCCAATTTTGCGCTTAACGAAGCCTCAATAGGTCCCCAACTTCTAGCACAACTTCAGAAAATCAAACAGACTGTTGCTTTTATACAAATAGTCTATAAATGGCTTATCGGACTTGCCGTTCTATTGGTATGTCTGATAGCCCTGGTGCATTGGTGGCAACCTAAACCAATTATTCGGTCTACCGGCATAACCTTTATCTTTGTCGGTGTGGCCTGTGTTTTGGGCTCACTGCTTGATATATTAGCCAGCCAGGCGTTCAGCGAACTCACTATCGGCGCTGGTGTGCCTTCCGAGATTCAAACAAGGCTGCCTCAATTAGTCGGCGACCTCGTAATGCCACTGCGGATGTATGGCCTGGGATTCCTCACTGTTGGGCTGGCGATGATTATAATCTTGGTGGTCCTACACTACTCACAAGACCATCCCTCTAGAAGTTACCATGCTTAAAAATAAAAACTAACAAGTCACGTGTACCTGAATAACTCTTGAGGAGGTTAGAAATGAAGGTCAATCAAGAAACGTGGGACTTTTACCAAAAGTTATTAGGCTACAACGATGCCGAGATAAAAAAGTTCAGGGAAAACCCACGAAATGCAGATGTTATCTGCAAGGCACCAGAATTGATGAAAAGGACTATAGTGGTAGAGGTGGTGGATTCACACGGGTGCGCCAGTCAACACAAACCTGGGGATAAGTTCTACTTCGACGGTTCGGGTAACCTCTTAACCAAGCTCTGCCCGAAGAGAGTCTGCATAGCAGCCCTGATACCGGTAGGTGCATTAATTCAGGCTGCAACAGAACTTGTCTATGCTGGTATTGACCCAAATGACATGAGGTTCAAGCGAGTTGGTTGCTCTGACGTAGGCATAGAGTGCGGCGGCTGGGGACACATAGTTATGGAACTGCGTGTCGAGGAACGCCGGACATAACAGGCGACTAGCCGCCAATGCACTGCGCCGAACACTCTAGTTTGGGTACGGTTTTGCAAAGCACCCAATTTTGGACTATCATTCCCAGTTGGTGCCAAAAGCAGGAATAACAAAAGTGGCTGTAGGGGTGGATATCGGGTCTCTTACTGCTAAGACAGTGGTTATGAGCCCAGATAGTTGCATTTTAGCTTTCAAAGTGGTCCAGGGCAAAATCGTTGATAAAGCTGCAGCTATTGCCTCACTGAATCAGGCTTTAGCAGATGCGCGCTTAACCCAGGCTGAAATAGGCCTTCTCATCACTACCGGCTATGGCCGAAATATGGTGAGTTTTGGTCATAAGAGTATCACTGAGATAAGCTGCCATGCCCGGGGAGCACACTTTCTTTTCCCGGGAGTGAAAACAGTGATTGACATCGGAGGGCAGGACAGCAAGGTAATATCACTAAATGGTGACGGCAGCGTGGTAAACTTCGCAATGAATGACAAATGTGCTGCAGGAACGGGGCGATTTCTAGAGGTAATGGCACACGCCCTAGAGGTGCCAATCGAAGATATGGGGAGACTTTCTCTCCAGTCAAAAAGCCCCGCTAGCATTAGCAGCATCTGCACCGTCTTCGCCGAATCTGAAGTAATCTCATTGAGAGCGCAGGGGAGTACAAGACTGGACATAATCGCCGGCATTCATGAGGCCGTAGCTAGACGTATGCATAGTCTGGTAAGTCATGTAGGTGCCATTCCTCCCGTGGTAATGAGCGGTGGAGTGGCCAAAAATATTGGTGTGGTTAGCTCTCTGGAGAAGTTGCTTGGAGTTCGGATAATTGTGCCACCTGAGCCGCAGATTGTAGGAGCACTGGGAGCAGCCTTATTTGCTGTCGATGAGCTAAAGGCACAGGGCACGAGATAAAAACTGCACGTTCACGGGTTTTAACTGTTATAAAGAGGAGGATATCAAATGCCTAAAGGTAAAACCAGTGAGATTATAGACAAGTTTAAGGCGGTTGTAGATAGACCTTATGAAGAACTGAAACAGTGGAAGGAAGCTAACAAAAGAAAAATAATCGGCTGCAGTCCCATGCATTTCCCCGAAGAGCTAATACACGCTGCCGGCATGTTACCTGTGGTAATCCAGGAAACCAATGAACCAATCACCACCGGATTCTCATATATCTATCCCTTTTTCTGTGGCATCACCAGAAACATAATAGATATTGGCGTGAAAGGCCAGCTCAATTTTTTAGACGGGCTAATTTATACCGACCTTTGCATTCAAAACCGGACAGCAGCCAGCATCCTAAGACAGACTTTACCGTCAACCTACGTGGATTTTGCCCAACTGCCTTCATCGTTCACAAGGGAAAATGTGCTAGAAAATACCGTCAAAGAGCTTAATAGAATCAGGGCAGGCATAGAAAATTTAGCTGGCCGCAAAATTGACGACATGTCTCTGAAGCAAAGCATTGCGGTTTACAATAAGAACCGCTCCCTGCTCAGACGGCTCCACGATTTGCATAAAGGAAACCCAGGATTACTGGCTTATGGAAACATGCAGGTCATAGTTCAGTCAAGCATGATGATGCCCAAAGAAGAACATACGCAACTTTTGGAAAAGTTACTGTCTGAGATAGAGGACACAAAGCCCGCTTCGGTGAAGGGAATCAGACTATTTCTCTCCGGACACCTCTGCCAGAGACCCAAATCCGATATATTGGATCTCATCGAAAAAGTAGGCGGAATAATTGTCGATGACGACCTGTACACCGGATACCGCTACTATGCAACAGATGTTAAGATGAATGGCAATCCCATTGAAGCTCTAGCCAAACGACATTTGGAAAAATCCCCGCCAGTCCCTACCCGAACAGGCTTACCGTTACGATGGGAGAAATACCTTGTTGACAGGGTTAAAGAGAGTAAGGCGCAGGGAGTTGTTGTCCTAGTAGTTAAGTTCTGTGAACCACATCTTTTCTACTATCCATTTATAAAAGAGGCACTAACCAAAGTTAACATACCACATATTATGATAGAGACGGAACACGAGGTTGTTTCTCTGGAGGGAATCAAAACCAGACTACAAGCATTTATGGAAATGCTAAAGTAAACCGGACACCAGAAAAAGTGAGTTCAAGGGAGGGAATAAAAAATGGTAACGCAGGTTAAAAAGGCAAACAAGTTGGAAAGCACTTCATTAATAGGAAAGATGATGACAGCTTCTTTTGCTGATATTAAGCGGCAAGCAGCAGAAGGTAAACCGATTGTCTGGGCCAATGGCCTCCCGGTCTACGTTCTGGCCAGGGCTGCTGATATGCCTGTGCTTCACTGTGAAGGTCTTGTAGCGGGGCTGGCAGCAAAGAGAATGGAAAAACCGCTTCAAGATGCCGCTGAAGCTTTCGGGCTTTTACCTGATGTCTGCTCTTATGCCCGGAGCTTTATCGGCGCTGCCCGTATTACCCTAGGCAATTATCGCCTCGACCCCTCAACAAACCAGGACTTGTTGCTAATGCCGAAGCCCGCTTTGTATGTTAACTCAGCCGGCGGTTGCGGTACTGGACGTCCCTGGGGTGAAGCTATGGCTGCGCTTTTCAATATCCCTGTGTACCACTTTGAGCCGCGTTTCCTGTGGGACGAATCTGATTTGGAAAAAAGCGTGGCAGACTTTGTCCGCCAGGAGCGGGAATTTATCACACTGCTAGAAAAAATAACGGGGAAGCCCTACGATTGGGATCGTCTAAAAGAAATACTGGCTGAAGTAAAGAGGGCAGTTACACTGCGGAACGAGGCCATGAAGCTATGCCGGCACATTCCATCACCTGCCAGTTTTTTCGACTGGGCCACAAACATAGCTGCTGTGGCTCATCTCATCGGTTTGCCGGGAACCTCAGATATGCTACAAAGGACCAAGGGAGAGGTGGAACAACGTATTGCTAAAGGAATTAGCGCCGTGCCTAACGAAAGATACCGTCTCTATTGGGATGGTATTCTGACCTGGGGGAAAATAGGGGTACTTGCCAATAAATTCGCAGCACTAGATGCCTGTGTTGTTGCCGGCGCCTACACACATCTGGTATGGTGGCCACGGCCAGAAATGATCGACCTGGAAAAACCCTTAGAAAGCATCGCCTACAATTGCTGTGACATTGTGCTTTTGCGCAGCTACGAGCATAGAATAAAGGTGCTTGCCGATTTCTGCCAGGAATATTCCATAGACGGTCTGGTTATCAGCGAAACACAAACTTGCCGGGCATTTAATTCCCACGCGTTCATGATTATGGACGGATTGTCCAGAAGGCTTGGCATCCCAGCAGTAACTATCGGCGGGGACTCATGCGATGTAAGGTTCTACAGCGATGCTCAGGTAGACACCAGGTTACAGGCTCTACTTGAGACAATTGAGGCCAGAAGAAAGGTCAGACAAATTTAGACCATCTGGGACACTACTATATGCAAACAAAAGGAGGCTAATGGTGCAACTACAAAAAATCAACGAAGCTCTGAGCACATACGTTCGCCCTGGGACTTTTCCTGTAGCAGTTAGAATGGCAAAATCAGCCGCCGAAGTTCCAGAAAAGGCCAGGATGCCAAAGCGAGACTTGGGAATAACCATGGCAATATGCCAAGGGATATCCATCTCCAGACGCCTTGGCTGGCTAATGGCCATGGGGAAGGAAGATATGCTTTGCCCACCTGGTGCCATTGGACTGGGACTTCTTCCAGCCAAACAGAAGTTTCTAGATGGTAGTTTCAATGTACCCTTCTGGTTAAAAAATCAGGAGATGCGGGCAAAAATGAACCGGAATCTGCCTCGGCTTGAGTATGGAAAATACAGTCACGTGGTAATGGCACCGCTTCACAGGACCGATTTCGAACCTCACGTAATAATAATATACGGTAACCCAGCCCAAATATCGAGGCTAGTCCAAAGCGCTGTTTATGCTACCGCTGAGCCTATCGTCTCTAGCAACGCAGGCGGGTTTGCCTGTGGTAGCGAAATTACCGTGCCAATACTGACAGATAAATGTCAAGTAATTATAGCTGGCGGTGGCGACCGAGCAATCGCCCAGACAGACGATCACGAAGTAGCTTTTGCTGCACCGACAAGCAAAATAGAGGCCATCATCGAGGGACTGGAAGCAACCCACAAGGCTGGTATGAGGTATCCAACGCCTTCCTTCTTGATGTACCAGGCACAGTTTCCACCGCCTTTTGCCGAGCTTATGGAATATCTACTACAGAACGACTGAACTGGCTATGTGCTTCAGAAAATGCTATCATAATTGTCTTTATGGGAACTGGGCCAAAAACCATTGTTTCAGGCACTGTAACATCACCGCAGGGCTTCCTTGCCGGGGCAGTTGAAGCGGGTATCAAAAGTAACAAAGGGCTCGACTTAGGCATACTCTATTCCGAAGTACCTTGTGTAGCCGCGGGTGTATTTACCGCAAATGCAATTAAGGCAGCCCCAGTAATCGTCTCTCAAAAACATTTGCAGGATAAATGCGCACAGGCGATTGTAGTTAACAGCGGCTGTGCCAACGCCTGTACCGGGAATACAGGCATAGCTGATGCCACAGAAATGGCGAGATTAGTAGCCCAAAAATTTGGGCTATCATTGACCGACGTTCTAGTCGCCAGTACAGGAGTTATTGGGGTGCCACTGCCTATGCAACAAGTCCGTACCGGCATAAAAGAGATCAAGGTTACCAAGGAAGGAGGCCACGAGCTAGCCAGGGCAATGATGACCACGGATACTTTCGCTAAAGAGATAGCTCTTTGTATCGAAGCCACCGGGGCTAGAATTACCCTCGGTGGGGTAGCCAAAGGGGCTGGAATGATACATCCGAATCTGGCTACCATGCTCTGTTTCCTGACCACAGATGCTATGGTGCAGCCTGATTTCCTTAAACTGGCGCTCCAAAGGGCAGTAGACACCTCTTTCAATATGATTACAATTGATGGCGATACCAGCCCCAGCGACACAGTGGTTATTCTAGCCAACGGCCTGGCTGGCAACAAGACCATAACCAGCGAAAACGGCGACATGTTCCAAGAGGTTTTGAATGAAGTTTGCCTTTATCTAGCTAAGTGCATCGCTGGAGATGGTGAAGGCGCTACCAAGATTATTGAAGTCAATGTAGAAGGGGCAATTAACGAATTTGAAGCAAGAGTAGCCGCTCGCACCATCGCCAGCTCACCATTGGTTAAGTCAGCAATTCACGGCAACGACCCTAACTGGGGGCGTATTGTAGCGGCACTCGGCCGCAGCGGAGCAACGCTCGATGAAACAAAACTGGCTGTATACTTGAATGACATTTGCGTGATGAGATACGGAAGACCCGCGCTATTTAATAAGCAAGAAGTAAGTAAAAGCCTGGGCAGAAAAGAGGTTTTTGTTAAACTGGAGCTTAACCTAGGGATGGGTAAGGCTACAGCCTGGGGATGCGACCTTTCCGAGGAATATGTTACCATAAATAGTGCCTATACAAGTTAGCATAAATGAGAGAAACAAACTCAATGAAACCTCTGGTTATTAAGATCGGCGGTAGCACTCTAGGACATAAGGATACCACGATAGAGGACTTGGTGACACTCCAGAAAAAAGGTATGTCACTGGTGATAGTACACGGCGGCGCTCAGACAGTGACTGACTGGCTTAGCCGCTTGCGTATCCCTACGCGCTTTATCAACGGCTTGAGGGTAACGGACTTAGATTCACTGAAGGTGGTAGCAGCAGTGCTGGCCGGTCTGGTCAACAAGGAATTGGTATCGGCTGTCTGGAGGCTAGGAGGCAGAGCTGTAGGGATTAGCGGTGCTGATGGCGGTTTAATACTGGCAAAAAACAAAAATCCGGAACTGGGATACACTGGAGAGGAACTGAAAGTTGATATTGATTTACTCGAGATATTACTAAAGTCAGGTTATATGCCCATAATAGCCCCAGTAAGCCTTGGCTCGCTAGACAGCATGGACAAAGACACGAATTTGTTGAATGTTAACGGTGACACTGTTGCCGGTGAAATCGCAGCAGCATTGAATGCACAAAGGCTCATTTTTTTGACCGACGTGTCAGGTCTCTACGACAACTCCAAAAGGCTGATTCGTAAACTGAGCCCTAGCGATGCCAGAGCCATGATTACCTCTGGAATAGCTACAGGCGGTATGGCAACTAAGATTGAGGCCTGTCTAATAGCCTTGACCAAAGTACCAGTAACACGAATTATCGACGGGACGGTTCCTCACGCCTTACTCAACGAGGTTGAAGGCAAATGTGACGGAACAACAATTTGTTAGTTAGATGGACACTTGGCAGGAACTGGAAAAGAAACTATACATGAGAACATTCAAGAGGTTGCCAGTAACTCTGGTGAGTGGCAAGGGGGCTCGAGTTTGGGATATCGATGGCAAAGAATACCTCGATTTCGTTGGCGGCTGGGCAGTTAACAGCTTAGGACATTGTCATTCCGCAGTAGTTGAAGCACTAACTCTGCAGGCTCAAACTTTAATCCAGGCATCCAACCAGTTCTATACCATTCCGCAAATACAGCTGGGCCAGTTGTTAGTCGATAATAGCTGCCTTGACCGTGTCTTCTTCTGCAACAGCGGAGCCGAGGCCAACGAGGGGGCAATAAAGTTAGCTCGCCGCTACGGTAAACTACACCTGAACGGAGCCTATGAGATTATTACCACATATGGGTCTTTCCACGGTCGAACCCTGGCTACCGTGGCTGCTACCGGCCAAGATAGGTTTCAGCAGCCATACGTACCATTGCCCGATGGCTTCATCAACGTTGACTACAATAACATCGAGGCAATTAAAGCAGCAACCACCAGCCGAACTTGTGCTGTGATGGTAGAGCCAATTCAAGGCGAAGGTGGAGTGAACATACCAGACGACGACTACCTTAAGAAGATACGAGACTGGTGTGACGAGAAAGGCATTCTGTTGATCCTTGACGAGATTCAGACCGGCATTGGCCGAACAGGAAGCCTCTTCGCTTACGAACAGTATGGGGTTGAACCAGACATAATGACATTAGCCAAAGGGCTGGGCAGTGGGGTGCCAATTGGGGCTTTTTTGGCCAAGGAGCGGGCTTCGGTTTTCGCTCCCGGTGAGCATGGCTCCACCTTTGGCGGGAATCCTTTAGTCTGTGCCGCCGGCTTGGCTACATTGAAATTCATAATAGATAATGACATACCAGGTAAGGTAAGACAGATAGGCCAGTATTTCATAAATGGCCTGGAAAAATTAAAACAAAAGTTCAGCTTCATCGCTGAAGTAAGAGGAAGGGGACTGTTACTGGCCCTGGTCTTCACAGACAACATAGCTGAAGAGGTGGTATTGGCCTGTTTGCATAGTGGCTTGCTGGTCAACCAGGTCAAGTCCAACGCCCTTCGTTTCATGCCACCACTTATTATCACCAAGCAAGATGTTGATGAGGCATTAAGTATTTTGGAAACAGTCTTCAGCCGGAGGACATAGCAATGGCAGAAAAAGTAGTACTTGCCTACAGCGGAGGCCTGGATACCTCAGTAGCTATAAAGTGGATAGCGGACAAATATAAGATGGATGTTATTGCTCTAACCGCAGATATTGGAGGTGTCGGCGACCTCCTAGCGATTCAGCAAAAAGCACTAAAGATAGGAGCAATTAAAGCGCTGACCCTGGATGCAAAAAAAATGTTTGTTGACTCCTACGTTTTTCCAGCCTTAAAGGCTAACGCCCTTTATGAAGGCCAATACCCGTTAGCTACAGCATTGGGGCGGCCCCTGATAGCTAAATTGCTGGTGGATACAGCCAGGAAGGAAAAGGCTGTTGCTGTAGCCCATGGCTCCACCGGTAAAGGCAATGACCAAGTTCGTTTCGATGTAAGCATTGCTGCTTTGGCTCCAGAGCTTAAGATTATAGCTCCAGCACGGGAATGGAATATGACGAGAGAACAAACGATAGTCTACGCTGAAAAGCATGGCATTCCCATACCCGTCAAGGCCACAAGCCCTTACTCTATAGATGAAAACCTTTGGGGCAGGAGCATAGAGTGCGGCGTATTGGAAGACCCCTGGGTCGAGCCGCCAGATGAGGTTTTCGCCTGGACTAAATCACCAACGGTAAGTCCTGATACGCCCGGCTATGTAGAGATCGCTTTCGAAAAAGGAATCCCAGTGAGCCTTAACGGTGAGAGGCTCGACGGTGTCAGCCTCATACAACGGCTTAATGATATAGCTGGATTACACGGCGTGGGTAGAATTGACCATGTGGAGAGCAGGTTAGTGGGAATTAAATCCAGGGAAGTCTATGAAGCCCCGGCAGCAACGGTCTTAATAAAGGCACATCAGGCACTGGAAGCCATGACGCTTACCAGACAGCAACTCCGTTTCAACGAGAAAGTATCCAGCGAATATGCTGAAATCATATACAACGGGCTTTGGTTTACTGCCCTGCGCCGAGATTTGACTGCATACATAGACCGCTCCCAAAGAAATGTCACTGGAACAGTTAGAGTGAAGCTTTTCAAGGGAAATTGTCTAGTAGTCGGTAGAAAATCTCCAGCATCTCTCTATGACCACAGTCTGGCCACTTACGACAAAGGTGATATGTTCGAGCAGAGCGCCTCCACGGGTTTCATCCACATCTGGGGGCTGCCAGCAAAAATCCAAGCAAGGGTCCAAGGCAGCGAGGAGGAAACGAATTGAAAGACCATTTCCAGCTTTTTATTTACTTCGTGACTAAGAGTCCATGCCATCCTTTACTCAGCGTAGACCGCGTCTTTCGGCACGCAATGCCCTCGCTTCATACAGCACAAGCACTCGTGTCTAATGCCATTGATAATAGCAGAGAGAAGAAAAGACAGATTTAAACATTCAGGAAACCATGTGGATAAAGAACTTCAGCCCGAAGTAGCCCGAGAACATCTTAAACTGGCAGTATCACATCACAATGATGGGGAACATTATCTAGTTGAAAGGGGGCTGGGTGAGCTTTCAAACTGGCTCAAGACCTGGTAGTGGTTATACGAAAGCATTTGCTACTTGAACGCTTAAGGATGTAGATATGAAAAGTGGAAGCCATCTGCGTAGTCGCTTTCACAAGGGAATTGACGAGAGTGCACAAAAATATGTTGCCTCCGTCAAATTTGATTCGCGGTTGTACCGGCAAGATATAGCCGGTAGCATTGCCCATGCACGGATGCTGGCCAAACAAAAGTTGATATCAGAAAATGAAGCCGAGACCATCTGTAAGGGACTTCTTTCTATTCGCGATGAAATAGAGCAAGGTAGACTAAAATTTAAGCCTCATTTAGAAGATATTCACATGACGATCGAGAAGCGACTATTTGAGAAAATAGGTGATGTGGCAGGCAAACTCCATACTGCCCGTTCCCGAAATGACCAAATAGCTTTAGACATGCGGCTATTTCTCAAGGAAGCAATTGCAGACACAATCAGTAAAATAAAGGAGATGCAGCGAGCCCTTTTAAACCTTGCTGAAACCAACAAGGATACAATTATGCCCGGATATACGCATCTCCAGCGGGCCCAGCCAGTCCTTTTCGCCCATCATATTCTAGCCTACTTTGAAATGTTGCAGCGGGATATAGCGAGGTTTCGAGATTGCT
>CAZJVJ010000030.1:0-10671 GCA_964549635.1 uncultured Dehalococcoidales bacterium
CCGAAGAAGGCAGCAGAGGACTGGTAATTAAGGCAAGGTAGGTGTACCACTCCTGTCAAAGACATCAAAGGAAAGCCTGGATAAATGATACACTACCCGGACTTTTAGTTTCTGGAAAGATATGGTAAAATTATATCGTGCAATCCCTAGTAGAAATATGTTTGATGGACACTAAATATGGGGTTGCCTGGTTAGTTACTTCTCCATTATACCTAATCTAAAACCATAATGAACCGCTAAAAGTCTCGGCCAATTTTTAGTTATGCCACAGCAGGCTATAAACAATACGTTCGAGGACTATACTGCAGAGGATATACGTGTTCTCGATGGGCTGGAAGCGGTGCGGCGCCGGCCCGGCATGTATATTGGCAGCACTGACCAGCAAGGCCTTCACCACCTGGTCTACGAGATAGTCTACAACAGTATAGATGAAGCAATGGCCGGCTATTGCAACCGTACAGAGGTGATAATCCATCCGGACAATTCGGTGACAGTCATCGACAATGGCCGGGGTATACCCGTAGATATACACCCGGCAACTAATACCTCAGCCTTAGAGGCAGTGATGACCCGGCTTCATGCCGGGGCCAAATTCGGTGGTCGCACCTATACCGTGTCCAGTGGACTCCATGGAGTAGGCGCATCAGTGGTAAATGCCCTTTCCAGATGGCTAATCGCCGAAGTGAGGCGCGATGGCAAAGTGTACCGTCAGAGATATGAGCGGGGCACTCCGACCTGCGAGTTACAAATCGTCGGCGAAACCAACGAAACAGGCACCACCATCACTTTCTTAGCCGACGCCGAAATCTTCAAAGATATTAACTACGACTTTGATGTTCTCCGCCAGCGCCTCAAAGAGCTAGCCTATCTGAACAAGAACCTGGAAATCACTCTCAGGGACGAGAGGACTTACCAGGAGGCAACATTCCTGTTTGAAGGCGGTATAGCAAGTCTCGTCAGCCGTGTTAACAAGAATCGTCAGGTTCTCCACCGTCAGCCCATATACATTTTCGGTACCACAAACAGCACCGTAGTGGAAGCGGCCTTACAGTATAACGATGGCTTTTCCGAGTCCACGCTCAGCTTCGCCAACTGCGTCAATACTATTGACGGTGGTAGCCATCTTACTGGTTTCCGCTCGGCGCTTACCCGTGTGCTTAATGACTATGCCCGCAAGAACAAGCTCCTTAAGGATTCCGACCCTAATTTGATAGGAGACGATGTTCGTGATGGGTTGACTGCAGTTATCAGCGTTAAGCTCCTTGAGCCTCAGTTTGAGGGGCAAACCAAGGCTAAACTGGGCAACCCTGAAATAAAGACGCAAGTAGAAGCCATAGTAGCTGACGGTCTATCGCAATATCTGGAGCAACACCCTGATGAAGCTAAGTCAATCATAGAAAAGTGCCTCATTTCAGCTAAAGCTAGAGAGGCAGCTAAAAAGGCGCGGGACCTTATTTTCAAAAGAAGCGGATTAGAGGCGGCTACCCTTCCTGGCAAGCTGGCTAGCTGCTCGGAGACCGACCCGCACGTATGTGAGCTGTTTCTGGTGGAAGGCGATTCAGCCGGTGGCTCAGCTAAGCAGGGTCGGGACCGCCGCTTCCAGGCCGTACTGCCACTGCGGGGCAAAATCCTCAACGTGGAAAAAGCCCCTAAAGATAAGGTACTAGAGCATGAGGAGATCCGTGCCATTATAACCGCACTCGGAGCCGGCATCGGCGAGCAACTGGACTTTTCCAAGCTGCGCTATCACCGCATCATCATTATGACTGATGCCGATGTCGATGGTTCCCACATCCGTACGTTGCTCCTCACCTTTTTCTACCGTAACATGACCGAGCTAATAAGCCAGGGGCATCTGTTCATCGCCCAACCGCCACTTTACCGCATTCAAGCAGGCAAACAACAGTACTGGGTTTACTCAGAAAAGGAAAAAGATGCCAAGCTCAAGGAGTTGAAGGGCAATAAGTTGGAAATCCAGCGTTACAAGGGGCTGGGAGAGATGAGCCCGGAGCAACTATGGGAAACCACCATGAACCCCCAGACCCGTACTCTGCTCAGGGTGGAAATTGAGGATGCCATGGCTGCTGACCATGTATTTCACATGCTGATGGGCAGCGAAGTCCCACCCCGTAAGTCCTTCATCCAAGCACACGCCAGAAGCGTAAGAAACCTAGATATTTAGCCCACTTTTTTGTACTGCTCAACAGCCACGCGGGTGATCCTGAATTTCATACAAATTGTGTGCCCTTATGTAGTCTTCCACAGCAGCCGGCACGAGACCATGTATAGACAGCCCCTGTGCCACCCTGCGCCTTATATCGGAAGAGCTGATGTCAACGGGTGGTATATCGAGCCAGACCACACTCTGCGTTATGCTAGAAACCTGTGTTTCCAGAGCTTTCAAATCAGGGCGACTAAAGCCAGGTCTGTTAACTGCCACTAACTTACAGAGTTTTACCAATCTGGCCGGCTCCTTCCACCGAGGCAGTTCAGCCAGACTATCCCAGCCTAACAAAAAAAAGATTCTCGCCTCAACACCCAACTGTTGCCGCAAAATTTCGATTGTATCTACAGTATAAGATGGCCCGGGCCGGTCTACCTCAACAGTCGAAAGTTCAAAGTAAGGCCTTTCAGCAATGGCGAGCCTGACCATCTCTAACCGATGGATCGACTGGGTAATGACCCTTTCTGTCTTGAGCCAGGGCTCCCCTGCTGGAACGAAAAGCACCTTAACCAGACTGAACCTAAACCTGGCCTCCTCAGCTATGATTAGATGCCCCCGATGAACAGGGTCAAATGTGCCACCAAGTACACCTATGCTCATTTACTTCGCCTCACTTTAGGTTTGGGTCTAAAAACGGTTATCGGCATCTCTGGAGCCATAGGCTTCCCATGAGCCTTATCCAGCATCTCAATCAATTCAGAAATCAGCTCAGACACACCTTCCCCGGTAATCGCCGAAACAAAGCACACCTTAATCCCCAGGGAATTAAAGATTTGTCGCAGTTCTGGCAGGCGGGCTTGCATTTCAGGTAAATCTATCTTATTCACCACTACAAGCTGTGGTTTTTCAGTCAATATTTGCTTATATTTAGCCAGCTCCATATTCAGCTTTTCCATATCGTCAATGATAGATGGAGAGCTACCGTCAAGCAGATGCAGCAGCACTCTGGCACGCTCGGCATGCCGTAGAAAATCATGCCCCAGCCCTTTGCCAAGATAGGCCCCACCTACGACTGCCGGAATTTCCACCACAACAAACTTTTTCATCCCTTGTTCAACTACACCCAGAACTGGCTGCCGGGTGGTGAACGGGTAGTCAGCTATTTTGGGTTTTGCTTTGGACATAGCCCCGAGAAGGGCAGACTTACCAACGTTAGGATACCCCACAATAGCGACGTCTGAAATAGTTTTGAGCTCTAAAATAAGCCGGCGTTCCTCTCCGCGTGACCCGGGTATAGCGGTCCGTGGAGCCTGGTTTCTAGCTGTAGCGAAGCGGGCATTGCCCAGCCCACCACCCCCCCCACTGGCTACCAAGACTTTCTGCTCCGGTTGGCTTAAATCAGCCACAAATACTTCATTATCATCTTCCTTGCAAAACACGACCGTCCCTACAGGTACCCTGATTATAAGGTCTTTTCCACGAGCACCATGCTGTTTCTGCTTACCACCACTTCTCCCCGATTGAGCCTTGAACCACCTTTTATGCCGAAACAGGTCCAGCGAGGCAACGCTGCTATCAGCCACCATGTACACATTACCGCCATCACCACCATCACCACCGTCTGGCCCACCAAACGGGACGAACTTCTCATGCCGGAAGCTAATTACACCGTTCCCTCCGTCGCCACCGGCTACCGTGATTTCAACTCTATCCACAAGTGGCACCGCCTTTTTTCAATAGCCTAATAAATACTTATACTTTTCTATTCTGTCAGTTTAACATATCTAATAGTAAATGCAGTAATCAGTTGTGGAAGAGGCGTGTATCGGAGTGGAAAAAGCGATACAGGAACCTTATGGGTTTAGTGGAAATTCATGAAATTATCCACTATTGTTGTTACTTTTTCCACAGCGTGGGAAGTAGATTTAAACCTTTTTGTCCCTGAGGGTGTGCTGGATTTCTTTGATTGTTTCGTTGAGTTGCGGGTTGACTTTTATTTCAGCGGCTATTTTTTCGCAGCCGTGAAGTATGGTGGTATGGTCTCTATTGCCTAATATTCTGCCTATTTCTGCCAGGCTGCAGTGGTTGTGGTAGCGTAGCAAATACATCACTACCTGACGAGCTTGGTTGGTCTTCTTATCTCTCTGTCTGGTCATTAGAGCTCCGGGGTTTATGCCATAGTAACTGGCTACGGTGTTGATTATGAGCTTTGGGGCGGGCACGATGCTGCGCGGACTGCCCTTTGATGTTATGTCTGCCAGTGCCTCCTTAGCTAGTTGCATGTCTAGCCTTGAGCTGCTTAGCTTGGCGTAGCTGGCTACTCTGTTCAGTGCCCCTTGTAATTCACGAACATTATGCTGGAATTGTGTGGCTAAAAAATAGAGCACTTCCGATGGGATGGACATACCCAGATGGTTCGACATAGCTTGCAGTATGGCCAGCCGCGTTTCCATATCGGGGGGGCTGATATAGGCCACCAGTCCCGATTCAAGACGTGACCTTAATTTTGTGGCGATGGAGGTTATAGCTTGTGGAGGCTGGTCGCCTGTGAATACTATCTGGCGGTTATCAGCATAGAGGTCATTGAAGATGTGCACTAAGCATTCCTGGGTTTGTACCTTGCCACTCAGGAACTGGATGTCATCGATTAGTAGAACATCGGCGCTCCTGAACTTGAGCTGGAAGTCATGGACACTGTTATTTTTAATGGCTACTACGAACTGGTTGGTAAATTGCTCGGCACTGATGAGGAGTGTTTGCAGGCCCTTATCCTTAACGGCGTTTCCGATAGCGTGTAGGAGATGTGTTTTGCCTGTACCTGTATCACCGTAAACAAAAAGCGGATTGTATCTCTGTCCCGGCGCTTCGGAGACATCCAAGGCCCCGGCATAGGCCAGGCGGTTGGATTCCCCGGCGATGAAAGTATCAAAGGTATACTTTGGGTTGAGCTTGGGCGCTGTTATGGGCTCTCTTAGCTTTGTGCTTGTTCCGCCATCGGATTGGTAGGTAGGGGGACTATGAGCACCGGCAATAGGTGGGCGTATCTCGAATTCTATCTGAAGTGCCTTACCGGTAATGCTGCTCACGGTCCTCTTGATTAGGGAGTAAAGGCGATTTTTCAGCCATTCGGCGACGAATACATTAGGGACACCAACCACAAAGATGTCACCCCGATAACTGACGCCAGTGGTATCCTTGAGCCAGGTATCGTAGTTCGGCTTATTAACTTGGAGCTGGAGTTCACCCAGAGCAGCTTCCCAGATTTCCTTCGCTGACTTCACTTTCACTTCCTGCAAAACTCGGTTAGCAGCCTGGTAAATAAAACAAAAACCCCTCCCCCTTTGGTCTACTATACCTCCAAGTTTTGCAGCCGTATTAAGCTACGGTTCTGCAATAAAGATTAGAAATAGACCGAGGACCTCGCCACCGACAACTTCTATAAATGATAACACGGTGGGCCTCTCCGGGTGTCAAGGGGGTTTTTGACATAATGGAGAAAATTGTTAAAATTTTTTGAAAAGCCATGCGTATAGTTTTTATGGGCACTCCGGAGTTTGCTGTACCCATCTTGAAGGCGTTAATCGATAGGTCTTACGGGGTGGTGGCAGTTTACACTCAGCCGGACAAAAGGGCAGGCCGGGGGCAACAGGTTATGTCGTCCCCGGTAAAACAGCTCGCCCTATTGCGTGGGCTAGACATCGTTCAACGAGACACTTTGAGAGATAGCAGCGCTATCGAGCAGGTAGCCAGTTATACTCCAGACCTAGTGGTGGTGGCTGCTTTCGGACAGCTCTTACCTCCGAAAGTATTAGCGTTACCCCGATTCGGTTGTCTTAATGTCCATCCCTCACTGCTACCCAGATATCGGGGTGCTTCACCTATACCCACGGCTATTCTCGAGGGGGATGAGGTCACTGGCGTTACTATTATGTTGATGGATGCCGGCATGGACACTGGCCCCATTATAAGTCAAAAAGAGGTGCCTATATCCGGTGAGGATACCTGTGGCACACTTACCGCTAAGCTGGCTCAAGCAGGTGCTGACTTGCTGATGGAGACATTGCCCTTATGGGTTGATGGTCAAATAAGACCGCAGGCTCAGGATGAAGGCAAAGCCAGCTACACTAAAATGATAACTAAAAGCGATGGTCAAATTGATTGGCACCTTACGGCTGTGGAGATATGGCGGCGAGTCCGCGCCTTTGACCCATGGCCGGGGTGCTATACCTGGTGGCGAGGCAGACGATTGAAGCTCACAAAAGTAGTGCCACTGGGCATGAAAAAAGCTGGTGTGTCACCAGGAAAGGTCATAGCTTTGCCGCAGCCAAGGGAAGCAGCTGTGGGCGTTATGACAGGGGATGGCGTTTTAGGATTGATTTGCGTTCAATTGGAGGGGAAGCGGGAAATGTCTGCCGAAGAGTTTGTTCGAGGGCAGCGAGATTTTATCGGAAGTAGTTTGCTTTGACTTGGCTGTTCGGTTTGGCTAAAATTAAATCATAGTATTGGATATAGGAACCATAGCAAGGAGGGATGTAGACAGTGTTTTTATTTGATCCGCTTTGGTTTATTATCATGTTACCGCCTTTTATATTTATGCTTTACGCTCAGGCGAAGGTAAGTTCGACGTTTAATAAATACTCCAGGGTAGCTAATTCTCAGCGCATCACGGGAGTTGAGGCAGCCCACAGGTTACTCAGAATTAATGGCCTGGATAATGTTAGGGTCGAGGGGGTAAAAACTAGGCTGGGTGACCATTATGACCCCAGCAAAAAGGTACTACGGTTATCTCCAGCTGTGGCGAGCACCCCGTCAGTAGCGGCTCTGGGTATTGTGGCCCATGAGGTAGCGCACGCCGTTCAGGACAAGGTTGGCTATGCCTTCTTGAGGTTTCGTACTTCTCTGGTGCCGGTGGCTAACCTAGGCAGCACCCTCGGTTATGTTTTTGTCATCTTGGGTTTGATTCTGGCCTGGCTCGGTACCAAATTTGGCATGACTATGGTGTGGACTGGGGTTCTTTTGTTTTCCCTGGCCGTGATTTTCAGCCTGGTTACGCTACCTGTTGAATTCAACGCCAGCAACCGGGCGCGACAGATGTTGCGCAGTACAGGCATGGTGTCCACTCAGGAATATAATGCTGCCAGCGCTGTCCTTTCGGCTGCTGCTCTCACCTATGTGGCGGCTACACTGCAGGCAATAGCTCAACTTTTCTACTTTGTCTTGCTGGCTTTAGGCTCACGCAGGTAGGTTATTTTATCCCTGTTTTGCCCCTTGGGGTGAGAGGCTTGCTGGCCCCAAGGGGCTTATTGCTTGTTACTGCCTTTTGTGTTTTATTCCCGGGGCGCTGTTAGAAAATGAAATCACCAGCAGATTGCCAATTCACTTCACCCCAATTATAATTGCCTGGCGGAGGCTATAATTTGTCTGAAGAGGAGAAAGTAGACAGTTTTGCGTCGTTGAGAAAAATTGTTGCCCAGCTACGCGGCCCTGGCGGCTGCCCATGGGATAAGAAGCAAACCCATGCTTCATTGAAACCATATCTGGTCGAGGAGTGCTATGAAGTCTTACGTGCTTTGGAAGAAGGGGCTCCACAAAGGCTGTGTGAGGAGCTGGGAGACCTTTTGCTGCAAATTATGCTACATGCCCAGATTGCTGCTGAAGCTAGCCATTTTGACATTGATGACGTTATCCGGGGTATCAGCAACAAATTAATTTACCGGCATCCCCATGTTTTCGGTGGACAGAGGCTGGAAGATGCTGAGGAAGCGGAGCTAAACTGGGAAGTTTTGAAACGCGGAGAGCGGCCGCAGAATGAGTCGCTTTTATCGGGCGTGCCCGAGGAAATGCCAGCCCTGGCCTACAGCCAGTCCATCCAGCGACGAGTGGCGGGAGTTGGCTTTGACTGGCAGGAGGTGGAGGAGATCATAGATAAGCTGGCTGAAGAAGTGACTGAGATCAAGAAGGCTACTGACCACCAAGAAAAGGTGAAAGAGTTCGGCGATTTGCTTTTTACTTTAGCGAACATCGCCCGAAGGTTAGACGTGGATTTAGAGACGGCTTTGCGCTCAGCTAACCAGCGCTTTTGCCGTCGCTTCGCCTACATGGAAAAGCTGTGCAGTGACCGGGGCATTAGCTTTGGCAGCCTGTCACCAGAGGAGCAAAATGCCTTGTGGGAGGAAGCCAAGCAGAAGCTGGAATGAGCTGGTCGGGGCGAGAGGACTCGAACCTCCGACCTCAGCGTCCCGAACGCTGCGCGCTACCAGACTGCGCTACGCCCCGACGCTACCTATTATAGGCGGCTTTAACTTTGAGAGCAAGCGCTGTAAACTAAAGAGCGTTTTTGTAATGGATAGAACGACAAAATGAAGTATTGCATTCTTATAATCGACGGTGCCTCTGGCTGGGCATTGCCTGAGCGTGGCGGTAGAACGTGTCTGGAGCTTGCCCATATTCCGCATCTGGATGCGTTAGCCAGAGAAGGTCTTGTTGGACTGGTGCGCACGGTGCCACCTGGGATGGAGCCAAGCAGTGCTTGCGCCTGCATGTCAGTGCTGGGCTATGACCCGAAGGTCTATTACCGGGGAAGGAGCGCTATTGAAGCCAGGAGCCTGGGCATTTCCATTGCTCAGGATGAGGTCGTTTTTCGCTGTAACTTGGTGGCTATCCGTGACGGTAAAATGTGGAGCTATAGTTCCGGTCATATCAGCACCGAGGAGGCGAAAGCGCTTATTTCTGCTCTTAATGACGAGCTGGGCAGTGAAGAAATACGCTTCTATCCCGGTGTCCGCTATCGGCACATTTGCAAGATAAAGGGGCACAAGGACACACTCCTGGCTACTTGTACTCCGCCGCATGATATCCCCGGAAAACCCATCGCTGAGTTTTTGCCCAAAGGCCCCGGCAGCGCCTTGTTGCGAGAGCTTATGAAGAGGTCCAAAGCTGTGCTTGAGGGGCACCAGGTGAATCAGAAACGACAAGCCCGTGGTGAAGTTCCGGCGAATATGGTCTGGCTATTTTGGGGCAGCGGGCAAATACCCGAAATGCCGTCGTTCAAGCAGGTCTATGGCCTTGATGCTGCCATGACGTCTGGCGTGGACCTTCTGCGTGGCCTGGCACGAATGGCTGGAATGGATGTACTGGACATCCCCGGTGTCACCGACGGCCTGGACAATGACTATGCTGCTCAAGCAACTGGAGCTCTGAAAGCTCTGGATAGGTATGATTTGGTGGCTATACATATTGAGGCACCTGATGAGGCAGCACATGCTGGCTCGATTGATGATAAAGTAGCGGCTATTCAGAAAGTGGATGAGGAGGTGGTCAGCCGGATACGTTCCTGGGACTTAGACACGTTGCGGGTTCTGGCCTTACCTGACCATCCGACGCCGATAAAAATCCAGACCCACACTGATGAGCCTGTCCCGTTTGTCCTTTGGGGCCGTGGGTTTAAGTCTGGTGGGGCAAAAAAATTTAGCGAGGTTGAAGCTAAAAAGACTGGAATTTTTATCGAGCATGGGTATAATATTATGGGCTGGTTAGTGAAGGTATAAGTAACGCAAATATGTTTTTTGGACGGTTTAGTTAGGACGAGAGATGGCGCTTATAGTTCAGAAATATGGTGGCAGCTCGGTAGCTGATGCCGACAAAATCAAAAATGTAGCCCGTCGTATCATTGAGACGAAACGGCAAGGTAACGAGGTAGTCGTGGTCGTGTCGGCCATGGGAGACACCACCGATGAACTTATTGAATTAGCCAGGCAGATTAATCCTAATCCTGATGAGCGAGAGCTAGATGTGCTGCTGTCGACCGGCGAGATAGTTTCCAGTACCCTGTTGGCCATGGCGTTGCATGGTATGGGTTATAAGGCAGTGAGTTTGAGCGGTGCCCAGGCCGGCATTCAGACGGATGCCAGTCACAGTAAAGCCCGTATCCTGCATATTGAACCGAAACGTATCGTCAAGGAGCTGGAGAAAGACAATATTGTCATAGTCGCTGGTTTTCAGGGCATAACCAAAGATATGGACGTAACCACCTTGGGGAGGGGTGGCTCGGACACTACGGCTGTAGCTCTAGCCGCCATCTGTAAAGCGCAGATATGTCAGATTTACACGGATGTTGAGGGTGTGTTCACTGCTGACCCTCGTGTGGTGCCTGAAGCCCGTAAGCTAGATGAAATCGGTTACGAGGAAATGCTGGAATTGGCAACCTTGGGCGCCAAAGTTATACACCCGCGGGCCGTGGAACTGGGTCAAATATATAGTATGCCTATAATGGTGGCTTCCAGCTTCAGTGATAATCCGGGGACAATGATTCATGGAGGGAGTGAGATGGAAATAAGAAATAAAGTGCGTGGCATTGCCCATGATACCAATGTGGCCAAAGTGACAGTGGTCGGCGTCCCTGACCGGCCAGGGATAGCTGCAGCCATCTTCGAACCGTTAGCGAAAGCGAATATAAGTGTGGACACTATAGTCCAAAATGCCAGCATTAATAATATCACTGATTTAAC
>CAZJVJ010000031.1:0-10627 GCA_964549635.1 uncultured Dehalococcoidales bacterium
AGGAGTCCAACTCTCCGTGTTATCGATTTTTACGGCTCTGGCTTGATAAATGCCCTTGACATGCCGTCCGGTTTCATACTGGCAGCCACCTGTGTAATAACGCTGCTAATAAGCTTGGCTGTTTTTACCTCGGCTTCATCCAGCAACTCAAGTAGTATTCGCAAGCGCCCTTTTCCAAGCATCTCGTATTCTCTGCCTTCGAGACGGTAAATAAAACAGCTGAGGGGCTGGAAAGAGCCATATTTAATACCCGCTTCTTTCATGGTCCATGGAGTTTAGCCATCTCTATGGATGAGAATCGCTCCAGTTGGTAATTTGAACCCTTGAAAACTCTCGGTAGAAAACCTGCCGCCCGGACGCTCATTACTTCCCACTTACCGAAGGCTTGCATCCCTTCCGGCATAATTGCACCGCTGCGGCCATATCCCTCATCCCCTAGGCCACAATGATTACACCATACATTTTGTGCTTCATCTTAGACTTGGCAACTCCAAATACTTAGACATCGCCTTTCTGCGACGGAGAATAATCATAATCGCCTTCTTTTTATTGCAGCTCTATAATCTGGTTACTACTCGCGCACAAAGCTATCCTGCATGTGGTTTTCCTCATGACTGTCTACCTTTGAGGCTCAAATTCGCGGCGACATAATGCCACCGTTTCGAACTAGACAAAGTTTTATTCAAAAATTGGCGTTGGTAAACAGGCCCCCGCCGAGTGGGGGGCCTGTTTCGACTCATATCCTTACTTCTTATATTGTGCTGGCCTTAAATCCGGAGCCATACGCCAACCAGTTATGGGTAAGACCTTGCCATTCTTAAACTGAACCATCCTAACATGTCTTGTCTCTGGCTTATCGGCAGTAAAGGTCAAAATCGTCCATCCTAGGTCACGATTCTTTGTCTTAACAATTTGTTTCTTCAGTGCGGCTACGTCGAGCTTGTCCCAGCCAACATCATCAATAGCAGCCTCGAAGATATCTGCTATATACCTAGCCACCCCTTTGAATAGGAGATAAGGTTGCGCCCTCTCCTCCTCCGGCCTCTTGGCTGCCTCGAAAGCCTGTCGCCTTTCTACGACATACGGGTTATCTGTTTCGTCCCAGGTGACTGCACTGTGAGGACCAACGAAGCCTTCCCCGAGTGGACCAGCAGTTCGTCTAACGTCGTAATCTACTGCAAAATGCCCGCCGGCAAAATTCATCTTGCCTATAAGCCCCACAGCACTTGCACTCTTCAAAACTACCAACGTTCCAAACCCTAGCGTATTGGTGAATACCCAGTTGGCACCCTTATCCTTTATCCTAGTTAACTGTGTTGAAACATCCATTTGTGTTATGGGAAACAGTTCCGTAGCTACAATTTCTATGCCTTTGCTCTTTGCATAATTTAAACATTCTTCGGTAAGAACCGATCTGCCGAAGGTGGTATCCCAGTTGCAGAAGCCCAGCTTAATCGGCTTGGGCTGGGTCTCAGCTAACCAATCACAGAAAAAGCCAAAACCATCTGCGTGGGAAATGACAATACAAAAGCTATTACCGGCCGGGTAAAGTGCCGTTGCACTGCCAGCCGGCAACATGCAGATAATGTTATCTTCATTGAAACGCTCTCTTAGAGCCTCCGCAACACCGGACGTTGAAATTAGAAGCATCATCAAACCCTTACGCTGCCTAGCTTTTAATTGTTCGTAATTAGCAATCGCTCTAGCGACATCACCACCATCATCAAGTAGTTCTAGCTTCCAGGTTACCCCGTCAATCCCACCTTCTTTATTGACAAGTTCCACCGCCTCCTTGAATGCTTGCGAGGCAGGTAATAGCGAGCCAGAGTAAATTCCGGTCATTGCTGCGGACCCGCGAAGCCATACTTCGGTAGGCTTTGCAGCAGGCAGGGTCACCGCTTTAGGAGCACAAGCAGCAACCACTACTAAAGCCATTACCGCTAAAAACCCAACAAACGATAAATGCAAAACTTTAATCTTCAATTCTTAACCTCCTTAACTTGGCTTACTGCCTCTACAACATAATCTATGGTATCTGCTCGTGTATATCACATATTACCACCTCCCTAATTAATAAATTAATAGGCGAAGGGATTCAAGCGGTATGAGATCTTAAGTATCTCCCAGCGGTGCGCAAGCCCCCGAGGTTCAAAAATAACAAACAAAACAATAACCACGCTGAAGAAGATTGGACTAAGTGCAGCAGATATATTTCCGCTCAAAGCTGGAAAAGCCCCCGCAATTACAGGCACCAGGGCCTTCGCTAACTCATCTAAAATGCGAATAAAAATAGTACCAAACACAGAACCAGAAGTGCGCCCCATACCCCCAACGATCACCATACCTAGAAGCCAGACGGACTCATGCAAACCAAAATTGGCAGGTGCTATGGCTCGCACCCAGTGAGCATAAAGACAGCCAGCAACACCAGCAAATACTGTGCAGATAAAAAACGATAATAGCTTGTAACGGTAAATATTTATACCCATAACCTCGGCCGCCAGATCATTATCCCTGATAGCGATAAAGGCTCGACCAACACCCGTCCTAGTTAGATTCTTAGCGAACAATGTTGCTACTAAAGCCAAAGGTATGATAACGTAGAACATTCGAAACTGACTATTGAAGGCGAAATCTCCTATTTTGGGCACCGGTACTATCAGGCTACTCCAGCCACCAGTAAGGTCTGGCTTTATATTCACTATAGCACTTATAATCAAAAACTGCGCCGCAAGGGTTGACATGGCCAAATAAAACCCTTTAATCCTCAGCGATGGTAAGCCGAAGATAAGACCAAGCAAGCCGGCACTGATCGCAGCGCACGGTAGTGCTATCCAGAAGGACAGCCCAAACTTTGCGGTCAACACGCCTGATGTATAAGCACCAGCTGCCATAAAAGCGGCTTGACCAAGATTCAGTAGGCCTGTGTAACCCGTCAGAATGTTGAGACCGTGAACCGCAATGAGGGTGATACCTATATAATTCAGCTGATGAATAACGTAGCTGCTACTAAAAAGAGGTATGCTAAAAAGAAAACACAATCCCAGAACCAATATCACCCATTGGAGGCGTGTCCGTACGATAGCCATATCCTGGGCATAATGTCGGTCGAAAGTACCACACGGACGATCCATCCTATATTCTCTCTATCCTTTTTAGTCCGAATAACCCTTGAGGTCGTATAATTAGCACAAGCAGCAAAATAACATAAGGGGTAACATCCATAAACCAAGTACTTATGAACCCGCCAGCCAGATTCTCCAATAGGCCGACAGTAAGTCCACCAACTAACGCACCAAATATCGATTCCATCCCTCCAAAAATAACGGCTGGAAAGGCCTTAAGACCCACCAAAGATATCGTGATCTCCAATCCCATTCTAGCGGCAAGAAATACGCCCCCTAAGACGGTCATCGCAGCTGCAATAGCCCAAGTTATATCAAAGATACGTTCCACATTTATACCCCTAGCCCTTGCCACCTGATGGCTCTCAGCAGTAGCTCTCATGGCTAACCCAACACGGCTTCGCTGAAAAAATAGGACTAGAATGCCGAACATTAATATAGCTATAACAAAAGCCCACACAAGGTCGCTGGAAAGCACAGCAGGGCCCAAATGAATTCGCTCGCCAGGCAAAAACTTAGGAAAACTCCGGACGCTCCCCCCCCAAATTAGTATAACGAGCCCATCAAAAAAATAGGCCAGAGCCAAGGTTACCATCACCGGTGCTAAAATCGGCTGACCGATAAGCGGGCGCATTGCAAAACGGTTAACAAACCACCCCAGAATCCCACCCACCAGCACAGCCAATAATAAGCCTAACCAGGGATTCATGCCCACCTGTGCCATAAAAGACCAGCATACAAATGCCCCAAACATCATCATATTTCCCACAGCGAAATTAAAAATACCTGTTGCTTTATGAATTAAGACAATGGTGAGGGCTAAAAGCCCATACACGCCACCTACCATCAGCCCCGTAGCCACATACTGCAGGCCAGTTTCCATCTAACCTTATCCTAATCTACCGAATTGATTTTGATGGCTGTCCTTATGGTACCCTTCCTGCCGTCACGATAAGTAACCGGCACTTCAACAGCCAGCTCGCTTGCCCCGCCATATAAAGCATTTATCAAATCAACATAGCGCTCTTCAATAAACGTCCGCTTTATCTTCCTTGTCCTGGTGAGTTCTTCCTCGTCAGCATCAAACTCCCTATTCAAGTTAGCAAATTTTTTTATCCGCGCCCATTCTGGCAAGCTCTTGTTTATCTTTTGTATATCCCTACGAATTAGGTCAACTACCTCAGGCTTTTGCGATAAGTCGGTGAATGTAGTATAGGAAATACGCCTGGCCTCAGCCCAGCGCCCAACATTATCTAGGTCTATGTTTACTATAGCTGTGACATAATCTTTGTCACCGCCTCCGATTGTCACCGCATCTTTTACATATGGGCTGAATCTCAACCTAGTCTCAGCGTACTGTGGCGAAAACTTGCGCCCACTGCTTAACTCCCTCAAATCCTTCATCCGATCCATAACGATGAGATGTCCATCTTCTGTGATGTTACCGAAATCGCCAGTACAATACCAACCTTGCTTAACACTCTCAGCATAAGACTCAAAGTCCTTATAATAGCCAGAGAACATACATCCGCCCTTGATTAATATTTCACCTTCGTCAGATAGTCTAACCTCAACACCAGGCGACGGCGCACCAGTGGTCTCAGGTTTTATATCATCATCACGAGTAGCAGTGACCAGACCATGTTCTGAACCACCGTAGATTTGTTTAATGTTTACCCCAATAGCCTGGAAATATCTGATTATGTCAGGGCTAATCGCCGCTGCGGCAGTGATGGCAACCCTGACATTAGCCAAACCCACTTTGTCCTTTAAATTGCGGAACACAACCCAGTGAGCCACAAAATATAGACTGCGCCATAACAAATTCGGCTTTTCATGAGCCATCTTAGAATCAGCAACTCTGTAACCAACGGGCAAAAACAAATTGTATAAAAACCTCTTCATGGTGGTGGTATCGATCATCTTTGCCTGTATCAACCTGCTGACGCTCTCCCAGTTACGCGGTCCCCAGAAAAGGATTTGAGCTCCGATTTCTCTGATATTCTCCTGAACCGTTTCTGGTTTTTCCGGAAAGTGTACTACAAGCCGGCAGTATAATGTGCCAGTAACACCCAGGTATTGCTCGGTCACCCATGCTATTGGTATAAACGAAACTATTTTTTCGCCATCACGATAATGGTCTATTTTATAAAGTGACTTCACATTCTCTATCAAGGTGCTGTGGCTCAGCATTGCACCCTTCGGCAAACCAGTTGTCCCGGAGGTATAGCAAATAACAGCAATATCCTTGCTGTCACCTTTCTGTATATTTTCTTCAAACAAGCTAGGATAGGCTTTCTCATATTCCTTTCCAAGTTCGATAACACCGTTCAAGCCGATTAAAATAGGGTCGTTATAGTTCCATACACCCTTGGCATCCCAGTAAATAACCTTTTTAGCTGTGGCAGAGCGTCCTTAACTTGAAGCAACTTATCAACCTGCTCCTGGTCGCTTGCTACCACAAATTTTGAATCAGAGCATTCTAAAAAGTATTTGACCTCATTGGGCATACAGTCAGCAAAAATGCCAACTGCAACTCCTCGACATGCTTGCGTAGCTAATTCAGCCCAGTATGCCTGCGGTTTGTTGTCGCCTAGTATAGAGACTTTGTCGCCAGGCTCAAGCCCGAGGCTCATCAAACCCAAGGACAAAAATTTAACATTTTGATAGTAGTCCTTCCACGTATATTCCTGCCAGATACCAAAACGCTTTACGCGCATGGCTACTTTATTCTCGCCATACTTTTCGTAATTATATCTCAACAGCTTCGGTAAAGTGTCTAGCTTTTCCGCAAGCATCTGTCTGCTGTTGCCAAAGGCCTACTCTACTTCAGTAACTTCATTTAAGAAGCCAAAAAATAGATTGCAGCAACCCAATTCATAGAAAGTCAAATTAATGAAGGTTAGAGACACCCGGATTCCCGCCATCATATGTGGCGGTTTCATCGTGTCACCATAATACAACAATTCTTTTATTGTCAAGCTATAGTGTGCCGTATATTAGATTGTGTGGGGAAATATCTCGAAAAATATTATGGTGGGAAGAACCGCAAGGCAGAAAATTAAACGAAAGGAGGCCTTACCACCATGGCCAAAGGCCAAGATAATGGTACCACAATCCTCTGTTGGGGCTTGAAGGTTACAAAGTGGGGGAAGTCTGGCAAGGAGAGGATAAGATGATAGTAAGGTCAGAGACTAAGGCAAGACAGAGATGCCCCCATTGCGGCTGAGCAAGCCTCTATTCTCATGGTGAATGAAAGCCGAGGGAGGTACTACATACCTGGAGCAACTGCAAAAGGGTTTACTTGAGCTGCACCGGCGCCGGTGGCAGTGCCATGATTGTAAACACACCTTTACCGAGGGCAGGGAATTGGTGAGGTCGCGCTCCAGGCTTATTAGACCGGCTTTAAGCCGAGGCTTTGTGGCAGCTCAAGGAGAGAAACTTCAGCCAGGTGACGAGGGAACCGGGAGTAGGCTACGGCACATTGCGCCGCCTTGTGGAGAGGGAAATAGACAAGGTGGATACACTTCTGGAGAAGCACCCCGCACTCAAGGGATTTTATTGGGCTAAGGAGAAAATAAAAGAACTCTACCTGCAGCCAAGTCGAGAGGAGGCAACCAGGCTGCTGAAGAATATCATCTTCAACCTGAAATCGGAGGATGACGGTGAGCTAATCAGACGGGGGAACACATTAAAGCATTGGCGGGAGCCAATCCTAAATCACTTCGATAATCATACCATGAATAACTTCACTGAAGGCTGTAACACCAAGATTAAGATGCTGAAAAGAATTTCCTAATGGTCTGAGCAATGTGGATGTCTATTGGCAAAAAATGCAACTGGGGTTGGCACCATCCCCAAGCTGTTTCCACACAATTTGACAAAGAGCCGAGTCTTATTGCAGGATGTTAACAGGTTCTGCACCTTACGATGTAGTGTGCAATCTAGAATAGGCAGGTTGATAATCCACACCACCTATTTAGTTGTATAATATAATACGACACAAACCTATCTGTTTGTCAGCCATAGGCCGAAGAGACAATGAGCATGTGAGGCGGATTGTAGCCTATGCAAAATCGTAAAGATACAAAAAGAGTCACCAGTTCCAAACGTACACATGTTTTAATCCCGCAGATGGGTATTGAGACAAGGCACGCGGGAAAGCCAGTCAGGAATGCATTTTTGACGGGATATGTATATTTGCTCGTTAACTCTTCAGCCAGTATGGAAGGCGACGAGCTAAAGCAGGCTACAAACGGAGCTTTGAATTTTGCCGAGCACGCTTTAGATAAAGGATATTTTACTGGTTTAATTCGTTTCGATTCGTCTCCCAAGCTTATCTATGAATTCTTTAAAGACATTTCTAATCTAGAGAAAAGACTTGTGGGCTTAGAGATAGGAGACACCACCCACACGGCTAAAGCAATCAATCTTGCTCATGAGCTTTTGAGGGAAATGGAAAGAGCCCCACTAATTGTTATTGCCACCAATGGCCTGCCTAATGGGGCAGGTAACCCTATTGTCGGTCTAAACGCTGGTCAAAGTGCAAGAAGGAGCGGAATAGACATCAGCGCCATCGGCGCTGAGGATGCCGATCGGGCATTTCTGAACGGTTCGCCTCACGTGGTGAATTAGGCATAAAAGTTCCAAGAAAGGAACTCGAAAAGACCATCATGAGCTCGGTAAAGATGCTACCACCAAGAGACAAAAGGGTAACTACGAAATAAGAACGAAGTTACATGGGCGTCTTTGAAGACTATTACGAGATACTACAAGTTCACTCCTCAGCCGAACCCGAGGTGATAGAAGCAGCTTATAAGAAGCTAGCTCTAAAATATCATCCTGATAAGAATCCAAGCCCTGCTGCTCAGGAAAAGATGAAAAAGATCAACGTCGCCCATGGGATTTTGTATGACCCTGAACAAGGCAAACGTTATGATGCTGAATGCCTTCAAAAGAAGGCAAGCACAGCCAGTTCAGTAAAAGACCACATCCTTGTCAAACCTAAGCCAATTTTTGAGCCGACACGTATAGAATTTAAAAACGTGAAGGCTGGCAAGATCCGGAAGGCTTCATTCTTGATCTTCAATGCGAGTGGACCTTATTCGAGGGTATGTATTGATAGCTCTAAATCTTGGCCGATAATAAGCGATTATAACTCGCTAACGCCATCTGACGAGTTGCCACTTAACGTAAACATCCAAGCATTGGCTAAAGATTGGAATAAGAGTTATTCTGGTTCTATTAGAGTTGAGCTAGATGAAGTTAAGGCGATCCTACCAGTCGAACTCCAGCCTAAAAGTAAGCTTATGTTAAAAGACCGCCGGTGGCATGACATAGAGTATGACAACCTCAAAGATTGGGTGAAGAAAAGATAAGCTTGATGCAGGAGAAGAACTAAAAGGAAAGATTTTCAGATGCAGACTCAATCGGGGCACAGGTAAATATCAAATCCGGTTACGATATAGATATAATATTGGTATTTATGAACCATGAATCAGCAAACTAAATGTTACACTTACAGGGTACAGACTGATATTGAAAACGGACATAAAAGCAGAACATAAACTATGAGCCATGATGTTTTCATAAGTTTTGCCTTCAAGGATCAGAAAGCGGCCGAGTGCATCCGTGACTATTTGGAAAAAAATGGGATCAATTGCTTTATGTGCACGGATCTGCCAAGTGGAGTTGATTTTGACGTTCAATTAGGTGAGGCTATTCGTAAAAGTAAAGTGTTGCTTTTGGTTTTCTCGGCTCACGCCGATGAATCAGAATCAGTGAGAGCCGAAATGAATATAGCCAAGACAAATAAGATAACTAGGGTTCCCGTACGCATAGAAGACAGAATGCCGAACAAACTGGCTTATCTAATTGGGACAGCTCTATTTTTCGACGCTTTCCCGCCACCCCTTGAGAACCATTTGCCTAGGCTATGCAAGGACATTCACGCAATTTTGAATCAATTAAAAACGCCTCCTCGAGGACTTCATCACCTGCCCCAGCCAGTAATTAGTCCCACAGCGCCTTTACCGAAGCTATTACCCGGCAAGTGGTATGAGGTAGATTATGATGACCTTAACGACTGGGTTAAAGAACGAATAAAGGTGCTCGAGTCGGGTAAGCAACTAGTAGGCCGTACATTTATTTATAGAAAGAACCGATACACTGGCAAGTATGAGAGGAAGCTTAAATAGCCAGTCAGCAATGGGGTGTCATTGGAGTTATAAGAATCAATGTAGGTACAGTAAGCCACGAAACACCAGAACCTGAGGCTTCGTTTTTTGCAAATTGATTGATAATACAAGTTTACTTGAATATTTAATTAGACACGGTACCGTCCGTGTCTGTGACGGCAATATTTTTCGTAGTTGCCCTCGTAACCTTCCCCTGAATTTCTCTTTTGAAAAAGTGGAGGGCATGCTTCTTGGCGTTGCTATCGGCGACGCCCTTGGGGCCACGACGGAGGGCAGATTACCTAGGGATAGACACCTCCTTTTCGGTGAGATAAGAGATTATGTACCCGGAAGACGTTCACACAACCGTGCTATTGGGGTACCCACAGATGATACCCAGATGACCTTCTGGACACTGGAGCAACTTATTGAGGATGGAGGTCTTATCCCTGATAATTTGGCGAAGCGTTTCTGTAAGCACCGTATTATCGGCATCGGCAGTACAACAAAGCAGTTCGTTATAAACTATAAAGATAGGCATAAAAAATGGTACGCGGCTGGATTGGATTCGCTTGGCAACGGGGCTTTGATGCGCATAGCTCCTATCCTTATACCCTACCTTAGGAATCCTCATCCATCAATTTACGCTGATGCGGCTTTGGATACAATGATAACCCATAACGCCTTTGGTAACATTGCAACCTGCGTTGCTTTTGTGAAAATCCTCTGGGAACTTCTGGCTTTGTCATCGCCTCCCGAACCATACTGGTGGCTCGATGCGTACTGTTCTGTAGCGCAAGAACTGGAGGGCGATGCACAATACCGCCCGCATATAGTCAACTTTGCTCATTACCGGCGTCCACTATGGCAATTCACAGACACGGTGGTACGCGAGGCGTTAAGCAGAAGAATGGCTGTTTTAGAGGCATGCAGTTGGTGGGGATCAGGTGCTAGTCTGTTCGAGACAGTTCCGTCAGTTCTATATATTCTTGCTACCCATTCAGAAAACGCGGAGGAGGCGATAATCCGAGCGGTCAACGATACCAAAGACAACGATACCATAGCAGCTGTGGTTGGAGCGGCAGTTGGCGCCTTGCATGGTCTTAAAGGCATTCCTGACCGTTGGATTGCTGGCCTGACTGGCAGAACAAGAGGCAGTGACGATGGTAATATATTCAAGCTGATATTAAAAGCGAAGAGAGCCTTTTGGATCATATAGGTAATGAGTTGCTGTGTAATGTGCACCCGACTCTGCAAAGACATAGCGAAAAGTGCAGGACTCCTCTAGCACAAAGCGAGCCAACACACGAGTTTTAAATCATCCCT
>CAZJVJ010000032.1:0-1291 GCA_964549635.1 uncultured Dehalococcoidales bacterium
GGGTGGCAAAACAAATAGCCTGATACCACGCCTCTGGCATTTTTCTTCAAAAACAGCCTCAAATTCAGGACCTCCGTCTACCTGAACGGCTTTTAAAGGAAAGGGCATTTCCCTCTCTAGTTTATCTAGGAAACAGGATACGGCGATGGCACTAACCCTGCTATAGATTTCTAGCACGTCCCACCGGGAGATAATATCCCGAGCGGTGAAGTGCTTCAGTGCTACACTAGGCAAGGGTCGGATATCCAGGGTATCTAGCTGGACCATGTCGCCTGGCTGCGTAACCCGGTAGTCTCTGGCTTCCTAATAGCATAGCGATGCTTAAGTATTCGCCGGCGGGCTAAAACGTGACTACTGACCGGCTCTTTAAGCACACCACAGTGTTTAAGCCGACATATGGTCCTGCCTACCATTGAGGTAGATACGCGGAGACCTTGTTCTTTGAGTAGCACGGCTATTTTATCCTTCCCCCAGCGCGGATATTCCCGTCTTGGTCTAAGCACTGCCTCCACCAGCTCCGGTGGTACTGCAGGCTGACGCACACGCTTAGCACAGGGATAGCGGTCCTGCAGACTTTCTGGATGATCGGTGATGCCGATTTTTCTGCCGGCTTGAGCAATTGTGCTGCTTTGGTTTATCATGACCTCAGCCTCGCAAAGCTTCTTGATGATTCGCTCTGGACTGAATAGTGTTCTGGCTAATAAATAATCCCCTTCTTATTATCCAGTCTAACATTATTGCTGGATTGCTGGACTGGTTTTCGGGGGCTGGTCACCTGCAGATTACGCGTTTGATACCACTAATTACTTTGTTTGTCTCTGCGCTTCTAGCTTCAGCCTGCCATAGTTTACCTGAAATCTCTTGAACATGTCTGCCCCTTTCCATGTAATTTACCGCTTCAGGTAAGCAGGAGCAAGCCTCTATGTGTCCATTAACAATTACCCTGAATGTGTCCCGTTTTTGCTGACGACGCACGTGTGAGCACTCTCTGCCTTGATTGAGACCGAAAAATGTAGCTTCATGGAAGAAATGGGTAAGGTGCATTTCTTACCCAACCCTATTCACCTCTATAAGCTGGTTTCCTTTTCTCTATAAATGCCCTTACCCCTTCAGCTGCATCCCACGACTCACTCAGCTCTTTCCATACCTTCTCTCCAAACTTCAAAGCCTTTTCATCCACAGCTATTGCTTTAAGCACGGCTTGTTTGGTTAGTCTCACTGCTAAAGGCGACTGGCAACTTATCCTCTCAGCCATCTTCATTGCTGCGGGCATAAGCTCAGCATCAGGAAC
>CAZJVJ010000032.1:1301-2002 GCA_964549635.1 uncultured Dehalococcoidales bacterium
CTCATAGGCTCTCTGGGCGGAAATCGCCTCGCCAGTAAGACTGAGTTCCATCGCCACGCAAAGCGGAATCCCCTGGTAAATAAACATATTTCCTCCGCCAAAAAGACCAAGATTAATCTCTGCCACACCAAAGGAAGCACTCTCGGCGGCAATTCTTATATCAGCTCCCATAGCCAGGTGACACCCTCCACCTAAGGCAAGTCCATTTACTGCAGCAACAACGGGTTTTTCCACCGCAAGAATACCATATGGATCTCGCACAGTTATTGCCTCGCGAGACCCGACGCCCGGGCGCCCTGTTTCTGCCATTTCCTTAACATCAGCACCTGCAGAAAATGCTCGGCCAGCCCCGGTTAGAATAGCTACTCTGACATCACGATCGCCCTCGAACCTCTTCCAGGCTTCTATCAAGGCATCAGTAACTTCACGACCTAGCGCATTTAGCCGTTCGGGCCTATTGAGGGTAATAATTACAATCTGTCCTCTCTTCTCATACTCAACGTAACACACTGCTAAACCCCCACTGTTTTAATAAATCTACAAAATATAGGCGAACATTTTTCAGTACACACTTATGCCCGTCACACGTCTCAACACATACAATGAAGTCCTACCTTCCTTTGAAAACAGGCTTCCTTTTTTCACTGAAGGCTCTAGCTGCCTCCATTATGTCTTCGCTAGCGGAACAGGCTAGCATAGCT
>CAZJVJ010000032.1:2012-2237 GCA_964549635.1 uncultured Dehalococcoidales bacterium
CTCTAAGTCAACCCATGGGCACTGATTAAGGAGACGCTTATGCATCAGCACCACAATGGGAGCATTGTTCATGATCTTCCTGGCCATCTCTTTGGCTGCTTGCTCTTCCTGGCCTACAGGTACCACCTTATTCACAAGCCCAATGCGGTAAGCCTCTTGGGCATCGATAAAGTCTCCCACGAAGGCCATTTCCCTGGCCTTCATCAACCCCACAATATAGGGGAG
>CAZJVJ010000032.1:2247-5594 GCA_964549635.1 uncultured Dehalococcoidales bacterium
CGCCAGTAATGTTCATGGCAGCAGTCAGCTCCGGGAAGCCGAACTTGGTGTCATCAGCAGCTATCACCAAGTCACAGGCTACAGCAAGCTCGAAGCCCGCCCCAACAGTGTAGCCATGGGTGGCGGCGATGACTACTTTGTCGCTATAGCGGATAAGTCTGGTGAGCTGTTGGAGGAGTTCCGTTCTCTCCTCTACCATCTCCAACGGCGTATACTGGCCGGATTGCACTTGCTCTATTTCCTCTTTGGCGAGTTTAAGATCATACCCGGCAGCAAAAGCTCGGCCTGTGCCAGCCAGGATAATGATTTTAACCCACTTATCTTTATTGGCCATCTCCAGCGACTTAGTTATCGCAGCAATGAGCTCCAGATTCAGGGCGTTAAGGGCGTCGGGCCGGTTAAACTTAATTGTAGCAATGCCGTCCGTTTTTTCATAGATTATTACGGACAATTTACCTCTCCCTTTCTGTGTTTCTTCCGACGCAAAGTTGGTTTTTCATAACGCATTACTGACTTAAAAAGTCAGGTGATATACAGGTGTCAACACACTAATCCACTTGCAGTGCCGACAATGACTTTTTGCCCCGCCTCATTCTCCACCCATACATCGAGCACTAGCCGGATAGAGGAATTATCCCTTACCTTATCTTTAATAACTCCTTTAACTGTCACCATCTCGCCGTCTATCACTCCGCCCCCGACAAAAGACACGTCTATCTTTCCGCCTTTAATCCAACCCTGGCCAAAGAACTTTATCAAGCACTCCGACACATAGGCAAGAGTCACCACCCCAGGTACAAGCGCCCCTTTGAAACCGATAGATTTGGCATACTCCTCATTATGTGGTGAGCCCCAAGGGAAGCCTCCTGGAGGCGCGGTCAGTTTCGCCCTCTTGGTTAAACTCGGAATCTCCTGCCCTACCTGCATATCTTCAGTAGCAATGCTCAATCCCTTTCCCTCCTTTCCACACTAACTTTCTATTCTAACTAATCAGCACCGTATTGCGACTTCGGACAACCTCTACACCGTCTTCGTCTGTGGTTACGCTCTCTAAAACAAGGTATTCGTGGCCCTTTTTGCTGTAGCGATCTACTATTTTCCCGCTCACTTTGTACGACTTGCCGGGACGGAGTGGACTAAGAAACTCATGCGCTGCTTTGGTGTGGACTACACCATATAAAGAATACCTCGTTGAAATTAATTTAGCATAATCAATGGCGCCAACAGTAGGATGCGCAATGGGTCCCCCGAAAGGTGAGTTATGGAGAAACCATGGATTGTAATCTTCAACCATGTGTGCATAATCCTCTATCTCTTTGGGAGTAAGCGTGTACTCTATTGGCCCAAGCTTTTCACCAACCTCTGCTTTATTCAAATCTTCGCCCTTATATTCAAACTGGCCTTCTCCTTTCATTACGCCCCCTTTTACCTTACCTTCACCACCGGATCTAACCTAACCATCTCTTCCTTCTTTTGTAATGTTTGACTTCTCGGTAGCTTTTTTTGCCCACCTCAGTCAAACCCAAATAGAATTCCCTTACATCCTCGTTTTCTTTCAGCTTATCGCTAGGACCATCAAGGACCACCCTGCCATTCTCCATAACATAACCATATTCAGCAAGGGAAAGGGCCGCCATAGCATTTTGCTCCACCAGAAGGAAAGAAATGCTTTCCTCAGCGTTTATTCTTTTTACGATATTAAATATTTCCTGCACCAGCATAGGGGCAAGCCCCAAAGATGGTTCGTCTAGGAGCATAACTTTTGGTCGTGCCATTAAGCTACGCCCTATTACCAGCATTTGCTGCTCCCCACCTGAGAGGTAACCGCTTATGCTATTGCGTATAACCCTAAGGCGAGGAAAATACTCATATACCTCCTCGAGTCTTCTCCTTGCGTCGGAGCTAACTTTATTGAGATAAGCTCCTGCCTTAAGATTTTCCTCCGCAGTCAAATGGCTATATAACCTGCGTCCCTCGAGGACTTGGCGGATTCCCATCGTGGCTATCTCTTCAGGGCTCTTTCTTTCTATCCTTTGGCCATTGAACTCGATAAAACCATGAGTCACCTTTCCTAGCTCCGTGGTGAGCAACCCTGAAATAGCTTTAAGCGTAGTGCTCTTGCCGGCCCCGTTGGCACCGAGCAAAGCCACTATCTTCCCTTCACCAACCTCAAGGGAAACCCCCCTTAAAACTAGGAGCACATCACTATAGACCACTTCAATATTATTTATTCTTAGCATGGGGAAAAATCCCTCGGGCGGAGCCCCTTAAAGGGACTCCGCCTTTCTGCAGCTGGGTCACCTCTTTCTCTATTTTTGGGGTACATCCTTGCCACCAGGTATAAGCTCAGGGCTCGGAACCACTGCTACGGAAATCAACTTTCCATCTTTTATTACATGTATGCCACTGAAGTCGTAACCATAGCGCTTTGTCTCTGAATAGCTGATGGGGAAGGAAGCACCCATGCAGTCAAAGTTTCTCATCTTAGTCAGGGCATTGTATACTGCTTGACCATCAACATTTTCCGGCTTTACTTCCTTTGCTGCTATCTTAACTGCCTCCGCTGCTACAGCCATGGGGATCCAGACAGTACTATACGTCATCCTTACTTCAGTTAACCCCTTTCTCTCCATCACCTTCGCCAAATCAGGGCACTTCTTTAACAGTTCGTCTGGAGGCCAACTTATGGCACAGAAATATATCCCTTCGGCCAAAGGACCCGCATATTTAACTAGGTCTTTCGCGTCAATGGCCCACCACATGCCGATGGTGAAGGTGCCTGTCATGCCAAGCCTACCCATGTCCTTCAAAACCACTGATAATGGTTCGGCATACATACCACCGTAAGTAAAATCTGGTGCCTTTTCTTTTAGCCTCAAAAGTTGTGGAGTGGTATCTGCAGGCACAGCGGGGATGAATTCAGAGGCGACAATCTCCCCCCCTTTCGACTTAATATAGGCTTCAGTCGCGGGGGTAATCATAGCCCTTCCAGCAGGTATGTCCCAGGTTAGCCAAGCCATCCTTGGAGCTCTCTCCACCTTCAACGCCTTTTTCCGCTCGGGCCAGATATTCTTCAAATAGTAATCCACCCAAGCACCAACCTGGTTGGTATAAGGCGCACCCCAAGCAAAGGTCCAACTAGGGAGTTCAGCCCACTTATCACTCCAACCGCCCGCGAGATCAGGTATTTTCTCGCTCATATGCCATTCTTTCAGCGCTGTGGATATCGGAGTTGCCTGACCGATTATACAAACTGGCCTGGGTGTTTCACCTGCCAGCTTCCTAAAAACTGCCATGGACTTGGTAACGTCGGTACCGCCATCACCCCATTTAAATACTAACTCAGC
>CAZJVJ010000032.1:5628-6438 GCA_964549635.1 uncultured Dehalococcoidales bacterium
GTAAAATGAGGAATCATTCCCACGACTATAGATACCTTGGGTTGTGGTGGTGCCGGACGACATGCTCCTGTGGTTACTACCAGGGCTATAACCACCAAAATAACCATACATGTCATCAACCTTTTCATTTAGTCTCCTCCTTTTTCAACTTCTTTGCCCCTTCTGAGATATGCTGCTTTCTTACACTGACATCTTCGCACCTCCTTGAAACTCAGTAGGGGAAGGGCCAAATACGAAAGGAAGCCTTAGCAATTTGCCACCGATGATACAAACCGCGAGGCTCAAACACAAGGAAAAGAATTACTACTAGTCCATAAAAGATCAAGGTAAGACCGGAGACAGCCGCTCCTGCCAGTACGGGAAGGGCTTTTCCTAACACTGGCCCGACAAAGATTACAATCTGCTGCAGAAGCCTGAAGAAAATCGCACCGAAAATAGCACCGGTTATGCTTCCTGACCCGCCAACAATGAGGAAACCGAGATACCACACGGCGTCCATTAGCGGAAATTGTTCGGCGGTTATTATACCCTGATAGTGGGCAAGCAATGAACCAGCTATACCAGCGTACATAGAGCTGATGGCAAAGGCGAGAACTTTATAGCGGAAGACATTTATGCCCATAAACTCCGCGGCTATATCGTTATCGCGGATGGCAACAAATATCCTTCCTGTCCTCATTCGAACAAGGTTCTTGGCGAGAAAAGTGGTCACCATCACAAACACCATAATCAGGAAGAACCATTCCCTCTCAGTATTAATCGATATACCTCCCAACTGAGGTCGTGCCGCCGTGAGCCCCCAGACACCAC
>CAZJVJ010000032.1:6448-7124 GCA_964549635.1 uncultured Dehalococcoidales bacterium
CAAGCCAGCGGCGACAGCGGCGCAAGGTAATGACGCCCAAAAGGGCCACCTGAGATGGTAAGAGAGCATCGCGCTAGCATAAGCGCCTACTGCCATGAATGCCACCTGGCCCATGCTGATCTGGCCGCAATAACCGGTCACAATGTTTAAGCCCACGAATGCAATAATTGTAATGCCAATGATATTGATAACACTCAGCCAATAATTATTAGCAACATACGGAACCACGCCGAAAAATAACAGTAACGATACCATTGCCACTGCCCACTGGAACCGAGTCCTGCAGATCGCCATGTCCTGGCCATAATCTTCGTCAAATGTGCCGCACGGTCTCATTTTCTCGCCTCTATACTCTTTCTATCCTCTTATAGCCGAACAAGCCAAAAGGTTTAAATATCAAAACTAACAGCATAACGATAAAGGGGAGTACTTCTTCCAGCCCGCCGCCAACAAGTGGGTCAAGGTAGCCAGCGCCTACAACCTCGAGCAGGCCTATTGCAATCCCAGCTACAATAGCACCGATAATAGATTCGAGACCCCCAAAAATGACCACAGGTAGGGATTTAAAACCCATTACAGTTAATGGTTCTTGGTTGACACCCTGAAGGTTTCCGAGAAGCACTCCACCGAAGGCAGCCATTACTATAGCAATGCCCCACACCAAAGCAAACATTCT
>CAZJVJ010000032.1:7147-10627 GCA_964549635.1 uncultured Dehalococcoidales bacterium
AGTTGGTGATCCTCTGCCGTTGCTCTCATCGCTAAACCCATCTTAGTCCGCTGAAAGAAGAGCATAAAAAGACCGAATGCAAGTATACAGAAGCCAAAAACCACCAGGCTTTCATAAGCTAATCCTACCCCACCTATCTTAAGCACTCCCGCAGGCAATATTTCTGGGTATGCCCGCCCAGGACCGGGCCACACCAAAATCATCAATCCCTGGAACACTGCCGCTAAGGCAAGAGTTGCAATTACTGCTGCAAATATGGGTTGCCCAGTAAGCGGCTGTATGATTAGGCGTTGTATTAAGGCTCCTATAACAAATGCCATGACCAGAAGCACCATTATCATTGCCCAGAGCGGTAAGTGAAGTTGCACCATAAGTGACCAACCGAGGAAAGCCATCAAAGCTACAAGGGAGGCTTGAGCAAAATTAAAAATGCCGGAGGACTTAAAAATCAGAACAACCCCTAGCGCCATTAGTGCATATATACCGCCCCTCATTATGCCAGTCGCCAAAAGTTGCAAAGCAAATTCCATCCGTTCCTCCCTTATTCCACAGCCCTTATATTAATATCTGTCGTTATACTTCCCTTCCTTCCATCCTTGTATGTGACTTGTGCTTCCGTTGCCACTTTCGCCTCGCCCTTGTAAGCTGCGCTTATTAACTTGCCATATTTACTTTCTAGAACTGCCCTTCTTAATTTCCTAGTCCTGGTTAACTCTCCCTCGTCAGGATCGAATTCCTTGGGAAGTAAAGCAAAGGATTTTAATTGTGCTGCCGGTGGTAATGCTTTGTTCACCCTCACCACTTCTCTTTGAATCAGGTCATAAATTTCTGGTTTTTGGGACAGGTCTACATATGTAGTGTAGGAAATCTTGTTTTTTTCTGCCCATCTCCCCACGTTGTCGAAGTCGATGTTTATGATAGCAAAGCAAAATTCCCTTTCCTCGCCACCGACAACCATAACGTCTTTTATATAGGGGCTAAACTTTAATCTGTTCTCAATATAGGTAGGCGAGTATTTTTGTCCGCCTCTCAGTGTCAACATAGCCTTTACCCTATCCAAGATGATAAGGTGCCCCTCTTCCTCAAAAACTCCGGCGTCGCCAGTTTTTACCCATCTCTTCTCTACAACCTTTTCAGTCTCCTCAGGCTGCTTATAATAACCTTGAAATATGACACCGCTCTTCGCGATAATCTCTCCTTCGTCAGAGATCCTTATAGTGACACCGGGGGCAGGCGGTCCCACAGTCCCAGCTTTTAAGATATCGTAGTGCGCAGCGACCGGGTTTATCTCCGTGAGCCCGTACATTTCCTTGATGTTGACTCCAATAGCCCGGAACCAACGAAATATGTCGGGCCCTAATGATGACCCGCCAGTTATGCCTAGCCTGACTTTCTTCAGCCCAAGATGGTCTCTGATAGGCCTAAAACAGACCCAATCAGCAATCACATAGAGAAGTCGCCAAAGCAGAGGAGGCCTCCGTCTCTTCTCAAGCTCGAAATCAGCTACCTTGTAGCCGACAATTAAACAGGCACGGTACAGTAACCTTTTAATGGCACTCGTATCATTAATTTTCATCTGTACCACTGAAAATAAATTTTCCCATTGCCGCGGGCCCAACAATATCCCTTGAGGGCCTATTTCCCTGATGTTCTCCTGCACTGTCTCCGGTTCCTCGGGAAAGTTGACTTTCATTCTCCAAAGCAGCCAACTTGTTATACCCAGAAGTTGCTCGGCCACCCATGCTGGAGGCACAAATGAAACATACTCATCATCCTGGTAAACAGGATTAACCTGAAATGCCCTTATGCATCCCTTTATTAGATAATCATGGCTGAGCATAGCCCCCTTGGGCAGAGACCCTGTCGTCCCCGAGGTATAGCACAGAACAGCAAGCTCATCTCCCTTGCCCTTTTTGATACTTTCTTCAAAGAAATCAGGGTTTGTTTCTTCATACTTCTTCCCTAATTCCATCACATCTCCTAAATACATCACAGACGGATCCATAATATAGCTTGACATGCCCTTAGGTTCCCAGTAAATAATCTTCTTTAGGTTGGGCAGTTTATCCTTAATTTTGAGGAGTTTATCAACCTGTTCCTGATCCTTAGCCACAGCGAAGCTGCTCTCAGAATGCCCAATAATATACTCCATTTCAGATGGGATAGCATCAATGTACATCCCCACTGCTACTCCACCCATTGCCTGCACAGCTAGTTCCGCCCAATACCACTCAGGGTCATTATCACCAATAATGCATACCTTATCACCACGCTCCAAACCAAGGGTTTTCAACCCTAATGCAAGATGCTTAATATTGCGATAACAATCCGCCCAAGTGTATTTATGCCATATACCGAGATGCTTCTTTCGCATAGCAACTTTTTTACCAATCGCGTTGTAGTTTTCCACGAGCAGTTTCGGCAACGTATCTATCGCCTTTTCCTCAACAGCCTCTACCATCTTAAGTCCCTCCTTCTCCCAGGTACGCCTTGATTACCTCGCGATTGACACGTATTTCCTCAGGTAGTCCTTCAGCGATCTTCTTGCCAAAATCGAGAACCACCACTCGATCCGCAATATCCATGACTATCCCCATATCATGCTCCACAAAGACAATGGTCTTAACGCCTCTCTTTAAAAAATCCGACTCGTAGCCAAATTTCGCTCCTTCATGTATGTCTAGGATAAAGCGAACTATATCTTCCTTTTCCTCCAAATTCATCCCTGCTGTAGGCTCATCTAAGAGAAGGAGCTTTGGTTCCATAGCAAGTGCTCTCCCCAAGTCAACTCTTTTACGCTGACCATATGGTAATTCGGCCACTATCTTCTTCCTTATGGGCTCCATTTCAAGAAAGTCTATAATCTCTTCTACAACTCTTCTATGTTCGATTTCTTCCTTATGTGCCGTGCCGAAATATAAGGCTTCTGCTAAAGGGCTGGATCTCATGAAAATATGCCTGGCGGCCATCAAGTTCTCCAAGGTGCTCAGCCCAGCATAAAGTTGAGTGCCTTGAAACACTCTTCCAATACCTAGCCGAGCGATCTTGTGAGTTGGAAGGGAGGTGATCTTTTTCCCCTCAAAGTAAATATCGCCTGACTGAGGATGATAGAATCCATTTATACAGTTAAGTAGGCACGTTTTCCCAGCACCATTGGGACCAATAACAGCTAACAGTTCTCCCTCTTGGACTTTGAGGCTAAAATCAAAAATAGCATCTACGCCGCCAAAACGAAGATTAACCTTGTCAACCGCCAGTATAGTCCTGTCTTCTATCACCATCGTCCTATTGCGCAGTGCACTCCACGAAATCGCCAAAAATCTTAATAGCTTAGTTTTTCCAAAATCTTAGTCTATAGGTAATAACTTAATTTTTCCAAAACTGTAGGCCATAATATATCACCCCCCCCCGCGCTGTCAAGGGGGGGTAGGCTGTATTTTAGCTTGTGTGGGAAAATATCTCGAAAAAAATATTATGGTG
>CAZJVJ010000033.1:0-8413 GCA_964549635.1 uncultured Dehalococcoidales bacterium
TTAACCGGTTCATCCTCTGCTATACCAGCCTTTTCCCGGCAGATTTTAATCTGTTTCTCAACGCTGTCCACGCCTTCGAGGTCGGGCAACAGCAATCCCCGCCTGAACCCGCACTCCACAATCACACCGTATTTCCTGGGGTCGAGCTGGGATACGCTGTCCACCGGCTCCGGCTCGGTAAGGACGTCCACGCTGTACTCCAGCTCATCGAGCTCCCGAGCCTCCACCGGCATAAAACGGGGGTCCCTGGTGGCCGAACTGATGGCATTGGCCACCACCTCCTCAGCAATATTCTCTTTGGCCGGCATGAAGGTGCCTATACAACCCCTCAATTCACCGTGCTTCTTGATAGACACAAAAACCCCGGCCCTCCCCCTCATCTCATCGCTGAGTTCCTGTGGCTTGAGCACCTTGCCATAGCGCACATAGTTCTCCACCGCCTCTTTAGCTAACTTAACTAACGGATGAAGCTGCTTTGTCATATTATCACACATCCCCAAAAGACTATTTTATTATGATTCCGGCATAGCCTACCACGGCGCTATAATCACCGGATGTCTCGCCGCTCGTCTGATACCTCACCAGCTCCGCCTCCTTAGCTCCCAGTTCCTTTGCCGCAGAGATAAGGCTGACCACCGGCATATAGCCGCACATCGAAATATCCAGTTCGTCAACCCGCTTTAACAGCTCGTCTTCGTCCAGGGCCAGTATAGCCTCGATGGCTTTGCTATCCTTCCTTTTAGCTGATTCATGCGGTTCATAATGAGTCATATCGCTGCTAGCCAGCACTATGACGCCGCGTTTCGACTCCCTGATAGCTCGGGCTATTTCACTGCCAATCCTCTTACAGACAGAACCATCGCTATGGGCCAGAACGATAGGGACTATTTTGACATCCGGCTTGAAAAACTGCAAAAAGGGCACCTGAACTTCGAGAGAGTGCTCATATTCATGTGCCGCAGAGTCCTCCTCCAGATAGTTGGAACTGGCTAAAATCCGCCTGCCGAGTTCAGAGTCTATCTCCACATCACCCAAAGGCGTCCGCCATGCCCCCTTCGACATAATGCTGAAAGGCCTGCCTCTGCCGGTATGATTAGGCCCAAGTATGACGAAGGTGTCTTTGAATTTTATCCGCGAAATAACCGCTCCGGCTACATACCCGGAATAGATATATCCGGCATGAGGTGACACCAGCCCCACGGCGTCAACCTTCATGGCACCAGGCTCCACCATACTCTCTATCATCCGCCTAAGCCCCGCAGGCGAACCGGGATAAAACTGGCCGGCGACAATCGGATTTCTGACCATCACAACCCTCCTCATGCAAAACTATGACCTTATATTAAGCTCAGCACCGCAGAACTTACATTTAGAACCGCTAACGCCTATTACACTAGTCTGATAGCCAAACCTCTGAATCACCACCTTGTCGCAGGAATAACAGACGGTATTTTCCGCCCTGTGGCCGGGGACATTGCCCAGGTAGACAAAGCGCAGCCCGGCCTTCTTGCCAATATCATAAGCTTTCTCCAGGCTGGAGACGGGAGTGGGTGGCAAATTCATCAGGTTATAATGAGGGTAGAACCTGGTCACATGCCACGGCGTGAGTTCGCCCAGCGCATCCCGTATCCAGCTAGCTATGCCATACAACTGCGCCTCATCGTCGTTCATCGTCGGAATAACATTGGTCACCACCTCAACGTGCATGCCCCATTTTTTCCGTGCCCTTTCAGCCACCTCCAAAATACCCCGCCACCGCTGAATTTTAGCCAAATCTTTATATAAGGCATCAGAAAAACCTTTAACATCAACCCTCCAGGCATCAAGATAGGGCCCGATGGTATCCAGCGCCTCCTCTGTAATATAGCCATTCGTCACATAGCCGGTGTAGAGGTTATTCCTCTTGGCCAGTTTAGCTGAGTCAAGCGTGTACTCAAACCAGATGGTCGGTTCGTTATATGTCCAGGTGATACCCCCACAATTCCGCTGCCTGGCCAGAGTTACTGCCTCTTCAGGGGTTATCCGGCGCGATTCTCCCGCCATGTCACCCGGCTTTTCAACGCAGGAGATCTGCCAGTTCTGGCAGTGCTTGCAATGAAAATTACACCCCCAGGTGCCCAGAGACAAAGCCAGGCTCCCCGGGAAAAAGTGGAACAGAGGCTTTTTCTCAATGGGGTCAACATGCACCGAGGAGGCCAGGGCATAGTTCAGGACGCGCAGAACACCGCCGTCATTTCGCCGTACTCTACAGACTCCGAATTTGCCCACCCCGATGACGCACCGCCACTGGCAGACGTTACACCGCACCCTTGAGTCAGGAAGCCTATCATAGAGCAAAGCCTCGGACATCTGCCAGAACTCCACCATCATTATAGCACTCCAAACAGGAGGACGTAATCACAGCTTGTCATGTGGGGCTGTAGTGCCATGCTTTGGCCTCGCTGCCTACTTACCAGCAATTCACCCGGCTAGACAATGCCCAGTACTTCGTCTAAAATGACTGCCAAAACCAGTTCTGTGAGGTAAACCATGATTCTAGAGTTGACTGAGGAACAAAAAATACTGAAAAAAAACGCCAGAGACTTCATGGAACGGGAGATAATTCCCATCGCTGATGAATACGACCGCAAATACCATCCCCTCCCCAAAGACGTAGCTTTAGGGCTACTAAAGAAGCTAGTCCCTCTGGGCTACATTGGGTCAACACTGCCACCACAATATGGGGGTCAGGGCCTGGATTTAATCTCCTATGCCGTTCTGGGAGAAGAATTAGCCCGCGCTTACCTCAGCCTGGGGATGATTGTGCTGATTCAGGACGGCGGCGTGCTTCCCATACTGGTGGCACACGGTACCCCAGAGCAAAAGGCAAAGTACATACCGAAGATAATGTCGCTGGAAAAAATCACCTGCTTCTGCCTCACCGAACCTGACGTTGGCTCCGGTGCCCGGGATATAAAAACTTCAGCGGTGCTTGACAAAGACCATTATTTACTAAACGGCACCAAGACCTGGATTACCAACGGCGGCATCGCTGATCTGGCAGTTGTCTTTGCCTCCACTGATAGGAGCAAGGGAGCCAGAGGTATATCTGCGCTGCTGGTAGACAAGGCCGAATCACCCTTTACCACCCGGGAACTGCCCAAGCTGGGCTGTCGCTCCTGCCCCACCTCAGAGCTGAACTTCGAGGACTGCCGCGTGCCCAGGGACAACCTTATCGGCACCGAGGGTAATGCCTATTTGCTGGCACTGAGCGAACTGGCAAAACTGAGAGTGGCCGTGGGTATTGGCGCGGTGGGCCTGGCTCAAGCCGCTATCGACGCCGCCATCAAATACGCCCAGGAACGAAAGCAGTTCGGGCGTCCCATTGGCAGCTTCCAGCTCATTCAGGAGATGATTGCCGATATGGCCATAATGACCGATGCCGCCCGCTTTCTTTGCTATCGGGCGCTCTACCTCACCGGCAAGGGAGAGGTCTGCTGGAAGGAAGCCTCTATGGCAAAGGCCTATAGCACTGAGATGGCTGTAGAGGTAACCTCCAAAGCCATACAGGTACACGGCGCCTACGGCATCTCCGAAGAATACCCGGTGGAAAGGTATTTCCGCGATGCCCGCAGCCTTACCTTCCCTGATGGTGCTACACAGATTCAAAAACTCATCATCGGCCGTGAACTGCTGGGCATCTCAGCCTTCGTTTAAGAGTTCGGCATTGTTGGCCAGAAATTCGACCGGACAGATTCAGGACTCAAATACATGCTCGTCATCGGACTGACCGGTAACCTCGGCACCGGAAAGACCACCGTATCCCAAATTCTGGCTGAGCTCGGTGCCGCAGTGATAAATGCCGATAGGCTGGGACATGAGCTTTACCAGCCGAACAGTCCAGTTTACAGTGAAGTTGTCGCCGCCTTCGGCAATGGCATACTGAGACCGGACGGGCAAATAGACCGCCAGAAGCTGGGACAAATAGTATTTGCCGATGCTGCAGCACTGGAACGCCTTGACCGGATAACCCACCCCAGGATATACCAGATAGTCAAACGAAAAATAGAGGAATACCGCCGAAGCGGCACCAAGGTCGTCGTCCTTGAAGCTGCACTCCTCATCGAGGCTGGCTGGAGGCCGCTGGTAGACCAGCTCTGGGCCACCATTGCATCGGAAAGCACCATCGCTGAACGACTGAAACACAGCAGAGGTCTTACAGAACAGCAGACCCTTATTCGCCTCCGCACTCAGATGCCCCAGGAAGAAAAGGCAAGGCAGGCTGATGTAGTCATCAACACCGATTGTTCTATGGACGAGCTTAAGTCTAAAGTAACCGAGCTATGGCGCAACCTGCACGAGCCCTCGTAGGAAATAATCCCGGGGTAGAGTCTCAGCGGCGGCAAACAAAAAGTCAGATGATGCAATACGCGCTGCATACCCGGACCAGAAACGGGCAAAAAGGCTCAGCATGTTCGCTTACCGGCTAGCTCACGGACGGCCTTAACTATGCTATCGGTGGGGGTTCCGGGCCGGAATATCTCGGCTACACCTTTACTCTTAAGCTCGGCTATCTCCTCCTCAGGAAAGATGCCACCGGCGATAACCGGTATATGGCCCAGCCCCATCTCATCCCTTATCTTCAATAGATTCGATAGGATAACCCCGGGAGAGCCAGATAATATGCTCATACCTATTACGTCCACGTCTTCTTGCAGCGCCGTCTGAACTATTTCCCGCAAACCGACCCTCGGCGATGCTTCCAGGTATACCACTTCCATACCGGCGTCTCGTAACGCTGTAGCCACAACCAAAATTCCCCGGCTATGCAAATCTAAAGGCGGTTTGGCTAAAAGCACCCTTATCTTTTCATCTGCCATGCGAAACTCACCACTGCGGCTATCAGTTCCAGCCCCGCCCAGAGCCTGCTCGAGAGGCCCTTAAAAGGCTGGCACTACACTAGGAGCCCTCCTGATAAATCTTGGTTATCTCACCAATGGTCATATAAGCTTTCACCGCCTCTATAGTAGGCGGCATTATATTCGCCCCATTTTTGCAGGCATGTCTCAGATTATTTGCCGCCTCTTCCCACCTCTTCACATCCCGTTCCCTCTTCACCCGGTTGAGTCGCTCAATCTGCTTATCTCTGAACCCCTTATCCTCCCGCCATATCGGGAACGGGTATTTTATTTCCTCCACATATTTGTTTACGCCTATGACCACGCGTTGGCCGCTCTCTACTTCTCTTTGAAACCTGTATGAAGCATCGGCTATCTCCCGGCTGACCCATTCACGAACCTTTGGTGCCCACCAGTCCCCCATAGAATTTATCTTGTTGATTATAACTCTGGCTTCACCCTCGAGTTTGTTTGTTAACCATTCCACATAATAAGAGCCGGCAAGCGGGTCTATGGTATCCGCCACCCCTGATTCCTCCAGGATGACTTGATGTGTCCTCAAAGACAGCTTCGCTGTCTCCTCTATGGGTATGGCAAAGCCTTCATCGGCGGAGTTTATATGTAGCGACTGGCAACCACCCAGAACTGCCGCCAGCCCGTAGAGTGTGCCTCTGATGATATTCACAAGCGGTTGCTGATATGTCATGGCATCGCCTGACGTTTGACAGTGGAACCTCATCTGCCATGACCTGGGGTCTTTAGCCCCCAGCTCCTCCCTCAAAATCCTAGCCCACAGCCGTCTCATAGCCCGAAATTTAGCTATCTCCTCAAAGAAATCCCGGTGGGAGTTGAGGAAAAAGGAAACCCTGGGAGCTACCTCATCAACGCCAATACCTCTTTCAGCACATCCCTTCAATACGGCAAGGGCAGCGGCTATGCCAAAGGCTATTTCCTGGACTGCAGTGCAACCTGCCTCTCTGGTATTTCTCACCGCAATACTGACCGAGTTCCACCGCGGCAGGTTCACAGTACAGTATTCCACAATATCAAGGCAAATCCTTTTGGAAAAGAAGGCGACGCCTCCATAGATATCGGAGCAGCTTCCCATGGTATGCCCGATGATGGGATAGTTCTGAAGGGTGCCAGAAAGGTCCCTCAAATCTATGCCCCTCTCCTGAGCCACTGCAATCACCATGGCAAGTATGGCCGGATGCGCTGCGATTATATTTATGCCGCCCCTCATCATATCCACGTCTCTAAGCAAGTCCCTCATGTCCTGAATCGTATCAATAGCTGTCCCTTCCCTGCCCACGAAGCCCTCAGCCACTTCATCATCAGAGTCCAGGCCCATATTTGTCGGATGGTCAAAGACAATGCTAAAGCCTGTCTGCCCGTGTTTCTCCATGAATTTCACCCGCTCGGCACTTTCCACACCCCCACCGTAGCCGATTACCTGCCTCACCGTCCACGGTCTCACCCGGTACATCGTGGTATACACGCCTCTGGTGTAAGGGTATTGCCCGGGCAAACCTATGTCCCTCTCATAATCGAGCCCCTCGATGTCCACGGGCGTATATAGAGGCTTTACCTTCAACCAGGAGAGGTTCTCAAACCTGCCGCGCCTCTCAGGCCTGGCCTTCACAGCTTCCGCATAGTCCCTTTCCCACTGCTGGACCGCTTCCTTCAGCCTATCCTCGTTATTCCTTCCTATCATCGCCATTCCCTCCTTCAACGCTGGCAACTCAAAAACAGGCTATGTTCGACTATTAATCACGGAGCAGACAGGCAGTCTTCATTGCTGCCGATATCGCACCACAGCTCGGTGAACATATAGGCATAAACTTCATCTTTGTCCACCAGCCAGGAAATGAAGCTGCCCAAGTTGTCCTTCTTGCCTTCATCACAGTATTGAGACAGAAGGGGTAATATCCTCGGCGGCAAAATATAGCATGCCGTCGCCACCAAAGTCGACTTAGGCTGTGCCGGTTTTTCCTCAAATTCAGTTATTCTGCACCCGTCCAGCCGGACGACACCGAATCGCTTGGCCTTATTCCTATCGCCGATGTCACGGACGGCCACCAGCGCGTTTCTACTGTTGTAGGCGGCGATGAACCGATGTAAATCGAATTCGAAGTAGTTGTCGCCCGCGATGACCAGCAGGTCATCGGTTATGTCTCTGGCCTTAATCCAGTAAACAAGCGAGCCCACAGCACCGAAAGCTTGCGCCTCGGTGTAGACCGGTTCCACGCACAATGTCACCGCCCTACCCAGGGTAGTCTGCCAATGGCGGAAGTCGGCCTCAAACTTCTTATTAGTGTTGACCATTACCTCTATATCCTGCGGGATTTTATCAACAATGTGGCTTATAAGAGGTTTACCCTTATATTCCAGCAGTGCCTTCGCTTTGTTCAGAGTCAGCGGATACAGCCTTGTGCCAAAGCCGGCAGCCAGTATCAAGCTTTTCATCTAAGCGAAACAGAACTTTGAGGGCGCATTAATAGTGCAAAATCACTGAGTGGACTTGCCTCAATTCACCTGACCCCGGAAGTCTCGCCGTACAGCCGATTTTTCCAGCGCACGCCCAGACCTACGGCTTGCCTCCAGGCACCGTAAAGCCCGCCGGCATAAAAGAAAGAAAACCCCAACGGGTGCAACAATGAAGATAGCAGGGAATTCTTGAAATGACTGTCAACCAGCCCTCGCATAAAGAGTATCAAAGCCACCTGAAACACAGCGATAAATCGCCAGTCAGTGGGGGCCGCCTCCGAAAAAAAGCCATTCCACGCCCAGTAAAATGGCGCCAGATAGAAAACAAAACCAGCCGCCAGCAGCCCAACCAGTGCTACCGGCGACAGCGCTGTTACCGAGTATATCCACTTGACGATCCCCTCCCACATAGCCCCCAGACTATGGTAATTTCGCGTGCCAGTCACCTCCGACAGGTCAACAACCACGTGTCTCCCGCCCTGCCGCACCGTCTCAAATCCCAGCCAGACATCTTCCAGAATCCTGTTAAATACTGCCGCATGCCCACCGACCCGCCGGTATTCTTCCCTGGGAAAGAGCAGCAACTGCCCCACAGCCAGCGATGGCTTCGGCTCTTTTGAGCGTTGCAACCACCACAACGGCAGCCAGCTCATAATTATGAAATAATACGCCAGCGGCATCACTATCTTCTCGGCGAAGGTCCCTAATAACTGACGGGGTAGTCCGGACAACAACGAAGCCTTGGTCTCAATGGCCAGGGCCAGCAAGCTCCGTATCATATACGGGGCATGCCTCGTATCAGCATCAACAAACAAAAACCAGGAACCATTGGCCCGCTCCGAAAGCTGATGGCAGGCGAACGGCTTACCCGCCCAGTCTTCAGGAAGTTTCTCACCCTTTATCAGCTTGATACGGTCGTCACTCGCCGACATCTGGCTGACGATTTCAGCCGTCCTGTCTATAGAATTATCGTCTAACACCAATATCTCAAAGTTTGGATAGTCCTGCTTCTGCAGAGACTCAAGGCAACTTCTTATGTTCTGCTCCTC
>CAZJVJ010000034.1:0-8224 GCA_964549635.1 uncultured Dehalococcoidales bacterium
ACCATCCTTGCCTTGCTGACGTTGAATCAGGCCAGCGTTGGCCTTCCACTCAGCCGGTTTTTCTCTAAAATTTTGGAAATTGACGGATTAAGGACGTATATCCTCTATTGCCCCGAAGAAGCCTTCTATATCACGGGGATAAAAGCCGTTCTGGGCCTCCCCCTTTTCCTCACAGAATGCCTCTCGTTCGACCAGAGCTACTTCTTCCGGTAACTTTTTGACCATGTTCCTGAGCTCACCCTTGACAATGACCCTTAAGATTTCCTTCCTTTCCCCTCTCTTATAGAATATGGATAAGTTCTTCTACTTCTTTCTTTATGACTCAGCGTCCTGGTGTAACTATTGCCTGTCCACCAGGAGGTATTTTCTATAACCCCACTAGCTTTACACAATTTCATAGTGCGCTACCAGCACTCGTGGTATTCAAATTTTTGTGGATGAGTTTTGATGGTTCGGGTTCACTAGCAATAGATACCAGTGTGGTGGAAGCAAACATGAACCCGAAATCCAACCTTGACTTCAAGCTCATGTCTTTGGTCTATAAATTTCATGATTTCGTCAGACCACGCAGGAGCATTCTGGACGAGGTGGGCATTGGAGAAGAATTTTGTGTTTTAGACTATGTCTGCGCTCCCGGGAGTTATGTTGTGCTTCCAGCTGAACTAGTAGGTAAATCGAGGTATGTCCACGCTTCTGACATCAACACTCTGCTCATTCAGACAGTTCATCGACTGGTTTCGACAAAGGCACTGAATAATGTTCCATACCATACTCCTACAGCAGAAGCAGAAATATCGCCATAACGACCTGATGGCCTACAGAAACCGCGCTGCCCTTTTCGGCATCTGATTGCCATCGTCCCGCCCCCACAAAAATGCAGAAGAAAAGCTTCACCTTTCATGTCTGTTATACCCTCTTGCCTTTTTCATAGCGAGGATTATCTTTATGCCTTGAAGATTGACCCCCTGTTCCTCAAGCCTGGCTATCTCTTTGATGAGCTCAATCTCAGGGTCTGAATAGAGCCGCTGTCCAGCCTCGGTACGCGCTGGCTTGAGAAGCCCGACTTTCTCATACCTGCGGATCCGGTGCGCCTGTACTCCGGTCAATCTGACTGTCACACCCATAACATACTTACCTATTTTATTCTTGTTGAATTGCCTCTCGTTCTCCTCCGGCACAGTTGTGGACATAAGGCTTTCCTCCTGTTACAGCTAATTACCTTATAAATGAGCCACACTGTATTCAGGAAGAATTATAATGTTATTTACAGTTTGCGTCAAGGCTATGTTATGTTGTGGTAAGGTGATATTTACATAGTAGTCACGGAACTTCAAAGTAATTGGTAACGGTCTTGACATACAGTGAATCAACTGCTATAATATTTATCGACAAGGAGGATGATATGGCTGACATCAGTAATTGCCTTGGCGTGTATGTCATGCAGGTGGCGTCTATGCTGACAGGTCTGCACCCGCAGACTTTGCGGAAATATGAGCGCATTGGATTTGTAGCTCCGTTGCGCCAAAGCATGGTGCGCCTGTACTCAGACGACGATATTGCGCGCCTTAGGCTGATAAAGCATCTTGTCGATGAGGTGGGTCTCAACTTGGCCGGGGTGGAACTGGTGCTGAGGCTGAGGGACAGGCTACTTGATATGAAAGAGGAGATTGCCTCGGCAGGAATAAGCCGTCGGTTAGAAGAACGTTTGGTTTTTTTGATTGACAGCATGCTAGAAATGCTCGGCAATTACTGAGCCCAACGATGGGCAAGGGGTGACGTGTGAAGTAACTCAAAGGCTGCTGTAATAAATTCAACTTTGGATTTTAGGTTGGAGGCCGGAACCATGAATATTAACAGGTTAACCGAAAAAGGGCAGGAGGCGATTCTAGCTGCTCAGAAGCTGGCAGAGGCGAAGAATCATACTCAGCTTGAGCCGGAACATCTCCTTTTGGCTCTTGTTGACCAAGATGGTGGTGTGGTGCCTCAGATTCTGGGCAAGCTTGGGGTGAATAACCGGCAGGTAAGGCTTCAGCTTGAGACCGAGCTAGAAAAACTGCCCAAGGCATACGGAGTGACACAGGTCTATCTTTCCCCGCGACTGAGGCAGGTTCTGGACGCTGCTGAGAAAGAAGCGAGGAACTTCAGAGATGAGTACATCAGCACGGAGCATTTGCTTCTGGCTATAGTTGAAAAAGACGCTGGCGTCGCTGCCAGAATACTGAAGGAGCAGGGTATCACTGGCGACCGTATTTACCAAGTACTCACATCTATCCGAGGTAGCCATCGGATAACCGATCCCAACCCGGAGGATAAATACCAGGCGCTAGAGAAATATGGGCGTGACCTTACCGAAATTGCCCGACGTGGAAAGCTTGACCCGGTCATAGGTCGCGATGAGGAGATAAGACGGGTCGTACAGATACTTTCGCGACGTACCAAGAATAACCCGGTGCTCATCGGAGAGCCGGGTGTTGGCAAAACTGCGATTGTTGAAGGGCTAGCCCAACGTATTGTGCGCGGCGACGTGCCCGAGGGACTGAAGAACAAGCGTATTATAGCACTTGACATTGGAGCACTTGTTGCCGGCAGCAAATACCGCGGCGAATTTGAAGAGAGACTTAAGGCGGTCCTAAAAGAGATACAGCAATCGCAGGGTGAAATTATCGTGTTTATTGACGAGCTTCATACCGTGGTTGGTGCTGGCGCTGCCGAAGGTGCAGTGGATGCATCCAATATGCTCAAGCCGATGCTAGCTCGAGGTGAACTGCACTGTATCGGTGCAACCACGCTTGATGAATATCGCAAGCACATTGAGAAAGACGCGGCACTGGAGCGGCGTTTCCAGCCAGTCATGGTAACTGAGCCATCTGCAGAGGAAACTATCTCTATCCTGCGCGGTTTGAGAGAACGCTATGAGGTGCATCACGGCGTGCGTATTAAAGACGCAGCGCTCGTGTCAGCCGCCGTACTCTCACACCGCTACATAAGCGACCGATTTTTACCTGACAAGGCTATAGACCTGGTTGACGAGGCCGCTGCAAAGCTGCGCACCGAGATTGACAGTGTTCCTACTGAGCTTGATGCGATTCAACGAAGAATTATGCAGCTCGAGATTGAGCGGGAAGCCCTTAAAAAAGAAAAGGATTCTGCTTCCAAAGAGCGCCTGTCTAGCATGGAAAAGGAGCTCTCCGAGCTGCGGGAGCAGGCTAGCAGACTTCAAATTCAGTGGGAGCAGGAGAAACGTGTGATTCAGGAGCTACGCCAGCTTAAAGAAGAACGTGAGCAAACACTGTATAAAATTGAGCAGGCAGAACGCCTGGGCAACCTAGAGCAGGCAGCGAGGCTAAAATATGGTACGCTTGTGGAGCTGGAAAAACAGGTCAAGGAAAAGGAGAAAGAGCTCACCGCTAAGAAGGGTCAACAGCTATTAAAGGAGGAGGTGGATGAGGAGGATATCGCTGAGGTGGTGAGCCGATGGACCGGTATACCTGTAAGCCGCCTCCTGGAGGGTGAGATTCAAAAACTGCTACGCATGGAGGAGCGGCTACATTTAAGAGTAGTGGGGCAGGATGACGCTATCAGGGCAGTTGCTAATGCTATACGCCGAGCTCGAGCTGGGCTCCAGGACCCTAACCGTCCTTTGGGTAGCTTTATATTTCTTGGCCCTACAGGAGTAGGTAAAACTGAATTAGCGCGGGCTTTAGCTGAGTTTCTGTTTGATGATGAACGTGCCATGGTGCGGCTTGATATGTCAGAATATATGGAGAAACACACCGTTTCACGCCTAATTGGTGCTCCGCCGGGGTACGTTGGGTATGAGGAAGGTGGGCAGCTTACTGAGGCAATCCGTCGCAAGCCGTACACAGTTATTTTGCTGGACGAAATCGAGAAGGCCCATCCTGATGTTTTCAATGTACTCTTGCAGATACTTGATGATGGACGCCTTACCGATGGTCACGGCCGGACTGTCGACTTCAAGAACACGGTGCTTGTCATGACCAGCAATCTAGGCAGTCAGTGGATTGCCGAGCTTGGACCTGGCCAAGAGGCAGAGATCCGGAGACGGGTTATGGAGGCTCTAAAAGCCCAATTCCGTCCCGAATTTCTCAATAGGGTAGATGAAATAATCATTTTCCACCAGCTCAGCAGAGATCAAATCAAGCAGATAGTGGATTTACAGTTCGCCCAGCTCAAAAAGCGACTGGCTGACCGCCACATTGAGGTCGAGCTTACTGAAGAGGCAAAGGAACTTTTGGTCAGGGAGGGCTATGACCCAGCTTATGGAGCGCGTCCGTTAAAGCGTACTATTCAGAGGCTGGTACTTGACCCACTAGCCGTGAAAATACTTGAAGGTGAGTTTAAGGAGGGTAATGTGGTTACAGTTGACGTTAAAGCGAACAATATCGTTTTCGCGAAGAAAGAAGCGGTTCCGACAGGTTAAAAGTAACGGTGGGAAAATAAAGTTAGCCGTGGGCAGGCCGAAGGGGAAAATAAAAATAGGAAGGAGGTGCAATAATGGCAGATTTAATGAGATGGGAACCATTTCGCGAAATGATGAGTCTGAGGGACGCTATGGACAAACTATTTGAGGATAGCTTCGTCCGGCCGTCCAGACTACTCTGGCCTGTGCTCGGTAGAGGCGAACTACCCATCGATATGTACCAGACGGATAATGATGTGGTAGTCAAGACTTCTATACCGGGCTTAAAGCCTGAGGAGGTGGATATCTCCATCACAGGTGATACACTCACCATAAAAGGTGAGCACAAGGAAGAGAAAGAGGCCAAGGAGCAGGACTACTTTTGCAAGGAACTTCGCTACGGAGCCTTCAGCCGCTCGGTAGCCATCCCCGTACCCGTTAAGGCCGAGAAGGCAGAGGCTACATTTGAAAACGGTATGTTGACCATAACCCTGCCCAAGGCCGAACAGGCAAAGCCTAAACAGATCAAGGTTAAAGCCAAAACAGCAATTGAAGGTTCAAAAAAGTAGTTTTATTATATACCCGTCGGCCTGCCCACGGCTGACTTTATTGGATTGGGTGTGATGGCCAAGACGCCTAAGCATAATAAAGCTGGCTTGGATGTGAAAACCGGCTATTGTCAGTATTTTGTGATGTATAGCGAAGTTGGTGAAGTTAAGTTGTTGCACACTGGCTTGGGTGTTTCAACTTCGGACAGGAGCTAGGGTGACTTTCCATCGGTAAAATGTTAAGAAGGAGGTCAGATTACTATGTTCGAATTCCGCCGTGAATGGATCAATGATGTTAATATAATGCGGCAGGAGATTGGCCGTTTACTGGACCATTTTGCTGGTGCCAAGCCACCGATGGTCAGGTTTTCGTCCACTGTTTGGAAGCCGGCCATTGACCTTTATGAGACTGATGATGAATTTGTGGTGACTGTTGAACTGGCCGGCGTAGAGGAGTCCGCACTTCAGGTAACGGTCGACCGCAATATCTTTACCATACGTGGCGAACGGCAAAAGACTTTTAAAGGTAGCAAAACGGGGGTCTACCATCAGATGGAGATCTCAAGCGGCCCCTTTGAGCGTAGCATTATTCTTCCTGCGGTAGTAGATACTGAAGGTGCTGTAGCCTCTTACGAGAACGGTCTAGTTGAAATCATCTTACCGAAAGTCAAGAAAGAGCGGACTGTTAAATTAGGGGTGAAAATTAAGTTACCTGAAAAATCGGGTTACAGGGGGTGAATGTTATGAGAGTTGAACAGCAAACGGAACGAAAAATCACCGAGATAGCGATTCCTGAAATAGTTCCCGTAATTCCAAGCAATGAAGTTATTTACCCTTCTATGGTTGTGCCTATGGCTATAGTTGATGAGAAAACGATAAAACTGATAGATGAGGTGGCTGTTGGTGACAAGATAATTGGACTGTTTGCTCAGCAACCTGGTGTTGAGCTGCCACCACCGGCTAACATTTATAAAATAGGTACTGCTGCTAGCATTCTCAGGATGTTGAAGATGCCTGATGGTTCAGTGCGCGCTATCATTCAGGGCATTTGCCGTATAGGCGTGATCGAATTTGTGCAGACTGAGCCCTATCTCAAGGCAAAAGTTGGCCGCATTATGGAAAGGGTGGAAAAAACCCCCGAGCTAGAGGCTCTTCGACAGAACATTCTGTCCTCCTTTCAGAAAATAGTTGGCTCTGCTCCGAATTTACCTAATGAACTAGCTATTATTGCCATAAATTTGCCAGAGCCTGGTAACCTGGCTGACTTTGTGGCAGCACATATTAATCTGAGTCTCCAGGAGCAGCAGGAATTGCTGGAAATGGAGGATGTTAAAAAACGCCTCGAAAGGCTGACGACTTTTGTTAACCGTGAGCTCGAGGTGCTTGAGTTGAGAGGCAAGATACAGTCGCAAGCACAAGCAGTTATGGAGAAAGCACAGAGGGAATTCTACCTTAGAGAGCAGCTAAAGGCTATTCAAAGAGAGCTTGGAGAGACAGATGAGCACACTATGGAAATCAATGAGCTTAGGAAGAAAATAGGAGAAGCTAACCTGCCTTCTGAAGCCAGAAAAGAGGCGGAGCGAGAGCTTGACCGCCTTTCTAAGATGCCACCTCAGGCGGCTGAATACACCACTTGCCGCACGTACCTCGATTGGCTGCTGGCATTACCGTGGTGTAGGAGTACCGAAGATAACCTCGATGTTGAGCGCGCCAGGCAAATTTTGGATGAAGACCACTACGACCTTGAAAAGGTAAAACAGAGGATACTGGACTACCTCGCCGTGCGTCGATTGAAGGCGGACATGAAAGGTCCTATTCTTTGTTTTGTTGGTCCACCTGGTACTGGCAAGACATCAGTAGGGCGCTCTATTGCCCGGGCCTTAGGAAGGCAATTCGTCCGCATCTCGCTTGGTGGCATCAGAGATGAAGCAGAGATACGCGGTCATAGGCGTACATACGTGGGTGCCTTGCCTGGCAGGATAATCCAGGGGATCCGTCGTGCCGGTTCCAATAACCCCGTTTTTATGCTTGATGAAATAGACAAGATAGGTGCCGACTTCCGTGGCGACCCTGCAGCGGCGCTGCTCGAAGTGCTGGATCCTGAGCAAAATTATGCCTTTAGCGACCACTATCTTGAAGTTCCTTTCGACCTGTCAAAGGTTATGTTTATCACGACTGCAAATCTTACAGACCCTATCCCCCCAGCGCTACGTGACAGAATGGAAATTCTCGAATTGCCCGGTTATACCGAAATTGAAAAGCTCCAAATCGCCCGAAAATTTCTCATTCCGAAACAACTTAAGGAGCACGGTTTGACACCGGAAATGCTGGATATAACGGATGACGCTATTGTGGCGATAGTTAGAAACTACACCAGAGAGGCAGGCTTAAGAAATCTGGAAAGAGAGATTGGCAGCATCTGCCGCAAGATAGCTCGGAACGTAGCTGCGGGTATTGAACAGACCTTCAAAGTCAACGCTAGCGATCTTAAAGAATTTCTAGGCCCACCTAAGTTTAGGTATGAACTTGCTGAAGAAACTGCAGAAATAGGTGTTGCCACAGGACTTGCTTGGACTCAGGCAGGTGGAGATGTTTTGTTTATCGAAGCTACTTTAGTACCGGGCAGGGGAAATCTTATTTTGACTGGCCAGCTTGGTGAGGTGATGCAGGAGTCAGCTCGGGCAGCATTAACCTACGCTCGTTCTAGGGCCAGTGCGCTGGGCGTCGATGAGAAATTCTACGCAAAAAACGATGTACATATCCATGTGCCTGCTGGAGCTATCCCTAAAGACGGGCCTTCAGCGGGTGTCACTATGTCAGTTGCCCTGATTTCCGCTTTAGTAAAGAGGCCGGTGCCCAAAGAGATAGGTATGACTGGCGAGATAACGCTGCGAGGCAAGATTTTGCCCGTGGGTGGTATAAAAGAGAAAGTGCTGGCAGCACACCGCGCTGGTGTAAAGAAAGTAATTCTTCCAGCTGATAATGAGAAGGACCTTGAAGAGGTACCAGAACATGTAAGAAAAGGAATGAACTTCACCTTTGTCGAGCACATCGATGAGGTGCTACAGGAGGTTTTGTCGTTAACCCCGCTACAGCTTACAGCCGACAGAGCTTAACTTCTTATTATGGTTGGACTATATTTAGCTGACAGTGACTTCTAATAGTTTGGATTAGTGTTCTAAATAAGCGGTGACCTTCCGATATTGCTTTTGGTTACCTCTCGTTACGTTAATTATAAATAACGCAACACTTTGTA
>CAZJVJ010000035.1:0-7021 GCA_964549635.1 uncultured Dehalococcoidales bacterium
AAGAATTGAATGCTGAAAAAGGGCTTGGTCTCATGAAAGGAATGCCAAGCCTCATGCATTATAGTGCATTACTGCCTGTTATATTGCTGTTCAGCCTGATTCTGCCGACTAAGCCTGCTTTGGCCCATCCGGGCAAACTTATGTGGTCCATTGTGAATACTCCGAGCCAGGAAAACAATGTCATAGCCAGCCCGTCGGAGGTCAATTTCATAGCTATCGGTGCTGATGGCAGGACGTTCTATGTTGTGGATATACACAACAAGAAAGTTTTTAAGTCAACTGATGGTGGTATTACCTGGCCTGAGGCGGTGAGTCGCTTTCTGCCGCCTCAGGCTCTACCTGTGTGGAATATAGCGGTAGCTCCGGATGATGTAAACTTCGTTGTTGCCATAGCGGATGGGGATGGCACCGGCGCTCCGCCTAGTGGTGGGCCAAGGAGAGTGTATGTCTCTGTTGATGGCGGGACTAAGTGGGAGGATGCTGGCCTTGTGCTGCCTGCCAATGAATACATCGGTTGTGTTGATGTCTCGGTACGATATGGAGCTAACCGCGATATTGCCATCGGTACGCGGACTGGTGCCGGGGTGGGCAGGGTTTTTGTGCGACAGGTGCCGGGATATGTTTGGGATGACCAGACCGTGCCGCCATCTACTGGTTGGCTTGCCGGGGATGTCGTAGCGCTGAAGTTTTCACCCAACTACTACAGTGATACTAGTTTGGCAGTTGTTACAGTCGCCGGAAATACCCACCTGCAGCTTGGCATCCGTGACACCGCCAGCAATACTACGGAATGGAAGACCGACGGCGGTTATCCGGTCTTAGTTCGGGATACGAGCCGTACGCAGGCCTCACCGTCTGTCAGTCAGGTCATAACCGCTGACCTGGAGCTGCCGTCCGATTTTGTGGGGACTGACTCTGGTAGACGCCGTTATTACGTCAGCACCGATGTCAATAACATCCTGCATCCTGGAGTACAATCGGGCGTACATCGCATCGATGACAATGTAGTTTACTGGATATCCCCTCCGATTACTGCTCTGCCGCCACGCAGGGCAGGGATTTCCAGCATTGCTTTCCTCGGCGACCATATGGGTGGTGTACTGTTAGCCGGTGAGGTCACTGTCGAGCCAGCCAAAGGCAAGGTATACATCTGGCGGACTTCAAACCCGACTGTCAGCGCTCCTGAATGGAAAAAATCGGACGCTGATTACAAGTCACCCACCGGTGGGGCCAATGCGACGACGGTGCCACCGATAGGTTACTTCGCTAATGCGCAGGTGGCCTGGAGCCCGGATGGCATCAGGGCTTATTGCGGCACCAGCTCGGCCAGTCCTTCGAATGGAGGGACTGGTTCAGCTCCGGGGCAATGGCCATTTGCTTGGAAAACTGGCGTTCAGTTTGATGAGTCGGCCTTCTCCGTTAGCCCCTATTCAGTGCCCTATGAATTGTCACTTGAAATGGCTGATAAGCCGACAGATAGTGATGTGGGCAAAGTCTGGAACCAGCTCAGCCTGATAGATACCCAAATCAGCTTTCTGTCCGATGTTGCTGTCCTGGAAATTCCAGGAGAGATGGCCAGGGATTACAACATACTCTACCTTGCCTCGTGTGGTATCCCGCCACCTCCGGGTATTCTTTATTTTGATAGCCTGTGGCGGAGCACCGGCGACCCTTTAGGCAGGACATGGGAGAGGATATTGTGTATAGACACCGCCAAAAATGACCTGATACTGCGTGTCAGGCAGACGCCCTATGAAGAGAAGGCTAGAAGCCGTATCGTTGTCTTTGCTGACCGCGGTAGTGATATGGTTGGCTACTCTGCGGACGAGGGGCAACAGTGGAATGTGCGTTCTCTTCAGGTTGTGAGCGATTTAGCCCTGGCACGTGATGATGTGCTTTATATTTTGGGTGATGCGATGGTCTACCGGTATGAATGGGCGGCAAATAACTGGAGGAAAACCCACGAAGTGGATACCGGTCTTGATTCCGGGCATACCATAGCTGTCCCGCTTAAGAACCCGGAAAATGAGGTGGGGGAGACTGCGGACTGGGTGGTGGTGGGTGAAGAAGGCCCGCCCAATGGCTCCAGCCGGGTGGCCTATGCTGATTTTTCTCTGTGGGCGGTCAGGTTTGACCCACCTGTTGAAAAGAGAACTGCAACGCCCGTGCTTGGTGATGTCCACGTTATTGCTGATGACAGGTTTGAGCGGGATAAAATAATATATGCCGGGGTTCGTGACATAACTGGCAATAGGGGAAAAATTTACCGCTGGGTGATTGGTCAGAGCACTGCCTGGGATGAGCTGGAGCCGCCGAATGAAGCCTTTTACGGGCTGGCACAGCGAAATGATGTGCTCTATGGGGCGTGGAATTCTCCGGGACCGCCCAGGCCTCCTGAACCGCCGAGCAATCCCCCGGGTGTTGACCGCACTCTATATTCCAGGGCGACTGTGCCACCGCCACCGGAGTGGGATGATTTGACTGTCGGGTTGCCTGTGCCAGGCGAAGGCAATTATCCGGTGGCTTTCACCCGTGAACCCGGCTCACTCAAGGTCTCAAGCAATGAGTACAACAATTTGTGGGCAATCGACAATCGCCCTTATGACTGGACGAATAAGATAGGTTGTTTGTGGGCATATAGCGATATTGTGGCCAAGGTAGGTCCCTGGACTACGGCGCCGCCCAGCGGCGACTTCATACCTATTGATCCGGTGAGCGGTCGTGCCAGAGAGATAAATTTCCGGTGGCGCGAGCTCAGTTATGCCTCGGTCTATGAGTTGCAGGTAGCCAAGGACAAAGATTTCACTGTAATAGCGCTCCTCAACTATAATATCGTGCCGGTTGACCAGCTGTCGCCAGCCTGTTATTTCCCATCCGGAGGCTTAATACCGCATCCTGCATCTGGTGTGGCTGATTGGGGCAGCCTCGAAAGCGGCCATACCTATTACTGGCGGGTAAGGGCTAGACAAGCGGCTACCGGTGAAATTATCCGCAGTCCCTGGTCGGCGACGATGTATTTCACAGTAAAGGCAGGTCTGCCGGTGAAGAGCGCTTATAGCTCTGTTACCTTGCTTAGTCCAGCCGATGGTGCCAGGCGTGTGTTACGCTCTCCGGTTTTTGCCTGGACACCTGTTCCCGGAGCAACGAGCTATGAATTTATCCTGGCGAAGGACGCCAGTCTGAACCAGGTGCTAGTCAAAGCCAGGGTGCCCACTACGACGGCTTACATTTATGGAGACAGACTCGACTGGGGTACCACTTACTTCTGGCAGGTGAGGGCGGTTGAACCGGTAGCAAGTGAGCCGAGTCCGATAGGCGGCTTCACAGTGGTGGCCCAGCCGCAACACGGAGTTGCCCCAGCCAAGCCACCTCCCGAAACACCGCTGTGGCTGTGGGTGTTGATGGCCATATATACTGTTGAGATGGTAGCTATCATCGCTCTGGCAATAAAAAGGTTAAACTATGTTAGGCCAAGTACCACTGATGCTTTAGACGATGGTTAATTGGCCCCATGTTTACCACGAAAGCCATTTCAGGTTGTACATCACGCCGCCAGTTCTCACCATGGCGTCAGATACGTCGGCAAAAGGCATTACGGTACCCTCCATGACACCACTGTTAGCCTGAGGTGCTCTGTACCAGCAAATTCATAACACTTTCACTCAGGCCATTAAAGGCGCGACCATTATTGTGTATGCCATTATTGACCACTTACCATGGTCGGGTGCGGTTAACTACACGCTGAGGAGGCCTGGGACCGAGTCGGGCTTTTCTGTGCCCATAGACCTAAGCGAGTTTCCGTGAATTTTCACTGCCCGGTATCACGCCATCACTGCCCCAGAAGTTGTCAGTGGGCGACGCCATAAATTTTACGTCCCTGCATGGCTCTACCCGCTCGTCTTTAACTCCGGCTCTATCATAGGTGCCGTCCTCATGTACATAGCGACCTCACGATGGCAAAATTTAACCTGTGGCGGCACCATAGCATTTGCCTTAAGTCAGTGGAGCCTTTAAAGGCAGTGTTGGAAGGAGCCGCACCAGGGCCGAACGAAAACTTGCCGCCATGTGACTCGGTGAATTTCCCCCTGCATTTTCGTTTTGCTGGTGAAATACCACCGCAAACAGGGCTACCAAGGGATTAATTGAGCAAAAGGGAGCTGTTCAAAGTAACGAGACTGAAAGCTTTATGCCAAACCGAGTTTGGCTGATAGTAGCCCTCTTATGGTAAATTATCGGTATGGTAGCGCATACGGGATTCGAACCCGTGATCTCCTCCTTGAGAGGGAGGTGTCCTAAACCCCTAGACGAATGCGCCGCAGAAACTGGCTGGGGATCCAGGATTCGAACCTGGCCTTACGGATCCAGAGTCCGCTGTCCTACCGCTAGACGAATCCCCAGTTCGTCGTTTGGATTATAGCAGAGGGCTAGCGGATAATACAAGCGTTTGTCAGCAGGCACACCGATTGTTATACTCATGGAAATGGGACAGGTTGATTTGGTTAACTGGCAGGAATTACAACGGAGCATAGGTGTTAGTTTTAAAGATGTAACTCTGCTTCAGCAGGCTTTTGTCCATGCGTCCTACATAAATGAGAATCCGAATTTTCCCCTTCCTGATAACGAGAGGCTTGAGTTTGTCGGTGATGCTCTGCTCAGCCTGGTGGCTGCTGAGAAGCTGTATTATGAGTTCTCTCATTTCGGTGAGGGCGAGCTGACTGAGCTACGAGTCTCTTTAATCCGACAGGAAACGCTGGCCCAGCTGGCTTCTTCTCTAGGGCTTGGGAAATATCTCATTCTGGGTAAAGGGGAGGAGTTGACCGGGGGCCGGCACAGACCGACCAACCTTGCTGATGCTTTTGAAGCTCTGGTGGGGGCTATATTTATTGACCGGGGTTTCACTGTGGCCAGGGATTTCGTTTTATCCTGTCTGGGTAGCCAGATTGAAAAGGCAAAAGCTGAAGGTGTGGGGAAAAACTACAAGGCGCTGCTACAGGAATTCACCCAGGCTAAATATAAACAACTTCCGACCTATCATGTCGTAAGGGTATCAGGCCCCGACCATGATAAGGATTTTATGGTGGAAGTGAAACTTGGCGACACAGTCCTGGGAACAGGTTCCGGCAAGAGCAAGAGGGCTGCTGAGTTTGAGGCTGCCCGTTCCGCATGGGAGAAGCTGATATCAGAGTGAACCCTTTAGCGCCGGTCAATCTGTTAGTTTGCTGGCTGCAAAACTACGATTTCAGTGGTCTGTGGCAGCTTATCTGCTTTAAACTCCACCTCGCTGGCATTCGGCCTCCTAACGTTCGTCTTCCCGGCAGTGAAATCGTCGATGTTGTTTAGCGGCCAGTCACATTTGGGTGTTTTGAAATGCATGGGTATGACGACCTTCGGTTTTAAGTCCTCGCTGACTGTGCCCGCCGTTTTGGCATCGATGGTGAAGACGCTGCCTATGGGAATGAGCAGTATGTCTACGGGTCCGATTTCGGCGATTTGTTCACTGGTAAGCCTGTGCCCCAAATCACCCAAATGGCAGAGCCTTATTCCATCCACGGTGAAGCAGAATGCTGTGTTGCTGCCACGCTCCTTGCCGGCTGATTCATCATGGTGGGTTGAGATACCCTTAAACTGTATGCCTTTAACGGTTTTTGTGCCGCTGCCGGTGACGACCTCGGGCTTTCCGGGAACCGATGAGACGCTGTTGTGATCGAAGTGATCATGGCTCACCACAACGATGTCAGCGGTATCGGTGATAGGTGCGTAACTGAGGCCACTGCCCTGAGGATAGGGGTCGGTAATGATTTTGACGCCGGCCTCCGAAGTAATCAGGAAACAGGCATGTCCCAACCATTTTATTTTCATCGTATGACCTCCTTGTGTTTTAATAACCGAGATAGACTGGTACTTCTGTCTAATTCATCTGTTTTGCTAAAGTTAGTACGAAATTGATAAGCGTTCTAACGCCGACGCCGGTAGCGCCCTTCACCGTATAGCCACGGTCCTTGTCGCTCCTGGCGGTGCCGGCTATATCTATATGAGCCCAGGGTGTATTATCGACAAATTCAGCCAGAAACTGGGCTGCAGTTATGGCACCACCCCACCGGCCACCGCTATTCTTAATATCGGCTATATCGCTTTTATTTTGCTCCTTATATTCCTCATACATAGGCATCTGCCACAATCGTTCCCCGGCCTCAGCTCCTGCCTTGATGAGCTTATCGACCAGCTCCTGGGAGTTGGTAAATATGCCGCTGCAGAAATCTCCCAGGGCTATATGACAGGCACCGGTTAACGTAGCTATATCAACCAGCGGTGATATTCCTCGCTTTATTGCGTAGCTGAAAGCGTCGGCCAGCGTAAGCCTGCCTTCAGCATCTGTATTCACCACCTCTATAGTCTTGCCGTTAGCTGCCTTCAAGATATCTCCTGGCTTCAGAGCATTACCTCCCGGCATATTCTCAGTGGCTGGCACTATGGCAGTAACGTTAATCTTCGGCTTCAGTTGGGCTATAGCGCTTAAGGCTGCCATAACAGCAGCCCCACCTGACATATCACCTTTCATGTCAGCCATGGCATCGACCGGTTTAATATCCAGTCCGCCGGAATCAAAGGTTATTGCTTTGCCCACAAGCCCCAATGTTTTAGATGAGGTAGTATCGCCTTTGTAGCTCAAAATTATAAACTGCGGTGGTTGCTGGCTACCTCGAGCTACCCCTAAAAGTGCTCCCATCCCTTCCCTTTCCATTTCGTCGCGGTCCAGGATGGTCAAATCGAGACAGTAGGTCTTGGCCAGTTCCTGGGCTATCTTCGCCATGTCGCTCGGTGTCATATGATTAGCTGGTTCGTTTATCATGTCACGGGCCAAGTTCGTGGCTTCAGCGATTATTTTCCCCATCCTGCAGCCCTGTTCCAGTGCTGACACTTTTTCGACATCTCGCTCCACTATAAGAATTTCTTCAACATCCTGATTTTCCGGCGTTTTTGTCACGTGCTTACGGAACCTGTATAACCCGAGGATGCTGCC
>CAZJVJ010000036.1:0-6889 GCA_964549635.1 uncultured Dehalococcoidales bacterium
ACATACAGCGTATTTAGTAAGCGTTTCATGCTATGACCTTTGGGTCTGTAGGTATTTGCTTGAGGTAGTTCCTTGCGCTTCTGCCATGGCTGACTACTTTGGGCAGGCAAAGCCCATTCAGAGAGCACTGCTTACATTTTGGTTGCCGCCGGGCATCGGGAGTACTGCCAGAGTCCATAATCTCATGGAGTCGTCGGACGGCAGCTTCCGTTTTCTCACGTACGGCTTTATCAAGAGTAAGCTCCAATCGCCGTCTTGTTTTGCCATAATATAAGGCTCCGGTACTAATCTGAATACCCAGCATTTCTTCTAAACAGAGCGCCTGAGCACAAAGCTGGATTTCAAAGCTTCTTTCCGTACGTAATCGTCCTCTTTTATATTCAACCGGAAAGGGAACCCAGAGTCCTTCAGTGCCAGCAAGTTTTATACCTTTTCGCTTATCATTATCATCTGTACGTTTGAATTCAACCACGTCTGCCCTGCCATAAAGACCTAAGCGAAGCGACCTGAGCCATAAGCCCCGAACAATCCGGACATCGTTGCGTAACTCTGTCTCGGCGTGGTCTGTCTGCTTATGTAAAAGGCTCCCTTCTGCGGTAAAAATATTGTCCTGCCACTGCCTTTCCAGGAATATTAACCCAACCCGCCGCTCACAGAAGAGCAGGTGTTGCAGTGCCGAAATCGGCAGGAGTTCATCTTCAGCGTACATCAAGCTACCTGACTTCTATATTTTCTGGAGGTGTATCTTGGATAACTGGCTTCCCACCCTCGCCGGAAATAGCAAAACCGGCTTGTACTCCTTTGGGCATAAGGCTTTTATGGAAAAAGACCTGGTAGTCTGCAAATGAGCGCGGAACCTGAACTCCGTCACGTTTTTTGACCTCAATGAGTTCAAAGAGCTTATGTGCTGGAGCACAGCCGAGCTTTGCTTGCTGTTCTCGCTGGGTAAGGTCACTGTCTGTGCCGACATGTTTGAAGATGAAGATAGGCTCCCTTACTGACATTAGCCCTTTGCTCGAGGAACGGTCATGTTCAAACATCCTTAGCAAGGCTTCCCAGAGTAGCGAAAGGTCATCTTCGGTAAACCCAGTCTGCTCGGCAAGGTGGGCACTGATAAATCCATGTGCACGGTATAAGCCGTAGGGAATGAGCGCCTTGCGCCCCATGGTGCGGAGTTTATCCTCTGGCTGCTCTGTCTCCCACTTAAGGTAGTCAGCGCTTGACTTCGCCCCTTTGACGTCTTCAGCGACAGCCATACGAGTTATAGAAAGTTCCAGGGGTAAAATCGGGTCAAGCGAGCGTGCAAAAGTCAATTGAACAGGGCCACGTACCTGTCCAGCATTCGGTCCAGTGCTCATCACTGCACCAAAGGCACGCACATCATAGAAGTTATCACATAGCCACTTCCGCGCCGCTTCTACTTTCTTCTTATTGGTGCCCTTGCCGCTGGTATCTAATCCGCCTGGGGTTTGCTCATGAGACTGTACAATCTTAGTATTCAGATTTGTGGCATGTTCTACAAAGATGGCATAGGGCATCTTATTGCCTCTGGCTATCTGTACATAGTTGCGCACTCTCCGTTTCAGAGCAACATCAGAAACCAGTCCATGCATGTTTTCCGGGTCAAGGCGGGGGGTATTGCCGGCATCGGGGTCGCCGTTGGGATTGCCGTTCTCGCAGTCGAAGAGATAGACAAACTCGTAACGATTTTTTACTGTGTTAGACATTGGATTCCTCCTTACCTGATTTTTCAGACTTTTTGGCCCTCATATCAGCCAGTTGCTGGTAGTAACCTAAGGCAAAAAGACTCTGCTCCTCAAGAGAAAGTGTACGTGGGACAACGCTTTTTATCCGGCTCCATATATCGGCGATTTTGCCTTCGAACCAATAAGCCAGTCCGGCTTCAAGCTTACCCAGGTGGAATTGGCTGGTGCGAGTGAGCCTGCCCAAAACAAGAGCAGGCGTGGTGCTGGCGGAAGCATAGTAGCGCTGGATAACGCCAGCACCAACATCACCGAGCGCTGCCCTCTGTAATTCAGCCAGCACAGCCATCAGCCTGCCGCACTGGTACGCGGGGTCGGGATAGTCTTCATTCAATGCTGGTTTTAACACTTCAGTCAAGGTGTTTCCCTCCTTTCTGTCTTTTCTAAGATGATAGGCTTTGATAAGCCCCATCCTTGCATAGAGCACAGAATACGTCAGTCCTGTAGAAGCATCTCTTTCTCCCTTGATTAACTTTTGCCATTCTTCCGACAGTATGAAGGCGCGGTGTACCGTTACCAATTTGGAGATGATGCTGTAAGGAATAAATAAACCTTTGATGGCAGAGCGTAAGAGTTCGACTCGAGCCGAGCCGACGGGTCTTACCCAATCCTCATAATTCTGGTTTCTTCTTGGCGGAAGCAGGGAAGTGACGATACTTTCCAGCTTAGGGCTTCTGGCGCTTCTCATATCGGAAAAGCTGACTATCTCTAAATCGTCAAACCACGACGAGATATTTCCTGCCAGCTCTTCAAATTGTCCTTCTATCCAATCGCGTACCATCACACGCCCATCTGCACCGGAAAGTGTCATGATGTAATAGACGTTTTTCCCCAGGTCAGCACGCTCACCCGTTTTTATGCTTTCGAGGAGCTTCCGCGCCCGGTGCTGTGCATCGAACTCTACTTGTTCAGATGTTTCCAGCAATCCTTGAAGCCATGGAAGAGGGTCGTCTTCATCTTTAACCTTTTCTTTAAACCAGTGGACGATTGTTACACCAGCAAGGCGTTGGCTATGACTTTTGATAAGCTCATTCAGCCCGGCACGGTAGGCACACATAGCTTCTTCGGAGACGGCGGCATTTTCGGATTGCTCAAGCCCGTAGGAACGAAAGGCTTCCTTATCAAAGCCAACAAAGGCATCTCCCGTAGCCCTCCCACCGAGCCCCTCTATCTTGTAATGAGTGGCCATTGGTCTCGTCATTTCGCCAGTAACAAAACAGCGCCTACTTCTGTCTATTTTCTTTACCAGCCGCTTTCTGAATTCCCGCCACCAGTTATGCCAGTAGTCCTGCTCTAGTGGAAATTCACCGTCAATTATGATTGTGACATCTTCGCTGCCTCTTACCCTCTTTGCCTTAAACTCTTGCTTTATGGCTTCTAACGTATTAGCATCCCTTAACCAGCGAGCGATTGATGCCAGCTTTGATGCCAGCTTTGATGCCAGCTTTGGAGACTTTGCCAGCTTTGGAGACTCTCTCCCCGCCTCTTCCAGTAACCCAACAAAATAGGCGTACCTCTCTGCCTTATTGCCGGTAACGACGTCAGCATCATCAACAAGAAACTGGCTTTTGGTCTCTTTGCCTGAGACCATTTCCATCTGGGCCAGTTCCGGACATTTTTTGAAAAACCTGCCGTTTTTGCCTCCGAGGGACTGGATGCCCAAAAAACCTTTTTCTGAATCAAACGCAACCGCCCAGCGAATGTACTTTGACTTGAATCCAGGTTCAGATTCAACGTCATGCTTTTGAGCATATTCCGCCAGTAGTTTAAGCATCAGCGCACCTCCAGGCCTTTCCGCACCTCGGCACTTTCATAGTCAGGTACCAAAAGCACACCATCTTTTATTTCGGCATAAAAAAGACTTATGCTAGGCGCACTTTCGTCATTGCCCGGTTGTGCCAGGTCAAAGACGTCATAAAGCATCCAGCCGATATCCATGTTTAGCTTCACCGGAATTTCTCTGGGGGAGCCATTTTCCACCAATTCAAAGTATGCTGGAAACTCGCGGCATCCGAGGTATGGCTGATAAAGACATTTACCGTGGGCAGCACGCCGGCGGAACTGGGCTTCCAATGCCGGCAGACGGTCCTCAAATCTTTTCCAAGGACGGATTTCGGCGTGGAGATAGTAGCAAACATTCTTCAATGCCATCGTCTGGCGCTGGGTACGCCCCTTTTGGTCTGTTCCTAGTTCATCAGGTGTCCCATCTGCCCAAATAGGCGTCGGCTGCTCTTTACCTTGCATCCAGCGTAAGAGAGTCCGTTCAGGCGGTACTTTATCTTTCACTTCGTTACGGCGCAGGGCTATATACTGCGGGTAAGACAGGACTTCTATCTTCGTAATCTGCCAGCGGAACTCGGACTGGGCGGGGTCTTTGTTCGGTTTACAGTAGATAGCGTCATAGATGCCCCGCGCCGCCGATGGGGTGATAACAGGATAGCTGAAGCGTTCGACCTTCATCTCTGGGCGGCTAAAACAAGCAAGCTCGCCCCAAACCTTTAGTACTTGTTCATTTGGTTTCATCCAGCCTCCTTTCTCTCAAGCGATTAGTACGTTTGAATCTCGTGGTACAATCAATCCAACTTCGTTACTGTAATGCTTTTCTTCCAAATAAATATACCATTCCTCTCCATCGTTACCTGTGGTGACTGGTTTCAGATATGATTCAATCGGGTCGCTAAGTCTGGGGCGAAAAAGCCCTATGGCATGAGGGCGTGCTGCCATAATCCAATTGCGATTGATGCCTTTGTTAAGGGCTTCTTCTTTTAGTTTCAAAAAAATCCCCTTCTCAAATGGTACCAGAACATTGATTGTATTTTGCTCGATTACACGATAGTTTTTAGCAACCCCTACAAAATCCTGCCGCTGTATGGCTTCAGTTAGGTCTGACTTCTGAGTTTCGGGTTGGGCAAATCTGTATAGCTGACGGTAATACTCCTGGAAAATTACGGGATTGTTAATATCTAACGTGTCATATTTCTTCATGAGCTGGATGGTAACGTCGGCTGCCTGCTCGTAAGTACTATCCGGATAAATCCTGACATTTCCATCGTATTCCGGGAAGAAAACATGAACTGTGCCGGATTGTGCCAGCCCATGACGGTTACAGCGGCCAGCGGCTTGAGCGATAGCATCTAATGGCCCTAAAGCACGAAAGACCACCGGGAAATCAATGTCAACCCCAGCCTCAACACATTGGGTGGAAATTAACCGACACTGCTCACCATCAGCAAGGCGCTTGCGCACCACGTCTAAGACTTGCTTGCGGTGAGCAGGGCACATGTTTGTGGAAAGATGAAACAGCGAGTCAACCCCCATCTGCTTCAGAGTCTGATAAAGTCCTAGAGCATGGCGTTTGAGGTTGACGATGCACAACGCTTGCTGGTGGGCTTTTATACTGTTTGCCAGTTCTTCCCATCCAGTCCTTACACCAGTTTTGGGCCAAACTACTTCGTTACGTTTAACACGCCCGAAAAGGTCCGCGTCCGGAGGCACGATTTCTGTGGGTGTCCAGCCGTTTGGACAAAACTTCTTAACATACTCATTGAGATGGCTGAAGGCTGGCTGAGTTGCCGTGGAGAAGACCACTGTAGTGCCATAACGCTCTGCCAGGCTGGAGAGAGCTGCTAAAGTGGGTATCGCTATAGCAAGAGGTAAGGTCTGTACCTCGTCAAAAAGAATTACGCTACCAGCCAGACGGTGCAGCTTTCGACAAGCGCCAGGCCGATTGGCAAAAAGTGATTCCAATAACTGAACATTGGTGGTCACGATGATAGGTGCATCCCAATTCTCAGCCAGCAACCTGTCCTGATATTCAGTATCATCTCGCTGGGCCTGGTCATCGTCTTGTCTAATACCACTGAGACTGTGGTATTCCTGAATATAACGGGGAAGTTCTTCTGGTTTAAGATAAGATTCGAATATCTTTCTGTAAGTCTCTGCGGTCTGCTCAATTATCGTCAGGTAGGGAATGACAGTGATTATCCTGCGTAACCTGTGCTTGATTGCATGTCTCAAGGCAAAAGCCAGCATGGCCAGTGTCTTTCCCGAACCTGTAGGGGCAGTTAGAGTAAAAATTCCTTGGGGCATTTCAGCAGCTTGTAGACAATAGTGGAGTAGGTCCGAACGTAGCTGGTTAATTGATACTGAAGCTCTTGACGTCTTGCTGAGTTCATCAAGATAGATACTAAGATATGAGAAAGCTGTTTCCGGCTCCAGAGATGCTCCACTATCCCGGTAAATACGATTGCCATCGCTGTCTGTCTGGAAAAAGGCTTCAGTTTCAATAAAATCAGCATCTACGAGTGCGGAAAATAGCATTCTGACGTACAGCATTGAAGCGATTGCCCATTTTGACCAATTAGATATAAAAATGGGAATCTTATCGGGTGAAGGGAGCTGTAGCGAATCAGCCCTGAAGCGGGCAAGTAATTGATTAGCATCGGAGTCAGATGGCCTTAAATAGGATAAGCGATTTTCATATCGCTCTTGTGCCTTTTGCGGGTCAAGTTGTTGCAACGAGTCTGAGCTAACTGCCTGGAGACCTACATGATGTCCCTGAATAGCCAGAGCCGGTGCAATTCCCTTTTCCTTATATTCTTTCAGTGCTACCCAAGCGCCGGCCGACCAGTGGTCAATTCCTTTTTCTTCGCCTCTAAGACGTTTTTGAAAAAGCTTGCCATATTTACCAAGGTCGTGCAAAATACCGGCTAGCCAAGCCTCATTGTCAGCCTTGAATCCCGCGGCATAAACAGACGCGCGCTTTGCAACCAGTTGGAGGTGCTCTGAAAGAGGCTCTTCTCTTCCATCCTGGCTACGATGTGCAAGATAACGTCGAGGAGAAACGCCACTATCCGTGATTTCTTCCCCCTTTAGGTTGTTTATGCACTTTCGATGATGTGTAGGCTGCCACTCGGATGAGACTCTAACTCTGCATTCCCTCTACAATAGCAATCTCCTCTTCGGTAAGCCCGTATAACCTGTAAACAATCCGGTCTAATGAGGTCATCGGTTGCTTTAATCCGCGCTTTTAGCGGAGTCAAGGTATTCACCTGACCTGCCCCCAACAATTAATTATACCACTTGTTAAGTTAGTCCCATAAGCATAATAGTCTCAGGAGCAGGCG
>CAZJVJ010000037.1:0-4515 GCA_964549635.1 uncultured Dehalococcoidales bacterium
ATCGAGGTGGCCTTAATGAATTACCAACATGCTAGTTAGACATGGCTTACATTATCAGACATATGCAAGATAGAGATATTCCTCAAGTACTCGACATTGACCGAGAGGCCTTCCCGACTCAATGGCCACGGCCAACATACAACTCCATGAAGCAGGAGCTCCGCAATCGGTTAGCTAACTATATAGTCGTTACCAAATCAAAACAGACAGCACCGTTCAAACTGAAATCTGATGACAGGAGCTTCTGGGAAAAATTGGTTCACCTTTTTGACCACGACCGCTTTTTCGGCGAGGACGTGCTTCCAGAACCGAAAGAGCTTGTAATTGGTGTCGCTGGCTTCTGGGTGATGGTAAACGAAGCACACATTACGACAATAGCCGTGCGCGATGCCTACCGTAGACAGGGCATAGGTGAAAGGTTACTGATTGCGATTATTGAAATGGCTATTAAACTCAATGCGGATGTGGTTACATTAGAAGTGCGTGCTTCGAATAAGCAAGCCCAGGCACTATATGAAAAGTATTGTTTTCAAAGGGTGGGAATACGCCGGGCTTACTATACAGATAACGGCGAAGATGCGATACTCATGAGTACCGACCTTTTGAACTCACCTGCCTTCAAATCGCATTTCCAGCGGCTTAAGCAAACTCATAAGCTGAAGTGGGGAGAATACATAAATGAAATATCTCGCGTCACCTAATCGATGTTTGCCTTTTCTAAGCATAATGAGGAATTGCCTAAGATTTGTTTTCGCACCATTTGTTTACGCAGGAAATTTAGAGGTATTCCTATGAGCGAGATGAAGACCGCCTGGGAAAAGGCAATGGAGAAGGCTGAAAAACTAGGTAAGCTCACTGAAGACGAGATCAAGCTTTTGGAGTATGTTCCCATCGGGAATAAGCTAGCAGCCAGATATCTTCAGGATGAAGATTTTAACCTCGATGCCGAACTGATGAAATACAAAGGTACGGGGCTCAGGAAATATATAGCGAAAGGTGCCGAAGAAATATTTCTGAGCAACATAATATTACCGAGAAACGAAAGGGACAGACAGAATATAAAAAGGGCTATGACAGGGCTAAGATTGGTCAAAGAGAACAAAAACCAACTAGAAACGGTTCTTGATCGAGTAACTAATCTATTGAATTATTATGAACAAGCGCGCCAGCAAACTTATCTACAATTCAGAAAAAGTTTCGAAACTAAATTGCAAGAAGCCAGTCGAGCTTTGCAAAAGCAGATAAGCAATGCTGCTGCCGTTGAGGCGAAACTTCAAACTCAATTTCAGGCGGAATGGCATCACCTCAGCAGCCAACTAGATGCCCAGTACCAAAAAGTACTCGAGGAGCACAAACAACGGATACACAAGATAGCCTGAACATCCAGATATAGCCGAGAATAAAGGCATACCTGAATGCATTCAAAACAGCGGGGGCCAACGATGGATAAATGGAGCTACAAAAACCTGGCAAAAATTCCAACGGAGATTAATAGGCCTCTGGGGAGAATATGTTCACGTCTGTATATATGATAATAACATAATAACATACGAAAGAGAATACAGGTCGAGGCAGAGAAAAAGCATTGTCCTACTGTAGAGTGTTAACAAAAAAGAGTTTCGGTCGAACTTGTTGGTAGCGTTGTATTTAATAAACTTGAAAAAGGAGAGAAAATAATGCGTTTTAAATGCGTAACCTGCGGAATTGAATTTGACAATATAGAACAATTAGCTAGTCATAAGCGGCAACATCAGTCTGGCTTAAAAGCTTTCCCCGGGATTATCTGTCTTGGATGCGGAAAAAGCATACCTTTAGAACCTGCACAAATGAATTATAGTGGCCCGCTCACTTGTCCCACTTGCCACCGTACGATGACAGTGGTCATAGAAGGCGGAGAGGTTTGTGTAGCTCGTCTCGGCTAGATGATAGGCATGGCGATAATTAAATTAGAGTTCGTAATTGCGTTGGTATACTAACCCACAATTGCAACTGCACTGAGTGGTATTGGTTAAATAAAGGAGTTCGTAATGAAAAGGACAGCATGGCTCACTGCTCTAATTGCTAGTCTCATCGTACTGCTGGCTACGGCTCTGGCATGCAATGGCCCATCACGTTCTATTCAGTCAAGCCAGCCAGACGACTTTCCCGAAATTCAACTGCCTGAAGGCAAGAGTCAAAAGCTAATCATAGAAGATGATTTCAGCGAAGCTGGAAGTGATTGGCTCGCGACACTGGAAAATGATAAAGGTGGAAATTATGAGGATGGGACATACGTTTTGTGGGTAAACAAAACGGGTACCAAGATAGCCTCACTGGTGACACTGGATGAAGTATACGACTTTGCACTCGAAATAGATGTTAAGAAATTGTTCGGAGAGAGAGGTAGTTATTTCTTTATCATTTATAGATTGGACGAAAATACTAATATGTATGCTGTTGGAATTAGCGATGAATTAGAATACTCTATCGTAAGATATGAGCTCGGGCGAGCAACGGCTATGTTAAAAAACTGGACAAGGTCAAAAAATATAAGACCTGGCGATAAGACTAACAGGATCAAAATAATCTGCATTGGAACACAGACTGATGTCTATATTAACGGCTACAAGCTTGCCACCGTTATTGACCACACGTCATTCAAGGGCCAAATAGGCATTGGCATTAAGTCTTTCAGTGAGTCTGGTGCCAAATATAGCTTTGACAATTTCAGGCTCTGGGTTATCGAATAGATAGGTTTATTTTGAGATGAACCGGAGCAAAAATGAACAAACAAATTAAATATATACACACAAGAAACTGTGGTGCCCCCAAGGGAATTCGAATCCCTGTTTTCAGCTTGAAAGGCTGACGTCCTAGTCCCCTAGACGATGGGGGCAAACAGCCTACGGATAGATGGGTAGAGCTTCAAGTCCCATAGTCTCAGGAAAGCCAAACATTATATTCATATTTTGTATGGCTTGTCCAGCAGCCCCTTTGATTAGATTGTCCAAACAGCTGAGAACTATAAATCTGCCGGTCCTGTAATCAACGATGGGGTGAACAAGGCAGAGATTGCTGCCCCAAGTCTGCTTTGTCTCCGGCGGATTGGCAACTACCCTGACAAAAGGTTCCTCTTTATAATAGTCGCAGTAGAGTTCTCTTAACTGCTCTTTAGATAGCTTCCTATCCTCTAGCCTGGCGTAGCATGAGCTCAAGATACCCCTGGACATAGGCACAAGATGTGGCAAAAAGGTCACTGATGGAGCGAAACCAGGGTTCAGCGTCTCCAGTTCCTGAATAATCTCGGGCAAATGGCGATGCCCGCGCAAAGAATAGGCTCTAACATTATCTACAGCCTCAGCATAATGAGTTGATAGACTTAAGGTTCTGCCAGCGCCTGATACACCTGACTTGCTATCGATGATGATGTCTGGCTGGATGAGACGCTCTTTGACTGCCGGTGCTAGTGCCAACAGGACTCCCGTTGGATAGCAGCCAGGATTAGCCACCAGACTAGCTTCAGCGATTTCAGACCGATGTAGCTCGGGTAAGCCATAGACAGCTTGCCGCAACAAATCGGGCGCTGGATGAGTAAAGTCGTACCACTCGGGATATTTGCTCGCATCTTTGAGCCTGAAATCAGCACTAATATCAATAACCTTAACACCTCGCTCAGCAAAAGGCATTATCGCCTCAACGCTTGCTTTGTGAGGCATTGCTGAAAAAACAAGATCTACTTCACCAAGCTCTGCGGCAATAGTTATATTGATTTCAGCCAAATGAGGAAAGACTTCAGCTAATTTCTGTCCAGCGGCGTTCCTTCCTGTAACCGAAATAAGTTCAACGGCTGGATGTCGGTAAAGCAGCCTGGCTAATTCTACACCAGCATAGCCAGTGACATTTATGATACCGACTCTTATACGGGACATTATAAACCTTACTGCCTTTAATTTAAGCCTTTTAAGTGACAGGTATCATTGATAGAAAGAGCTGATGGTACACCGCCTCGAACTTCGAAGAGGTTGATAGCACAGACATCCTGAGTTATCTCCCAGAAATGCGAGTTGTCCAAACCCAGCATAATTAGAACAATAACCTGGCAAACTACTTTATGAGACACTAACACAATTGTTTCTTTTGGGTGCTGCGCTATCACGTTGTCCACTGCTGATGCAACTCGATCTCTGACCTCACCAAGGCTTTCACCTTCTGGAAATTTCACTGTATGAGGACTTACCAGCCATTTCGAATAAAGGTCCGCGTCTCTAACCGTAACTTCTTCTGCAGATAGCCCTTGCCAAGTTCCATAATGTATATCTATCAACCCTTCTAACAACCTTGCTTCTAAACCAGACCGCCGAGCCAAGATTTCTGCTGTGGTCAAAGCCCGCCGAAGTGGACTAGAATAAATTACTGAAATCCGACATTGAGAAATCCGCACGGCGGCAGCCTCAGCTTGTTTAATCCCCACCTCATCCAGTTCAATATCTGCTCTGCCTCGAAATCTTTCTACCCGGTTCCATTCAGTTCTTCCAT
>CAZJVJ010000038.1:0-4345 GCA_964549635.1 uncultured Dehalococcoidales bacterium
AGAAGGATACAGACACTGCTCAACATGATAGAGCCGGCTATGACCATAGCCATGGGGCTGTTTGTGGGCTTCCTGGCACTGTCAATATTCATGCCGCTCTACGGCGCCCTAAAGCTGGTAGGCTGATGGATAACGATGGACAAGAGTTCAAAATCGTCACCAGAAAAAGTGAAAGGAATAGTGAAGGGGCAAAACGGGAGGAGGGCGCCGGGCTCTGACCAGACATGGGCCGGTCAGCTCGGTATGACACTGGTTGAAGTCCTCGTCGCCCTGGGCATACTGGCTATAGTTGCCAGCGTGTTCCTCGGGGGCCTAACAACTTCCTTTAAGGGAGTTATTGTTAGTCACGAGCATGTCACCGCCGAGAGCCTGGCCAAGTCACAGATGGAGGTCATCAAAGGCTGGCAGTACGATTCAACCAATAACCCCCCGAACTATCAAGACGCAGAACTTACCGACATTCCTGCCGGCTACGATATAACCATCACCGCCGAACGTCTTAACCCCAAACCCGATAACCCCGTCGAGGATGATGATGGGCTTCAAAAAATAACGGTAACCGTGACTCACAATGGGAAGGTGGTGTTTACCTTAGAAGGCTATAAAGTCAACCGGACGCAATAAGGCAATATGTTGACATCTAATATTGACTTAGTGCTAAGCCTTAGCCTCGCCCAGGGAGGCGACCTCAAAAGGTGGCACGATACTGGTGGAATATGTGGTGCGGACTATGAGACTGAAAACGAATGAAAAGGGTTTTACCCTCACAGAGCTGCTGGTCACAATATCCATAGTGGCTATCATTTCAGGCGCCCTAGCCATGGCAATAATCACGCTGATGCGGCTCAGCCCGCAGAGCAAGGACTGGAACATCGCCCTGCGCCAGGTGCAGAACGCTGGCTACTGGATTTCCCGCGATGTCCAGATGTCTAAAGGTGCCATCATAGTGGGCACGAGTGACCTCTTCCTCCGCTTCACCATACCCACCGGACCTAATACCAGCAAGACCGTGGAATACCGGTTTGTGCAAATGTCCGGCAACTTGAAAAGGCTGATACGCGTCGACGGTGCCAGCACGCAGCAAATTATGATAGCCGAGCACATCTACTACAACCCCAGCGATCCCGCTAACAGCACGCGGGTCGTTAGCTATCAGAGCCCGAAACTGGTCGTAAAAATATCCGCCGCTTCAGGTACGATAACCGTAAGCAGACAGTATGAAGCTATTCAGAGAGTCCCGGTTGCCGCCCAATAGGGGGAAGGAGAAGGAGGTATGAAATGAAATTGAGGATACTGAAAAACGAGCGCGGGCAGGTGCTGCCCATGGCGCTTATTTTGCTGGCTTTCGGTGGGCTGCTCGTAGTCCCTGTTCTGGCACTGACCGCCACAAACCTCAACGCAAACCATATAGTCCACCAGAACACGCTGGAACTCTACGCCGCTGATGCCGGCGTGGAAAGAGTCATGTGGGAGATACTGTATAAGACGAACCCGCCGTTCCAACTGCCCACGGGCTCCGAGGAAAAAACGGTGGTGACCGGTCTACAAATAAATGGTAAGACTGTGAATGCCACCATAAGCAAGGTACCGGGACAAACGAATATTTACAGGATAACCTCCATCGCCACCAGCCCTGACGGACATTCCAGCAGGGTGGAGTGCCTAGTTGATGCCGGCAGTAAGTATTCCTTTCTCTTCGACAGCGCCATCGTGAGCGCCGGTAAAGTGACCCTCAAGCCGAACACTCAAGTCCACGGGAACGTCCTCTACGGTACGGTAATCGACCAGCAGCCGGGGAGCATCATCAATGGTGAAGTAGCGAGAGATCCAACTCTGTCAGCTAAATGGCCGACCGAACCAGAGCTTAACGACTTTTATAATGTAAACAGTCTGCCGCTTTTAAGGAATCCGCCATATTCATTTTATGATTCTAGGCAAAGACTTATAGACATAAGAAATTGCCCCCCCAGCGGCATAGGTGGCTTCCGCACAGACGGAAACCTAAACATAGACAACACGGGCTCACAAGATGCAACCTTAAAAATCAACGGCACTATATATGTCAATGGAAACCTGGAATTCAGACAACCAGGGACAGATAAGCGCTACACGGTAGACCTGAACAACCAGATCATATATGCCAAAGGAAAAATTACATTTCCATCAAATAACGTCTCCCTCATTGGGTCAGGGTGTATCGTGGCTGTGGGCGACGTAACCGTCTACCCCGGCACCAGCAACAGCTCCAATGATTTTATCCTGGTTCTGTCCCTGAAAGGTAAAGCTGAATTATACCCCTCAGGGAACTTTTACGGCTGTGTGGCCGGCAAAACAGAATCTGAGATAGGCGCGGGCAGAATTATCACCGGGCCCCCGCCATCTTTTTTGTTCCCCGGTATGGGTGGTGGCGCTGGTGGTGGTCTGGGCGGAAAAGCCAAGATGCTGAGCTACACCATCAACCCGCAATAGCTTTGCCATAATCAGCCACGTCAGGATGGCCACCGCAGGAAGGGCACACAAAACTTCACCGGACGTGCTCCGCCATAATTATTGAGAAGGCAAGGCAGAAGAGAATTGCCCGGTGATGAGCAGAAAAATATTTAGCCTCCCGAAAGGGAAAATTGTATAATTGGGTAATCATAGATGATTGATCCTGAAACGCAAAAGAAGGTTACTCGAAGGCTACCCAGACTGGGGCAGACAAGCCAGCTTATGCTGCTCATCGGCGCTTTCCTCATCATAGCCATACCACTATGGTTGCTCAACCAGCAACAACCGGAAAAACAGGCCGAGCTAAGGACTAAACTGGCCAGCCTGGAAAAGACTCTGGCAGCCGGAGAAACACCCAAGGACAGGCTGGAAGCTGAACTTAACAGGCTCCAGTCTGATATAGAGGCAGCCAGAGCCGCTTACCCCAGCACCACCCAGGCACCCGACATCATGGACAGCCTGCTACAACTGGCCGAAAAAAGCGATATAAAAGTCACCAGCACCAGGGTGTCAACCTCCAGTCCGGCTAAAGCATTAGGCCCCACATTGACAATAGAGCTCGGTCTTATCGGACAGGTGCCAAAGTTCCAGAACTTCATGCTGGCACTGGACGATAAGCTCCCAACATCGCAGATTACGCGTGCATCTTTCACCATAGCCCCTAAGCCGGGTGAGTACGATACCGCCACCATCACCATTGAAATACAGTGTTATGAAGGTAGAAAATAATTATCATGGTCACTTTACATATTGACGATAGAGCTGTTAAGTTAATGGTCGTTGAGGGCAAACAGGTGAAAGCTGCCGCCAGTGTGCCTTTGCAGCCAGGCCTGGTCCGTGATGGCGTCATCATTGATACCGCTAGGGTCAGCCAGAAAATCTCCGAGCTTATGACATCTCTCAATGTTAAAGAGAAAAGCGTTGTAGCCAGTGTCAGCGGCATCCACTCCGTATATCGCGTTGTCAGCCTGCCCTCATTGCCCAAGAGCTTGCTAGGCGAAGCCGCCAGACGGGAGATGGAACGGGTAATGCCCGTGCCTTTAGTGGAGCTTTACACATCGTGGCAGGCGGTCGCTTTGTCAGATACAGAGACCAACATCTGTCTCATCGGCTTGCCCCGCGATACCGTCGACGCCATGTTAGAGACGCTCAAAGGGGTAGGTCTTGAGCCAAAGGTTTTGGACATCGCACCACTGGCTCTAGCCCGGGTCATTGACGAGAAAGATGCGCTGGCGATAAATGCCGGTGAGGCCAGCTTCGATATAGTAATAGTAGCCGATGGCATACCTGAGCTGGTGCGCAGTCTCCGCTATTCCGCTGATGCCGCTACGGTATCTGAGAAAATAGCCGAGGTGCGGGAAGAACTCGACCGCACCATAGCCTTTTACAACTCAAGCCACAAGGCAAACCCCATTACCCAGCAGATAACCACCTTCGTCAGCGGCGAGCTGGCAGAACTGCTGGCAGGGTTACTCGGCTATCCGGTCAAGCCACTGCCCAATTTCCTGTCGCACAGCGACAACTTCAATGCCAGTGAATATGCCGTAAACATCGGCCTGGCACTGAAACAAATCAAAGCCGGCACCAGCCGGGCCAATATGAATGTTTTGCCCGAAGCTTATCTGCCAAAACCTCTGCCCATCATTAAAATCATCGCCTGGGCGTTCATCGTTGTCGCCATCGCCATACTCGTACCGCTGGGCATAGCCACCATTCAGGCGATGCAAAAGACTTCATTTCTCCAAGCCCAAGTCAAAGCCGCAGAACTTCAGGTCCAGGCCAGGCATGGCACACTCCCGGTCATCCAGAAGCTACAGGCCGAGATAAAGGAAGCCAGGACCACTTTGGACACTTT
>CAZJVJ010000039.1:0-4342 GCA_964549635.1 uncultured Dehalococcoidales bacterium
CCGCAAACCTGGCATTTGTATCTCTTACCCAGCTGATTCATTACAGGCCTCCTAGTACGCAAGCGAAATATACAATACACAGCTTTATGTTTTCAACTCCATTGGCTGACCGCAACAGACTAGTGTCCCATCACCACTTCTAGTCACTATGAATTCTGAGCCGCACTTTTTGCAAATATATCTCTTGCCTATCTGGTTAGCCATTTCTTACTAAACCTCCTCAATTATTTTAGTCATAAGGTATTTAAATTTCAAAAGCTAACGTTGCCCGTACTGCTCACGAAGCACTTTTCTCATCACCTTACCCATAGGATTACGGGGTAAAGAATCAACAAAAACCACCGACCGAGGACGTTTGAACCCCGCAAGCCTAGAATGGCAATACTCTATTATCTCTTCAGCAGTAGCTACTTGCCCTTTTTTTAATACAACGATAGCCCTGGGCTGCTGCCCCCATTCTGGGTCAGGCACGCCAATAACCGCAGCCTCTTCGATTTTTGGGTGTGAATGGAGCACATCCTCAACATCCTCAGGCGATATATTTTCACCACCCCTGATAATCATGTCATCACTACGCCCAGCTAAGAAAATGTATCCTTCCTCATCCTTCCATCCCCTATCACCTGTGACCAACCATCCATCCATTGTGAACGCTTGCTTTGTTTTTTGCTCATCGTGCCAATAACCTGTCATTATTCGCGGGCCTTTAGCTACAATATCGCCAATTTCGAACGCGGGCAACTCTCTCCCCTGCTCATCAACAATTTTTACCTCCACATCTGGTAGCGGTCTACCAATTGACTGGGCAAGCCTCTTTAACTTCTTTGCTTTCTCCTCTTCGGTGCCTTCAATGATATGGTCTTCAGGTCCCAAAGCAGTTATAGTCGAAGCAGTTTCCGTCTGCCCAAAAGCATTTATAAACTTCACCCAAGGCATTAACTTAATAGCCTTAGTGATGACCTCAAACGGCATTGAGGCTGCACCATAGGTAATCACTTTCAAGCTACTCAAATCATACTTTGAAAAATCCTGGTAGTCGATTATATTTTTTAGCATCGTAGGTACTAGCATGGCACGTGTAGCCCTCTCCCGTTGTACCTTGTCCAGCCATTCCTTAACCTCAAATTGCCGCATCATTATCAAGGTTCGCCCACCATATATGGCTGCTAGCATGGCCTGCATACCAGCCACATGATACAGAGGCACTGTGAGCAAATTTCTCTCCTCTATGTCCGGACTGGCTGGTTCCACATTTTCCAGAACATAGCTCACAAAGGCATTATGCCTCAACGGTACTCCTTTAGGCCGCCCAGTGGTGCCTGCTGTGTACATTAAGATGGTTACATCTTCATCGCCTATGTCAATGAAAACTTCATCTGCAGGCGCTCTAGCAACCAAATCACTGTATGAAATCATACTTGCATCATTATCTTCTAAACAAATGCAGTGCTCTAGAGCGCGTAAATCCGGCAGCATCGAATGTGCCATATCCGTATATCTTTTACCAACCAGCAAAAATCTGGCTTCAGCATTGCCCAACATATAGCTTAGCTCATGTTCCTTAGCCCTGAAATTCAGAGGAACGAAAATACCCCCCAGTTTGGCAGTTGCAAAATACGATTCAATTATTTCAGGACAATTCACCTGTAAAACAGCTACACGGTCGCCTTTCCTCAACCCGAGCTGGAGTAGAGCATTAGCCAGCCGGTTAACCCTCTCGCTAATTTGAGAATAAGTCCATCTTCTATTTTCGAAGATCACGGCATCTCGCTCGGGGCAAATGGCAGTAGCAATACTGAGAAAATCAATAGTGTTCATACTGCCTCCTTATTAATTGATTTTTAAACCTTGCGGCATTAATTCATAAACCACCATATTATAATGCATTTTGCCGAAATTGAACTGCTGGCCCAAACAGAAAGGATGGAGTCAACTTAGCCATATCGGTTTGTCCTCAGCCAAGCGATGTGATAAACTCAAATAGCTTTTAGGGAACTGGCTTGAAGATACTTGTTAGCAATGACGATGGTGTCTACGCCGAAGGGCTATGGGCTCTGGCAAATGAACTGAGGAAAATAGCCACAGTGACTGTGGTTGCCCCAGATAGAGACCAGAGTGGTGTCGGCACCTCTGTAACACTCCGCCACCCTTTACGAATGATAAAGATAAAATCGCCGCTGGACGAAATAGCCGCTTACTCGGTAGAGGGTAGTCCTGCCGATAGCGTCATTCTAGCCCTTAGGCTGATTATGAAAGATGGCGTAGACTTGGTGGTTTCGGGAATCAATGAAGGGCCAAACCTGGGGGATGACGTTTATATATCGGGAACAGTCGGTGCTGCTCTACAGGGGTTTTTTTATGGTATACCCTCTATTGCTTTGTCTGTGGCCGGCTTCGGTAGCCTTCATTTCGGCGTTGCCGCCAAACTTGCCAAGCTCATAGCCAAGGAAATCATTGAACAAGGCCTGACTCAGAGAATTTTGTTAAATGTTAATTTACCTAATTTGCCTCAGGACAAACTTGAGGGCGTCGAGATTACCAGGCTGGGGGAGCGCACATATGCTGACAGGATAGAACCGGGGCATGATGGTAAAAGACAATACCACTGGATTTTGCGTGGTAAATCGGAATGGAAAATGGTCCCGGGGACAGATATTTGGGCATTGCAACAAAATAAAATTTCCGTTACACCTTTGTTTGGCAATCCCGATGGTGTGAACCGAGATTTTCTGAAGAACCTGGCTCCGAGTTTGTTCCGCAAACTTGTGAATGATATGGAGTCTTGAGGGACTGACTATGTGCTGTGTGGGTAAGATTTGAACTGCTTAAGACTTCAGCCTGGTTAATTTTAACTTGGAAGATTTGTGGTCAGGACATGATTATACGAATTGCCGTAAACTGTATTCAAAAAAACTATAGCTAGTCTAAAAAATTAGGAGTAGAAAGCTATGTCAGATGTTGTTATCGTCAGTGGTGTCCGAACGGCTATTGGTGCATTTGGTGGCTCTTTGAGGGATATCCCGGTGGTAAATCTTGGTGCCCTAGTTATTAAGGAAGCGCTAAAGCGGGCTGGACTAAGACCTAAAACTAGCAAGAAACTGCTCGAGTATGCGCCTGAGGGACTTAAGTATAAGGAGCAGATCGAATTGGAGAAAGCTTACTACGATTGGGACAGTTCCCTTACCGAGGTTCAGGTTGATGAGGTAATTATGGGTAATGTGTTGCAAGGCGGACAGGGGCAGAATACTGCAAGACAGGCTACTATCTATGCCGGTTTGCCCAAGGAGACTAATGCGTTTACAGTGAATAAGGTGTGTGCCTCAGGGCTAAAAGCGATTGCTCTTGGGGCACAAGCTATAATGCTGGGGCAGGCCGAAATAGTGGTGGCTGGTGGCATGGAGAATATGAGTTATGCACCTTATATCTTGCCTAAGGCACGCTGGGGATACAGAATGGACATCAACGCTAAAGGCGAAGTGGTTGACCTTATGGTTTATGATGGGTTGTGGGAGATCTTTTATGGCTATCACATGGGAGTGACTGCGGAAAATATTGCCGAATTATATAAGATTTCTCGTGAGGAACAGGATGAACTGAGTCTTCTGAGCCATCAAAGGGCCAGAGCAGCTATTACAAAGGGTGTATTTAAACAAGAGATAGTGCCTGTTGTCATCCCACAGAAGAAAGGAGAGGCTGTAGTCTTTGATACTGATGAACGGCCAATGGATACCAGTCTCGAAAAGATGGCCAAGCTACCTCCTGTGTTCAAAAAGGATGGGACGGTTACTGCTGGCAATGCTTCTGGTATCAATGATGCTGCAGCAGCAGTGGTCTTGATGAGCGCGGATAAGGCTAAAGATTTGAAGCTCGAACCGCTGGGAATTGTAAAGTCATATGCCTCGGGCGGCGTTGACCCGGCTTATATGGGAATTGGGCCTGTGCCTGCGGTGAAAAAAGCTTTAGAAAAGGCAAGGTTAAATGTTAAAGATCTGGATATTATCGAGCTCAACGAGGCCTTTGCCGCTCAGGCTATTGCCTGCATGAGGGAATTGGGGTTTAATCTGGATAACACCAACGTCCATGGTAGCGGAATCTCCCTGGGGCATCCGATTGGCTGTACCGGAGCCAGGCTAGTAGTCACAATGCTTCACGAAATGAGTAGGCGGAACTTGTGTCTTGGATTGGTGACTATGTGTATTGGCGGGGGACAAGGCATGGCAATGGTCATAGAGAGACAGTAAAGCTAGTTCTGGAGATTTATATTGACTCGGCTCATTGTAGTTAGACATGGAAGAACTGAATGGAACCGGGTAGAAAGATTTCGAGGCAGAGCAGATATTGA
>CAZJVJ010000040.1:0-3812 GCA_964549635.1 uncultured Dehalococcoidales bacterium
AATGTTTTGGCGTGCATGAGCCTCGATTCAGCTTGCGTATGTTGTGGTATCTTTGGGGATTATCGAGTTCAGGTACGACAGCATAAGGTATATCCCTTATTGGTAAGGAATAGCTATCCGCATCGCTCCAGACCTCTTAACCCATGTCCATTCATATAAATTTTTCCCATTACATGTGAACCCATAGTTTGGGCTGTTTGAGCTTGTTGTAAATTTTGAGCTGTAACAATACTGGATATTTATGTTATTTTACGAGGCAATGCTTGAGGTTTTAGCTGCAAGGACCAGAAGTTGCAAGTTTTCAAAAAAGACCTTTTGCAAGCCCGCCATCCACTTGAATGGTGGTTCCAGTGATATAGCTGGCCCGCTCTGAGCAGAGAAAAACAATTAGATTAGCTACCTCTTCAGGAGTGCCACAACGGCTGAGCGGAATGTTGGCAGTTATCTCAGCTAAGGCAGCTTCATATGTTTGACTTTGAGCTTCGGCACGCTTTTGTATTACCGACGTCAGTCTATCAGTTAAAATCCAACCGGGGCAGACGTTGTTAACAAGAATGTTGCTTGGGGCCAGTTCCGTAGAGAGCGTCTTAGCTAAGCCAATAACTGCAGCTCTTATAGAGTTGGATAGGATGAGGCCTTCGATCGGCTGTTTCGCGGCTATGGATACAATGTTGACTATTCTGCCTCCCCCGGCTTTTTGCATGTAAGGAATCACCTCCCGACACAAGCGAATAGCGCTGAGCAAGGTCAGACTAACAGCATTCTGCCAGTCTTTATCTGTGAATTTGCTGAATGAGCCAGTTGGTGGGCCACCCGCGTTGGTGACCAAAATGTCTATTCGCCCGAATTCATCACCAGTCTTTTCGACTAAGTTCCTTACATCATCTGCATTGGTGACATCAGCTACTATAGGTAAGACCCTTGCTTTAGTAATTGACATAATCTCATTCGCAGTTTTTACAAGGTCGGCTTCGCCCCTGGCACAAATGCCTAAATTAGCACCTTCTTTGGCGAGGCCAAGCGCTGCTGCCTTACCCAGGCCTTTGCTAGCAGCAGCTACTATGGCAGTTTTACCGGCGATTCCAAGGTCCATAGGGCACTCATATGTCAGCTTTTTTGAAGGCTATAGATTGGTGGCCCTTTGAAGGTAACGCCTCCAGCGGGCATTCACCCAATCCTGCATCATGGAGATTTGCTCTTCGGTCATATTTTTGAATCTACCCTGTTCTGCAAGGTAATCCCTCACTGGCCTTAGGTTGCCACCCTTGAGAGCGATAGTTTCACTGGCTGAGGTAAAACGGAAGACACCGTTTTCAATCTCATATAGCACAGACCATCCAGTTTCTAATGCCAGTTTGCCGATTTTAACGGTGTCACTGAATGGGAATTGCCATCCCGGAGGACAGGGAGTAAATACATATATGAACCGCGTGCCAGCCATACTTTTAGCCTTCCTGACTTTTTCGTAAAGATCAAGTGGATATGAGGCATTGGCTGTAGCTACATATGGCAGGCAATGTGCTTCCATTATTGCAGCTATGTCCTTTGGATGCTGCCTTTTGCCTAAAATGGGGGTTGTGCCGGTAATAGCGCCCAGTGGTGTAGAGCCTGATCGTTGATTGCCGGTATTCATATAACCTTCGTTGTCATAGCATACATAAATAAAGTCATCCCCTCTTTCCGCCGCACCACTCAATGATTGGATACCTATGTCATGTGTACCACCATCTCCAGCCATAGCCAGTACAGTTATCCCTTTTCTGCCTGTAGCTTTGAGTCCAGCAACTAGCCCAGTAGCTGATGCTGCAGTTGAAGCAAACGGAGTATTTACACAGGGGACACTGACGGACGTGATGGGATACATACCGTGCAATACAGTGAGGCAGCTGGGTGGCACCGTGATGATCACCTGCCCTTCTAGGGCTTTTAGAATGAAGCGATAGGCAAGAGATAAAGCACAGCCTGCGCACGCCCTGTTGCCTGGTAACATGTATTCTTTCTCGGTAAGGTTGACTGCGGTGATTTTCAATGTTCTAACCCCTCAAATATAACATATCCATTCAGGATATTGCACATTTAGAGAATCGGTTTTCAACGCCGGCAAAGATTTTCTGACTGCGTCTGCTAGCTCTCTGGCTTTCACATCACGGCCACCGAGCCCAACGATAAAGTTTCGGATCACAGCATTTGCAGAACTTCCATATAGGGCAGCTTTTATTTCTGAGCAGGTAGCACCTTCAGAACCGTAACTGATATTTTTATCAAAAACTACAACTAGACGGGATTTTTTGAGGGTTTTTACTACAGCAGTTTTTGGGAATGGCCTAAACACTCTTAAGCCAACGACGCCGACCTTATGTCCTTCTTTTCGAAGCATATCTGCAGCCACCAAGGCTTCCATTGCCAGGCTACCCATAGCAACGATAATTATGTCTGCATCGTGGGTATTGTTTTCCCAAAGTAAATTAGCGTAACTTCTGCCGAAGAATTCGCCGAATTCTTGGCCCACCTGAATAATGGTTTCTGCTGAGTTTTGAAGAGCCTCCTGTAGTAGATACCTTAGTTCCATATAGCCATGACAGAGCACCCCCTCAGCGTTAGCTCTTGGATCAGCCAGGGTCACAAGATTGTAATTCTTTGGGTTGGCAGGATCCAAGATAGTGTGAGGTCTGTATGGAGGCAAAAATTTGTCAACATCATCCTGGGACGGTATATCCACAGGCATCTCAGTGTGAGACAAAACAAAACCATCGTAACAAACCATAACTGGAACATAGACTGTCTCAGCAATTTTAAAGGCTTGGATAAGTGTATCCAGTATCTCTTGATTATTTCTGGCATATATCTGAATCCAGCCAGTGTCTCGTTGTGATATGGAGTCTTGCTGGTCATTCAGTATATTCCACGGAGCTCCGATGGCACGGTTTACACAGGCAAGCACAACTGGAAGACGCGCTCCGGCCGCCCAGTGAAGCATCTCGTGCATATAAGCTAGACCGTGCGCACTTGTGGCAGTGAAGGTTCTGGCACCAACCATAGAGGCTGAAGTGCATACCGCAAGTGCACTATGCTCACTTTCAACAGCAACATATTCGGCTTTGAGTTCGCCCTTTTCTACAAATTCGGATAGCTTTTCAGTAACCGGTGTCTGAGGAGTAATCGGGTAGGCGGCAACCACTTGTACGCGGCTAAGTTTTACCCCCTCAGCTGCCGCTTGATTACCATCTAATAGTCTTATGTTGGCTTTATTATCTCGTTTTGCCATGTTTATGCGATCGTTACGTACACTAGGCCTTAGATACTGCTTTAACAACACTTTTCGGAGATGCGGTTCTGCGATGTCACACCATACTTATAGCTTCCACTGGGCATACTAGTACACATATACCGCATCCCTTACAGTACTCTAAATTTATCTGGACAGGTATAGTTTTTTTGATAACAGCATCTGGGCAATATAGCCAACAAAGAAAGCAGGCCGGTTTTTTTTGTTTAGCCGGTATACATTTATTGTGGTGTATAATTGGCATCAGGCTACGCCATTCACCTGTTTTGCCGGCTTCACCAATTGCTGGTGAGGACTCATCGCAGATATGTTTGCAATTTCTGGTTCCCATGACTTTTCTTATTAAGTAATCTTCTCCAGTTTGGTTATCTCATAGGTTTTCATGATAGCAGCGAGATTGACATTTACTGCGCTGTTAAAGAATCTTTGTCTTATTACCTTTTCTATGTTATTTATATCTACAATCTGGGTAGCTCGAACGAATGCCCCCAGCATCGCAGTGTTCACCATAGGAAATCCACCCAGC
>CAZJVJ010000041.1:0-3786 GCA_964549635.1 uncultured Dehalococcoidales bacterium
CTATTATGCTTATGGGACTAACTTAACAAGTGGTATAATTGCTGGGGGCAGGTCAACCGTGCGGAGATAGTCGTGAGAAGCCTCTTTATCCTTGGCTTCCCTGATAGCTGAAAGGTAATCACTAAAGTTGGACTGGAAAGGCTCCGACTTCATGTTCATCCACTTTGAAGAATGTATTGTACTAGCGGATCAAAATAGCTTTCCTCGACCATCCTACGATAGAAATGCTGTCCACCCAGTTTGATTTCGTATTCCTGTTTATCTTCATCCACTGCCACAGCTCCCTTGTTCTTAAGATAAGAAATAGCGGCTCTTACCTCCTCTCTATCTATGCCCCATTTGGGAGCAGCCTCGCACAAAGCTTCAATTGACCCAGTTCCCGGAGTAAAGTCACCAATGAAATGAAAGAAATGAAATAGCCTATGTTTAAGCTCAAGCTCTTCGGAAAAGAGTGGAGACCTAAAATCTTTTGCGCCCGCATATTCTGCCAGGAATTGCTTTGCTTCAAGGGCAAAAATGGAGCAAAGCTCGCGCAGTTCTCCTCCCCTAGTAGAGACGTAGTCAAAGGCTCGAACCGCAAGGCCCTTTTCCTCAAACGCATTTCTAGCCTTTTCAAATAACCTCATAATTTGGTCATTGTTCAGTAGGCAAAGGTGTGATACTCGTCCAAGAACCTCCGCGATACCCCACCTAGTCTCTTGAGTTATTGGCAGGGGTCGAGATGATAGTTCTTCGATGAAGAACTGAACGAACCGTTGAGGCAAAGCTTGCAGCATTTGAGTGAGGTCTTTGCGCCCCGCCTCTAAACGGTGAGATAGCACGTTACTTGCTCTGTTAGTACCCTCGGCAGTGGTTAAGAATAGCCTGTGAGCATACCAGGTGCTCTCGCGTATCAGGCCAAAAATCTCCAAAACTGGTATCACTGAAGAATAGCCGGAGCAATCGGATTGAAGAATGCCCTCACTGCGTATATTCTGGCCAACGTAAATAAAAGCCAGAGCGTTGTTCACAGCCGCGTCTGTGCCTTTGACTACACTCACCAAGGGGGAAAATATGGAGGAATAGTCATGACGTTTAGAGGAAGCCTTCCATACTAAGAGTCCAGCCCGATGAAGGCTCTTGCTAATGGCTTCCCAGTACTTCGCTCCAATGGCTTGTGAAATGTGAGATATGCTTTCCTCGCCAAGCAATGGCCCTACCTTAGCTAGCTCAGAAAGCGCATATCTGTACTCCTGAAGTGGGATGATGTCCTTCATCAGTTCTTTGTAAATGCCTACGCTGTGATCAAAAACAAACTGAGCCAGCCTGTTTACTAACTCTTGCCAACTCTGTTCACCAAGCTGTGCATGACCAGGATAGTTCAAGCTGATCTCATTTTCAGTCTCTTGAATTATGCCTTCTTGTACGAGCTTAGTTTTAACCTCGTCAAACTTAAGCTCGCTCCACTCGTGTTTGTAGGAAGCAAATACGTATTGGAATGTCTTTTTTACTCTTCCGCCGCCGCATAGCAGCGCAGTTAGAAAAGCGATTGCCGCTTCGTCATGGCTAGCAACAAGACGCTCAATCTTAGACTGCAACAAGCCCACGTCACCCTCAGTGCTCAGTGGGGTCTGCACTGGAGCCGTCTGGACGGGTGATACTATTGGCCCAGAGGAACTAGCTGAAGACGTTGTAGGATAGATTTCCTTAAGAACCTCAGCAGGGTCAAAAGCCTCCTGTGCTCTGACTGCCGCCTCTTCAATGTAGAAGCGGATTGCTAGGCGTATTGCCTCCGAATCCAGTTCAATATGCTTCTCTGAAGACTTGAAGTATCCAATTACGCTGGCAGCACAGGCCAACTGCTCTGCTCTTTGCTCCAGCCTTGGCGAGAATTCCATCCTTTCCGAGGGCAGTCGCTTCAAAATCGCCTCACGAGCTCTTTCAATTTCATTGAAAAAACGCTCTGTTATCAAAATGGACTTCCTCTCAAATCTGTCAGCAACAAGCTTATGACCCGTTTGGATGGCATAAACAAGGGTGACATGGTCTCTTATCTGCCTTGCCTTCTCTTCATCGAGTATGCCAAGCATTACCTTGCGGCGGGCGTCGGCAATATCCCTGAATCTTGTTTTAGTGAGGCGATGGAGACGGCACAGCATCCTATCTTCTATAGCGTTAAAATTGGGGTCACCAACGGTGTCAGCATACCCCTTCTCACGGACGCGGGTGTTGTAATTGACACTGAAGAAGGAATCGAATCGGTAAGGGCCAATCACCTCTCTCTTAGTCTCGCGCCTTATCTGTCCCCTCTCCATAGCTAACTTGAGAGGCTCGACCATGCCGGGGTCTCTAAACCAATCGTTAAATTCTGTGACAATAAAGTTGAAGGTTCGCCCTTGGTAGGCTTCACCAATTTCGATGAACTTTATCGGAGTCATGCCACCACAATATCTGTTGCGTCCGGGTATGCCATGAGCAGGTATTCCCTCATTGGGGTCGCCACAGATAACTCTATAGGTGGCGAAGGTCTTGCCGGTTCCCGGCTCTCCAAAAAGAGCGAGGTTAAAGCCTGTTCTCATAGTTATCTTTTTGGCTTCAGTGAAAATCTCGGCATTGGCTAGGGAATACTGCTGAATTATGGCAAGCAAACTATCGAAATATAGAGTTGGTCCAAAAAGTCTTTCCAAATAATGACCCAATTCTGAAATAGAGAATTGCTTACCGAACTCTACGGTTTGGACTAGTCTATTGTTGACTATTTCCTTAAGATAACTTTCAAACTCGCTTTCGGCTCTAGAAATTTCATCAACCTCTACCTGAGCGCCCTTCCCCTTTGGTTGTGGCGCACTCCTCGCCGCCATTTGTTCCTCAGGTTGTAGCCTCCACTCCTTAATAACCTGGCCAATTAACGGAGCCAGGCCTTTCTCTAATTGAATACCTCCCTTGTGTCTTGCAACGACGCCTGACAGTTGCAAGTCCGAAAGCGGTTTCTGCCATTTTTCTGCTCCAAGGTCCTTGGCGAGGCTTTGAACAGCCCAGTAGTTATCCCATTTCATCCCTTTCTCAACGGTGACACTGTAAATGGCTTCCAGAAGAGCAGCTACGGATTGCCCATGTTTATGGTGAAGCTCATCCAAAGCAGCTCTCACTGAATTCCACTCGCCCTCTGCCAATAGCTTGCCTTGGTGGTAACTGTAGTACTTCCCCTTAAAGCTGGTGTACTGATTAACAAATTGGGCGTTTGCGCTGCAAAAATCAATAAGCTTTTGGTCAGTAATATTGCTCAAAACATAGCCACGTACCTTGCTGTAATCGCAAGGGTTGTAGTTGGAGTCATAGCCCCGGTCATTGAAACTCAAGCTATAGGGGTCCCCTAGCTCCTTACCGAGTTTCAGCCAGCCATCCGAGCTCAGTATCGCTTCCAGTAGCTGTTCCATTTCCTCTTGTTTTGTTATGTCGCCCATGAAACGCCCCCTGATTAAATCGATGACACATTTCTACGACCACCCCGTCGCACTAAGTTTACCACACCCTGTTAAGGGCTTCTACCTTGGTCGCTTCGTGCGGTGGTAGACCTCGCATTGTGGCTGCAATCATCTACGGTAAAGAGCTGTGGAGGATGTGGAAAGGGCAAAAGTGATACGTTGAGACCAGATATAACGAACTCTTTTAGCTCACCCGTTGTAACAGCCGGAACTGCGGGGATCGCCTCCTTCTGCGCAAAATATCTTCGCAAAACAGGGCTACCCACTGGCTTGACCTGCCCCCCGAAAACCAGTCCAGCAATAATGTTAGACTGGATAATAA
>CAZJVJ010000042.1:0-3658 GCA_964549635.1 uncultured Dehalococcoidales bacterium
GAACCGGCCGGGCTGGGTCACACAGAGTATCACCGGTGAAGGTATTTTTAAGCCCCAAAGTAGCCGCAATGCTACCTGTATCAGCTTCCTCAATTTCTTCCCGATGATTAGCATGCATGCGAATCAACCTGCCAATACGCTCCTTGTGGCCCTTAGTAGCATTAAGGACTTGCATTCCAGGTTTGACCTTACCTGAGTAAACACGGAAATAGACAAGTCGACCCATAAAGGGGTCAGCAACCACCTTAAACGCCAAAGCTGAAAATGGTGCATCATCGTTAGCTTCACGAACGTCCGTCTCACCAGTTTGTAAATCAAGAACACGCACCGGAGGTATATCTAGTGGAGAAGGGAGATAAGCTACAACGGCATCTAACAGAGGTTGGATTCCCTTGTTTCGTAAAGCACTCCCGCAAAGCACCGGCACTATCCGATTGGCCAAAGTTAGCCTTCTCAACGCAGCCTTAATTTGCTCTACAGGGATATCCCCACCTTCAAGGTAAAGTAACATCAACTGGTCATCATTTTCAGCTAACCTTTCAATCAGTGCCTGCCGGCACCTATCTGCCTCCTCTTTCTCGTTCTCGGGAACAGGCAACTGTTCTGGCGCCACATTTACATCTTCAGAGAAGCGCCACGCTTTAACATCAATAAGGTCTATTACACCCTGGAATTGACTTTCCTTGCCCCACGGTATCTGTATAGGCACAGCCTTAGCGCGCAGCCGCTCTTCTATCATGTTTACAGTCCGATTGAAATCAGCACCAATCCTGTCCATCTTATTTACAAAACAAATCCGCGGCACGCTATACCTATCCGCTTGTCGCCATACCGTTTCCGACTGGGCCTCCACACCAGCCACAGCATCAAGCACCACTATCCCACCATCCAAAACCCTGAGACTACGTTCCACCTCAGCCGTAAAGTCTACATGCCCTGGTGTGTCAATGATATTGATACGATGTTCCCGCCAGTAACAGGTTGTAGAGGCAGCCGTAATGGTAATGCCTCTTTCCCGCTCCTGCTGCATCCAGTCCATCACCGCTGTCCCTTCATCTACTTCACCAACTTTGTATGTGCGACCAGTATAATAAAGAATCCTTTCAGTCAATGTAGTCTTGCCAGCATCAATATGCGCAATGATGCCTATATTTCGCACCCTATCTAGAGGAAAAGTTCTGGTCATGCCATCATTTCCCACGCTGGCCGCTTTTTTATTAAGCTGCTGAGCCCTGATTCCTGTTGTTACCATCGGTAATGAGCGAAAGCTTTATTTGCCTCGGCCATCTTATGCGTATCTTGCCTCTTTTTGATAGTTGCCCCCTGTCCCTGAGCGGCATCCATGAGCTCTGCCGCCAACTTCTCCGCCATAGACTTACCGCTGCGCTCTCTGGCATAGTTGATTAGCCATCGCATAGCCAGCGATAAACCACGTTCCGCGTCGACCTCTACCGGAACCTGGTAAGTAGCACCGCCAACACGCCGAGATTTTACTTGCAGTAACGGTGTAGCATTCTTAATTGCCTGGTCGAGAACGGTCAAAGGGTCGGTATGCATTTTTTGCTTAACTAAATCAAGGGCGTCGTAAACAATCCTTTCCGCCGTAGCCTTTTTCCCATGCAGCATCACTTTATTTATAAGCTTTGCCACTATGCTGTTCCCATATTTCGCGTCAGGTGGTATAACCCTTTTTACTACTCTTGCCCGCCTTGGCATTTATCTCACCCCGCAGCCTTAGTTGCTTTGCTCCGCTTAGCGCCATATTTGCTCCGCCCCCGCCTACGATTCTCAACACCGGCAGCGTCTAGTGCGCCGCGGATAATGTGGTAACGAACCCCAGGTAAATCCTTCACCCTACCACCACGAATAAGCACCACAGAGTGCTCCTGCAGATTATGCCCTTCGCCAGGAATATACGCGGTCACTTCCATGCCATTGGTCAGCCGTACGCGAGCGATCTTACGCAAGGCAGAGTTAGGCTTCTTCGGGGTCATAGTCTTAACTTGAACACAGACCCCACGCTTTTGCGGTGACGATACGCCCCGCTTAACAACATTCTTCAAGGCATTATAAATAACGCCCAGTGCCGGAGCCTTGGTCCGCTTAGTAAGCTTCCGTCTCCCTTTCCGAACTAACTGGTTGACCGTCGGCATTTTACCTATCCTCTTCGCTTAAATATTTTGCTTCATACAATTAAAAAGCCACCTAGTCGTCTACCGGGCCTACTTACCAATCAGGTTTACACCCCGGTTCAAACTAGCCGGCTTACCCAGGTTTTGAAACCCAAACTAATGGCTAGTAGACACAAAAAATCACTATAGCATAACTCCACAACGCATGTCAACAATCGCCGACCACCAAGTCCGATGACAAAAGGCAATCCGTAAGCTGGATTGCGTATGAATTTACTGCGATTCGCTAAGCAAAAGGCCAGCGATTGACCTCACTTCGTCAGCAGCTTTAGAGTTAACAGGCGTTACACCTTCCAAGCTGGCTGCGCTAAGCTCAGGGTCAAAATAAACCGCGCCAATGGTTCTAACGCCTTTTTTGTCAAGCTCATCAGTCACTTGTTGCCTAACTTTACCCGATGACACCTTGTTGAGGACTGCCCTCACTCTGCTTATGCCCATGCCCTCGGCCATGTATTTTATCTTCTCAGCCAGTGCTATTGACTCAAAGGAGGGCTCAACCACTATCAGCAAGGTATCCACGTACCGCTCCACGCCTCTGCCGAAGCTCTCAACACCCGCCTCAACGTCTATGAGCAATAGCTCTCTGTCCTCCAGTATGAGCTTTCCCGCTAACTCTCCAGCTATGTTCGCCATAGAGCAGGCACAACCCTGGAAGGGATCATCGATCTTGCCCACCATTAGGAACTTTAAATTATCGCCACCATGTATGTACTCAGAAGGGATATCGGCAACCGCTATCTTATCTAGCATGAGCCACCTCGCGGTTACCTCTCTCTTGCCTGAAGGCAACCTGTTGAGTACCGTCATCAGCGCCCGAGGTGGCTTGTCAAGGCCCAGCATCCGATAAAGCCCCGGGTTTGACTCATCGGTGTCAAAAATAATCACGCCGTAGCCAGCTTCCCTCAGCGCATTTCCCAGCAAAACGACGATGGTGCTCTTCCCCACGCCCCCCTTGCCGCAGACAGCCATTTTTCTAATGGTGCTATTCTTTGAAGCCCGAGATTGCAAATAGGCTCTTATTTTTCTGGAGGCCTCAACCATCTCGTCCCTGGTCTTGGCATAACACATGCCACAATCAATGCAATTGTCATCTTCATAGAAAGCCGCCCCCATAGGGCAGTGAAACAGGCCCATCCAATATGCTCCAGACTAATATATGGTCACGCTTTCCGGTACATGCTCCGGCGGCCGCACCAGCTTCATCGTCCTCGCCCCAGAAGGACAGGAGATTACACAGCAGCCACAACCCCGACAAAGCTCTGAGTCAACGCTTGACCGCTCACCGCCAAATTCCGCATAGTGCCTCATGGCAATGGCCCCAAATTGACACCTATCAACACAGATGCCACAAGCCCGGCACTCTTCCGGATGGATTTCAGCGACGAAGCGGCTCTTCGCGGCGATCTTAATTGCCAGACAGCAGCAGTAGTGGCAATTGCAGACCAATTGGTTGACTTCTCTCTGGT
>CAZJVJ010000043.1:0-3637 GCA_964549635.1 uncultured Dehalococcoidales bacterium
ACCAATTGGTTGACTTCTCTCTGGTTTACTGTAGCATTGACGACAGTATATTTGTCCAGCTCATCCAGCAATAACAGTGCCTGCTCATAGGTGATCCTCCTGCCAACACCACGGTCAAGATTATACTGCGCAGTACGACCAAGCGTTATACATGTCTCCACAGGAACACCACACCATCTATCTGTGTGCGACCTCTTACAGCCACAGTGAAGCAAAACAATAGGGTCCTGCGACTTCAATATAACCCTTATGTCTTCAAAAGGCTGGACACCAGGGACATTTTCTATCGATTTCCACCTGGGCAGGATCCTGAATTCGCTGTGCTGACCTATATCCTCCCCCCTCGGCTCCCTCATCGGCCCCTCCATCACACCCCAGAGGTCAAAGTAGCTCCTGCCAAGCTCCTTATCGAATTTAGGATTAGCCAGCGCTGCATCATGAAGCTGTATAAAAGTGCGGGCCATTGATGGCCCCTTTTTGGTGGGGAAGACTAGCCCCTTTTCATAAAGTTCCCTGATATGCCTGTCTACCACTGTCTTATCCATGTTCAGTTTCCTGGCAAATTCTTCCGTTACTTCCAGTGACCTGCCAGGTGATTCTGAACGGTACGGATCTGGTAGCGCAGCCACTATCTTAGCCTGCTCTAGGTTAGCCAGCTTAGCCAAAATCCGCTGCATATACTCGGACTCACCCATACCAATTCTGGCGGCTAATTCCTTGTAAATTGGATGGATGTCGCCTCTCTCTGCATTAACCCTGTCCACCAGCTCCTTATAAATCTGCTCCGCATCAGCCTTTTTACTCACTGTCCTGCGCTCCTTTCTTATAATGTAAAATACGCCTTACTTCAGGGTTTTCAACTGACACAAGAATACCCTACACCCTTGTTTATTGCAACTTTCCGTGTGAAAGTGCTTATGAATCAGTGCCAGCCTTAACCTTGCTTTAAACAAACACAGTCATCAAATCATAGCCCGCAAGTTTGACTATAACGAATCAGCGTATCGGTAGTCGCACACAAAAGCCCTCGTTTGACAATTTGGTCTCTCCCTAGTTAGACTATCAGTCACAGTTGTCATATTTAGACGTGGCAAGTCAAAGATTACTTACTTCCCACAGACTGCATTTTATTTGACGCAGGAGGCTAACAGACATGTGTATCTGGTGTGAGCGCTATGCTGATGGTTACCCCAGGTGGTATCTAAACCCGGCAAACTATGCCCGCAGGCTGTACAAGATCAGAAAGGAGGAAGAAGAGGCTTCAGGAGCAGAGGCTAACCCGCAAGCTGCCGGGGGAATGTCTTTGCTGACCCGCGAGTTCGTAGAAGCCTTAGATAGGAAAGACTACGAGACAATTGATAAGATGAAGCGCCAGGCAGAGGAAATTGCCTGGACTGTCCACTTCGGGCAAGTGGTACCACTGGAGGATATCCTGAAGGTAATGGAAATCGCATATCCCATTGCCCTTATCACCTGTGCCTGCCGTCGCTCTATGCTGGGCCTGCCTGACGAGGAGAACTTCACCTGCATAGGCCTGGGGCCAGGTATGTACAAGTGGGAAAGATGGCCCGATACCTACCGAGGAGGGGTCCAATTCCTCACTCCGGATGAAGCCAAGGACATCGTCACCAAGATGAACAAAAGGGGCCTTGTACAGACTCTGGCTACCTTCGGCACTCCGTACATCGGTGGACTCTGCAACTGTGACTATCCTGACTGCGCTTTCATAAGAGCCACGCTCGATTACGGTGTGCGTATTCTATGGAAGGGACACCATGTAGCTCGCGTTGACAACGGCCTGTGCAATGGCTGCACCTCCTGTATTCACCGCTGCCAGTTCAAGGCACTAAATTTCTCTGCCAGCCAGAGCAAAGCCTACATCGACCTGTTCCAGTGCTTCGGCTGCGGGCTTTGTGTTACCGAGTGTCCGCAGGAGGCAATTACGCTCGTAGAACGAGCCAGTTTTCCCGCATTAGCCAATGTGTGGTGAAATCTACACGAGGGGTGCAACATGCTGCCAACTATTACCGTAGATGACAAAAAATGTACCGACCCGCTATCCTGTCGCAAATGCTTACTCGTTTGCCCCACACACGTGCTAGGCCTCGGTACCAAAGTAGGCCCTCAGAAATTCCGGGAGATAGACCGGCGTCAGTTCATCGTAGCCGGTGTCCGCTTCGAAAAATGCACTGTCTGCAGGGACTGCGTAAAGGTCTGTCCCCAAAACGCTATCCAGGTGAACTTCTAACGGAGGTTTGAAAATGACCGTCGGCTGGAAATATGGCAAGCTAATGAAAGACAAGCTAATGACCCTGGAAGAGCCAGGCAAAGCGCTTCTCTTCGACCTGGATAAGGGGCTGGTAGAGGAGGTCACTTCAAGGTTTGATTTAAAAGCGGTAGCCAGGAGCCTGCAGGGAAAAGAGGAGAACACAGCCTACGAAGTCCTTGAAAAGCTGGGAAGTGAAGTTATGAAATGCACCATCGAACTTGCTGAAACAAAATATATGGACCGCACCGGAGAAATGATTGAGAGGGTGGCTAAACAGACAGGCATATCTTTTCCACACCGCCTTGAAAGATATGTGGAATTATCAATCCTTGGTTTGAGGCCCGCTGACCGCTGGAACATAACCAAAGCCACCACCAAGGAGCTGGTACTTCAAGTCTCGGCATGTTCGGTGCTGAAAGCATTAGAGGCAGCTGGTGTGAAAGGCCTCCCGTGCCGGGGATTCTGTTTTGCCAGCTTTCATGCTAGTGCTGAAAAGACCGGGGATAAGATAAAGACTGAAATGTCCAAGACATTACCTCAACACGGTATGTGTGAGTTCCACATCACCGTATAGATGGAGATAATTGTGGAATCGGGTAGACTAAGGGCGCGCGTTTACTCGCCGCTCATAGAGGTCACTAGCGTCGGCTTTTTCGGCACCAGGGCGTGCCGAAAGCATTACCCACAGGTTGACGAGATACTTGAAGAGTTATTCGACCGCAGTGCTCAGAATTGCGACAAGTTTATAAACATTAGCGAGGTCAATAAATACAGCGTAACCTGTACCTTATGCCGCCATTTCAACACCTTCGCCTGTACCTCCCCGGAACTCAAAGAGCCCAGCATCATAAGGCTTCTTGAATACGCCAGAAAACATGACAGCTTGCATTAGACTAATTTCACAAGCTAGTCGTGCATAACATGCTGAGTCCGGCATGCTAAGGCAAAGCATCTTCAGGCATTCTCTACTGAGGTCACTCGACTGTTCCCAAACTCCTTCTATGGCATGGGGTTACATAGAACAATGCACAAATGGATAACCTCCATCCTTTTTTCGGGAACTGCACAAAAGGTCTCCCCAATCCCTGAGGCAGCGTTCTTTATTCAGGTTTTTTAAGAGGATGAAGCTTGAGGCTCACCTACCTTGTGATAGACTTTGAGTCTGAGGAAAAGACATAAGGACGTAAGCCCAAGATGACAGTAACATAGCGAATTTTAGAGTGCAACAGCCACAAGCAAGTACTCCTCGTCGATTCTCAGGCTATAGCCACTTTAGGGGAGTGGAAAATAAAGCCTACTCTTAGGTGAGACTGTAAAGGTATACCTTGATGAGGCCTATACTAGGGCAAAAGAAAAGCCACACTGGAA
>CAZJVJ010000044.1:0-3622 GCA_964549635.1 uncultured Dehalococcoidales bacterium
GCTTTTAAAAAATGTGTGGCAAAGACAAGCCTTCTGTACTTATTGGTACGTTCGTTTGGACTGGTATAGGTTTTTATTTATAGCCGGTCTCTTTCGCTTTGCGCTTAAGTTCGTAGAGCTTGGTGATGGCCTCAAGCGGCGACATAGAGTCGATATCGAGCTGGCTGATTTCTTCTATCAGAGGCGATTTATCACTGAAGAGCGTAAGCTGCTGGGCTATTTCTCTTTTGGGCCGAACCGCCTTTGTCGGCTTTTGGCGAAGTTGACTACCTTCAAGTTCAGCCAGCACCTCCTGAGCCCGGCGGACTACTGGTGGTGGCAGTCCTGCCAGTTGTGCCACGTGGATGCCGTAGCTCTTGTCCGCGCCGCCCGGAACAACCTTGCGCAAAAAAATGACCTTACCTTGTTCTTCGCTAACTGCGACATTGAAATTTTTAACCCGGGGCAGGAAATTGGCCAGTTCCACCAGCTCGTGATAATGAGTAGCGAACAGTGTCTTGGCCCTGACCCTTGGGTGATTGTGGATGAATTCAGCTATTGCCCACGCTATGGAAAGTCCATCGTAGGTGCTAGTCCCGCGCCCTATTTCATCAAGTATGATTAGTGACTTTGTGGTGGCATTATTCAGTATATTCGCAGCCTCTATCATCTCCACCATGAATGTTGATTGTCCGGCAGACAAGTCCTCCTGGGCTCCAATTCTGGTGAAAATACGGTCGACTATGCCTATGCTTGCTGAATCAGCCGGCACGAAACTGCCAATTTGGGCTAGCAGGACAATCAGTGCCACCTGCTTCAGGTAGGTTGACTTTCCGGACATATTAGGGCCGGTCAGGATGACGACCTGGGTGTCCTTGTTGCATAAATAGGTATCGTTAGGTATAAAGCCATCGTTGCCCAGGCTTCGTTCTACTACCGGATGCCTTCCTGCGGTAATGTTTATAAAATCGTCTGTGGTCAGCTTTGGTCTAACATACCTGTACCTCACTGCTGCCTCAGCTAAACTGCAAAAAGCATCTATTTCAGCCAGCGCTTTGGCTGAGGATAGAATCACCTCACTGCGGCTGGCTATTTGTTGACACACCTGTCTGAAAATCGCTGCTTCAAGTTCGGCTATCCTACTCTGGGCATTGAGAATTGCCGTTTCATACTCTTTGAGTTCGGGGGTAAAGAACCTCTCTCCGCCGGTTAATGTTTGCTTACGTATATAGTTTTTCGGCACGAGGCTTAGATTTGCTCTAGACACCTCAATATAGTAGCCGAAGACACGGTTATAACCTACCTTCAACGATTTAATACCGGTGCGTTCTCTTTCCTGTTTTTCTAAGTTTGCCAGATAGCTTTTGGCCTCTGATGCTGCTAGCCGAATTGCGTCCAGCTCCTGAGAAAAACCATTGCGGATCACTCCACCCTGCTCCAGACTGGCACCGGGCTCATCTACAATTGCCTGCTCAATCAGACTCACCACGTCGGGACAGCCCTTTAATTCGGAGCCTAACCATGCCGGGAAACCTGGAACGGTTTCTATCTCTGCTTTAACTCCAGTAAGGTTTTCCAGACTAGAACGTAACCCGCATAAATCCCTGGGTGTAGCTATGCCTCCTCTGACACGATTGACTAACCGCTCCAAATCAGCGATATCTCCTAAAATGGACATAATCTTGTGACGCAGCAGAGTATGCTCGTAAAACCAGGACACAGCATCTTGCCGTCTTTGAAGCTGGTTTATATCAAGAAGTGGCTGGCCTACCCATTTCTTGAGCAACCTGCCGCCCATGGCTGTTCTGGTCAGGTCAATCACTGAAAGCAAGGAATTGGAGCTGCTTCCCCAGCGCGCACTGGCAAAAAGCTCGAGATTCCGTCTTGTCTGAGCGTCCAGTACCATGAACGATTGGGTCGAATAGGTAGTCAATTTATCCAGTTGTTTCAATGCTGCCTTTTGGTTTTCCCGAAGATAGTTGAGGATGGCACCGGCGGCCCTGATAGCCAGTGGCAGATGGGCACAACCATATCCCTCCAGCGTGGCTACTCCAAAGTGGTCAATTAAGGTTTGCTGTGCTGTGTCCAGATCAAACCAGTACTCATCCAGGCGAGTTACTGAAGCGGACAACATTAGCCCAGATGTATTCAGAGTCTCAGGCAAAAGAAGCTCAGCCGGGTGCAGACGCTCCAGCTCGTCACAAACCTGATTGGTCATAAGTTGAGTGGTGGCAAACTCACCAGTGGTTATGTCCACGTATGAGATACCTGCCTCCTCGCCTTTGATAACCAGGCTGGCGAGGTAGTTATTGCTTTTGTCCGTGAGTAGGCCGGGCTCAACGACCGTCCCTGGCGTCACCACGCGGATAACATCCCGTTCCACCAGCCCCTTGCCTGGTGGGCTTATCTGCTCACAGATAGCTACCTTATAGCCTCGGCTTATAAGTTTGGCCAGATAGTTATCCAGGGCGTGGTAGGGAATACCAGCCATTGGCACTCGCTGCCCTTTACCCATTTCTCTGGAAGTCAGGGTGATTTCCAGTTCTCTTGCGGTGACCTTAGCATCATCGTCAAAGGTTTCATAAAAATCGCCCAGCCTGAAGAAGACTATGGCTTCAGGATAACGCTGCTTGATTCTAAGATATTGCCGCCTAAGAGGGGTTACGGGCATGTTCCACCATCCACTATTTTACTACTTCCCTAACGATTGGCAAATATATTGTACAAGTTCACATAGGCATAGTCGGTGCCGCTTTGGCTTGTGGCGAACGGTGAGAAGGTCTTGGTATAGTGACTTAAAACGATGAGGCGCGCCTGGGGTAAGGCCAGGCGAGCAAGCCCGATTAAGCTGACTTAACCAGCCCAAAATGTCGGCTGAAGGACAAAAACCCACCATCCCTGCCCTGCTGACGTTGAATCATGCCAGCGTTGGCCTTCCACCCAGCCGGTTTTTCTCAAAAATCTTGGAAATTCACGGATTAAGGGAGCCGAAAACCTATTGACATACGCTGCGCGGTGATGATAAAAGTTAAGATGGGTGAAAATGAGCAAAATTATGACAGACAGCTACCTGACACAGCCCTGTAGGGGTATGTCACAGCGGGTAGCTGAAAGGGATTGCTGGTGACAGGCGAGGAAGAAGCCTGACATCAAAACAAGGAGGTTTATCATGAGGCAGAAGGTAGTAGTGGGCTCAGCCGTCCTTCTGGCGCTGCTACTGATGGTGGCTTTTCTACCATCGGGCCTGGCACCACAGAAAAGCGTGGGAGTCACCCCGGACTTACCCATGGAGCAGACTATACTGGAGGCTTACGGCAAACTGCCTCTCCTGTTCATCCAGAACCAGGGGCAGCTAGATGAGAGGGTTGAATATTACGTTAAGACACCAGGGCAGACGCTGTATTTCACCAAGGAAGGCATCGTCTTCGATCTCATCCGCTTTGAAGGGGCAAAGACAGATGACATAGCCGACAGGCGGGCAGAGAGGCTGGTGTTCAGCCTCAATTTCCTGGGAGCCAGCAACAAGCCGACCATATATGGTACTGGCAAGGAAAGTGCCGTGGTCAACTATCTTATTGGCAATGACCCGGGAAAATGGCACACCAATATACCAACCTATAGAGAGGTTATTTACAAAGAAATT
>CAZJVJ010000045.1:0-2810 GCA_964549635.1 uncultured Dehalococcoidales bacterium
AGGCTAATAGAGGACAACATCAAAAGGTTCGGCGAATACGAAAGTTTTTACTTCGGAGGCAGATGGTACACTAACGTTGAGAGAAATCGTGATGCTAACCGCTTAGGCAATGCACTGAAAACCCTGGGCATTGGTAAAGGGGATCGTGTAGCAATTCAGATGCCCAATAGCCCACCGGTATTCGCGGCCTTCCCAGCTATAAACAAGATTGGTGGTATTGTGGTTCCATTAAACCCATTACTAAGGCCTGATCAAGCTGCTTATATATACCGTGACAGCGGGGCGAAAGCCCTCTTGACCAGCTCAGATTACCTTGGCTGGGTTCTGGAAGCACAAAAGCAGGCACCGAACTTGGAACACATCATCTTGACAGACAAAGATGCCGTTCCTGGCACTATATCCTATCCCGAGCTTTTGTGTAGTAGCTCAGATGAACTGACAATAGAAGAAATGGATAACGATGATCTTGCTGCCATATTATATACCGCTGGTACTACAGGTCGACCTAAAGGGGTAATGCATACTCACTTTTCACTCTACATCAACGCCTTGTCGTTTTATGAATACATTATGATTCACCGTGCTGTGACATTGCGTGTCACTAACCGCTCATTAAATCCCAAAACTCTCCGTTTTGTTGAGACTGTACAAGAGGTAACAGGTGTAAACCGAAATATAGTCAGCCTAGGTGTGCTACCTCTGTCGCACTCCTATGGTATCGCTTTCACCAATACAGGTTCTTTCATGGGAGCAAAGGCAATAGTGTTAAAATGGTGGAATGTTGAAGAAGCACTGAAAGCGATACAGACATTCCGAGTTACTCATATTGCAGCAGTCCCTACTATGTATATCCAGATGCTGGAGTTTCCAGATTTAGAGAAATACGATTTGAGCTCCTTAGAGGACTGCAATTCTGGTGGAGCAGCACTCCCCGTAGATGTGGCCTTGAAATGGAAACAGAAGATAGGTATTGATATAAGGGAAGGCTGGGGCTTAACCGAATCTGGGGCTACCACAACCGGGCAGCCTGCTGACCTTCCACCTAAATATGGCTCTGTAGGCAAGTGCTTACTTAGATGCAATACTGTAAAAGTGTTTGACGAACAAGACCGAGAGCTCCCCCCAGGTCAGCTTGGTGAGATAGTAGTTAAAGGCCCTACCGTGATGAAAGGCTACTGGAACATGCCTGAAGAAACAGCCCAGGTTATCAAAAATTGTTGGCTCCACACTGGAGATATAGGCTATATGGACGAGGAGGGATATCTCTATATCACAGACCGCAAGAAGGACATAATCATCCGGGGTGGAGAAAATGTATCACCTAGAGAGGTCGAGGAGGTTCTTTACCAGTATCCCAAAGTGCTCGAGGCCAGCGTTGTGGGTATGCCTGATAAGGTCTACGGTGAAGAGATAAAGGCCTTTGTGGTCCTCAAGGCAGGAGAGCAATCAAGCGAGGATGAAATCATCGCTTTTTGCAAAAAACATCTACCCACGTTTAAGATCCCCAAAAAAGTGCAATTTATGGACTCGCTCCCCAAGAACCTTTTGGGTAAGGTGCTGAGAGAGGAACTGCGCAATCTTGGTTAGCTTGCATATACGTTCAGCCAAAGACAGTTAGTGATAGACAATTCTTTGAAAATTAGCAAGCTTTTATGGAACAGTGTGAGATTACTGAATTATATACAGCCTTGAAATAAGGACCAATACTATGACGGGACTCTGACAATAGGCTGAGCGGCTTGTTGGGCAGCAATTAATGAGAACTCGGTGTGGCGAGGCTGTTTTCTGGTTACATGTGGTTTTCGTTTTTGGCTGGACAAGTCTATTCCTGGTGCCCTTTGATTGGTGGCCTGGTAGAATCCCTTTTCATTTCTTTTTTAGCCTCGCGGTCATCCTGCACCAGTTCATATGGGGAGCTATCATGATACCATGGACTGAAAGGTACCGTATGGGTATGTGTGTTGACCACAATCATGCAGACTTTACGAGGCTTCAAGATCGCAGATGCAGGGAACTTTGAGCATTCCTTCATTAAGGAATTGTTCGCTAGAGCCAAAGTCGAGATACCCACAACAGTCCCGACAATCTTCACTCTGTCTATTGTGGCGGCTACGGCCATTTTGTATTGTTTTTCTCGCTGAGTCAGCCTGTGGTATTGCAAGCGGGATGGAGACCTTTTAACAAGAGGGTAAAAAGATTCAAGCCACACTGTAGGCACTTACTCGGTGTGGCATTGACTAGAAATTAATCATTACAGGTTTAACTTTTTGTCTTAAGATGTTTATGCAGAGGAGTACTAGAGAGTAGTGATATTTGTCCAATTTGTCTGGAAAAAATTTACCGGAAATGTGCCAGGTTTTAAAAGCTTTCTCGAAACTGAGGCGACGATTTCCGACTTCTTAATTTGGAACGACCCCGATGGGATTCGAACCCACGATCTCCACCGTGACAGGGTGGCATGTTAGTCCGCTACACTACGGGGCCATACTCCCAGACTACTTTATCCAAGCACCTACCACAAGCGAAAAGTCTATCAGGATAAGGTTGGCCGTGTCAAGCTAGAAAGGGTTGAGACTGTTTAGCAACTTTTATTAGAAATTTCTTATTAGAAATAGCCAGATGAGCTGAAAGCTACTTTACTACAGCAAAAAGGTTCAAATATGGCAAAGATAAGGTGTAAAGAGACTGACATGGACTCCTTGGCAATTTCCTGTATCAGCAGAAGGTAGCCAAGAACCACTTCTTAAGAAAACTTGATGGGGGAATTGACCGGAATAGGTTTACCGGTAAGCTCCTTAGATACTACAGAG
>CAZJVJ010000046.1:0-2551 GCA_964549635.1 uncultured Dehalococcoidales bacterium
GCAGCTATCGATGGTAAAATGTCGTCTCGTTTAGCGAAGTCTATAGATGTAATAATCTGGTTTTCTCTTAGCCATACGTTTTCTCCATACAAAGCGTCAAGAACCGCTCGGTCAATCACAACGAACCTTTCCTCGAACCTCTCTGCCATCTCACGACGCCACTGGTCTTTCAGGTGCCCCGGCGATATTATCAGGATTCTCTGGACCAAGTAGCGCAGCTTCATTTCCTTAATGACAAGGCCGGCCATGATGGTCTTGCCGGCACCAGGGTCATCGGCGATAAGAAAACGAATCCTCGGAAGCTTCAGAATGTGGCCATAGACTGCCTCAATCTGATGTGGTAAAGGGTCTATCTTGGAAATGTTCATAGCCAGGAGAGGGTCATAGAGAGATGCAAACCTGTAGCGTATCGTTTCGAGCGTCAGGAAGGTCTTCCATGGCTCCTCAGTAAATAAGGCTCCTTCACCCTGTAGGGAGAGCTTTTGAAAGTCATGGCGTGGAATAATCTGGTCAATGTGTTTCCCAGAGATGATGGTTGCCCCGACGATGTGGACGTATTCTCCGGCTTCTTCTACTAGCTTTATCTCAACAGGTTCCGGCCAGAAATGACCCTTAACGATACAGCCAGCTTTCAGTTGCTCAGTCATTAGACTATATTACCTCTTTACTGATGTGCCTAAACTAACTCCGGGTGATTTTTCTTGAGCCACGTGGTCACCGTCTCACGCAATGACTTTGCCAGCTCCAGCATCTCCCTGGCTTCCTGCTCGGATACCGCGCCAGCGCGCTCGTAGTCGCTGATATTCCGCTTCTTGCGAAAGCTGTCAAGCTGGTCAACCAGCTCAGGGCTGGCGCCGATGGTAAAAGCAAGAGACTGGATAGCGCGGTAGTGGTGAGCTTCCCGACCGACACGATAACCAGTAGCAGCCAGGGCGGTAATAGCCAGTTGCAGAGCGGCATTGTGGGCGATGCTCAACCTTGCGTCCGGGCTGATTCCAGTAACCCCAGCGTCGGCGATAGCCCGGTCGGCAATACCGAGTAGCTCCCTGATTTCCCGGCGGTCAGGCTGGGGCCTGACCAGCCAGCCTCTATCCAGCCAGTCGTTTAAGCTCATTTTCATCTCCAATCACGAATATCTTGGGACCATTGAGGACGTTCTGAATGAAATAGTGTCCCTCCGAAACTCTGGAGCGGAACTCTTCTACGGGATAGACGGTCGGGTTTATTTCTCTTCCCAGCGTCTCTTGCGCGCTCCGAAGCGCTTTAACCACTTCAGTGAAGGTAATATCGCCGACGACCAGCAAATCTATATCGCTACCCCGGTTTTCTTCTCCCCTGGCAACCGAACCGTAGACCAGGGCAATTTTAATGCGGTCGTTAAAAGATGACAGCGCAGCACACAGTGTATCGCCGATACCCACGGTCTTGGTTATCAGGCTCTTGAGTTCCTTGAACACCGGTGAGTCGGTATTAGCCTGAAAGTAAACCTGGTGTCCGCTGGTCCGGCGGCGGATAATACCGGCGTCGGCGAGCAGTTTCACCTCTCTCTGTACGGCTCCCAAACCGAAACCGACCATCCTTACAATCTGGCGCAGATAATAGGACTCTTCGGGATGGCCATAAAGCAGCGATAGGATAGCCCGTCGGGTCTTGCCGAAGAGTAAAGATGAAATGTCTTTTGACTCAGCCTTCATACTCATTTTGGGTACAATTGTAAACCCAGCTCTGGCATGAGTCAATAGGCATAAATAAACACGGAAACAAAACGATACCAGAGAATAGAATGAGCTCTTGCTGACGGGAGGTCGCTTGAAGCCTGAAGCCAACAATTGGTCAGATTGTTAACTGCGACCGACAGAGTAATTCTGCAATTATGGCATGAAAGCCTTCGGAATCCTGAAGCTGATATTGATTATAGCAATATCTATCTATGGCTTGGCTTTATTAGGGGGGGCAGCCTTTTGGTTATCTCGGAAAACAAACACCGGGTCATGTTAAGCAAGGAATAGACAAAATTGTCGCCTGGCCTGAGGGCACTACTCCAGAATCTACCGAAAGACGAATTCGAGAGGCATATGAACTTACGAATATTAAGCGCAGGGAAAATGGTTTAATGCCATTCCAAAGAAGTCCAGAACTGGAAGAGTTAGCCAAAATGCATGCCCGAGATATGTACAAGAGCAATAGTTGCGACCATCTGGGATTCGATGAACGAGCACATAGAGCTCAAATGGCTGGTTTTAATTTGGTGGCAGAAAACTGTGCTCAAGGTGGTTATGAAGCCTCCAGCTTTATCGATCTATGCATGAAATCACCCGGGCACAGGGCAAATTTGCTTGATCCCGAACTTACACACATCGGTATAGGCATATACGGTAAATATGCAGTCCAGCTGTTCGGTGGTTATTAATTGTATGGTTTGCCTGCGGTGCCGGTAACAGATCGTCTAATGCGGCTTACAGGTGCAGCCAGAGTTGTTCGGTCAGCAACAGGACAAAGGCCAGGCGTTAAATGTGATATCCAATATACACTGCCCGCCAGATGGACACCC
>CAZJVJ010000047.1:0-2526 GCA_964549635.1 uncultured Dehalococcoidales bacterium
ATTTTTCCACCAACCCGGCCATCATACGGTTGAGCTGGTAAGTATGTCGTCTAGCAATCCCACTGCCCGAAAGACCATAAGTCGACGCCGGGTTCAATATTACGGTCCTTGCGTAACAACCTTTAGCCATTGTGACCTGACTGTCCAATATGAGTTGAACAGCCGTATGTTAAACATTCAGGGTCATTATATCGGTTGGAGAGACCCCACCCACCTAATGCTTTCGCTACCTGGAGGAAAGGATATCCCTCTGCAAATTGCTGAGGCAGATAGCTTGTGGCTAAGAGATAAACCGATATGGTTCTCACATCACATCATATGCCGCTTTTCGGAAAGGTGCCACTATGAGATGTCCACTGAATCGCCAGGTCTCATGGCTATTTTGAGGGCCGTATTTGGTGGCGAAGATGAGTGTGTTATCTGTGAGGGGGAGGTGATAGAAGTGTGATGGGCAACAGGCGCAAGAACATTCTTCTCTCAACTACAAGGCAATGGAACCCAGGCGACGAATTCATACGCATTAGCATTGAGAGCCTTATCGAGGAAGCCAGCGGCTGGGACATCAACTGGCTTATCTATGACCGCAATCCAGATATACGCAATTGTCGCTTGCCCAATATCTCCAACTCGTTTTTTGAGAGCACTGCACCTTATGTGGATATGATTGTCCTGGCCGGCACCTCGGAATGGGCTGGTCCTTTTATGACAGAGCTATACCGGTATAGCCTCAGGTTTTCTGTTCCAGTTCTGGCTATCGGGATAGGAACCCCGGGGTTCAAAGTGAGCCTTAGCCGGCTCGAAGAACATATCTTCAAGGCCCAGACGCCTCTCATCATAGTGAGAGACCGTGCCGCTGCAGATATGCTGTACTCCTATGGAGTCCAGAGCTTTGTTATGCCATGCCCATCGCTTATTTCACCAATAATGCCTAGCTACCCATCTCGAATCAACTCTCTGGCCATCATCTGGCAATTTGCGGAGTCCAACCAGGCCTGTTCTATCGGCAAAGGTGAAGCATTGTCAGCGCTCTGCAATGAACTCCGGAAAACCGGGTATGAGGTCTCCATTGTGGTTCACTATGTTGAGGAGCTGCAGTTGGTGCACGGTTTGAATCTCGAGTGCGACGTTTACTACTCGTATGAGCCGCGAGCCTACCTTGACTTTCTGAGACAATTTGATGCTGTGGTTGGGCTTCGGTTACATGGTTGCTTGCTGGCTTTGAGTCTAGGGAGACCTGCTGTGCTGGTGCCGCACGATGAAAGAACATTTAGCGCAGCCAGGGAAGTGCCCACTCTGTCTGTCTGTTCTTTTGACCAGGTGGTCAGCCGGCTTTCACTGCTGGCAGCAGGACTGCCGGACTGGTGCCGCCGCAACGAAATTTTCCTGGCACGTTTGAGAAAGGAATATGAGGCTCGAATCCATGAAGCCTGTGTCAGGTGCTCGCCTTAGGTGTGTACTGTGATAGAATAAAAGGGCTTGACGCTTCATATATAATGTAAGCGGTGCTATGGAGAGCGGGCATCCGATACGTTTACTGATTTTGACCAGCTATCTCATCTGTCCCCCCATATCTGGTGGAGCGATGAGGATGGTCGGTCCAATTATCAAGTTGGTTGAGACTGGGCGCTATCAGGTGACGTATCTATTCCAGTGCCGCTCTGATGGGGAGGAGCGGCAAGTAAGGGGCTTTTTTGCCCCTTACCCGCAGGTGAGTGCCATAGGTATATGCAACCGGGACCGGGTTAATGTAAAGGAGCGGGACCGGCGACTTGGAATACCACTGGAAGTATTCAATACCATGGACCTTGCCTACTATCTCGAGCTGGAACGGCTTATTCAAACAGAAAAATTTGACCTGGTGCAGGTGGAACATTCGTGGATGTCATGGGTGGTGCCTTTAGTCCATACAGTTGCCCCAGACCTCCCGGTAATTCTCGACCTGCACAATGTTGAGAATACGCTGTTGAAGCGCTGGATTGAGTATGCTGAGGATGATGAGCGAGAGGAGATGATAGCGCGCTTTGAAAAGATGAATCGCTGGGAGCGGGAGACATGGCAGTGGTTTGATGCTTGTCTTGCCGTATCGCCGCTGGAAGCGGAGGCATATAAGTCGCAAACTGGCTGCAGGATTCCCACCTGGGAATTGCCCACCGGCGGCGGGATTGACCTGGGCCGATTTCGGGCAACGACCCCGGAAACGAAAAGAAAAAGGGGGGCGATACTTTGGCTGGGGACTGTGGCGTGGGACGCCAACACGCATGGACTCCTGTGGTTCATGGACGAGGTGATGCCCCTGTTGAAGCGGACAGAACCAAACGTTCGTCTGTATATCGCCGGTTTTGGGCCGCCTTCAGCTAAACTTTTGAGCCGCCTTCACGGTCGCAAAGACATAATTTTCCTCGGCGAGCAGGATGATGAACGACAGCTTCTCAGCCAGTGTCAATTATTTATTGTCCCACTGTGGGTTGGAGCTGGTGCACGGGTCAAGATTCCGACTGCGTGGGCTGCCGGCATACCAGTAGTTGC